>NZ_CP109583.1:7912583-8515166 GCF_036250755.1 Streptomyces uncialis | reverse complement strand
GCGCTCCCCCGTGGATCGCGCCGTACGCGTTGCCCGGCTCGGCCGGAGCGGACCGCGGACCGAATCCGGCGTCGATCAGCAGGGCCCGGTCGCCGCTCTCCACCAGCAGTGAGCCGATACCCGCGACGAGATGGCCGGAGTCGTCCAGGTACTCGGGGTGGGCCGCCCACCACGCGTCGGTGCTGTCCGGGAGCCAGCCGCGCGGGGTGAGCCGCACCGCGCCGTCCGGGACGTAGGTGACCCGCGTCCGGCCGAGTGTGAGCGACCGGATTCCCGACGGCCTGCGCAGCCGCTCGGTGTGGTGCGACGTGGTGGAACGCATGCGCGCTCTTCCCTCTCCCTGGACGGTGTGGGGCGGCGCCGTGGGCCGTGGGCCTCGGCGGTCCCATCACCGTATGCATCAAGCTTGAATCATGCAAGCTTGCAATATTCAGGCTGGATGGTCTTGTTAGGATGAGCGGTATGACGAACCCGGAACCGCAGGCCGTCGCCGAGCGCGAACTGTGCGGCCTGGTGAACGGGATGGCCCACCAGATCGCGGAGCATGTCCGGCAGCGCGCGCTCCGCCTGGGGCTGACCGCGCCGCAGGCCACGGCGCTGCGCGAGCTGACCGGCCCGATGACCATGCGGGAACTCGCCGAACGCATGAGCTGCGAGCCCTCCAACGCCACCTTCGTCGTCGACAAGCTGGAGAAACGGGAACTGCTCGAACGCCGGCCGCACCCCACCGACCGGCGTGCCAAGCGGCTGGTCCTCACCCCCCAGGGCACCGCCCTCCGCGAGCGGCTCCTCGAACTCCTCGGCGAGGACTCCCCGCTCTCGGGGCTCACGCAGGAGGAGCAGGGAACCCTTAAGCGCCTGCTCGAACGGGCCGTCATCCGCCCCTGAGCCCGCCCGTCCGACGGACCGCGACACCGCACACGTCCCTCCGCGGCGCACCCACCGACCCTCTCGGCGCGCTCCGCACCGGCTGAGTCCGTCCGCGCGCCACCCGGTGACGGGCCGTCAGGAACAGGATCACCCGATCGGTCGTACGGAACCGGAATACCCGGCCGCCGCCCGGGGGTTGGGCCCGACATGGCAAACACACTCTTCGATCCGCACACCCTGCTCGCGAACAGCGACCTCGGCGTGCTCGCGACCATCAAGTCCGACGGCCGACCCCAGCTCTCACCCGTCATGCCCGCCTATGACCGCACCGCCGGGGTGATCCGGATCTCGACGACCGCGGGCACCGCCAAGACCGCCAATCTGCGCCGGGACCCGCGCGCGGCGCTGGAGGTGACCGGTCCGGACGGGCGGTCCTGGGCCACCGCCGAGGGCACCACCACCCTCGTCGGCCCGGGAACGGACCCGGACGGTCCCGAGGTCCAGGCGCTCGTGGACTACTACCGGGCCGCCGCCGGGGAACACCCGGACTGGGACGAGTACCGGTCCGTGATGGTGTCGGACCGGCGGGTGCTGGTGACCCTGGCGGTCGAGAAGGTGTACGGCGCCGACCTGCGCTGACGGACTCCCGCCGCCCGACGCGGTGGTCGCGGCGGGCGGCGGACACGGATCCCGGCGGGCGGGTCCCAGCAGGTACGGGTGCTGGCGGGTGCGGGTTCCCGGCGGGACGGGTCCCGAGCGGGTAAGGGTCCCGGCGGGTGCGGGTGCCGAACCGGTACGGGTCCCGCTACCCGTTCCCGGCGGGCGGGTCGGCCAGGACGCCCCGGAGGAGACCGGTGGCCTGCCCGACCTCGATGAGATATCCGTCGGGGTCGCGCAGATAGCAGCGCAGTTCGGCCTTGCGGTCGATCGGCGGGGTCAGGAACTCCGCGCCCTTCCCGCTCCACAGCCGGTAGCAGGCATCGATGTCGGCCACCCGGATGTTGAGGAAGCTGGTGGCCGTGTCCGGGTCGTCGGGCGGCCGGAGGGTGACTCCCGGTTTGTCGGGGGTGGGGCCGCCGCCCGGGTTCATGATGAGCCAGCTGTTGGCGAGCTTGACGATGCACGGGTTCTCGGCGAGGACCACCTCACCGCCGAGGACATCGGTGTAGAACGCCCGGGAGCGGGCCACATCGGCCACGGTGAGGAAGTGCGTGAGCAGCAGTCCGGTGGCGGGAACCGGGAGGTCTTCCTGGCGCATGTCGGTCACCCATCTGTCGGTCGCCGGTCCGTCGGTCGTGCCGGACCCGGCGCTGTCGGCCGCCGGCCCGCCCGTCGCCGTCGCCTCCGAACCGACCCGGATGGACCGGCCCCGGCGCGGGGCACGGCACCGGCCCCGGGTGGCGTGGCGTGGGCCTCGCGGACCGGTTGCCGGGCACGGGGCCGCCCCCGGCGGGGCGGACGTGGCCCGGTCCACCTTCATCATCGGCCCGTGGGCACCGGGGCGAAAGCCGGGACCGTCCGACCGGGCAAGCGGGGCGCACCGCCGCGAAACCCGTGTGCCCGGCTCCCGGGGACCATCGTCCCGGGAGCCGGGCACAGGGCCCGGCGTGCCACCCGTACGTACGGGCGGCACTCCTCGTACCGGCGCCGCACGCGTACCGGGCGGCACTCCTCGTACCGTCGGCGCGCTACAGCGGCAGCGCGTCGTGCCGGATCAGTGCCGCCACCGTGCCCGCGCACAGGGCCGTCGTCCAGCAGAGCAGCAGGATCGGCCGCCGCCGTGCGGCGAAGGCTTTGTCCCACTTGGACGCGTCGCCCGAGCGGACCGCGGACCTGACCATCAGGGCACGTCCCAGGGCGAACGCGAGGCCGCCCAGCGGTGTAGCCCACCACGGACCCACCAGGACGAGCAACGCGATACAGGCGTACGGCAGATGCGACGGGACGAAGGTGCGCATGCCCGTGCCCATCTCGAAGCCGAACTGAAGGGCTCCGGTGCCGTCCGTGCGGACCACGATGTCACTGGGTACCAGCCGGGCGTTCTGCGGCATGCGGAACGGCAGCAGCCGCACCTCGATGCCGAGGAACAGCACCGTCGTGACGACCAGGGCGATCGTGCGTACCCTGTCCGGCGCCAGTGACTGGACGAGTACCGCGGGCAGCAGGAGAAGCATTCCGGTGGCGAATCCTCCGAAGAACAGGCCCCGGACGAAATACTCGACATTCTTGGTTCCCCGCCAGACCGACGAGGTCAGCAGACCCGCTGAGTTGTGGCTTCAAACGGAGCCCGAGAGCGAGAAACCCGCCGCGATGCCGACCGCGCAGGCGGCGACCGCGGGCAGTATCCCGTGCAGCGCCTGGGTGCCCCACTGAGCGCCCGCGAACGCGACCGCGGTGAACAGCAGGGTCAGCGCCCCGGCCGTCAGCGCGGAGACGCCGGGGGTGCGGGGGCGCCGGAGGGCGGGTCGGTGCGTGAGTGCCATCCGAAGTCCTTTCCCGGCCGGTGGCCGTCGTAGGGAGCGACGACGGCCACCGGCGCGTACGTGAAGAGGTGCGGCTACTTCTTGCAGCTGGTCGTGTGGCGCGTCCGGTGGCCGGTGGCGTTGGTGATCGCGTAGAAGTACCCGTCCCAGCAGTGGACGGTGGTGCCGTTGCTCTTCGTCCAGTACCAGCCGGCGTATCCGCCGCAGGCCGCCTCCCAGTTGTAGTCCTCGGTGTACGAACCGAAGTTCTTGCTGTCGGTGCGGTGGTAGCCGTCGGAGGCGCAGAACCGGCCGGAGATGTACTGGCGGCCCCAGCAAGGGGTGTCACCGGCGACGTTCACGCTCATGCAGTGGCGGGGGTGGCGGGACCTGCGCGTCACGGCGTGGGCCGGACCGCCGGCGATCCAGCCGAGGCCGGTGAAGGCCAGGGTGGCGGCTCCGGCCATGGCCGTGCGGAGGAAGGTGCGGCGCCCGAAGCCGCCGTTCTTCCCCGGGGTCCCGGACAGCTCCGTGGTCGGTCTGCTGCTGCCGCCCGATGTGGGTGACATGGTCACTTCGGGGATGGACTGGAGGAAGGCGGTGCTCATGATGCGACTCCCGTCGTGGATGCGGTGACCGGTGCGGAGGTGAGGTGTTCCGCGGTGAGGGCGGTGAGGGTCTCGGCGGAGCCCACGGGCTCCGCCGACAGCAGCGCGCCGTCCGCGTCGAGGAGCAGCAGCGCGGGCTGGTAGGCGAGCAGCAGCGGGGAGGACAGCTCGGCGCCCTGGCGGATCTCGCCGGCGTCGGCGTCCTTCCAGCGTCCCGAGTTGTCGATGTCGATCAGCAGCGTGCGGTGTCCGGCGCCGCTCAGGGCGCGCCGGATCGCGGGCCAGGCCGCGACGGCCTCCTCGCAGGTGGGGCAGGTGGAGGAGACGACGAGCGCCAGGGTGCGCTTCGCCGCGGCCGGTGCGGCCAGGTCGGGCCACCGGCGGGCCGGGTCCGAGCTGGTGGAGCCTCTGGACTCCAGGGCGCGGACCTTGCCGACCAGTGCGGCGTACCCGAACGTGAGGAAGGCGATGGCGGCCCAGGCGAGGACCAGCAGGACGACGAGAACGCTCTGCACCGATCACACTCCCCAGCGCACGTCGAGCGACTGGAGCAGTTCCTCCTGGTCGACGGCGCCGACACCCAGGTTCTTGTCGGTCTCGTCGTCGATGGTGCAGACGGCCTTGGGGCCGGCGTGGATGTACTTGCGTCCCCGCAGCACCCCGTCGACCTCCAGCGACTTCGCCCAGACGTGACCGTGCTCGACGGCCTTGCCGGGCTCGGCCGGGACGAGACCGGTCGCGTCCTCCGCGGCGTACATCGTGACGGCGCCGCCGGAGGTGAACTTGACCCCGTACAGGCTCCAGGTGGTGGTGTCCCCGCCGCGGGGGGTCACCACGAGGCCCGCGGCGGTGTCGGTGAGCACGAGCTGGTCGAGGACGGTGGTGACGGCGCCGGGGTCGACCTGGTCGTCGGGGAAGGACATGATCAGACAGTGGTGCGGGCCGGTCCAGATCCCGTGCCAGCCCTCGCCCCCGGAGTGGAGCAGGATCTGGAGCGGCTGGTTGTCGTAGGTGAGCTGCTGGACGATGTTGTTGCCCTGAGTCTCTATCAGGACGCCCGGGTAGCCGCGGTCGGTGATGGCGATGCCGACACCGATGGTCGCGCCGACGAGGCGGAAGTTCCAGTACCAGTCGTCCTGCATCGAGCGGGCGCGGCAGGCGAAGGACACCCAGCGCCCATTGGGCGCCAGAGCCTTCGCGGACAGGGCCGTGGACTGCATGGGTCCTCCAGGAGGGAGCGGAGCATGGCCGGCCGCACCGGAGGTGCGGCCCGCAGACACCGTAGAAACCCCTTCTGGTCCGCCGCTGTCCCGCGGCTGTCGGTTCCCTCGCCGTCCGCTGTCGCCTCGCCGTCCGGCGTCTGCTCTGCCGCTCCCGGCCGGCTGACCGTTCGCTTACCGGCCGCTTACACCTCGCTGACAGCGTGTTTCCTGAGTGTTTGCGTTCGTTGACAGACCAGATCCCGCCTTGGAAGATCCTGTCCGGAGGTGTCCGTCGGCCGGTGCCGGCCCCGGTCTTCAAAACCGGTGGACGTTGTCCCTTACGCGTCAGCGGGTTCGACTCCCGTCCACCTCCGTCCCAGCCGTCCGCGCGGGCGACCACGCCCGGGAGAACGTTCGAGTGTCAGGAGCGCCATGGGCAAGGCCGACGTTCCCGGTCGCATACCGTCCGTGCGCGAGATCATGGACGATCCGCGGCTGCGGGCTGCCGCCGCCGGTCTCGGCAGGTCAGAGGCGCGTGAGGCGGCCCGCCGGGTGCAGCGGTCGTTACGGGGCGGGCACCGCCCGCTCGCCGAGGCGGTGGCGGACGCCGTCGCCGCGCTGCCGCCCGCGCCCACGCGTCACCGGCGGGTCCTCAACGCCACGGGTGTGCTGGTGCACACCAACCTCGGCCGGGCACCGCTGTCCAGGGCCGCCGTCGACGCGGTCGCCTATCTCGCGGGCACCTCCGACCTGGAGCTCGATCTGGCGCAAAACCGCCGTGGGCGACGTGGCCGCGGCGCGCTCGAAGCCCTGCACGCCGCGGTACCGGCCGCGGAGGCCGTCCATGTGGTGAACAACAACGCCGCCGCGATGGTGCTCGTGGCGACAGCGCTGGCTCAGGGCGCGGAGATCGTCGTGAGCCGTGGCGAACTCGTGGAGATCGGTGACGGTTTCCGGCTTCCGGAACTGCTGGAGAGCACCGGCGCCCGGCTGCGCGAGGTGGGGACCACCAACCGCACGACGGCCGACGACTACGCGCGGGCCATCAACGACAACACCGCCCTGCTGCTGCGTGTGCACCCCTCCAACTTCGCGATGAGCGGGTATGTGAGCAGTCCGTCCGTACGTGACCTCGCTTCACTGGGGCGGCCGTTGGTGGTCGACATCGGTTCGGGTCTGCTCGCGCCGCATCCCCTGCTGCCCGACGAGCCGGACGCGGCGACGGTGCTCGCGCAGGGCGCGGCCCTGGTCACGGCGAGCGGCGACAAGCTGCTGGGCGGGCCGCAGGCGGGGCTGCTGCTGGGGGAGGCCGCTCTCGTGGAGCGGCTGCGGCGGCATCCGCTGGCCCGCGCCCTGCGGACGGGCAAACTGACGCTGGCCGCCCTGGAGGCCACCCTTCGCGGGCCGGTCCCGCCGCTGCCGGCCGCGCTGTCGCGCTCCGTCGGGGAACTGGGCGACCGCGCCGGGGAGATGGCGCGGCGGCTGTGCGGCGCCGGTCTGGACGCCGTCTCCGTGGCGACGGAGGCCGTGGTGGGCGGGGGCGGGGCACCCGGCGTGGCGCTGCCGTCCGCCGGGGTGTCGCTGCCCGACGGCCTCGGGCCGCCGCTCCGGGCGGGCCGGATGCCCGTACTCGGTTGTGTGCACAAGGGCAGGCTGGTGCTGGATCTGCGGACGGTCGAGGAGGAGGACGACGAGCTGCTGATCGGCGCGGTGCTGGACGCCTGGGGTCTGGTCGCCCGCCCGTCCGCCGCATCCGCATCCGCACCCGCACCCGCACCCGCACCCGCACCCGCACCCGCCAAGGCCACAACGGCGACCGCCGGAGCCCTCAAGGAGCCTGCCGCAGCCGTGCCGGAGACCGCCGGGACCGTCACGCGTTCCGCCGCGAGGGCCGCCGGGGCCGTGGCGGAGGCCGTCGCGGGAGCCGGGCCGTGATGGTCGTCGTCACGGCGGGCCACG
This sequence comes from Streptomyces uncialis, assembly GCF_036250755.1. NCBI lineage: Bacteria > Bacillati > Actinomycetota > Actinomycetes > Kitasatosporales > Streptomycetaceae > Streptomyces > Streptomyces uncialis. The sequence goes on along the minus strand of NZ_CP109583.1, from coordinate 8,508,065 downwards.
TCGACCACGGCAAGTCCACCCTGCTGCGTGCCCTGACCGGGACGGACCCCGACCGCACCGAGGAGGAGCGCCGCCGGGGGCTCACCATCGACCTGGGTTTCGTCTGGACCTCCGTCCCCACGACCGGGGACGACCCGGCCGGGGACGACCCGGACGGGAACGGGCGGGATCGGGACGACCGGCACGGCGACCTCCGGAACAAGCGCCATCGGCGCGCGGACACCGGGGCAGGGAGCATCGGGGCGGGGGGCACCGGGGCGGGGGGCACCGGGGCGGGGAACATCGGGCACGGCGGCCTCAAGGACGGCGAGCGCCGTGACGAGCGGGTCGCGTTCGTGGACGTCCCCGGCCATGAGCGCTTCCTGGCGACGATGCTGGCGGGCGCCGGACCCGCGCCGCCCGTGCTGTTCACCGTCGCGGCCGACGGCGGATGGATGCCGCAGTCCCAGGAACACGCCCTCGCGCTCGACGCCCTGGGGGTGCGTGACGGCATCCTGGTCATGACGCGCTGCGACCTGGCCGACCCGGGGCCCGCCCGGGACCGGGCCCGCGCCGCCCTGTCCGGCACGGGCCTCGCCCGGCTGCCGTCCGTCGCGGTCAGCGCCCGCACCGGCGACGGACTGCCTGAACTCGTCCACGCGCTGGCCGCGTTACGGGACCGGATGCCGCCGCCGCGTCCCTGGGCGCCCGTACGCCTCTGGGCCGACCGCGCGTTCACCCTTCCCGGGCACGGACTCGTCGTCACCGGCACCCTCCAGGAGGGCACCCTGACGAAGGGCGATGTCCTGGACGCCGGACCCGGCCGGGCGCGGCTGACCGTCCGGGGACTCCAGGAACTCGGCCGTACGGTCCGCGCGTCCACCGGACCGGCGCGGGTCGCCGTCAATCTGCGCGGCGATCCGCCCCGGGAGGGCCTGCGCGGGACCGCGCTGTGTCCGCCCGGGACGTCCCTGCACTCCGCGGTGGCCGATGTGCGGCTGGGCGGTCCGCTCCTCGGGCGTGCGACCGCCGAGGTCACCGTGCACATCGGCTCCGCCGCCGTGCCCGCGCGCGTCCGCCGCTTCGGCAGGGGTACCGCCCGTCTCACGCTGACGCGCCCGCTGCCCCTGCGCGTCGGCGACCGCGCGGTCCTCACCGCGCACCGGCGGGTCGTGGGCAGCGCCGTCGTCCTCGACCCCGTACCGCCGTTCGTGGGGCCGCGCCGCGCGGGCGGGGCGCGGGCGGCGGCGCTGGCCGGGCATCCCGGCACGCCCGACCCGGAGCACGAGATCGCCTCCCGGGGCTTCGTGCGGCTGGACACCCTGCGCGGGATCGGGGTGGACACCACCGCGACCGCGCCCGTCGCGGGCGGCTGGCTCGTGTCGCCCGCCGAGCGCCGCAGGATCGCCGGGGAGGTCTCCGCCGCCACCGCGGACGGCGAGCCCGTGGACGCGACCGCGCTCGGCGCGCGGCTGGGTCTGCCGGACGGGGTGCCGCTCGGTGCGCTGCTGCCGCCCGCGCTGGTGCTGCGCGCGGGCCGCGTCGTACGGACCGACGGCGCCGGACCGCTGTCGGCGGCGGCCCGGGACCTGGTCCGGTCGCTGGAGGCCGCTCTGGCGGAGGGCTCCTTCGGGGCGCCGACCCCGGCGCAGCTGACCGCGCTCGGCGTCGGCGGCCACGATCTCGCGCTCGCCGTACGGAGCGGACGCCTCGTCAGACTGTCCGGCACGGTTCATGTCGCGGCCCGTGTACCGGAGGCGGCGGCCAGGGCTCTCGCGCCCCTGGGTGCCGGGCCGTTCACCGTCTCCGAGGCGCGGCGGATCTGGAACGTGCCGCGCAGGATCGCCCTCCCACTCATCGAGTACCTCGACCGTGCCGGAGTCACCCGGCGCGGTTCCGACGATCTGCGCACGCTGTGCGGCGCGAGGGAGGACGGCACATGGACGACATCAGGATGACCCGGTACGGACGGGGAGGCGGCTGCGCCTGCAAGATCCCGCCCGGTGAGCTGGAGACCTTACTCAAGGGGCTCACCGACGACGCCCGCGCGGGGGACGCGGGAGAGCTGCTGGTGGGACCCGAGCACGGTGACGACGCGGCCGTGGTGCGTCTGGGCCCCGGGCTCGCCGCGATCTCGACGGCGGACTTCTTCACCCCGGTCGTCGACGACCCGTACACCTGGGGCCGGATCGCCGCGACCAACGCGATGTCCGATGTGTACGCGATGGGCGGCACGCCGGTGATGGCCGTCAACCTGCTCGCCTGGCCGCGCGAGACGCTGCCGATGGAGATCGCCCGTGAGGTGCTGCGTGGCGGACTCGACGCGGCGCGCGCCGCCGGTTGTCCGGTGGCGGGCGGGCACAGCATCGACTCGCCGGACCCGCTCTACGGCATGGCCGTGACGGGCACCGCCGACCCGGCGCGGCTGATCACCCTCGACCGGGCCGAACCCGGCCGGCCCCTGACGCTGACCAAACCGCTGGGGGTGGGGGTGCTCAACACCCTTCACAAGGCCACGGGTGAGGTGTTCCCCGAGGCCGTCGAGGTGATGACGACCCTCAACCGCGACGCCTCGGCCGCGGCGACGGCGCGCGGCATCCGGGCGGGGACGGATGTCACGGGCTTCGGTCTGCTGGGTCACGCCCATCGTATGGCGCGGGCCTCGGGGGTGACCCTCGCCATCGACGCGGACCGCGTCCCCGTCCTCGCGGCGGCCCGGTCGGCGGTCGCCGCCGGACACATCAGCGGCGGCAGCCGGCGCAATCTGGACTGGGTCGCGCCGCACGGCGATCTGTCGGCCGCCGACGAAGCGACGGCGCTGCTGCTCGCGGACGCCCAGACCTCGGGCGGTCTGCTGCTGGCGGGCGAGCTGCCCGGCCATCCGGTCATCGGGGAGGTTCTCCCCTTCCAGGGCAGCACCGTCCTGCTCCGCTGAGCCCGGACGCCGGATGACCAACAAGGAAACGGGGGCAATCATGCGGAGAGCCGAGGACACCGACCCAGCACTGCTCGGCCCGGACGCGGGACGGCCGGGCGGGTACGAGGAACCATGGCCCGCCACCGGGGAACACCCGCCGGTGCCCGGGGATCCGCCACCGGTGGCCGGAACGGCCCACTGTGTCGGCATCCTCGGACCGGTGGTCCTGCTCGGCCCGAACGGGAGCACCGCCGCCCCGTCCGGTTCCGTCGTGCGGGCCCTGCTGGGCAGCCTGGCGCTGGCCCACCCGCTGCCGGTGAGCGCGGACTCCTTCGCCACCCGGCTGTGGCCCGACCGGACGGCGCCGCAGGCGAAGCAGAGCCTGCACACCGGGGCCCACCGGCTGCGTTCCTGGCTGCTGGCCGCGACGGACGGCGGTATCGGCGTCGTCACCCAGCCGTCGGGGTACGCGCTCACCGGCGGGGACCTGCTCACCGACCTCGCGCGGTTCCGCCGCACCGCCGAACAGGCGCGTCAGCTGTCCGATCCGCTGCCGCGGCTGCGGATGCTCCAGCACGCCCTCGCCCTGTGGCGGGGACGGCTGCTGGAGGGCGTACCGGCGGAGTGCGTCGACCATCAGGCGCATCAGTCGCTGACGCTGGAGCACACGGACCATCTCCAGGACCTGGCCCGGGCCGCGCTGGAGGCCCGCCGCCCCCGGGAGGCGATCGTGGCGGCCCGGCGGGCCTGCGAGGAGGACCATTTCAACGAGTCGTCCCACGCGCTGCTGATGAACGCGCTGACCGCCGCGGGCATGCGGGTCGCGGCCCTCGATGTGTACGAGCACATGCGCAACCGGCTGAGCCGGTCCCTGGGCATCGCCCCCGGGGAGATCCTCGTGCAGGCCCGGGGTCGCGCGATCGGCCGCTGAGCCGGGGACGGGCGCCGTCGGGCCGGGTGCCGTGCGCCGCGGCCCGGCGGTTCGCCCGTTCGGCCCCGCCGGGATGCCCGTGTGCCGCTCCCGGGGTCGACTGGCCGGACCTGCTGGCTCCGGGAGGCGGCCTTGGTGTCGAACGTGACCGCGGTGCGCGGGCCGATGATCTGGTTCCGTGGCGACCCGTTCCTGGCGGGCCGCGAGGACACCTTCGTCCATGAGGGCGACGGGCTGCTGATCTGCGCCGACGGGGTGATCACCGCGTCGGGCGACTACACGGCCCTCAAGCATCTGCTGCCCGACGGGGTGGAGCCGGTGCGCTATCCGGACCAGGTGATCAGCGCGGGTTTCGTGGACACCCACATCCACTACGTGCAGACCGGCATCATCGCCGCCTTCGGGTCGCAGCTCATCGACTGGCTGAACCACTACACCTTCGTGGAGGAGCAGCGGTTCTCGGACCCCGGGTACGCCCGGGGTATCGCGTCGGCGTTCTGCGACGAACTGCTGCGCAACGGGACGACGACGGCGCTGACCTTCTGCGCGGTGTACCCGGAGTCGGTGGAAGCGCTGTTCGAGGAGGTGTCCCGGCGCGGGATGCGGGTCGCGGCGGGCAAGGTGCTGATGGACCGCAACGCGCCGGACGCGCTGCTCGACACGGCCCGCTCCGGGTACGACGACTCGAAGGCCCTGCTGGAGCGCTGGCACGGCAAGGGCCGCAACATGTACGCGATCACCCCGAGGTTCGCCCCGACGAGCACCCCGGAGCAGCTGGAGGCGGCGGGCGCGCTGTGGCGGGAGCACCCGGACGCGCTGGTGCACACCCATGTGTCGGAGAACACCGGCGAGATCTCCTGGGTGCGGTCCCTCTTCCCGGAGCGCCGCGGCTATCTGGACGTGTACGACCACTACGGGCTGCTGGGGCGGCGGGCGGTCCTCGCCCACGGGGTGCATCTGACCGGCCGTGAGCGGGCCAGGTGCGGGGAGACGGGCACCGCGATCGCGCACTGCCCGACCTCGAACCTGTTCCTCGGCAGCGGGCTGTTCCACGTCCATGACGCGAAGGACTCCGCCCGTCCCCTGTACGTGGGGCTGGGGACGGACATCGGGGCGGGTACCAGCTTCTCGCTGCTGGCGACCATGAACGAGGCGTACAAGGTCGCCGAGCTGGCCAACTATCCCCTCGACTCGCTCAAGGCGTTCTTCCTCGCGACCCTCGGCGGCGCGCAGGCGATGGGCGTCGAGGACAAGGTGGGGTCCCTCGAAGCGGGGCACGAGGCCGACTTCGTCGTGCTGGACCCGCGTGCCACGCCGCTGCTGGCCGAACGCACGTCCCGGGTGGGCGACATCGAGGAGCTGCTGTTCGTGCTTGCGGTGATGGGCGACGACCGGGCCGTGCGCGCCACCTATGTGGCGGGCGCCCTGGCGCACGACCGCGACGCCGCTCCCGCCTGACCCATCCGACCGAACAGGAGGACACCGTCATGGCGAGCAACGTTCCCGCGTCCGACGGCGGAGCCGGGTTCCGCAAGCATCCCGGAGCGCGGTTCCTGCACGGCCCGCACCGGACGATCGGCGGGGTCGAGGCGTGGCTGGTCTGGGGTCTGTGCACGGTCTTCGTGATCTGGCTGTTCTCGATCCAGACCGGCTACGCGGTGGTGTCGCCGGAGATCCAGCGGACCGCCGCGCTCACGGTCGCCCAGATCGGGCTCGCGGGGTCGATCTACACCTGGGCGTTCGCGCTGTGCCAGTTCTTCTCCGGGGCGCTGCTGGACCGTTTCGGGTCCCGTCCGCTGCTGACGGTCGCGGTCGCCTTCGTCACCGCCGGGGCGTTCCTGTACGCGCAGACCGACAGCATGGGCACGCTCGTCGCGGCGCAGGTGGTTCTCGCGATCGGTTCCTCGTTCGGCTTCGTGGGCGCCGGGTACATCGGCGGTCAGTGGTTCCCGGCGGCGCGCTACGGGCTGATGTTCGGGCTGGTGCAGTCGCTGGCGTCGCTCGGGTCCGCCTTCGGTCAGCCCGCGATCTCCTGGCAGCTCGGTCATGTCGGCTGGCAGCAGCTGCTGAACGGATTCGGTGCGGCGGGGGTGCTGCTGATCGTTCTGTTCGCCCTGCTGGTCCGCAATCCCTCCCCCGGGCCGGAGCAACTGGCGCGGGCCACCTCCGCGAAGCGTCCGCCGCTCGTGTCCAGCATCTTCCGTGATCTCGGCGCCTGCTTCCGCAACCGGAACGTCGTCCTGTCGGCGGCGCTCGCCGGGGTGTCGTTCGGCTCGATGCTCGCCATGGGCGTGCTGTGGGGTCCGCGGGTGATGGAGGCACGCGGTGCGCAGAGTTCCCTGGCGGCGGTGCTGACGGCCGTGTCGTGGCTGGGGCTCGCCGTGGGCGCGCCGCTGTTCAATCTGCTGTCCGACCACTGGAACAACCGCCGCATCCCGGCCGTTGTCGGGGTCCTGCTCCAGGCCGCGGCGGTGACCCTGCTGATCTATCTGCCGACGGAGACCAACAGTGTCTCCGTCGTCACCATGTTCACCGTCGGGCTCTTCGCCGGCGCCCATATGCTCGGCTTCACGGTGGCCGGGGAATCCGTGCCCGGCGCCCTGGTCGGCAGCTCCGCCGCCATCGTCAACGGGGTCTGCTTCATCATCGGCGGTGTCCTCCAGGCGGTCCCCGGGCGGCTGCTGCCCGACAGTCCCGATCTGGCCGACTACGGTCACGCGCTGCTGATGATGCCGATCCTGCTCGTGCTCGGCGCGCTGGCCGGGCTGTTCCTCAAGGAGACCGCCACGTCTCGCGGGTAACGGGTCGGGGCGGTCATCCGGGGGGCGGCGGCGGGCCCGCGAAGAGGGCGAGGAGCGCGAGGTCGTCGGTGGCCCGGCCGCCGGTGTGCCGGCGTACGTCGGTGATGAGGAAGTCGAGCAGTTGCTCGGGGCCGGGGAAGCTCCGGCCGCGCAGCCGGGCGGGCGGGTCGTAGAAGACGCCGTGGGTGTCGCGTGCCTCGTCGAGCCCGTCGGTGTGGAACAGCAGCATCGACCCGTCGGGCAGCGGGTGTTCGTCCGTGCGGTCGGGCCAGCTGCCGAGTCCGGCCATGCCCAGCGGCAGGGCCGGGGCCGTGGGCGGCAGCCGGGTCACCTCGCCGCCGGGGCCCAGGATCAGCGGGGCGGGGTGGCCGCGGTTGACGAGCCGTACGGTGGCGGTGCCGGGCGGGATCTCGCCGAGGACCGCGGTGGTGAAGGACTCCGCGGCCTCGGCCGTGCCCCGGCGGGTCGCCTCGCGGCTCATCGCGCCGTCGAGCCGCCCGGCCAGCGCGCGCAGCGATGTCTCCTGGTCGGCGGCCTCCCGGAACGCCCCGATGGCCACGGCGACCTCGGCGACGGCGTCCAGGCCCTTGCCCTGGACGTCCCCCACGATCAGCCGTACCCCGCGCGCGGTGTCCTGCACGGCGAAGAGGTCGCCGCCGATGAAGGCGTCCGCGAGCGCGGCCTCGTAGCGGACGGCGACCGACAGCGCGCCGACCTGTGCGGGCGGGGTCGGCAGTACGGCCCGCTGCGCGGCCTCCGCGACGACCCGGGCGGAGGCCAGCCGCTCACCGCCGCGCCGGACGACCTGGTTGATCAGCAGTGCCAGGGCGGCCACGGTGATGAGGGTGACCTGTTCCGTGTAGGACTGCGGCGCGGCCAACGAGTGCTCGTAGGCGTGCAGCCCGGCGAGGACGACCACCGAGACGAGGCTGATCAGGAGCGTCGGCAGCCAGGAGAAGAACGGGGCGGCGATCAGGGGCGCCGCGGACAGCATCGGGACGGCCGTGTACTCGGTGGGCATCATGATGTCGTACACCGTCCCGGCCACGATCATCACGGCGGGCAGTACGGAGACGAACAGGGGCACTGTCGGGCGGGTCTGCGCCAGGTCCACGCGGGGCCTTCCTGTCGGGGTCGTCGGTCGGGTCCGGCCCGGGAGGCCGGTCCGCCCCCGGCGGCGGGGCTCCGGGCGGTCCCGGCGGCGGGGGCCGTCCGGTACGGCCGGCCCGGGGGGACGGACCGGCTCGCGCGTACCGGTCCGGGTGGGCGGTGACGCACCGTCGGCCAACCTTGCCAGAGCCGCGCGCCAACAGCCCGGCCACACGCCATGCGACGGCGAGCCCCGGGGCGAACCGCCGGTCCCGCCGCGACGCCCCCTTGGCCACGGCCGCCCCGGGTCACCGCTGCTTCCGGTACGGCGCCCCCTGCGGCCCGCGCGTGTGCCGTGCGGGGCGCCCGCTGTCCGGCGGGGGCCGGAACGCGCCCCGGTACGCCCGCCGAACGGGGCAAGCGGCGGTGTACGTACGTCCGTCCGCCCGTCGATGATCCGAAGCGACCCGATCCACCGCTGTCGCCCAGGAGGCCCCGTGCCCGTCGCCGCCCTCGACCACTCCGAGACCGGATACAGCCCGCGTCAGGCGTACTGGCTGGCCAGGGCCGCCCAGGCCGCGTACGCGGACGAGGACACCGCCCGGGAGGAGCTGGCCGGGTGGGGCTTCGGCCGCTTCCGGCACTTCCGGACCCCGCACGCGGCGCCGTTCCCGCTGGAGGACACCCAGGCGTACGTGGCCGGGAGCGACCGGATGGTGATCGTCGCGTTCCGGGGCACCGAACCTGCCGTGCTGAAGGACTGGCTGTCCGACGGGAACACCCCTCCCGTGCCGGGGCCCGCCGGGAAGGGGCTGGTGCATCTCGGCTTCCATCTGGCCCTCGCCTCGGTCCACGCGGAGGTCCGGGACACCGTCGTGGAGTTCGGCGGCGCGGGACGCAGCGTCTGGCTGACCGGGCACAGCCTCGGCGGCGCGCTGGCCATGCTCTCGGGGGCACGGCTGCGTTTCGAGGACCCGAACCTCAGCCCGCACGGCGTCTTCACCTACGGTCAGCCGCGCACCTGCGACCGGCTGCTGGCGACCGCGTACAACGACGCGTTGAAGAACCGCACCCACCGGTTCGTCAACAACAACGACATCGTGCCGCAGGTGCCGCCCGCGCCGGTGTTCTCCCATGTCGAGCGGCTGCGGTACTTCGACGCCGACGGCAGGCTGCACGACCGGATGCCGTTCGCCGCCGGGGTCGGCGACAGGATCGGCGGGATGACCGCCGACGCGTTCGCCCCCGCCTCCGACGGCATCCGGGACCATCTGATGGCCGCGTATCTGACGAACCTGGAGAAGAACGTGCCGCGCTGAACACGCCCGCCCCGGCGCACCGCCGTGCCCACCTCCACGGCGGCCGTCCGGAACCGTTGCACTAATCTGCAACGGTGCTGTGCCCGTGCGTGCCGCAGGCCCGGCCGGGTGGGGGATTCGAGGAGGGTGGACGGCTGTGGCGGTGCCGCTGTACCAGGCGAAGGCCGAGTTCTTCAAGATGCTCGGACATCCGGTGCGTATCCGGGTGCTGGAGCTGTTGCAGAACGGACCGACGGCGGTACGTGATCTGCTCGCCGAGATGGATGTCGAACCGGCCGCGCTCTCCCAGCAGCTCGCCGTGCTGCGCCGGTCCGGGATCGTCACCGCCACCCGTGAGGGCTCGACCGTGGTGTACGCGCTGGCGGGCGGGGACGTGGCGGATCTGATGCGGGCGGCCCGCCGGATCCTCACCGAGATGCTGGCCGGTCAGAACGTGCTGCTGGAGGAGCTGAGGGACGCCGACGTCGAACCCGGCTGACCTCGGCGGTGCCGGGGACCCGGCCGGTCGGGGAACTCCAAGCGCCCTCACCTCGTGCGGAGTTGCAGAATTCTGCAATTGACTACATCCTGTACGCGCTGGAGTGACCCGGGCCCGGCCGCCGTGGGCGGGGCGTCGTGCCGGGCGAGTCGTGGAGGGGTCCGAGGATCGTGTCGGTTCCGCTGTGTCAGGCGAAGGCCGGTGGCCCGCCGGGCCGTCCGGATCGGTCCCCGGGTGCGCGCCCGGCGGTGCCCGGGCCCCGGGGGGCACCGGACCGGCCGCCCGTCGCGGGACCGGGCGCCCCGAGGACCACGCGATGACGTTCCTGCACACCATGCCCGAGGGCCTGCCCCTGCGGAACGTCCTGTCCCTGCCCGCCGCCGGGAGCGCCGTGCGCACGGCGCGCGAGGTCACCGAACAGGTGCTGACCCAATGGGGCATCAGCCCCCGGCACCCCAGCGCGGACGCGGCGCTGCTGATCCTCGGCGAACTGGTCACCAACAGCGTCCGGCACGCGGCGGACCACTGCCCGAACCTCACCGTCATCCACACCGCCGGGCCGGGCACCCTCGCCTTCGGCGTCCATGACCGCCACCCCTATCAGCCCGCGCTGCACGGCGCGGTGGCCCACACCCCCGGCTCGGGCCTCGCGATGGTCACCGAACTCACCCTGGGCCTCGGCGGCACGGCGGTCGTCCGGCCGGACTCGGACGGCGGCGGCAAGAGCATCTGGATCACCCTTCCCCTGTAGCCGCCGCCCCGGCGGAGCCGGGACGTGTCCACAGGCCCGGACCGGCCCACGCGGAGGCCACGGACAGCACACGATGGCGGTGGCCCGGGGGTATCCGCGCGGCCGTGGTCCCGGACCGCGCGAGCGGCTCGGGACCGGCCGTCGGGCCGGTCTCGTGGCCGATGGCGCGGCAGTGCGGGGAGATCCTCGGGCCATGGCAGTTGAGGGTCTGGGAGGGATCGTCGCGGTTGAGGTCGAAGACGGCGAAGGCGGGGGCGTCACCGACGGGTTTGCGGTCGATGAGGATCGACAGCGACGTGGGCGGCGCCGGTCGCGCGAACTCCACGACATCGGCGTACACCTGCACGGAGCCCCGGCCGACCCGCACCGTGCCGGGTACGCAGCGGAAGGAGTTGGCGTACGTGGTGGTCCGTCCCGCGACGGTGAACAGCTCCCCGCTGATCACCCGCGAGGTGTCCGCGGCCTCCAGATCGATCCGCAGATCCACCCGGTTCGCCCCGTCGCTCCAGGAGTAGCGTCCGGAGAACGGCTGGCGGAGAGTGGCCATGTCGCCGGTCAGCTGGGCCAGGCCCCGGGTCAGGGTGTGCAGCGGGCCCCGGCGTTCCACCCCGGCGACCCAGTCGAGGATCAGTCCGTCCACGCCCTTGACCAGCAGGGAGCGGCGGGTGCCGTCGGCGGCGGGGGGCAGTGCGAGCAGGTGGTCGAGGCCGTGGGTGAAGTCGGCGGGCAGCGCCGCCCAGCCCGGCGCTCCGCTGTCCGGTCCCTGGCTGATGGGCACGTCACGGACGACCCCGGTCGCCCAGTTCAGGGTCAGGACGCGGTCGGCCTTGAAGAAGTACGTCTGCCAGGTGCCGTCGGCGTGGCACGGTGCCTGGAGCATGACGTCGACCCCGGAACACCAGTCGGCGGGGAGCAGTTCACCGAGGGTCCTGCTCCGGGGTCCGAGGCGCAGCCGGGTCCATCCGCTCATCTCATGCATCCCGCTGTCCCACTTCGCCCAGGCGTAGGTGTCACCGTGGAACAGCAGGAGTTGTCGTACGCCGTTCGCGTCGGGCAGTTGTAACGCGCCTTCGGCGCAGCTGGTCCACACCCCCCGCAGCCAGCCGAGGGCGCCGTCGTACGCGGTGGTCAGGGCGCCTTTGTGGAGCTGTGCCTCCTCGCCGACCACGAGGGCCTGTTCGTTGGAGACGAACAGCGCGTTCCATCCTCCCGTGGTGTGCGGAGCCATGTGCGACACCGTGTACTGGTATCCGGTCGGCTTGTACCTGAAGAGCGGCACGGGCGTTCCCCTTTCGGGCAGTTCGCGTGGGCCGGAACGGCTCCGGCGGTCGTTCGCCGTCACCCTGCCCCGCTCCCCCGGCGAAAAGTCCGATGGGCCGGAAATCGCCGGGCCGGTCCGGGGCGTTCGGCAGGTGCGCCTCATCCGAGCAGCGGCGATCCGCTTCCGGGCGGTCACCGAGGGCCGCGCCCGGACCGGCGCACGGCCCGCCACTGACGGGAAGAGGCTCCCCCGGTGCGCCCCGACCGCCTCGGGCCGGGGCTCGTTCACGGCCGGTGGGGCCGGGGCGGGTGTACGGACCCACCCGGGAGCGGGGCGGGCGTACGGCCGACGGGGGCGAAGTGGGCGTACGGCCGACGGGAGCGGGGCGGGTGTACAGCCGACGGCAGGGGACGGGTGTACGGCGCGGTGGGGAGCCCGGGGGTGTGCGGCCGGTGGGGGCCGTTGGCGTCCCGGGGCGTGGTGCGGGCGGGTGGTCAGGGGGCTCGCAGGGCGCGGACCGCGAGCCTCGCCGCCGTGCCGATCGCCGCGTCGGCGGCGGGCTGGCGGGCGGCGGTGCGGGCGGAGCGGGTGAAGACGGCCACCGCGTACCGGCCGCCGTCGGGGTACTCGACCACCCCGGCCTCGTTGCGGACGGTCGGCAGGGTGCCGGTCTTGCCGTGGACGCGGACGTCGTCGTACGGGAATCCGGAGGCGAGCCGGTGGGGCCACACCTGGAGGCCCAGCACCGCGCGCAGTTCGCGGGCCCGCCCCGCCGAGCACGCCTCGTCCCGCCAGAGCGCCGCGAGCAGCCTGGTCATCTCCCGGGGGGTACTGCGGTTGGCGCGGGCCGGGTCGAGGACCCGCAGCCGTCCCAGGACCGCCGGGTCGGACGCCAGCCGGGCCGGGTCGCCGCCGGAGTCCTCCTCGATGGAGGCGATGAGGTCGCGCATGGTCTGCACGGCGACCGTGCGGCGCAGCCCGAGGGCGCGCATGGCGTCGTTGACCGCGTCGAGTCCGACACGGTCGATGAGCAGGTCGGCCGCCGCGTTGTCGCTGACGGTGAGGGCCATCGCGAGCAGATCACGGACCGACATCCGGACCGGGCCGCTCAGCATCGACAGCCCGGTGGGGCCGGGGGTGCGGTCGCCGGGCAGCGACTCCAGCTGTTCGTCCAGGTCCAGGCGGCCCTCGTCGGCGAACCGCTGGACGGTGACCGCGAGGCACAGCTTGTGGACGCTGGCCGTGCTGACCGGGGTGTCCGCGGCGACGGCGACCTCGGCGCCGTCGCCCAGGTCGAGTGCGTGCATCCAGCCGGTGACCCCCGCGTCGGTGAACACGGACCGGATGCGGGAGCGGACACCGGTGCCCCGCGGGGTTCCTTCCCCGGGCGCGTTCATACGGTGTATCCGTAGGCGGGGCCGGGCAGCGTGGTCCGCCGGGCCGCGGCGGTCTCCATCACCGGGACCATTCCTCCTCGTTCGGTGAGCACGCTCCGCGCCACCTCGGCGAACAGCCGTACCACCGGATCGTCCTGCCGGCCGCGCAACCAGGCGGCGGACACCTGTTCCAGCAAGGGTTCGCCCTCCAGGGGATGCCAGGCCGTGCCCGGCGGCAGCTTGCGGTCGCGGGTGGCGAAGGTGACGGCCGTTCCGGAGAGGACCATGCCGTCGACGAACTCGGGGTCCTGTCCGGCGATCACCGTGCCCGGCTCGAAGCCGTGGCGGCGGCAGACCGCCAGTATCTCGGCGTGCAGGGCGGGCGCGGACGGCTGGGGGAACAGCACGAGGTCGAGTCCGCTGAGCGAGGCCAGCCCTACCGGCCCGCCCGCTCCCCCGTGCGGCGGCGGGGCGCCGGGCGGGCCGCAGCCAGCTCCCGGGGTGTGCGGCAGCACCACCCCGTACGGCCTGGACAGGACCTCGCCGAGGCCGAGTCCCGCCACGTCGACGGGGTACCGGAGCACTCCCACGTCGAGCGTCCCGGCCCGCAGTTCGGTGAGCTGGGTGCCCGCGCCGAGTTCCCGCAGGGCGAGCCGGACACCTGGCGAGCCGTCCCGGAATCCGCCGACCAGGGCCGCGACGACGGCGCTGCCGAGTTCCGGCGGCACGGCGGCGCGCAGCACCCCGGCCGCGCCGCTGCGCACCCGGGCGGCGACGCCGAGCAGGGTGTCGGCCCGCTCGATCAGGGGCCGTGCCTCGGCGAGCAGCAGCCGTCCGCCCTCGGTCAGTTCGACGCCCCGGCTGGTGCGGTCGAAGAGGCGCACGCCGAGTTCCCGCTCCAGCCGCTGGATGCGCTGCGAGAGCGACGGCTGGGCCATCCCGAGCCGGGCCGCCGCACGTCCGAAGTGTCTTTCTTCTGTAACGGCGACGAAGTACCGGACATGTTTGACCAGGTCCACGAGCAGCGATCATAGCCGTTCCGCTATGGGGGCGGACGGGATAGGGCTCTTGGCCCGGGAGCCGTCCGGCCTGCTGAGCTGGGGCCATGTCCGACAACAACGACGACGACAACGACTACAACGCGCACCACGGCCGCACGGCCTCCGGCCACGGCTCCGGTACAGGGTCCTCCCGGCCCCGGCGGCGGCTGCTGCCCGTGGCCGTCGCCCTGGTCGTCCTGGCCGGGGGCGGCACGGCGGCGTGGAGCCTGCTCGGCGGGGACGACGGGAAGCCCGACGCGCGGACCGCCGCGGTCGACGGCTTCCTCGACGCGTGGGCCCGCGGCGACGCCGACCGGGCCGGAGCGCACACCGACCGGCCCGCGGCGGCCTCCGCCCGGCTGACGAAGCTCGCCGAGGACCTGCCGGCCCGGAAGGTCTCCCTCGTCCGGGGCGCGCCCACCGATCAGGGCGGCCACCGGTTCCGTGCCACGTTCCGTCTCCCGGGCGGCGGCACCTGGGCCTACGACTCGTCGGCGCCCGTGGTCCGCGCGGACGGGCGCTGGGTGGTGCGCTGGAGTCCCGCCGTGCTGCATCCCCGGCTGACCGAGGGCAGCGAACTGGCCCTGCGGCCCGACACCGGGAACCGCGGGGAGCTGCGGGCCGCCGACGGCAGCCCGCTCGACGGGCTGGCCCCGGCGCTGGTCGGCAGCCCCGGGAAGAGCGGTCTCCAGTACCGCTACGACAAGCGGCTCGCCGGGAAGCCCGCGGACTCGGTGGCCATCGTCGGCACCAGCACCGGCCGGACGCTCGCCACCCTGCACACAGCCGAGGGCCGCCGGGGCGAGCCCGTGCGGACGACCCTGGACCCGGCCGTCCAGCGGGCCGCCGAGGGGGCGCTGAAGGGGCTGGACAAGAACGCGGCGGTCGTGGCCGTACGGCCGAGCACCGGGGAGATACTCGCCGCCGCCGACAATCCGCCCACCGGCGCGAACCGTTCCCTGCGCGGACGGTACGCGGCGGGCTCCGACTTCAAGGTGATCACCGCCGCCGCGCTGATCGGGAAGGGGGTACGGGGCGACACCCCGGTGCCCTGCCCGCGCTACGAGCGGGTGAACGGCCAGCGCTTCGAGAACCAGCACCTGTTCGCGCTGCCCGCCGGGTCGACGTTCCGGGAGGGCTTCGCCCGGTCCTGCAACACCGGCATCATCGGGCTGCGCGACCGGCTGGACGACGACAGTCTCAGCGAGGCGGCCGGATGGTTCGGCATCGGCCCGGAGTGGAACGCGGGCACCACCACGTACGACGGTTCCGTGCCGCGCACCACCGGCGAGAACGACAAGGCCGCCGCGATGATCGGGCAGGGCCGGGTGGAGGCGAGTCCGCTGGTGATGGCGTCGGTCGCGGCGACGGTGAAGGACGGGACGTTCCGTCAGCCGGTGCTGGTACCGGACGCGGCCGGGAAGCGCGCGAAGGCCACGGCCCCGCTGCCCGCCGGTACGGCGGCCGCACTGCGGTCCCTGATGCGGGCGGTGGTCACCGAGGGTTCGGGCGAGGCGCTGCGCGGGCTGCCCGGCGAGCCGGGCGCCAAGACCGGCACCGCCGAGTTCGGCACCGATTCGCCGCCGCGCACCCACGCCTGGTTCATCGGCTACCAGGGCGATCTGGCCTTCTCGGTGCTGATCGAGGACGGCGGGTCGGGCGGCGCGGACGCGGGTCCGGTGGCGGCGGAGTTCCTCGAAGCGGTGGCCGCGGGCGGCTGAGCGGGTTGCGGGTGGCTGAGCAGCGGGCGGCTCAGCGGGTGGCGGGCGGCCGAGCGCGGGCGGCCCAGCGGGTGGCGGGCCCTGGCCGGACGCACCGTCGCGGGGGCGGTGGTGGCCGGGCCGACGCCGGGCGGGACCTGGGCCGGGCGGGACCTGGGCCGGGCGGGCGGACGGTGCCAGGCGGGCGGGGTACGGGCGGGCCGAGGTCGGGCGGAGCGGGGCCGGGCGGGCCGGGCCGGGCGGGCCGGGGCCGTCAGGGGCGGGGTTCCGGGCCCGCGGTGTCGAGGGCGGCGCCCGCCTGGTCGGCGAGGATCACGGCGACGAGCCGGGCCGTCAGGGGCGGGGCCGTCCCCTCGGCGGGGGTGAGCATGAAGCGGCCTTGGTAGTGGCCGTTGCCGATGGCCCGCAGTTCGATCTCGCCCCGGGGCCAGCCCCGCTGGTCGACGTCCCAGCGGCGGCGTCCGGCGCTGACCCCGCCGTCCTGCTCAAGCCGGGGCGGGTGGCCGAGCAGGGAGCCGTACTCGAAGCGGCAGTCGCGCAGCTGGAGCAGTTCGGTCAGCTGGCCCTTGACATGGGTGACGACCGCGTCGGCGGAGGTCGTGGCGCGGGCCAGTTCGGCGGTGTCGTGGATACGGGCGAGGTCCGCCGCGCCGGTGACCACGACGACCTCCAGACGCCGGGCCCGGGCGCCCAGCTGGGACACCACCAGGCCGACGGCGAGGAGCAGGACGGCCGTCTCGACATCGTCGGCGGCGTCGATACCGAGGCTCTGGTAGGGGCGGGTGAGGAGGAAGTCGAACCACACCGCGGCGGACACCGCGGTGAGCGCGCCCGCCACCCGGTTGCCGCCCGCCGCGACAGCGACGACGACCACGACGAGGACCAGTGCCGCGTTGGTGTGCGACAGGCTGTCCCGGAAGGGCACGAGCAACAGCGCGACCAGCGGCGGGCCCACCAGGGCGGCCACCACCGCGACACGGTCACGCAGGGGGTACTTGGTCACTCCGTCACCTCCGCCCCACTGCTTACCACGGAGGCTCCCGGCAACCGGGGCGCCGCGCCCCCTTGAGTGCGCGTTCCACGGTGACCCCGGGCGGGCCGTCGTGCGCCGACCGTCGCGCTTGGTCGCCCAGGTCCGCCGCGCCTACGATCCGTGCATGAAGAACCCTCCTCCGGCCTCGCGCCCGCAGCCCCTGACGCTTCGCTCCGGCCGTTCCGACCGGATCTCGCTGGAGGACGGAGCCGTGTCGCTGACGCGGGGCGCGGTCCGAAGGCGCATACCGCTGACGGCCGTCGAGGAGGCCCGGACACCGGACGGCCGGACCCTGGAGATCGTGCTGACCGCGGCTCCGGGCAGGGCGGCGACCACGTACCGCTTCACGAGCCGCTACGCGGCGACGCTGGCCGCGCTCCGTGACGCGGTCAACGCCGGGCGGCCCCCGCGGGACGTGCACACGCCCCGTGTCGACGGGGAATCACTGGTGGAGGTCGTGGCACGGGAAGCCGCGGTCCGGCTCCGCGACGACATGCCACGGGTCCGCCGCCTGATCGGTGTCGCGCTGTATCTGGCGGGCCTGGCGCTGATGCTCGTGGCGGGGGACGGGGACGCCGTCCTGTACTGGGCCTTCGGGGCGGTGACCCTGGCCGGGGTGGTGGGATCGGTCAAGATCGTCAAGGGGCTGTGGCTGCGGATCGTTCTGCGGGGACGCGGCGTCTCCGTCACGGCGGAACACGAGCTCTCCGGCGACAGGAAGAACCTCTACCGCTTCACCGACACACAGGGTGTGGAGCACCGGGTTCCGATCGGCTTCGACACACAGAGCCATCAGCATCCGGAGCAGATACAGGTGACGTACGACCCGAACCGCCCCGGACGGGCCACGTCCGTACTGCCCTCGTCGGTCGTCCTCGCCCAGGTGAGCGGGCTCGTGCTGCTCGGTGTCCCGGCGCTGGTCTTCACCGCGTACGTGTTCCTCTATCTGCCGGTCGAGGTGCTGTTCCTCTGAGCGCCGCGCCCCCGGCGCCGGTCACGCGGCCGTCACCGTCCCCTCCACCTCCGTCAGCAGCCGCAGCGCCCGCGACACACTGTCCGGCCGGGCGGGCAGCAGCGGCAGCCGTACCTCGGCGGTGGGGATCAGGCCGCGTTCGTGCAGGACCCCCTTGACGACCGCGGGGTTGGGTTCGCGGAACAGCGCGGCCGACATCCGGGCCAGGGCGTGCCCGAGGTCCCGGGCCCGTACGGTGTCACCGGACCGCCAGGCGGCGGCGAGTTCGGCGAACCGGCCGGTGGCGAGATGCGCGGAGGCGAGGATCGCGCCGGAGGCGCCGAGCGCGAGGAGCGGGGAGACGAAGACGTCGTCGCCCGCGAGGACGGAGAACCCGGGCACCGGGTCGCCCAGCAGTTCCATGGTGTCCTGGGTGATGGCGCCCGGTGCGTACTTGACTGCGGCGACGCCGGGAATCCGGGCCAGCGCGCGGAGCGCGTCCACGCTCAGCGGCAGCCCGGTGCGGTAGGGAATGTGATAGACGATCAGCGGGACGGGGCAGGCCGCCGCCAGCCGGGTGAAGTGGGCGACGACGCCTTCCTCGGACGGGCGGGTGAAGGCGGGGACCGTCACCAGCGCCGCGCTCGCCCCGGTCCCGGCGAGACCGGCCAGCGCGCGCTCACCGGCCCGGGTGTCGTTGGACCCCGCGCCGACCGTCAGGTGGGCGCCGCGTTCCTCGCAGACCCGGGCGCAGACCTCCACGACCGTCCGCCGTTCGTCCGCGTCGAGCACGGCGGTCTCGCCTGTCGTGCCCAGGGCCACGAGTCCGGTGGCGCCCGCGTCCAGGGCGGCACGGGCGAGCGCTTCGAGTGCGTCCGCCGCCACCGTCCCCTCGGCGGTGAAGGGGGTGATGAGCGGTACGTGGAGCCCGTCGACGGGTGTGTGCCAGGTCATGTGGCAAGGGTGGTCCGCGGGGTACCGGTAGGTCCAGTTCGCGTTTCCGAGCCGACACGTAAGCTGAACTGATGCTCGATGTCCGGCGTCTGCGTCTGCTGAGGGAGCTGTCGCACCGGGGCACCATCGCCGCGGTCGCGGAAGCGCTCTCCTTCACGCCGTCCGCCGTCTCCCAGCAGTTGAGCGTCCTCGAACGCGAGGCGGGTGTCGCCCTGCTGGAACGGTCCGGGCGGCGGGTCGCGCTCACGCCCGCCGGTCAGCGGCTGGTGTGCCGTACGGAGGACGTGCTGGAGCGGCTGGAGCTGGCCGCCGCCGAGCTGGCCGAGGCGCGGCACGGCCCGTCGGGTCCGTTGCGCATCGGGGCGTTCCCCAGCGCGACCCGGGCGATCCTGCCCGCCGCGCTGACCGTGCTGGGCGCCCGGTATCCGGGGCTGGAGCCCCTGGTGTCGGAGACCGACCCGGCGCGGGTGGCAGACGCGCTGCGGGCGGGTGACCTGGATGTCGCGCTGCTGCACGAGTACGACTTCGTGCCCGCGCCCACCGAGCCCGGACTCGCGGTCGAGCCGCTGTGCGCCGAGCCGATGTACCTGGCGTCGGCCGCTCCGGCCCGTACGACGGGGACCGGGCTGTCCGTGCTCGCCGGGTGGAGCGCCGCCCCCTGGATCACCGCGACGCCCGGGACCCTCTGCCACACGATGACGGTACGGGCGTGCCAGGCCGCGGGCTTCACCCCCCATGTCCGCCACCGGGTCGACGACTTCACCACGGTGCTCGCGCTGGTGGCCGCCGGTCAGGGGGTCGCGCTGGTGCCGCGTCTCGGGCTGGTGGACGTACCGGCCGCCGTCTCGCTGACCCGGCTGCCCGTGCGGCGGCGCACCACGATCGCGTACCGCCGTGGCGCGGGACGGCATCCGGCGATCACCGCCGTGGCCGAGGCGCTGCGCGGCGCGGTCCCGGCGGAGCTGACCGGGGGGTCGTGACGTCGGCGGGGTGGTGCGACGGGCACGGGGGCGGGGCGACGGGGGCGGGGCCGGTGGGGCGGTACTGAGGACGGGCCCGGGCTGATGGCGGCCGGACGGTGTCGGGGCGACGGCCGCCGCCGTTCGGTGCCGGTGGCGACCGGGGTCGTGGCGGTGCCGACCGGTGCCCCCCGCGCGGCCGGACGCGATCAGTACGGGCCGGCCGGGGCCCTGGGCGCGTGATCCGGGCAGTCCGGTGCGGAGCAGCGCGCTGGTGGGTGTGCGAGCAGGGCCGTGACGCGGTCCCGGGAGCGGTCGTCGGCGGGTGTGTGGACGACGATCCGGGTCTCGGGGGTGCCGGCGAGGTCGAGGCTCGTGCTGGTCAGCCGTACTTCCCCGACCTCGTCGTAGTGCAGGACCCGGGTCCTGGGGCCGGGCTCGGCGACGTCATGCGCACTCCACATCCGGGCGAACTCAGGGCTGGCGGCGGCCAGTCCGTGGACGAAGCGGGTCCAGGAGGGGTCGGTCAGATGACGCCCGAACGCCGCCCGCAGCATCGCGACCATGGGGGTGACATCGGCGATCGGGTCGATGAACAGATTGCAGCACGACCTCGCGGTGAAGTGCTGCCGGAGCACATTGCGGCGCTCGGGCGGTTCGGCCACGAAGCCGTGGAACAGCCTCGCGTACGTGGCGTTCCACGCCTTCAGATCGAAGCGGCTGGAGTAGACGGCGGCGGCGAGCGGACCGAGGGCGTCGAGGATGAGCTGCACCTCGGGGCCCAGGGGACGTTCCTCCACGGCAGCGGTCGGCGGGACGGTGGGGACACCGGCCAGCCGGTACAGGTGCTCGCGTTCGGCGTGGTCGAGCCGGAGCGTGCGGGCGACCGCGTCCAGTACCTGGGTGCTGGCGTTGATCGGGCGGCCCTGCTCCAGCCAGGTGTACCAGGTGACACCGACCCCGGCGAGCTGGGCGACCTCCTCGCGGCGCAGTCCCGGGGTGCGCCGTCGGATGCCGGGCGCGAGACCCACGTCGGCCGGGGCGACACGGCCCCGGCGGCTGCGCAGGAAGGCGGCCAACTCGGCCCGGCGCGAAGGTCGGTGGCTCGATACCGGTGCGGTGGTCATCCGGCCATCCTGACCGAGGGCCGGTACGGGTACCAGGTGCTGTCGGTACCAGGATCACCGGGCTTCTGCCACCGTTCCCCTCCGCGCCGCACGCTGCTCGGCATGACCACACCCAGTTCACCGGCCACGTCCCTCCGGGGCGGGACGCGGCCGCTGCTCCTCGTCGTGCTGGCCGGGCAGTTCATGGCGATCCTCGACGCCACCATCGTGACGGTGGCGGCGCCGTCCGTCCGCGCGGATCTGGGCGCCTCCGGGGCGGCCCTCCAGTTCGTCGTGGCCGGGTACACGGTCGTGTACGCGGTGCTCCTGGTCACCGGCGCGCGGCTGGGCCGGATGTTCGGTCACCGGCGGCTGTTCCTCATCGGGCTCGCCCTGTTCACGGTGGCGTCCCTGGCATGCGGTCTCGCCGGGACGACCGAACGGCTCGTCGCCTTCAGGCTGTTCCAGGGTGCCGGGGCCGCGCTGATGGTGCCCCAGGTGCTCAGTCTCATCCAGCTGGCCTTCACGGGCGCGGCCCGGGCGCGGGCCGTCAGCGCGTACACGACCGTGCTGGCGGGCGGGGCCGTCACCGGGCAGGTGCTCGGCGGGGTCCTGACCGGCGCGGACATCGCGGGCTCCGGCTGGCGTCCGGTCTTCCTGGTGAACGTGCCCATCGGGCTCGTACTGCTGGTGGCCGCGGCACGTCTGCTGCCCGTGGACCGGCTGCCCGCCGACCGTGCCCGGGGCGCGCGGGGACTCGATCTCCCGGGGCTGCTGACACTGTCGTCCGCCGTACTGCTGCTGGTCGTGCCGTTGACGGTGGGGCACGAGTGGGGGTGGCCGGTGGAATGCCTGTTGATGCTGGCGGGCAGTGCGGTGTTCTTCGGTGTGTTCGCCGTGACCCAGCGCGCCGCGGCCGTGCCGCTGCTGCCGCGCGCGGTGCTGCGGGCGCCGGGGGCGGTGCCCGCGACCATGGCCGTCTTCCTGATGATGGCCGGGTACGCGGGGTTCCTGTTCGCCATGACGCTGTACTTCCAGGGCGGTCTCGGGCTGTCCCCACTGGCGGCGGGTCTGGCCTTTGTCCTGCCCGCCCTGGGATTCGGGCTGGTGGGGCTGAACTGGCGGCGGGTCCCTGCCCGGTACCACCACGGGCTGGTCCCGGCGGCGCTGGCCGTGTCGGCCTCGGGCTACGCCGGTGTGGCTCTGGTCGCGTCCGGGCTCGGCCCGGCCGGTCCGCTGTACCAGCTGTCCGCGACTCTCGCGGGTGCGGGGATGGGTGCGGCGTACGGTCCCGCGCTGCACGCGGCGCTGTCGCGGGTGGCGCCCCGGGACGCGGCGGACGCGAGCGGGCTGACGGCGACGGCGACCCAGCTCGGGCAGGCCGTCGGGGTCGCGGTGCTGGGCGGTGTCTACCTCGCGATGGCACCGTCCGCCACGTCGTCGGGTACGGCCGGGGCCGGGGCGGCCGTCAACCTCGTCGCCGCCTGCCTCATGCTGCTGGCCGGACTGTGTGCCGCGTTCATCCCCCGCCGCTGACCGCACACGTCGGGCTGTCCGCGGCCGGGCGGGGCGTTGTCCTGCCACGGCCGCCGGGGTCGTCGGCGGTGGCAGAGGCCGTCGGCCGCCGGTTCAGGTCGCCGGGTCGTCGGCCGCCCGTGCCGTCAGTAGCCCGCCGGGTGGAAGCGTCCGCCCTGTTCGACGCCCGCCCGGGCGAGGACGAAGTCACGTGAGCGGTCGACCTGCTGGACCACCTTGCGCTCGTCGACGCCGACGAGGCGCCCGCCGGACTTCACCCGGCGCCCGGCGACCCACACGGAGTCGACCAGTCCGGGATGGCCCGCGAGCACGACCGCGCCCGCGGCGTTGTTCATCGGCGCCATCTCGATACCGTCCGCCCGGAGCAGCACCACGTCGGCGTCCTTGCCGGGGGTGAGGGACCCGATGCGGTGGTCGAGCCGGAGCGCCTTGGCACCGTTGATGGTGGCGAACTCGATGGCGTCCTTGGTGCTCACCGGCAGTTGCTCGTCCAGGGTCTCGCCTCGGCGCGCGGCGTCCGCGTGGGCGAAGGCGCGTTCCACGAGGAGCACGGTGCGCATCACCTGGAAGAGATGGCCGCTGTTGCAGGTGGCGATGTCGATGCCGAGGCTGGGGGCCATGCCCACGTCGAGCAGGCGCCGGGTGGCGGGCCAGCCGTGGCCCATCTGCATCTCGATCTCGGGGGTCATCGCGGCCGAGCAGCCGGAGTCGGCCATGATCCGGAACTCGTCGTCCGCGAGCGAGTTGCAGTGCGCGCACACCACGTCGGGGCCGAGCAGTCCGTTCTCGGCGAGCCAGGCGACCGGGCGGTCGCGTCCCCAGGCGCCGTCACCGACATGGACGGAGATCAGGACGCCCAGTTCCCTGGCGAGTGCCCAGTCGTCGAGGGTGACGTCCTTGGTGGCGTACTGGGGGCCGCGCAGGGCCATGCCCATCCGGACGAGCTGGTCGTCGGAGGAGAAGTGCTGGGCGCGTACCCGGCGGGCGTCGGCGGCGTTCGTCGGGCGGTCGCTGACCGGGAGCCATTCGTCGTTGCTGTTGCCGTAGCACATGACGAATCTGCCGTGGGTCGCCTTGAGCGCCTCGACCGCCGCGTCCGCGTGCTCGGGGGTGTTCATGTTGTGCGACCAGTCGAGGACGGTCGTCACACCGCCGTTGAGTGCTTCGTAGGCCCCGGCGAGGTTCCCCGCGTAGACGTCCTCGGGCCGGAAGTGTCCGCCGAGCTGTACGCGTACCCCGGCGAAGTACTGGCTGAGGGTCCAGTCGGCGGCGATGTTGCGCAGCACGGTCTGCCAGAGGTGGCGGTGGGTGTCGATCATGCCCGGCATCACGATGGTGCCGCGCCCGTCGACGATCTCCGCACCGTCGGACGGCAGGTCGTGTCCGACCGCGGCGATCCTGGTGCCCTCGATGAGGAGGTCGGCACCGTCGAGGTTCCCGAGGGCCGGGTCGACGCTGATGATCGAGGCGTTCTGGATGAGGGTTCGCTTCACCACGTTCTCCTCTGCATTGAGCTGGGCTGCCCGCACGGAGGCCGGGGGGTGTGGTGGCGCCTCTCGTCGTCCGGTGAGCGTAGGAACGCGCCGCGCGCACTGTCAAGCCTCACTGGACATGTGGCGCGGGGTGACGCGACGGGCCGCGCACGGCTCCCGGCAACGGGCGCGGGCGGGCCGGGTGTTGGGCGGCGACCGCCACGGGCGACCTCGCGAGGATTACCGTACGTAATGAAGTGTGCAGTTCAGAGGAGTACGGGGAGGAGTACTGGGGGCTTTCTGCGGCCCCTCGGGCGGGGAGGCCCGTAGCGCGTCCTGGAGGCGCGTCGCCGCGCTCCCGGGACCGTTCCGCAGGTGATGCGGCGGGCGGGGCGATCACCTTCGTACAGTCTGGCTGCACATCCGGGTGTGCGGTCTAGACTGACACGCGTGACGCAAACGACCCCCGCACAGGCCCCGGACCCCCGTACCGCAGCCCTGGGCGGGCGGCTGAGGTCCGCGCGTCAGGCGCGGGGCGAGTCGGTGCGCGGGCTCGCGCGCCGGATCGGCTGTTCGGCGAGTCTGCTCTCCCAGATCGAGCTCGGCAGATCGGCGCCCTCGGTGGGAGTCCTCTACAGCCTGGCGGGCGCACTGGAGGTGTCCACCGACTTCCTGCTCCGGCCGGGGGCGGCGGCGGACCCGGCGGGCGGGGGCGGCCCCGGCGCCACCGGGCGGCGCTCCGGTACGCCGGACATCCCGGCCTCCGACGGCTTGCGGTCGCTGCGCAGACTGCCGCCGTCCTACCCGGCGCAGATCCAGCGGGCCGACGGCCGCCGCGCCCTCGACTTCGGCAACGGTGTCCGCTGGGAACGGCTGACGACGGTGTCGGACGCCCAGGTCGACTTCCTGGAGATCGTCTACGAGCCGGGGGGCTCCTCGGACGAGGACGGTCACGGCGCGGGTCATGAGGGCTTCGAGTACGGAGTGGTGACCGAGGGCGAGCTGACCGTCCAGGTCGGCGACGAGGAGTGCGTACTGGGAGTGGGTGACTCGATCTCGTTCGACTCGCGCACCCCGCATGTCTTCGGGAACACGGGAACGGTGACCGCGCGCGCCATCTGGTTCGTCGTCCACGACACCCTGCCCGGGAAGCGCTGACGAGGCGATGGGAGCACCCTCGCGGCCGGCCTTCAGGGCCGGACCGAACTCCCGTGCATCACCCATCATTTGGCACACTGGGCCGAAGGCGGTCGTCCCGTGCGCGCGGTGGCGCTCCCCGCGGGAGGCAAGGGTGAAGGGCAGCGATGAGGATCCTGGAAACCGTCACGTTCGACGTGGTGATGCGGCACTTCGCGCAGGAGCATCCCTTCGACGACACATACGCGGACAACTACAACGACGACGCCGAGGTCAATCTCCGCGGCGCCGAGCGGCTTCTCGGCGGGCTGTGGCACAAGGTGCTGCTGGACCGCGCCGAGCTGTTGTCGGTGGTCCTGCCCTGGCACGTGGGTGAGTACGGCGAGGTGGAGCTGATCCCGCCGACCGGACTGACCGTGGCCGGGACCGCCGACCGGCTGCGCGCGCTGGACTCCTCGTACGCGCGGACCAATCCGGCGTGCGCGCGGAAGCTGGAGTACCAGTCGGGCTCGCCCCGGCAGCCGGTGTTCCTCAGCACCCGGACGGTGCCCGGCGCCGACTACGACGAGATGACGGCCCGGGAAGGGCTCATCCATCTGGACGGGCTGCATCGGATGCTGGCGTGGGAGCGGAGCGGTGCGGAGATGGCCGGGGCGGGGGTCCCCGCATATGTGGCGGGGCTGGGCCCCGCCGAGGTACTTCGGTACTCCGACGGGCCCGCCCGCGAGTACGGGATCGCCTCCCCCCGTCCCTAGGGCCGGTTCCCCGGCGCGCGCAGGTCGTCGCGCTCCGGCACATCGGCCGCCATGCGCGGCCGGGGGTGATGCCAAGTTCGCTCCAACGTTGCCGATGTGGCGATGAGGCCGCGCAACGGTCCGCGGGCGTTCCATGCTGTGGCTCTCCCTCCGGCCGCCGCCGGGGTGAGTCATGGGCCGCGCTCCGGCGGACGTCCGGCACGCGGCCCCGACGGAACAGGGATGCGATGGACCCCTCACGCGTGCCGCCCCGGGCGGCCCCGGCGTTCCCGCTGACGGCTCCGGCCGGGACGGAGGACGGCCATGGGTGAACTGCGGCCCCTCGGGGAGGGGCTGACACCGGAGTCCCGGGCGCTGGCCCAGGCGTTGCGGGAGCTGTTCGACGGGCTGGAGGTGTCGGTGCGGCGGTACGCGGCGCGCCGGACCCGTGACCCGGGGACTTTCTCGCGCTATCTGAGCGGGGCCCGGGTGCCGCCCTGGGAGGTGGTGACGGATCTGTTCACCGACCTCGCCGAGCACCGGGGGCGGCCCGCTACCCCGGAGGCCATCGAGCATGTCCGGGGACTGCACCGCGCGGCGGTCGCCACGGGCGCGTCGCCCCGGCACGCGATGGAGGTGCTGGAGCAGCAGCTCGCGGACGCCGACCGGGTCTCGCGCCGCTCCAGTGTCCGGGGCGACGTCCTCGGGGACGCGCTGCTGGACCGTCAGCACCGGATCGCGGATCTGGAGGTGCGGCTGAGCCAGCTGGAGGCGGAGTGGAGCGCCGAACGGGAGCGGGCGGACCGGCTGGCGTCCGCCCACCCCGATGTGTCGGAGCTGCTGCGCGAACGGGACACCCTGCGGGACGAGGTGGCCCGGCTGGGGTCCGAACTGATCGCGGCGCAGAAGCAGCGCGGGGAGGCCGAGGACCGGTGCGAGCTGCTGGAGCGGCAGTTGGAGGCCATCGACCGGGCCCAGCGGTCCTCGGTGCCGCTGCCGGGCGCGGCCCCGGCCGCGCGGGGCATGCCGAAGATCCTGGCGGTGGACGACCAGCCGCACAATCTGCTCGCCATGAGCGCGGTGCTCGCCACCCTCGACCAGGAGCTGGTGGCGGTCTCCTCGGGCCGGGAGGCGCTCAAGGCGCTGCTGCACCACGACGACTTCGCGGTCATCCTGCTCGATGTCCAGATGCCGGAGATGGACGGCTACGAGACCGCCGCGCACATCAAGCGCAGACGTCGCACCAGGGATGTGCCGATCGTGTTCCTGACCGCGATGGGCGCGGACCCGGAGCACACCGCGCGCGGCTACGCGGCCGGAGCGGTCGACTACATCGCCAAGCCGTTCGATCCCTGGGTGCTGCGGGCGAAGGTGGCGGTGTTCACCAGCATCTTCCTGGAGCGCCGCCCGTGAGACCGGACGGCGGACCCTACGGCCAGGCCACCAGTTCGAGGAAGACCAGGTACGCGGCCAGGGCGAGGAACGGCGCGGGCGCCGCCATCAGCGCCCGGCGTGTGCGTGCGGAGGTCCGCCACGGCAGGGCCCAGGACGTGACCAGCAGGCCGCCCGCGAGGGCCAGGATCCCCATCGCGACGAACAGGGCGGGGGCGAAGCTGTCGTCGAACCGTGCCGCGTCCGCCGCGTCGCAGGAGCCGCAGGCCATCGGGGAGAAGAGGACCGTGGTGGCGAGGAGGAGTGCGGAGGGGAGGGCCGCGAGGGTTCCGGTCAGCGGGGCGATCCACGCGAACCGGTCGCGGGGCGCGACGGCCCGCGGAGCCCTGACGTGGGCGGGACGAGCGGCGGCCGGGCGGACCGGGGCGGTACGGACGGGCTCGGGGTGGGGGTGCGGGTGCGGGGGGTGTGCGGGCATGAGTCCAGCCAACCGCCCCGGCCCCGGCGCCGCCTGAGCACCGCTACCCAGACGCCGCGCGTCCGGTACTCATACGGATGCCGTGCGTCCGGTACTCGTAGCCGTTGCCGTGCGTCCGGTACTCGTACCGTTGCCGTGTGCCCGTACCCGACTCGCCCCGACGCACGGCGTCTTGGCCCTGCGGCGGTCCGGACCGGAGGGCGGGGGCGGGAGCAGGGGCGAGGGCGGGGGCGGGCGACGCAGGCAGGCAGGCAGGCAGGGCCGGACGGCGAAGGCGGGTAGCGAGGACCGGGCGAACGGGCAAGCGGACGGGCGAGTCAAGGTGTCCGGGTGGGTCGAGGTGTGGGGTGGGCGGTGAAGGCGTTCAGCAGCTCGCGGCGCATGATCTTCCCCGAGGAGGTCTTCGGCAGATCGGGGACGAAGCGGATCAGCCGGGGCCGTTTGTAGGCGGCGAGCCGGGGTGCGGCGAAGGCGGACAGTTCGCCGGCGGTGGCGGTGGCACCGGGCGCCAGGACGACGTACGCGCAGGCGAGTTCGCCCTTCACCGGGTCCGGTACGGGGCCGACGCCGACCAGCGCGACGGCCGGGTGCTCGGCGAGGACGCGTTCGATCTCCGCCGGATAGACGTTGTAGCCGCCGGTGATGACCATGTCCTTCCGCCGGTCGACGATGAAGACATGGCCGGTGGCGTCCATGGTCGCGATGTCGCCGGTGCGCAGCCAGCCGTCGGTGTCGATCGCCTCGGCGGTGGCCCCGGGGTCGCCGTGGTAGCCGAGCATGACGAGCGGGCCGCGGACCATCAGTTCGCCGGGTTCGCCGGGCGGGGCGTCGCGGGTGGTGTCCGCCAGGTCGGCCACCCGGGTCTCGACACCGGGCAGGGAGACCCCGATGGAGCCGGGCAGCGGGGGCGCGTGCACGGCGTGGGTGATGCCCAGACCGCTGATCTCCGTCATCCCCCAGAGCTCGATGAGGGGGGCGCCGCTGCGCCGCTCCCAGCGGCGGATGGTCGCGGTGGGCATGGTCTGGCCGCCGACCGTGCAGCGGGTGAGGGACGACAGGTCGGCGCCGTCGAGCGACGGGGCGGCGAGCATCATCGCGTACATCGCCGGGACGCCTTCGAACAGGGTGGCGCGGTGCTCGCCGATCAGCCGCAGCGCCTCGGCGGCGTCGAAGCGTTCCATCAGGACGACGGTCCCGCCGACCAGGAACGTCCCGTTGATGACGACGTTGCCGTAGACATGCGGGGCGGGCAACGCGGTGACGACGACGTCGTGCTCGGTGCGGCCGTGCATCGTCGCGGTGAGCGCGCAGTTGAGCAGGACGGCGCGATGGCTCTGCACGGCGCCTTTGGGGTGCCCGGTGGTGCCGGAGGTGTAGCCGATGGTGCAGGGGGCGTCGGGTTCGGCCGTCCGGTGCGGGGCGGGGCCGTCGGTGGCGAGGAGGGCGTCGAAGGCGACCGTGTCCTCGGCCGGACCGCCGAACGTCACGACCAGGCGGGGCCCGGTCGGGTCGCCGCCCGCGCCGAGGACGGCGGGGGCCTGTTCGGCGGCGGTGAACACGGCGGTCGCACCGCAGTCGTCGAGCACATGGGCCAGTTCGGCGGGGGTGAGCATGACGTTGACGGGGTTGACGACCGCGCCCGCGCGCAGCGCGCCGTGGTAGGCGGCGATCCACTCCCAGCGGTTCTGGGCGTAGAGCGACACGGTCCGGCCGGGCCGGACCCCGTGGGCGGTGAGTGCGGCGGCCACCCGGTCGCAGGCGGTGTCGAGTTCGGTGTAGGTGAGGGTGCGGTCCGCCGTGATCAGGGCGGTGCGGTCGCCGTGGCGGGCGGCGGTGTGCCGCAAGATGTCTCCGGGTCCGTTCATCCGAGCCTCCGTCGGGGGGTCCGGCGCGCGCTGGGCCGGGGGTGCGGTGCGGTGGTGGGCGGTTGGGCCCGGGTCATGGGGCGCGCCGGCCGGGGACGCTGTCGCGCAGCAGCCGGGTGCAGGGGTGGCGGGGATCGTCCAGCACCTGTGCGGTGGGGCCCTGTTCGACGATGTGGCCGCGCTGGAGGACCAGGACACGGTCGGCGATGTGCCGGACGACGGCCAGGTCGTGGGTGATGAAGAGGTAGGCCACGCCGGTGGCGTCGCGGATGTCGGCGAGCAGGTTGAGGATCTGGGCCTGGATGGACACGTCGAGCGCGGAGACGGCCTCGTCCAGCACGATCACCCGGGGGTCGGCGGCCAGGGCGCGGGCGAGGGCGACGCGTTGGCGCTGGCCGCCGGAGAGCGCGGCGGGCAGCGCGTCGGCCTGTCGTGCGTCCAGGCCCACGGACGCGGCGATCCTGGTGGCGCGGTCGGCGCGTCCGGCGCGGTCGAGGGAGGTGTGCAGCCGCAGGGTCTCCGCGATGGCGGCGCGGGCGCTCTGGCGGGGGTCGAGGGAGGTGTAGGGGTCCTGGAACACCATCTGGAGCTGGGCGCCGCGCCGGTGGCGTTCGGCGGAGCCCCGGGCGGGGCGGCTGCGGTCGGTGCCGAGGACGGAGACGGTTCCGGCGGTGGGGTGTTCGAGGCCGGCGAGTATCCGGGCGGCGGTGCTCTTGCCCGATCCGGACTCGCCGACGACGGCGAGGCACTCCCCCGCGGCGAGGTGGAAGTCGGCTCCGGCGAGGGCGACGAAGCCCTCCCGGGGGCGGCCGGGGAGCCGGGGCCCGCCGGTCGGGTAGACCTTGCGCAGACCGGTGACCTCGACGACGGTCTCGGGGCCGGTGCTCATCGGGTGGCCTCCCCGGGGGCGGGTGCGGCCCCGATCTCGGTGACGCGGTCGCAGCGGACGAGTCCGCCGTCGTGCGGTGCCAGGGGCGGGCGGGTCTCCCGGCAGGGGTCGGCCGCGTGGGTGCAGCGGGTCGCGAAGGCGCAGCCGGGTGGTGCCTCGAAGGCGGAGAGGGGGCGGCCGGGGATGACGGGCAGCCGGGCCGTGCGGGTGCGGGTGCTGGGCCGGGAGGCGAGCAGGCCCCGGGTGTAGGGGTGGAGGGGGGCGGTGGTGAGGAGGTCGGCGCGGTGGACCTCGTGCAGGGAGCCCGCGTACATGACGGCGATCCGGTCGCAGCAGGCGGCGGCGAGGTCGATGTCGTGGGTGATGAAGACGAGCGCGGTGCCGTTCTCGCGGCGCAGTTCGTCCAGCAGGGCGACCACCTCGGCCTGGGTGGTGACGTCGAGCGCGGTGGTGGGTTCGTCGGCGAGGATCAGCCGGGGTCCGGCCAGCAGGACGGAGGCGATCATGACGCGTTGGAGCATGCCGCCGGACATCTCGTGCGGGTACTGGCGCAGGCGCCGGGTGGCGTCGTCGATGCCCACCCGGTCCAGGATCGCGGCGGCGGCGGTACGGCCGGCGCGTCCGGCGGGGCCGGTCTCCGTGAGGAAGTCCCCGATGCGCTGCCGGGGGTCGAGATGGGCGCGGGCGTCCTGGAAGACCATGCCGGTGCCCCGGCGGGCGGTGGCGGCGGCGGCCCGGCCCGCGCGGCCCGGGGCGTACAGGTCGGTGCCGTCGAGGAGGACGGTGCCGCCGACGGCGCTGCCCCGGGGCAGCAGTCCCATGACGGTGCGGGCGGTCATGGACTTGCCGGAGCCGGACTCACCGACGATACCGAGGGCCTCCCCGGGTGCGAGGTCGAGGGTGATGTCGGTGACGACCTCCCGGAGGGTTGCGGCGACCGGGACGCGCACCGACATCCCGTCGAGGCGGAGCAGCGGGTTCATCGGGTCCTCCGGGCGCGGATACGGGAACGGCGGGCGCGTCGGGGGCGGGTGCCGTCCGCGAGCCGGTCGCCGAGGAGGGTCAGGGCGACGACGGTGGCGACGATGAGCGCTCCGGCGTACACGACCTGGGACGAGTGGCCCTGGAGGACGGCCTGGGCGTCGTTGACGAGGACACCCCAGTCGGCCTGGGGGCTCTGGACGGCGAGTCCGAGGAAGGAGAGCGCCGCGAGGTCCATGAGGGCGCCCGCGAAGGCGATGGGGAGCTGTGCGCCGACCACGGGCGCGATGTTGGGCAGCAGATGCCGTACGCAGATCGCGGTGGCGGAGTGGCCCTGGACGGTGAGTGCGGCGATGTAGGGCATGGCGCGCTGGCGCAGGGCGGCGCTGCGGGCGACCCGGGCGACGTACGGGAGGTAGGCGACGGCCAGGGCGAGGACCGCGGGGGTCTGGCCGGGCCGGAAGACGGCGACGGCGAGGACCGCGAGGAGGATGGCGGGCAGCGAGAAGACGATGTCGAGGAAGCGTCCGGCGAGGGCGTCGGCCCAGCCGCCGCGCCAGGCCGCGGCCAGCGCGAGCGGCAGTCCGACGACAAGGCTGAGCAGGACGACGAGGGCGGGTCCCGCGAGGCTGGTGCGGGCTCCCCACAGCAGCCGGGAGAGGATGTCGCGGCCGGTGCCGTCGGTGCCGAGGAGGTGTTCCCCGCCGGGCGGGGCGTACACGTCGAGCAGGTTCTGGGCGTCGGGGTCGTGGGGTGCGACGAGTGGTGCGAGGGCGGCGCCCGCCACGACGAGGACGATCCAGGCGAGGGCGACGAGCCCGGTGACGCCGAGTCGGGCGCGCAGTCGGCGGACGGTGGTGGTGACGGTGGTGGCCGTCCGGCGCGCGGGGCCGGGCCGTTGCGCAGCGGCCTTCGGTGACGCGGGTGCCGTCGGTGCGGTCGGTGCCGTCGTCATGGGGTTCCTCCCTGGCGCAGCCGGGGGTCGAGGAGTTGCTGGGCGACGTCCACGAGGAGGTTGACGAGGACGAAGCCGGTCACCATCAGCAGGGTCACGGCCTGCACGGTGGGGAAGTCCTTCTGGTTGACGGAGCCGATGAGCAGGGACCCCATGCCGGGCAGTCCGAACGCGTTCTCGACCACGACGGTCCCCGCGAGCAGGGCGGCGACGAGCAGTCCGCCGACGGTGATGAGCGGTGGCGCCGCGTTGGGCAGCACATGGGCGCGGATCACCCGCCGGGTGGGGACGCCGCGGGCGCGGGCGGTCTCCACGTACTCCTTGCCGAGTTCGGCGCGGACCGCCGCCCGGGTGACCCGGGCGAGCAGCGCGGACGAGATCAGCGCGAGGGACAGGGCGGGCAGGACGAGCGCGTGGAGGGTGCCGGGGAGTCCGGGGCCGCCCGCTCCGTACGCGGGGAACCAGCCGAGGCGGACCGCGAGGACGGAGATCCCGAGGGAGGCGGCGACGAACGCCGGGACGCCGGCGGCCGTCGCGGTGGCGGCGGAGACCAGGTCGTCGGTGCGGCCCGGCCGCAGGGCCGCGAGCAGCCCGAGGCCGAGGCCGAGGACGGCGATCAGTACGGCGGTGACGGCGACGAGGGACAGGGTCGTCCCGTAGACGGCGTCGATCCGGGCGGCCACCGGCTGGTTGCCCACGAAGGAGGTGCCCAGGTCGCCTTGGAGGACGTCACCGAGCCAGTGGAGGTAGCGCACCATGAACGGGTCGTCGAGCCCGTACTGTTCCCGGACCGCGGCGCGGCGTTCGGGGGTGGGCGTGCTGTTGCCGAGCAGCACCGACTCGGGGCTGCCGGGGGCGAGGTAGAGCCCGGCGAAGACGACGAAGCTGGACACCGTGAGGGTGACGAGCAGCCCCGCGAGCCGTCCGGCGAGGAATCGTGTCATGGTGCGCGCTCCGGGTCTCAGGGGGCGCCGACGGCGGCGGCCCAGGGGCGGCCCATGTACCCGAAGGTCAGGGGCACTCCGGCGACCTTGTCGCTCAGGTAGACGGTGGCGCGGGGCGCGACGATCGGTATCCAGGGCAGGTCCTGGGCGAGTCGTTCCTGGGCCTCGATGAGGAGGTCGGCGCGGGCCCGGTCGTCGGTGGTGCCGAAGGCGCGGGTGATCCGGTCGGCGACCTCGGGGTTGTCGTAGCCGCCGTAGTTCTGGGGGCCGTCGGGGGTGGCGATGAAGCCGTACAGGAACGCCGGTTCGGTGATCTGGATGTAGTTCATGGTGAGGAAGGCGTCGTAGGGTTCGCGGGCGGCGGGGTCGATGAACATCTCCCCGTACTGGGCGAGGGGGAGGCCGACGATCTCCATGTCGAGGCCGATGCGTTCGGCGGTCTGCTGGAGGGTGGTGGCGACCTCGGCGTACAGCTCGATGCCGGTGGGGTAGGCGAGTTTCACCTTGCGGCCCTCGGCGCCCGCCCGGGTGATGAGTTCCTTGGCGGCGGCGGGGTCGGCCCTCACGGTGAGTTCGTCGTAGGCCCGCTGGAAGCGGTCGCGGGCGTAGCCCCAGGTGCCCGGTCCGGCGACGGCGTACAGCGGGTCGGCGGCGGCGGAGAAGATGCTGCGGGCGATGCCTTCCCGGTCGAGGGCGCGGGAGAGGGCCTGGCGGGTGCGGGGGTCGGCGAGGGGGCCTTTCCTGAGGTCGCTGACGACGAGGTCGAGGTTCTGCGGTGAGCTGCCTTCGGCGCCGGTCCAGAGTGTGCCGCCGTTCGCCTTGGCGAGGGTGGGCACCAGCGGGGAGGGGATGTTGAAGCCGCCGTCGACGGCCTTGCCCGCGATGGCGTTGCCGAGGGCCTTGGCGCTCGCGGGGAAGACGAAGGTGACCTTCTTGGAGCGCACCGTGCCGGCGTCCCAGTAGTGGTCGTTGCGTTCCATGGTGAGGTCGCCCGCGCCGTCGAAGGAGGTGACCCGGTAGGGGCCGGTGCACAGCACACCGGCCTTGGGGGTGCCGAGGTCGGCGCCCTTGGCCTTGGCGTGGGCGCGGCTGACGACGGAGCCGCCGAGGGTGGCGAGGACCTTGACGAAGACGGCGTCGTCGGTGCGGAAGGCGATCTTCACGGTGGCGGCGCCGGCGCCGGTGCCCGCGGTGATGGAGGCGACGTTGGCGTACAGCGAGGCGTACGAGGAGACGGTCCTGGTGTCCCTGTTGCGTTCGAGGCTGTACACCACGTCGGCGACGGTCATCGGGGTGCCGTCGGCGAACTTGACGCCGTCGCGGACGGTGAGGAGCAGGGTCCGGGGGTCGGGCTGTTCCCACTTGGTGGCGAGGCCGGGTTCGAGGGTGTAGTCGCTCTTGACCCGCAGCAGCGACTCGCAGATGTTCGGCAGGACGGTCTGTTCGGGGTAGTCGGCGTTCTTCACCGGGTCGAGGCTGTAGGGGGCGCGGTAGTCGCCGTACCAGGTGTAGGAGTCGAGGTCGCCCTGGGCGGCGGGGGTGTCGGAGCGGTCCTTGGCGAAGGCGTCGGGCGCGGTGGCCTTCCCGCCGCCCCCGCCGCCGCACGCGGCGAGGGTGAGGGCGGCGGTGACGACGGCGGCGAGTACCGCGGTGCGCACGGGTCTTGGTGTGGTGGGGCGGGGTCTCGCGGTGGTGAGGGTCATGAGGGTGGTCCCCTTCGGTGGCCGCTGCGGGCCGTCGGCCGGCTCTACTGGGCGGGGCCGTCGCAGACGGTGAGGGTGAGGTGGGTGCGGTCGCCGCCGGTACGGAGGGTCTGTTCGGCGGGGCTGAACGCGGTGGCCTGCCAGAGGTCGCCGTCGGTGCCGGGGTGGGGGGCGTAGAGCGGGAAGTCGCTGCCGCAGAGCTGGAGTCGCAGCCGGTGGCCGGCGCGCAGCCGGTAGCCGGTGTGGCCGAGGTCGACCCGGGCGGCGAGGGGTCCGCCGCCGGGGATACGGCGCTGACCGCGCACGATCATCCGGGCGGTGCCGTCGGGTGCGACGTCGTGGAGCTTGACGAAGAGATGGCCGGCCGCGGCACTGGTCCCGATGTCGACGGTGGCGGTGACGGGTCCGACGAGGTCCAGGGGCGCGGTGACGGGCGCGCCGGTGAAGGTGAGGACGTCGGGCCGGTCGTGGACGGACTGCTCCTCGGGGTACTCCTGGAGATGGACCCAGGGGTCGCGGACCGGGGAGGGCACGGGGTCGAGCGGATCGTGGGTCCAGCGGACGGCGGCGGGTTCGCGTTCCCGGGCCTCGGTGAGGGTGCCGCCGTCGGCGCCGGTGGTGGCGAGTGCCGCGTCCGTGGGGTAGAGCCGCAGTTCGCGGGCGGCGGGCGGCGGCCAGGAGGTGGCGGTGCGGGTGCCGTCGTGGCCCTGGTACCAGGTCGCGCGGGGGAAGGCGGCGGTGTCCCCGCGTCCCGCGACGAAGGTGTCGAGGAAGTCGAGGGTGCGGCCCAGATAGCGGGGCAGGACGGCGTCCAGGACGCGTTCGTCGAGGGCGTGGTCGTGCTCGGGGCGGACCGGTGCCTGGTCGAGGTGGTAGGTGTGGTGGTCGCAGGCGTCCGCGTCGAGGTAGGTGTGCGGAGCCCAGCGCGGGTCGGCGAGCTGCGCGGTGTGGTCGCGCATGGAGGCGTCGATCAGGTTGTCGAACCAGCCGACGCGGTGGAGCACGGGCACGGGCCGGGCGGCGAACGGCGGCCGGGTACGGAAGGGGTCGACGGGTGGCCGTCCGGCGATGACTCCGTCCACGGCGGCGGAGCGGTGGCCGATCGCGGTGAAGGCTTCCTCGAAGAGGTCGCGCAGCGGCCGTACCGACCAGTCGACCTCGTAGGCGTACAGGCCCTGGTCGACCCACATATGGGCGAAGTAGTTGGCGTGGTAGAGGGACAGGGCCGCGTCGGGGGTGGTGCCGGTGAGGCCGCGGAGGTCGGAGATCTCCAGGCTGGTGACGCGCGGGACGATCGCGCGCAGCGCGGGGTGGCCGCTCGCGGCGCCCGCCCACTGGGTGTAGCCATGGTAGGAGTCGCCGACCATGGCGACGGAACCGTCGGACCAGGGCTGCGCGGCGATCCAGTCGAGGGTGTCGTAGGTGTCCTCGATCTCGTGGACGAAGGGGACGGTGTCGCCCTCGGAGCGGAACTTGCCGCGGACGTCCTGGGCGACGAGGACATAGCCGCGTTCCAGGTAGAGCGGGGCGAGCTTGTGGACCGCCATATAGGCGCTCGCCTTGTCGTAGGGCATCCGGCTGACGACGGCGGTGTGCTTGCGCGGCGATGCCGGGAGGTACACGTCCGTCGCGAGGCGGACGCCGTCGCGCATGGGGACCATGTGCTGTTCGGCGCCCGCGTGCAGCGGGGACGGGCCGACCCGCAGGAACTGGAAGGTCATGGGATATCTCTCTGGACGGCGTTCGGGAGGGCTAGAGATTGCGGCGGTAGTCGTCGGCGAGGTCGTCGTCGAGGAGTGCCGCGGTGAGTCCGGCGATACCGAAGTGGGCGGCGGCGATGGTTCCGCCGGAGGGCAGCAGACCGGCGAGGGCGCGCGGTTCGTCGTCCCACAGGCCGGAGCGGATGACCGCCTTGGCGCAGTGCAGATACGCCTGTTCGACCTCGACGACGGTCGCCAGCTTCGCCGGGCGGCCCCGGGACTCCAGCATGGGCAGCAGCGCGGGGTCGTCGGTGGGATAGGCGCGCCCGTTGACCCGCAGGGTCTCCGCGTAGCCGGGCACCAGGAACAGCAGTCCCACTCCGGGGTTCTCGGTGATGTTGGTGAAGGTGTCGGCGAGTTGGTTGCCGGGCCGGTCGGGGATCAGCAGGGTGCGGTCGTCGAGGACCCGGACGAAGCCGGGGTGGTCGCCGCGCGGTGAGCAGTCGGTCGCCCCCGTGAGATCGGCCGAGGCGACGACGCAGAACGGCGAGTGGGCGAGGAACAGCCGGCAGTGGTCGTCGAGCCGGTCGAGGACCTTCTGCCGCATCACCGGGTCGGGCGTGCCGACGATCTCGCGGACCCGGTCCAGACCGATCCGGCGGGGGCGGCTGGGCGCGGGACGCGTCCGTACGGGGGTCGTGGTCATAGGTCCAGCTCCAGTACGGGGGTCAGGGAGCGGGAGACGCAGGGGTACATCACCTGGGCCGTGTCCCGTTCGGCGGCGTCGAGGATGTGGTCGCGGTGGTCGGGGGTGCCGGCGCGGACGGTGACCTCGCAGCTGCCGCAGACGCCCTCGCGGCAGGAGCCGTGGACCTTGGCCCCGGCGGTGAGGAGCGCGTCGAGGACGCTTTCGTCGGCGGGCACCTTCACGGTGGTCCCGGAGCGCACGCAGCGCACCTCGACCGGTTTGTCGTCGGTGCGGGCGGGGGCGGCGGGCGGTTTGAAGCGTTCGACGTGAGCGCGCAGGCCGTCGCGTCCGGCGCAGTGCCCGGTGAGCGCGTCGAGCAGGCCCTCGGGTCCGCAGCAGTAGACGGCGAGCGGCTCGGCGCCGGGTGCCGGACACGCGGCGTCGAGGGTGTCCGTGAGCGGCAGTGCGCCGTGCTCGTCGCGGGCGGAGATCCGCACACGCCGTCCGTGCGGGGCCAGTTCGGCGAGGAACGCCATGGACGCGCGGCTGCGTCCGCCGTACAGCAGCTGCCAGGGGGTGCCCCGGTGGTGGGCCTCGCGGAGCATCGGCAGGATCGGGGTGATGCCGATGCCTCCGGCGACGAAGAGGTAGCGGGCGGCGGGCAGCAGGGGGAAGTTGTTGCGGGGGCGGCCCGCCGCGACGAGCGCGCCGGGGCGCAGAAAGCGGTGGATGTACTCGGAGCCGCCGCGTCCGCGTGGTTCATGGAGGACGGCGATCCGGTAGGCGCCGGTGTCGGCGGGGTCGCCGCACAGCGAGTAGTGGCGTTCGACGCCGGTGGGCAGGGTGAGCCGCAGATGCGCGCCGGGCCGCCAGTCGGGCAGCGGCCGGCCGTGCGGATCGGTGAGGGTCAGCGACAGGACACCGTCGGCCTCCCAGCACAGTCGGGTCAGCCGCAGCCGCAGGTCGCCGCCCGCTTCCGGGGCGCCGTCGGCGGTCATGGGGCGCCGTCCCGCTGGTGGACGGGGACACCCTCGATCAGGGTGAGGTCGACCCGGGTGTCCGCGATCCGGTTCACCGGCCCCTCGAACGGGTCGCGGTCGAGGACGGCGAGGTCGGCGTACATCCCGGGGGCGAGGGTGCCCGTCGTCCGGTCGCGGTGGTTGATCCAGGCTCCGGCGGCGGTGTAGGCGCACAGGGCGTCGGCGAGGTCCAGCCGCTGTCCGGGCAGGAAGGGCCGCTCGGTGTCGGTACCGGGGGTGGTGCGGTTGACGGCGACATGGATCCCGGCGAGCGGGTCGGCGCTGGAGACGGGCCAGTCGCTGCCCGCGACGAGGGTGGTCCCGGCGGCGCGCAGCGCGCCGAAGACGTACTGCCGGGCGGCGCGTTCGGCGCCGAGGAAGGGGACGGTGAGTTCGGCCATCTGCTCGTCGTGGACGGCCCACAGGGGCTGCATGTTGGCGGCGGTCCGCAGCCGCCGGAAGCGGGGTACGTCGTCGGGGTGGACGAGCTGGACGTGCGCCAGGTGGTGCCGGTTGTCGCCGTGGTGGCCGGAGTGGGTGCGGGAGTCATGGGTGCGGGGGCCGTGCGGACCGGGGGTGTGCGGACCGGTCGCGGTGGCCGGGGGGCCTTGGTGGCGGGCGGTCATGGCGGCCTCGACCGCGTTCAGCGCCTCCCGCACGGCGCGGTCGCCGATGGTGTGGAAGTGGACCTGGAACCCGGCGCCGTCCAGGGCGGTGACGGCCCGGTCCAGTTCGGCGGGCGCGAGGTAGCTGTGGCCGCTGCCGGGGCCGTGGGCCGCGTCCGGTGCGGGCAGATAGGGGGTGAGCAGCGCGGCGGTGAAGTTCTCGCAGACGCCGTCCTGCATCACCTTGACGGTGGTCGCGCGGAATCGCCCGACATGGCCGCGTTCACGGCGTTCGACGAGTTCGGCGAGCTGCTCGACGCCGCGTTCGCGGTCCCACCACAGGGCGCCGGTCACCCGTCCGGTGAGCCGGCCCGATCCGGCGAGCGAGAGATAGGCGGCGAGCGGGTCGGGGTAGCTGAGGTAGGCCCCGATCAGGGCGTCCTGCCAGCCGGTGACCCCGAGCGAGTGCAGATGCCGCTGCCCTTCCAGGAGGGCCTGTTCGTACTCCTGGGCGGTGATCGGCGGCAGATGCCGGGCGACGAGGTCCGCCGCGCCTTCGTGGAGGGTGCCGGTGGGGGTGCCGTCGGGGGCGCGCTCGATCCGGCCGTCGGAGGGGTCGGGGGTGCGGCGGTCGATCCCCGCGAGTTCGAGGGCGCGGGTGTTCACCCAGGCACCGTGCCGGTCCCGGTTGAGCAGGAAGACGGGCCGGTCGGGGACGACCGCGTCCAGCGTCGCCCGGTCGGGGGTGCCGGACGGGAAGTGGTCCATGGACCAGCCGCCGCCTACCACCCAGGGCCGCCCGGGGTGCCGGGCGGCGTACTCCGCGACCAGCCGGGCGGACTCGGCGGGGCCGACGGCGCCGAGCAGATCGCAGCGGGCGCGTTCCAGGCCGCCGAAGACGGGGTGGGCGTGCCCGTCCACGAAGCCGGGCACGACCATGCGTCCGGCCAGATCGACGATCTCGGTACGGGGGCCGGTGAGGGCGCGGGCCGCGGGAGCGCCGAGGGCGACGATCCGTCCGGCGCGCACGGCCAGGCCGTCGGTCCAGGAGCGGGCCGCGTCGGCGGTGAACACGGGGCCGCCGAGAAGGACGAGGTCGGCCCGGTCCGCCGCGGACCGGGTGCCGCGGGCGGCGGGCGGCTGGGTGCGGGTGTCGGTCATTCGGATCGGCCTGTTCCGTGCGGAGGCGGGTGACGGGTCGGGGGGAGCTGTGTCCGGGGGTCCGGGTGGGGTGAGGTGAGGTGGAGCGGTGTCCCGGGGGGCGGGGAGGCCGGGGTTCGGTGCGGGCGGCAGACGCGGGGTGGGCGCTGGGTGGGCACGGGGTGGGCGCCGACACCGACGCCCACGGCGGGGTCACCGGGTCACCGGGTCACCGGGTCACCGGGTCACCGGGTCACCGGGTCACCGGGTCACCGGCCGGATTGTCCGGTGGGGCGATGGCTCCGAGGAAACACCTCGCGCGACCCTCTGTCAATGCCTTGGACTAAGCCTTTGTCCAGGGTGCGCTAACATGGCGGCTCCCTGTCTTTGCGAGGCAACCACCCCCCGTGACGCGGCGAAACGAGATGATGAACCGGTGACCACACCACCCGGCCGCACCGCCCCCACCGCACGGCGTCCCCGGCTGCGCCGGGGCGCGCTCACCCCCGAACGCATCGTGGACGTGAGTCTGCGACTCCTGGACGAGCACGGCACCGACGGCTTCACCATGCCGCGACTGGGCAAGGCGCTGGGCGCCGACCAGACCGCGGTCTACCGCCATTTCGCGGGCAAGGACGAGATCCTGCTCGCCGTCGCCGACCGGCTGCTGGAGGAGGCGCTGACCGGGTTCGAGGCGCACCCGCACTGGTCGGACACCCTCGCCGATGTGTGCCGCCGGGTGCGCGGCGCCTATCTGGCGCATCCTGCGGCGGCGGCGCTCTCCGGTCCGCGCACCACCCGGCGGCCCGCCGAGATGCGCGCGGCCGACACGGTGATCGGAGCGCTCGGCGACGCCGGGTTCGGGGCGGCCGAGGCGGCGCTGCTGTACCGGGTCGTGGCGGACTTCGCCCTGCTGTGGTCCGGCGGGGAGGCCGCGTTCCACAGCCTGGACGCCGAGACGAAGGCCCATGAGGCGGACGGCTGGGCCCGCGCGTACCGCGCGGCGGACCCGCGCGAGTACCCGCACATCCACCGGGTCCGCGACCCGCTGTTCGAGGTCGACCCGGCAGATGTCTTCGAGACGGCACTGCGGCTGCTCCTCGACTCCATCGAGCAACGGGCCCCGCGACCCCCACAGACCTGACCCGCCCGGTCCGGGCCCCGCCCAGCCCAGGCCCGGGGGCCCGACCCGCACAGACCGGACCCCGCGGACCCGCCCCCGTACAGGCCGGACCCCGCGGACCCGCCCCGTACGGGCATGTCCACCCACCCGCACCGCATACGACGGGCCGCCGCTCCCGAGGGAACGGCGGCCCGTCGCGCTGTCCGGGTGGTCACCAGGACGACTTGGTGACCCCCGGGAGGAATCCGGCGTGCGCCTGCTCACGCATCCGGACCCGGGAGAGTCCGAACTTGCGCAGATGACCCCGGGGCCGGCCGTCCACGCTGTCGCGGTTGCGGACGCGGGTGGCGCTGGCGTCACGGGGCTGGCGCCGCAACTCCCCGAGGGCGGCCCGGCGCTCGGCGGCCGTGGACGACGGGCGGCGCACGATCTCCTTGAGCTCGGCCCGGCGCAGGGCGAACCGCTCGACGACCCGCTTGCGCTTCTCGTTCTGCGCGATCTTGCTCTTCTTCGCCATCAGAGCTTCACCCCCCGGGCCCGGATACGGACGACGGCGGCCTCGACGCCGATGAGGTCGACGGTCTTGACCCCCTTGGCGCTGAGGACGAGCCGCACATGACGGCCCTCGCTCGCCAGCCAGTACCGCTTGCGCTGGATGTTGGGGTCGAAGCGGCGCGAGGTGCGCCGGTGCGAGTGGGAGATGCGGTTGCCGAAGCCGGGCCGGGCGCCGGTCAGTTGGCAATGGGCGGACACAGATGCTCCTGCCTCTCGGGGGACGGGGACAGCTTCCTTTTGAAAATGGAAACCATTCCCATATAGTAGGGGCTCACGGCCCGCCCGAGCACCACCGAGCACGACCGGGCACCACGAAGCACCGTCGAAGGCGCCGTCGGACGCGCCCGGAAGACACCGGCCCCGGCATGGCGGTCAGGCCGCCGCCCGTGTCGGGACCACCCCGCCGCCGGGCGCGCGCCTGGCAGCCCGGCCAGACCCGTCAGGCCCGGAGCGGACACCCCGCCCGCTCCTCCCGATCCCCTCCCCGACCCCAGACCCCCGACCTCTCCGAAGGACCCCGCGATGCAGCAAGGAATCCATCCCGCGTACGGCCCCGTCGTCTTCCGCGACAAGGCGGCGGGGTACGCCTTCCTCACCCGCTCCACCATGACCAGCGACAAGACCGTGACCTGGGAGGACGGCGCCACCTACCCCGTCGTCGACGTCGAGATCTCCGCCGCGAGCCACCCCTTCTACACAGGCACCGCCCGCGTCCTGGACACCGCGGGACGCGTCGAGCGGTTCGAGCGCCGCTACGCCCGGCGCGGGACGGCGAACTGATGGAGGACAGGAACAGGCTGCCCGTCGTCATCGTCGGCGGACTCCACACGGATGCCCGCAAGGAGGTCGTCGACGGCCTCCTGCGGCGCGTCCCGGGCAGCGTCGCTCTCCACCACGACATGGCCACGGCGTACGACGGCACCGTGCGGCGCAGCGTCCGGGACGCCTCCGGCGAGCTGTCCCGGGGCGAGGCCCCGCTCGTCAACGACTGCGCGTGCTGCGCGCTGCGCGAGGATCTCGTCCCCGAGCTCCGCGCACTGGCCACCGGCGGTACGACCCGGCTCGCGATCGTCGAGCTCTGGGACTCGGTCGAGCCCCGGGCGATGGCCGAGGTCGTCGTCGCGCACGGTGGCGACGAGCTGCGGCTCACCAATGTGGTGACCGCGGTCGACCCCGCGCTCGTCCTCGCGTACCTCGCCGACGGGGACGATCTCGCGGATGTCGGCCGCGCCTCCGCCCCCACCGACCAGCGCACCGTCGGGGACACCTGGGCCCGGCAGCTGGAGTACGCGCCCGTCCTCGCGCTCGTCGGCGGTGAGAGCGCCGACGACGAGGACCACGCGCTGCTCGCCCAGCTCCACCCCACCGCGCGGCGGGTGCCCGCCGGGTCGGAGGAACTCGTCCGGCTGGCCTTCGCCGGTTTCGACGTGGAGAGCGCCGCCGCGGCCCAGCATCCCGCCTGCGCCCTGCTCCCCCAGGAGGCGGACGAGGCGGGTGTCGCCACCTTCGTCTGGCACCGGCGCCGCCCCTTCCACCCGGAGCGGCTGTACCTGGCGCTGGAGGACCTGTGCTGCGCGGCGGCGCGCAGCCGCGGCCGATTCTGGCTCGCCGACCGGCCCGACACCCTGCTGGCCTGGGACGCCGCCGGGGGCGCCCTGTGCGTGGAGAACGCCGGTCCGTGGCTGGCCTCCCTGCCGGACGCCGCCTGGGAGATGGTGTCCCCGACCCGGCGCGCCGCCGCGGCGCTCGACTGGCACCCCGAGCACGGCGACTGCTGCCAGCACCTGGTCTTCACCTCGCCCGGCCTCGACCGGGACGGTCTGGAGCGGCTGCTGGACTCATGCCTGCTCACGGACGACGAGTACGCGGCGGGTCCCGACTCGTGGAAGCACCTGCCGCCCGCGTTCGACACCCTCCTCGACCCCGTCCCCTGACCGCGGTCCGTTGATCGCGCCCCCCTGACCCGCAGTTCGCAGCTCCCGTAGGAACGACCCGCCGGACCAGCCGGTCGGCAGGCAGGCAGAAGGAAGGCACCCATGGCCCGTCGCCAGGACCCCCGCGCACCGCGCGCGCCGCGACCCAACCCGCTCGACGCGGCGGGGATCACGTACATCGACTACAAGGACACCGATCTGCTGCGGAGGTTCATCTCCGACCGGGGCAAGATCCGCAGCCGGCGGGTCACCCGGGTGACCGCCCAGCAGCAGCGGCAGCTCGCCGCGGCGATCAAGAACGCACGGGAGACGGCGCTCCTGCCCTACTCCGGCAAGCAGT
The DNA here is from genome assembly GCF_036250755.1 of Streptomyces uncialis. Taxonomy (NCBI): domain Bacteria; kingdom Bacillati; phylum Actinomycetota; class Actinomycetes; order Kitasatosporales; family Streptomycetaceae; genus Streptomyces; species Streptomyces uncialis. The sequence goes on along the minus strand of NZ_CP109583.1, from coordinate 8,464,208 downwards.
CCCCACCGAAAGACTTGTGACGGCAGTCCAGGAGGACCCCATGGCAGTTCCGAAGCGGAAGATGTCCCGCAGCAACACCCGCCACCGCCGCGCCCAGTGGAAGGCCACGACTCCTCAACTGGTCCCGGTCACCGTCGAAGGGGCCGTGCATCAAGTGCCGCAGCGGCTGGTGAAGGCGTACGAGCGCGGCCTGTTGCGTCCCGGGGACGTGTGAGAGCCGCCCTGCACGCCCGCCGGTGAGGACCCCGGGCCGGACGGTGGTCGCAGCCACGGCACCGTCCGGCCCGGCCCCCCACCTGGGGGAACGGCACTGGAGCACCTGCCCGGCATACGGACAACGGTCGGAATAACCTCCAGGACAAGGGAGTTGGAGCGGCGAACCCACCGACCACCCTGGTCCGGGATCGGGCGCCGCGGTCCCCCCGGCGCCCCTGGCCGGGGTCCGATACCGGAGCAGACATGACCACCGAAACGGATCGTGGCACGACCCGCTCGTTTCTCTTCGTCCTCGGCAGTTCCCGCGCCGACGGCAACTCCGAGATCCTCGCCAGGACCGCCGCCGCTCAGTTGCCCGCCGATGTCCCGCAGCACTGGGTGGACCTGAACCGGACCCCGCTGCCCGACTTCGAGGACGACCGGCACGACACCGGCACCTGGCCGAGCGGGGAGAACGAGGAGGAGCTGCGCCGGGTCACCACGGAGGCGACCGACATCGTCATCGTCTCCCCCCTGTACTGGTACAACGTGTCCGCGCAGACCAAGCGCTATCTGGACTACTGGTCGGGCTGGCTGTCACTGCCCGGGGCGCGGTTCAAGGAACGGATGGCGGGGCGCACCCTGTGGGGTGTCACGGTCATGGCCGATGACGAGGAGGTCGTCGCGGACGGGCTGGTGACGACCCTTCACCACACCGCCGCGTACATGCGGATGGGGTTCGGCGGGGTGCTGCTCGGCAACGGCTCCCGGCCCGGACAGATACGGGACGACGAGCGGGCCATGCTGCGCGCCAAGACGTTCTTCCAGAGCGCGACACCGCCCGCCCTCTTCCCCTATGAGGAGGGGACGGCCGCCGAGGAGTCGTGACGCACTCCCCCGCCGGGCCCGGGAGGGGCCGCGCACCGGGTGTTCAGCTCGCGGTGACCTTGGCCAGGAAGGCATCCAGGTTGCCCGACATCCGCGCGACGCGCTCCTCCAGGGTCAGCGACTCCTCGTAGAAGCCGGACCGCAGCTTGGGCTGCCGCTTGCCGCGTAGATACAGGGAGCACGCGAGGTCCGCGCAGAGATACACACCCGCCGTGTTGCCCTCGCGGCCCCGGGCGCCCGCCAGCGGGGCCGCGAGCAGGGCGACCCCCGACGAGGCGTGGGCGGTGAGGCAGATCTGGCACAGGCTGGACCGCACCGCGCTGGTGCGGCGCACGGAGGGCACCCGCAACGAGATGCCGAGCGGCCCGCCGGGACGCGGCAGTACGAGGTGGGCCCGCAGCGGGGCCCCGGGATCGACCCATCCCAGGAAGTCCAGTTCCGCCCAGGGGAGGTCGGCGAAGTCGAGCGGCAGCTTCAGCCGCGCGGCCTCCCCCTTGGTGCAGTTCACGAAGGACGAGCGGATCTGTTTCTCGGTGAGCGGTTCCACGGGCGCCGACCCTACGCCCCGGGCCCCGCGGCCCGCATCCGCATTTCCGCCCGGCCCACCCACGCCCGGCCCACCCACGTCCAGCCCGCCCACGCCCGGCCCGCCCACGCCCGGCCCGCCGACCAGGACGTACGGCCACGGGCTCTCACCGCCGCCCCGCGCCGGACGCCCTGGGCGGGTCGGCCACCGCCCCGCACCGGACGACCCCGGACACCTCACCGCCCCGCGCCCCCGGCCATGTCGGTGCCGCCACAGGGTTCCGTGATCGGCGACACTGCGCGATGTGTCGGATACGCGGGATGACCGGGGGGCGGGGACGGGTCCGCCGGGCCCCGCCGCCCAGCTGCCGGGGCTGGGCGACGAGCAGGTGCGGGTGCTGCGCCGGGTGGGCCGGGAATGGGGGCGGGTGTCGGCGGCCCCGGAGGTGTGGCGCGACGCGCTGCCGGTCGATCCGGACCTGGGGAGGTTTCCGCCGCCCGCCGAGATCAGGCCGCCCCGGTTCGGGCGGCTGGTGCCGATCTCGCCGCTCGGACCGCGCTCCGCCGGGGAGCGGGTCGACACGGAGGAACCGCCGACGGGCCGGTCCGCGCGGGCCGGGGCCCTCGTCCGGCGGCTGGTGCTGGGGGCGGCGCTGCGGAGCTCCGCCGTGGTGACCGAGCGCATGCGCAAGCTGCTGGCGCTGCCGGTGCTGTCCGCGGACGCCCTGTCGTCGGTGGCCTACGGTCCGGAGGCCCTGCTCGCCGTACTGGTGCTGGCGGGGACGGCCGGGCTGGCGTACTCGCTGCCGGTCTCCGGGGCGATCGTGTTCCTGATGCTCGCGGTCGGGCTGTCGTACCGCCAGACGATCCGGGCCTATCCGCACGGCGGCGGCTCGTACATCGTGGCGAGCGACAATCTGGGACGGGTGCCCGGTCTCGTCGCCGCCGCCGGTCTGATGACGGACTACGTGCTCACCGTCGCCGTGTCCATCGCCTCCGGGGTCGCGGCCATCACCTCGGCGGTACCCTCCCTCGCCGGGCAGACGGTACCCATCGGCGTCGGGGTGATCGTCCTGCTGCTGGCGGGGAACCTGCGCGGTATCCGGCAGGCCGGGGCCCTCTTCGCCGCCCCCACCTACGCCTTCGTCGCCGCGATGCTCACCCTGATCGCCTACGGTCTCGTGGACGCGGCCGGCCGGGGCTTCGAGGCGCGTCCGGCTCCGCCGCTGGGCGTCACCGAGTCCGTCGGGGTGCTGCTGGTCATGCGGGCCTTCTCCTCCGGTGCCACGGCGATGACCGGGATCGAGGCGATCTCCAACGCCGTCCCCGCGTTCAAGCCCGTCGAATGGCGCAACGCCCGCACCACCCTGACCTGGATGGTGGGCCTGCTGATCGTGATGTTCACCGGGATCAGCCTGCTCGTCCATCTCACCGGGGTGGTGCCCGGCTCCGGGGAGACCGTGCTCTCCCGGCTCGCGCATCTGGAGTTCGGCGACGGATGGATGTACGTCTTCGTCCAGACGGCGACGGCGGCCGTGCTGCTGCTGGCCGCCAACACCGCGTACAACGACTTCCCCCGGGTGCTGTCCCTGCTCGCCCGTGACGACTGCGCGCCGCGGGTGTTCATGCGGCTCGGCGACCGGCTCGCGTACAGCAACGGCATCCTGCTCCTGTCGCTCGCCGCGGCCCTGGTGTTCGTGGCGTTCGACGGGCTGACCGCGTCCCTGATCCCGCTGTACGCCGTCGGGGTCTTCCTCGCCTTCACGCTCTCGCAGGCCGGGATGGTCGTCCATTGGTGGCGGCTGCGGAACCGGCACTGGCGCAAGAGCCTGGCGTTCAACGCGGTGGGCGGGGCGCTGTCGGCGCTGGTGTTCCTCACCGCGGGGATCAGCAAGTTCACCTCGGGTGCCTGGGTCGCCATCGTCGCCGTCGGACTGTTCCTGCTGGTCACCACCCGGATCAGACGGCACTACCGGGCCGCCCGCGACGCCCTGCGGCTGCATCCGCACACCGTGGAACTGCCCGCCCGTACGGCGCGGGGCCCCCTGCCCGCGCGGGGCTCGGCACTCACCGGGGGCAGCGGCGCGGACGGCGGTGGTGAGGACGAGGAGATCCCCGAGGAGATCCGTCATCTGTCGGTCGTCGCCATCGCGACCCTCGACCTCGCGGGGATGCGGGCCCTCGCCTACGCCGCCTCGCTCCAGCAGCCCGTCCTCGTCGTCCACATCAGTCTCACCGAGGACGAGGCCAGGCGCTTTCGCGGCTACTGGTCCCTGTGGGGCGACCATCTGCCGCTGGAGATCGTCATCTCGCCCTACCGCGCGGTCGTCGCCCCGCTCGTCCACTATCTCGAAGCGCTGCACCGGCAGCATCCCGAACTGACCCTCACCGTGATCGTGCCGGAGATCGTCACCCGCCGCCGCAGACACCGGTTCCTGCACAGCCGTACCGCCACCCGGCTGCGCCGCGCGCTGCGCCCCCTCCCCAAGATCGTCATCACCACCGTGCCCTTCCACCTGCCCGTATAGGCCGGTGGCGGCGCCCGGTCGCGCGCCGCGCGCCGTCCGGGGCGAGCCGGAGTACGGTGGATCCGAGGCGGCCGGCGGACGTTTCCGGCGGGTGCCGGAATCCGGTGGACGACAAGACAAGGCGGCCCGGTTCGTGCGGTTCGCCCGGTGCGGGTGACCGTGGTCGGGCGGTCGGCCGTCCGGCGGTGTGAGTGATCGCCCGTACGAAGCGCTGACGCGCCCCCGGACAGGCCCAGGGACCCGCTCCCCGCGTCGGCCCGGGTTCCCGCACGAAGGAGGTCCACCCGGTATGGATGCGGAACGTGCCCGCCGGATGGTGGCGGCGCTGCGTGAGCGGGGGGTGATGGCCCATCTCGTGGAGGCCGGTGTCTACGAATTCGGAATCCGGGTCGTCCTCGACACGGACATGGAGGCGCTCTGGGACGTCGACGGGGCGGCGGGACTGGACGCGGAGATCGTCAGCGAAGGGGTCCTCGTCGGGTTCGTCCCCCATGTGCCCGGTTCGGAGGACTTCTCCGAGGAGCGGCTCGTGGACACCATCGCGACGACGGTCTACGACCCGGAGGGCCTGTCCCCGCCCGCGGACGGCACCTCCGCTTCCGGTCACCCTCCGGCTCCCGGTCAGAACACGGGTACCCCCTCCCCCGGCGCCCCACCGCCCGCCGCTCCCCCGGTCGCCCGGTACCAGCGCCGCGGTCACTGGCTCCGGCGGAACCGGCACTGACCACTGACCGGGTACGAGCCGTACGCACACCGGTCCGCGGTGCGGGTCGGTATCCGGTCCCGGTCGGTACCCGGTCCGAGGTCAGTACCCGCTACGAGGTCGGGGGCCGTAGAACTCCCGCTGTGCGACGCGCTCCTGACGGCACGTCCGAGGCGTAGGGGCCGTACGAAGTGCCCGGGACCGGCACGCAACACCCTGTCATTTTTGGATTAGCCTGTCCTTACTTGGCTTGAAGGCGGCGGGAGGGCGGGAGACGCATGGGCACGGTCACCGAGCGGGTCGCGGGACCACCGAAGGCAGCGCCACGGCCGCCCGGACGGCGGTTACCCGCGCGGGCGTCGGGGCTGGCCGGCTGGCTCGCCGTCCTCTTCGTCGTCCTCCTCGCCTCCGTGGCGATCGGCACCAAGGACATCCCCCTGGCGACGGTCCTCGACGCCCTCGTCGACCACGACGGCAGCAGCCCGGACCAGGCCCTCGTCCGTGAACTGCGTTTGCCACGAACCGGGTTGGGCCTCGCCACCGGAGCGGCCCTGGGTCTCGCCGGGGCGCTGATGCAGGCACTGACCCGCAACCCGCTGGCCGATCCGGGCATCCTCGGGGTCAACTCCGGTGCCTCGGCGGGCGCGGTGCTCGCCATCGGCTTCGCGGGGTTCCAGCACTTCAGCGGGTATGTGTGGTTCGCGCTGGCCGGGGCCGGGCTCGTGTCGGTGATGGTGCATCTCATCGGCTCGGCGGGGCCGGGCGGCGCGACCCCGATCCGGCTGGTGCTGGCCGGGGCCGCGCTGTCGGCGGCGCTCACGGCCCTGGTGACGGCGGTGCTGCTGATGCGGCCGGAGGTGTTCGACGCCTTCCGGTTCTGGACGGTGGGATCGCTCGCCGGGCGGCAGGCGGACACCCTGTGGCAGGTCCTGCCGCTGCTGCTGGCCGGAATGCTGCTCGCCCTGGCGCTCGCCCGGCCGCTGGACGCCCTGACCCTCGGCGACGATGTCGCGACCTCCCTCGGGGGACGGCCCGCCCGGACCCGGGTGGCCGGGGTGCTGGCGGTCACCCTGCTGTGCGGGGGCGCGACGGCGGCGGTCGGCCCGATCGCCTTCGTCGGCCTCGCGGTCCCGCATCTGGCCCGGCGGCGGTCGGGCCAGGACCACCGCTGGATCCTGGCGTACTCGGCGGTGCTGGGAGCGGTGCTGCTGCTGGCCGCGGACGTGCTGGGCCGGGTGCTGACCCGGCCGGGCGAACTGGAGGTCGCGGTGGTGACGGCGTTCCTCGGGGCGCCCGCGCTGATCGTGCTGTCCCGACGGAACCGGAGGTCCGGGCGATGACCGCCACCGCCTCGCGTACGCGCACCCGCACTCCGAAGCAACGCCCCCTGCGGACCCGGACCCTGCGGACCCGCCGGTTCTCGGTACGGGTCCGGCCACGCGTCCTGGTCGTGGGCGCCGCCCTGCTCGTGGTGACGGCCGTGGTCTTCGTCCTGGCGTGCGTCACCGGGGACTTCGGGCTCCCGATGCCCGAGGTGCTGCGGGTGCTCGCGGGCGGCGGCGAGCCCGGGGCCCGGTTCATCGTGGTGGAGTTCCGGCTGCCGCGTGCCGTGGCGGGGCTCCTGGTGGGCACGGCTCTCGGGGCCTCGGGCGCGCTGTTCCAGTCCGTGACCCGCAACCCGCTCGGCAGCCCGGACGTCATCGGCTTCGGCAGCGGCGCGGCGACCGGGGCGCTGATCGCCCTCCTGATGTGGCACACGAGCGCCCTCGGGACCTCCGTCGCCGCGGTGGCGGGCGGGGCCGTGACGGCGGCGGTGGTGCTGCTCATCACCTGGCGCGACGGGCTGCACAGCCAGCGGCTGATCATCGTCGGCATCGGGATCGCGGCGATGGCGACGGCGGTCAACGCGTGGCTGCTCAGCCGCTCCCGTGTCCAGGAGGCCGAGGTGGCGCAGCTGTGGCTGACGGGCACGCTCAACGGCCGTACGTGGGACCAGGTGGCCCCGCTGGCGGTCGTGCTGGCGGCGCTGCTGCCGCTCGCGGTGGCGCAGAGCCGGGGGCTGGGGCTGCTGAGCCTCGGCGACGACACGGCCGAGGCGCTCGGCACCCCGCCGCGGCCGACCCGGGTCATCGCCATCGTGACCGGGGTGGCCCTGATCGGCGCCTCGACGGCGGCGGCGGGCCCCATCACGTTCGTCGCGCTCGTCGCTCCGCAGATCGCCCGCAGGCTGACCCGCGCGCCCGGCCCCGGGATCGCCACGTCCGCGCTGACAGGCGCGCTCCTGCTGACGGGCGCGGATGTGGCGACGCAATGGGCGCTGCCGTCGGTCGAGGTGCCGGCCGGTATCGCGACGGGTCTTTTCGGCGGGGCGTATCTGGCCTGGCTGCTGACCCGGCGCGGTGGACCGCGTGACTGACATCCCCCCTGCGCGGTAGACCACTTGACGGATATTAGGTAAGCCTTGCCTATTAATGACTGCCTGTCGTAAAGTCGCCCCCGGCGGCCCGCAGTGCGAGGGCGGCCGTGTCACGACGATCCGGGGCTGTGGGCACGGGGATGGGGAGAACGACATGAGGCGCGCGAACGGCACCAGAACGGCGGCGGCCTTACTGACCGTCGGACTGCTGTGCACGACGGCGACGGCCTGCGGTGCGTCGGACGACAGCGGCGACGGCGAGACGAAGTCGACGGCGAAGGCGTCCGCCGGGGCGGACGGCGGCGACGCCTTCCCGGTCCAGGTGAAGCACTCCCGGGGCACCACCGAGGTCTCCTCCGCCCCCAAGCGTGTCGTGGCGCTCACCACGATGGACCTGGACGCCGCGCTCTCCCTGGGCGTGACCCCGGTCGGCGCGGGCAAGGACCCGTTCGCCCCCAAGGGCATCAGCCCCTGGCTGACGGACGAACTCGACCCGGCCGCGACCGAGTTGTTCAGCACGACCCCGGACGTCTCCTACGAGAAGGTCGCGGCGCTGGACCCCGATCTGATCCTGGCGACCGGGGACTACGCGATCGGCGACCACTACACGCAGTTGAGCAAGATCGCCCCGACGGTGGCCCCGCAGAAGTCCGCCGCCGAGGACAGCTGGCAGACCCGGGAGAAGCAGATCGGTTCCGCCCTCGGCAGGAGCGAGGACGCCGAGCGGCAGATCGGTGTGGCGGAGGCCGCGATCTCGGCCTCCGCGACCAGGCATTCCGGACTCAAGGGCAAGACGTTCTCGGCCTCGTTCGGGTACTCCCCGACCCAGATCGCCACCCTGGCCTCCCCGAAGGACTTCGCCGTGAAGTTCCTCGAAGCGCTCGGCCCCAAGGTGACACCGTCGCTCGCGGGCACCGAGAAGACCGCGACCAAGGTGCAGCCGGGCATCCTGAGCCCGGAGCAGGCCGAGAAGCTGTCGGCCGATCTGGTGGTGATCGGCTTCAACTCCCCGCAGGTGCGCAAGGCCCTGGAGGCCAACCCCGCGTTCACCGAGGTGAAGAAGTCCGGCACCTACCAGGCGGTGAACAGCGAGACCATCACCCTGCTGCGCAATCCGTCGATCCTCGGCATCCCCTGGCTGCTGAAGGAGCTGGACCCCGCGCTGGCGAAGGCGGCCAAGTGACCCGCACCGCGGCACACGTACGCGCACCCGGGGGCACGGCACGGCCCTGACCCGTACGCGGACCGACCCCGTGTGCGGGACGACCCCGCACACGGGCCCATGACAGCCGTGGGCCCGGACCACACGCATGCCGTATGGCCCCGGTGACACGGCGATCGATGGACAGGACCTGGTTCCCCCAGCACCGGAACCGGGTCCTGTTCGCTGTCCGGGCCCCGAGGTGAGGGCGCCACGACCCCGCACGGATCACGAGCCGCCCGCCCCGGGTACCGGCCCCGGCACGCACAACACCCGGACCACCGACCAGGCGTCAGGCACACAGCAGCACCCCGGGTACAGGTACGGCACGCGGACCGAGGCAGCGCACGGCCGGGTGAGCGTCGCGCGCACAGAGCGGACGCACCTCTGACGGACCGCGCCCGTCGGGACGTACCGCGCGAGGACCGGACATGCCGAGGAGACATCTCCGCGGCCGTCGGCCGTCGCCGACGACTGCGCGCGTACTGCCCGGCGCCGTCGGCGGAGCCGGGTACGGGTCTTCCGGCGGGCCGTGCCGGAAGGGTGAAGCGCTGTCGCGATCCGTCCGCGGAGGGTTGGGGCGCGGGGGACGGCGACGAACGGGGCGCGACCGGCGGGCGGTCATGGGCGGGACCGCCGCCGGGGCGGGGCGCTGATCCTGGGGAGGTACCGGAACTCCGGGCGAACGGCTGGTCTGCGCGCGACGGCCCCTTCCAGGTCGGCCGCGCGGTCGTACCGGCGCTGGAAGTGCGCCGTCGCGTGGGCCGCGTCGCGTCGAAGGGCCGTCACGGCAGGTGTGACCACCCTCGACGCCGGAATAGTATGGTAAGCCTAACCTCTTTTCAACTCGCTGTCATTAAGTGCCCGGAGGCCCCCGGACCGGCTCCTCCGTGAGTCGCGCGCCCCTGCGAGCGCCCCCCGAAGGCGGGCCCCGGGCGCTCCCGGGGGCGGGCCCTGGGCACCGCCCCGCGGTCGGGGACAATGGGGGGCATGGCTGACACGCCCCCTGATCCCCCGCACCGGCGCCCGGAGCTGAACGCCCGGCTGAGGGTGCCCAAGCTCGGACGCCCGTCCCAGGTCGGCCGGCGTTCCATCGTGGACGCCGCCGTCGAGGTCGGCTTCGACGAGCTGAGCGTGAGCGCCGTCGCGCGGCGCCTCGGGGTGAAGCACTCCACCCTGTACCGGTACTTCTCCAACAAGGAGGAGCTGATCGCCGCCGCCGCGGACCAGGTGGTCGCCGGGGCCGACTGGCCGTCGCCCTGCGCCGGCTGGCGGCCGTATCTGCGGGCCGTGGCACGGGCCGCCTTCCGGCTGTTCGAGGAGCACCCGGGGCTGGCGACGCATATCGCCGCGCTGCGGGTGGGGGTCCGGGAGTTCGCCCGGCAGGGCGCGCGGACCACGGCGGTCCTGGTCGACCTCGGCTTCGACCCCGAGGCCGCGGCCCTGGCCCAGGACCTCGTCAACGAACAGGTGCTGCTCCACTTCCTCACGGGGCAGCGGACCGGCCGGCCCGCGACCGACCCCGAAGGGGTGGCGGAACTGCGCCGCGCGATGCTCGACGACATTCGGGAAGTGACCGATCCGTCGATCGAGGCGGCATTCACCCGCATCCTCAACGGATCGTCGGCGGACTGGTTCGGCCGCAAAATCGAGGTGCTCCTCGACGGAATTGCCGCCTCCGCCCCCGCCTCGGCACCGGCTGTCTGATCCGGTTCCGCGCGCCGGCCGTCCGATCCGGCTTCGCGCGCCGGGTGCCGGATCCCGCTTCCGTCAAATCGCGTACGGGGCACGGAAATGCGGTCTTGCGTGAAAAGGCGACCTGCGCCTAGGCTGGCGTCCGCTATCGGGTTCAGCGCGGTATGGAAGACCGTGCGGGAATCCGTGGCCGAACTCAGCACGCCATGAATTGCCCGGGTCCACACGCTTTCCCCGAAAGCCGCGGGCCGGTGGCACACCGTGCACGGCAGGTGTGACGGTCAGGCGTTTCCGGCCGCCTCCTTCGGGGCCGTTCGACCGGCGATTTCCCTAGGTGCGACGTCGTCGTTCTCCCGTCACCGTCCGCCCTCTCCCCCGCGCGTCCGCCTGGCTCCCACCCATGGCCCGGCGCGCTTCGTGCCGTCCTTCGACGCTGCTTCCAGCCCAGAGCCCTGACCGAACGCCGGCGAAAGGTACAGCCATGCCCGAAAAGAACGACACGCCCGCGCCCCGTACCGTCGCCCGGTCGCTCGCGGAACTGAACGGCGACCCGAACGCGATCCTCAAGGCGTACGCGGCCGCTGCCCCCTTCCGGGCCGCGACCGCCGAGGAACTGACGACCCCGGACAACCCGTACCGCCGCCCGGTCCGGCCGGACGACCTCGGCTGGCTGGACTACTCCAAGGTGCTCCCGGCCGATGAGCAACAGCTGCTCAGCGGGCTGCTGGGGCACCGGATGCTGCGCAACGCGTACGACGCGGAACACGGTCTGCTGCCTCCCGACGGGAACGCGGCCGCGCGGGCGGACGGGGCGGTCTTCCACGCGCCGGACACCCGGCTGCTCGCGGCGCTCGCCCGGCCCGTGCTCGAACACCATCTCTTCGGCTTCCTGGAGGAGGGCCGGGAGCCGCTCGCCGCGCCCACGGTGGACGCCGTCAAGGCCGGGGTGCGGGCGTACCGCGACGGGCTGCGCGACGAGCCGCCGACGGCGTTCGCCACCGCCACGAGCGTCAAGGACGCACACGGCGCGGGCGTCTATCTCCTGTTGCAGCTGGGCGCCTTCCTGCCCGCCGCGTACACCGCGGTGGCGCGGGGCGCCCTGGCCGAGACCGGGGCGGCGCATCCGGGGCTGCGCCCCTTCCTGCTGTCGGTGTGGCAGCGCTGGACCGAGGCCGCCGACGACTACCGGGCGCTGTGGACCGGGGCGGGGCTGAGCCCGTCCGCCACCGCGCACTGGCAGTTCCTGCTGGGCTCCTCGCTGGCGCGGGGCAACCATCTGCTGGGGCTGGGGCTCGACGGCGGCAGGCCGGGCCGGCTGCTGGGCGCCCTCGCGCAGTTCCTGATCGAGCGGGAGACGACCGCGGCCCCGCTGGCCGCGACGCTGCGCGACACCCTGGGCCACGCTGTCCCGTACCCCCGCCCGCCCGCCGCGGGTACGGCCCTGGAGCCGGACGACCTGGTGGACCGGCTGCTGGGCCCGCTGCCGGAACTGTTCGGCGAGTCCTTCGTCGTCGCGTTCCACGAGGGGTTCACCGACGCCGTCCGCTACGCCCGTGCCTGGGACGCCGATCTGACGGCGCAGCTCGCCTGGGCGGACCGCGTGGACGACTTCAAGACGTACGCCGAGCGCATCCAGGACCATCTCACCACGGAGCACATCGAGGTCGACCTCGACACGTTCGTGGAGAGCCATGAGGAGACCTCGACGACCCATGTGCACGACGACCACCGGCTCGTGATGGTGGAGAGCGGTCAGATGCACTTCTGGCACAACGTCACCCACCGGATCGCGCTGTCCGAGGGCGACAAGCTGCTCATCCCCACCTCACGGCTGCACGGTTCCGTCGTGCTGTCGGGTACGTGCGTCTACCACCAGCCGATCATCCCCGAGGACATGTTCCAGAAATTCACCACCGACTGAGGGGAATTCGTCCTCCGCTGCTCGGCATCCGTGACGGGATTTGATCGGAGTATGAATTCGCCATGCCCTCAAGCACCCCCGCGAACCATTCAGGAATGAAGTCCGGAAACATCCGGGAGAGCGAGCCGGAGAACAAGTTTCAGCACGCACGCGATTCCTTGCTCGCCACGCTCCCCGAACTCACCATCGGTGAAATACCGCACTGGGGCCCGCGGAGCGCGGAAGGTCTGCTGTCGACCGTGGTCTCGCAGGAGCACCCCTTCCCCTGCACCTTCGCGGTGGCCGCGGCACGCAAGAGGACCCTGCGGTTCGGCTTCGTCGACGGCGCCGGGGACCGCGGCGACTGGGCGGCGCTGCCCGATCTGCTGCGCCGCTATCTGGAGGGCTACCAGGCCCTCGGCAAGGACACCTCGTTCGTGGTGTTCTTCCGGCCCGAACCCGGCGGTGCCGCGCTGCCGCTGGACGGCTTCCGGCAGCGGTTCTGGGACGTGCTCGGCTATCTCGCGGACAAGGACAGCAGTCCGTGGCCCGCGGAGCTGCCGACCGACCCCGACGACCCGCTGTGGGAGTTCACCTTCGGCGGGGTGCCGATCTTCGTCGTCTGCAACACCCCGGCGCACGGGGAGCGGCGCAGCCGGCATGCCGCGGACTTCATGATCACGTTTCAGCCGCGCTGGGTGTTCGAGGGGCTGGAGGCCGACTCCCCCCGGGGCGCCGCGGCCCGCCGTACGATCCGGGCCCGGCTGCGGGCCTACGACACGGTGCCGCCCTCCCCCGCGCTCGGCAGCTACGGCGACACCGACAACCGCGAGTGGCGGCAGTACTTCCTTCCTGATGCCGACGACGGCCCGCCGCAGGCGTGGGAGCGCTGTCCCTTCCTGTCCGCGCGAACGCTTCCCGGGCCGGCCGCGCGGGCTCCCCGGCGGCCGGACACCCCGGACCATCAGGCGGTGCGCAACGACGCCGGCCGGTTCTCCGTATGGCCGTCCGGGCGGCGTCCGCCCGCGGGCTGGAGTGCCGTGGGACCGCCCGGGACCCGCGCGCAGTGCCTGGCCAGGGCCGCGGAACTGTGGGGGGAGCGGCGGTGAGCACCGACGACGAGCGGTACGCGCCCTTCCCGCTCACCGACACGCAGCGGGCGTATCTGCTGGGCCGGGGCGACATGTTCGCGCTGGGCAATGTGTCCACCCACGCGTACTTCGAGTTCGACGGCGATCTGGATCCGGAGCGGTTCGCGACCGCCTGGCGGCTGCTGGTCGAACGGCACGACATGCTGCGGGCCGTGATGCTGCCGGACAGCATGGAGCAGCGGGTGCTGCCGGACGCGCCGCCCTTCGTGCCCGATGTGGTGGATCTGCGGCGGCTGTCCGTGGCGGCGCGCGAGGCGGAGCTGGCCGCGTTGCGTGAGCGGCTGTCGCACGAGGTGCGGCCCGCCGACCGGTGGCCGCTGTTCGGGGTGACCGTGGCGCGGCTGCGGGACGACCTGGTGCGGGTGTTCATCGGCTTCGACGGGCTGGTCTGCGACTTCGCGAGCTGGCATGTGCTGTCCGGGGAGCTGTCCCTGCTGTACACGGACCCCGGGGCCGTGCTGGAGCCGCTCAGCGGTTCGTTCCGTGAGTACGTGCTGGCGGAACGGGCGCTGCGTGACGGGGAGGAGTACCGGGAGGCGGAGGCGTACTGGCACAAGCGGATCGCGGAGCTGCCGCCGCCGCCCCGGCTGCCGCTGGCCGCCGACCCGGGACAGCTGGCGCGGTCGCGTTTCGTGCGGCGGGAGGCGGAGCTGCCTCGGGCGGACTGGGCGCGGCTCACCGCGCGGGCCAGGTCCGCGGGGCTGACCCCGTCGGCCCTGCTGCTCGCCGTGTTCGCGGAGGTGCTGGCGGCCTGGAGCGAGGAGGCCCGGTTCACGGTCAATGTGCCGCGGATGAACCGGCTTCCGTTGCTTCCGCGGGTGGAGCGGCTGGTCGGGGAGTTCGCGTCGTTCTCGCTGGTCGAGGTCGACAACCGGGCGCGGGACACCTTCGAGGAGCGGGCGCTGCGTATCCAGCGGCGGTTGTGGGAGGACCTGAGCCATCATCAGGTGTCGGGTGCGTGGATGCTCCGGGAGCTGGCGCGGCTGCACAACAGCATGGACCGGGCGCGGATGCCGGTGGTGCTGACCAGCACGCTGGCCTGGGCCGACCCGGAGGGCACCGCCCTGGACCGGATCTGGACCCAGGTGCACGGGGTGTCGCAGACGCCTCAGGTCTTCCTCGATGTGCAGCTCGACGAGCGGCAGGGACGGCTGGTCTACAACTGGGACTCGGTCGACGAGCTGTTCCCGGCGGGGATGCCGGAGGCCATGTTCGAGGCGTTCCGGGCGCTGCTGGAGCGGCTGGCGCACAGCCGGTGGCGCTCCACCGGGCTGGAGGTGCTGCCGCCGGACCAGCGTGCCCGGCGGGAGGCGGTCCGGGGCCGTCCGAGGGAGCTGCCCGCGGTCCCGGCGCACGCGGCGTTCCTGCGGCGTGCCGCCGAGGACCCGGGACGCACGGCGGTCGTGACGTCCGCCGGGGAGCTCGGGTACGGGCGGCTGGCGCGGCGGGCGGCGGGGGTCGCGAGCCTCCTCACGGACGGCGGCCGCGGGCCCGGGCCGGTGGTGGGGGTGCTGCTGGACAAGGGCCAGGAGCAGGTGGTCGCGGTGTACGGGGTGCTGCTGGCGGGCGCCGCGTATCTGCCGCTGGACCCGGCGATGCCCGAGGTGCGGCTGCGGGCCGTGCTGGCGGACGCGGGGGTGGACACCGTGCTGGTCCGGGGCGGCGGACCGCACGGCGGGCTGCCCGAGGGGGTGCGGGCGGTCGCGGTCGACGGGGAGCTGCCGGACGTACCGGTGCCGGTGGTGGAGGAGTTGCCGCAGGGGCCCGGGGATCTGTTGTACGTGCTGTTCACGTCGGGTTCGACGGGCACGCCCAAGGGGGTGATGGTCGAGCACGCGGGGATGGTCAACGCCCTGCGGGAGACGGAGGAGACCTTCGGGGTCGGGCCGGACGACACGGTGCTGGGGCTGACCGCGCTGCACCACGACATGTCGGCGTTCGACCTGTTCGGGGTGCTGGGTGCCGGGGGCACCCTGGTACTGCCCGATCCGGGCGCCGAGCGTGACCCGGCGCACTGGGCGGAGCTGCTGCGCCGGCACCGGGTCACCTTGTGGAACAGCGTCCCGGCGATGCTGGAGATGATGCTGGACGACCCCGGTGCGGCCGGGGCGCTGGCCTCACTGCGGCTCGCGTTCACCGGAGGGGACTGGATTCCGCCGGAGTTGGTGCGGAGCCTCGCCGAACTGGCTCCGAACGCGCGGCTGGTGGGCGTCGGGGGTCCGTCGGAGACGACGCTGTGGAACATCTGGCACCCGGTGGACGCGCTGGACCCGGCGGTGCCCGGGGTACCGTACGGCAAGCCGATCGCCAACACCGCCTATCACCTGCTGGACGAGCGGCTGCGGGACCGACCCGACGGGGTCACCGGGGAGATGTATGTGTCGGGGGTGGGGCTGGCCCGCGGCTACTGGCGGGACACCGAGCGCACCGCGGCGGCGTTCCTCGTCCATCCCGACACCGGTGAGCGGCTGTACCGCACCGGGGATCTGGGCCGGTATCTGCCGGACGGGGCACTGGAGTTCGTGGGCCGGGCGGATCTCCAGCTGAAGGTACGCGGGCAGCGGATCGAGCCCGCCGAGGTCGAGGCGGCGCTGGCGCTGCACCCCGGGGTGGCGCGGGCGGTGGTCACCGGGGTACCGGCGGACGGCGGACGGCGCGGGTACAAGGCGCTGGCCGCCCATGTGCTGGGCTCCGGCGGCGGCCCCGATCCCCGGGAGCTGCGGGCGCATCTGCGGGAGCGGCTGCCGGAGCACATGGTGCCGGCCGCGTTCCTGCGCGTCACGGCGTTCCCGCTGACCGCCAACGGCAAGGTCGACCGGGCGGCGCTGACCGAGGCGGCCGGACGGGCGGCGCGGCCACCGGCCGGGCCGCCGCAACCGGCCGGGCCGGCCGGCGGGCCGCTGGAGCTGCTGCTGGCCGAGGAGTGGTCGCGCGCGCTGGGTGTCGACGGGGTGGGGCCCGACGAGGACTTCTTCGCACTGGGCGGCGACTCGCTGCTCGGCGCCCGCATCCTCACCCGGCTGCGCGGGATCTTCGCGGGCGAACGGCTCACCGCCCGGACCCTGTTCGAGACGCTGACGGTCACGGGTATGGCCGAGGCCCTGCGCGGCGCGGAGTCCGCGCCGGGCCGCCTCGACCTGGTCGCGCGGCTGCACCGGACGGTGTCCGCGCTGTCCCCGGAGCAGACGGCCGCCGCCCTCGACGAACTGGGGCGGTCATGACGGCATCGGGGCCCGGCGACGGGCGGACGGCACGGCGAGCGGAGGGACGGACGGACATGGGCGGACAGGACGGAGCCGGGGACGGTGGTCTCGGGCCGGAGCAGCAACGGCTGATCCGGTTGCTGCTGGAGCGGGAGGGCGGCGCCCCGGCGGAGTCCGGCATCCCGCGGCGCGGCGACGACGGTCCGGCCGTGCTGTCGTCGGCGCAGTACCGCATGTGGTTCCACCAGCACGCGCAGCCGGACAGCCCCGCGTACAACCTGGCGGTCGCCGCCGAGCTGACGGGGCCGCTGGACCCGGCGGCGCTGGAGGCCTCGTTCGCGGCGGTCGCGCGGCGGCACGAGGTGCTGCGCACGGTGTACCGGCCGGGGCCGGACGGCACCCCGCTCCAGCATGTCCTGGTGTCGGCGCCGCCGCCGTTCTCGGTGGTGGACGTCACCGCGGACGCGCTCGACGCGGCGGCGTCGGCGTACGCGGCGCGGCCCTTCGACCTGGCGGTGGCGACACCGCTGCGGCTGCGGCTGTACCGGCTCGCCCCGGAGCGTCATGTGCTGCTCGTGGTGCTCCATCACATCGCCTGCGACGATCTGAGCTGGGCCCCGCTGTTCGCCGGGGCCGCCGCGGGCTACCGTTCCGCGCTGCGCGGGGAGACGCCGCCCGCACAGCCGCTGCCGGTGCAGTACGCGGACCACGCGGTCCATGAACAGCGCCGCGAGCACAGCGGCACGGCGTTCTGGCGCGAGCGGCTGACGCCCGTCCCGGTGCCCGCCGCGCCGATGCCGGATCTGCCGCGCCCGGCCCGGCCGGGACCGGCCGGGGCGCGGGTGACGCGTCCGCTGCCGGCCGCGCTCCACAAGGGGCTGGGCGCGCTGGCGAGGGCGGAGGCGGCGACCCCGTTCATGGTGGCGTTCGCCGGATATCTGGTGCTGCTGCACCGGTACACCGGGCAGAGCGATCTCGCGGTGTGCACCCCGGTCGTCGACCGGGAGGACCCCTCGCTGCGGGACCTCGTGGGGAACTTCGGCAACAGTCTGGTGCTGCGGGCGGAGGTGTCCGCCGACGACGACTTCCGGACGGTGCTGCGCCGGGTGAAGGCGGAGTGCCTGGCCGCGTACGCCCATCAGGACGTGCCGTTCGAGCGGGTGGTGGAGGCGGTCCGGCCGCAGCGCAGCGCGGGCCGCCATCCGCTGGCGGACACGATGTTCTCGCGCCGGGTGGCGGGTCTGGGCGCGCTGGAGCTGCCGGGTGTCGAGGTGCGGGAGCGGCAGGTCCACAACGGCACGGCCCGCTTCGACCTGGCGGTGGAGGCCGTCGACGACGGAAGCACCACCGTACTCGGTGCCACGTACCGCACCGAGTTGTACACCGGCACCACCGCCGGGGCGCTGCTCGCGCATCTGGAGACCCTGCTGGCCGGTGCGGTGGCGGACCCGGGGCGGCCCGTCGCGGAGCTGCCGTTCCTGCTCCCCGGGGAGCGGCACAAGGTCCTGGTGGAGTGGAACGACACCGACCGTCCGGAGCTGCTGGCGCCCGCGACCCTGCACGGTCTGGTCGAGGACCAGGTGCGCCGTTCACCGGACGCGCAGGCGCTGGTGGCCGACGGGGTGCGGTGGTCGTACGCGGAGCTGGACGCGGCGGCCGACCGGCTCGCGGCCCGGCTCGGCGCGCTGGGCGCCACGGCCGGGCGGCTGGTCGGTATCCATCTGGAGCGGTCGGCGGATCTGGTGGTGGGGCTGCTCGCGGTGCTCAAGTCGGGTGCGGCGTTCGTCCCGCTGGAGCCGTCGTGGCCGCCGCGCCGGGTCGAGGAGGTGGTGAGGAACGCGTCGCCGGTGGCCGTGCTGTCCCGGGACGCCGACGGCTGGGGTCCGGTGCCCGCGGTGGACCCGTCGGCGGAGCCCGGCGGCTCCGTCCCCCGGGGACCGGCCGCCACCGTCACCGCGGACGATCTGGCGTACGTCATCTACACCTCGGGCTCCACCGGGTCGCCGAAGGGCGCGATGCTGGGGCACCGGGGGATCTGCAACCGGCTGCCGTGGCAGGCGGAGCTGCTGGGGCTGGGGCCGGGTGACGCGGTGCTGCACAAGGCGCCGCTGGGCTTCGACATCTCCGTCAACGAGATCTTCCTGCCGCTCGTCTGCGGGGCGCGGCTCGTGCTGGCGCCGCCCGGCGCGGACAAGGACCCGGACCGGCTGATCGGGCTGATCGCCGACGAGGGCGTCAGCTTCGTCTATGTGACGTCCACGATGCTCGACGCGATGCTGGTCCGGCCGGACACCGGGCGGGCCGCGCGGACGCTGCGTCATGTGTGGTGCGGCGGCGAGGTGCTGACCCCGGAGCTGTTCGACCGGTTCCGGACCCGGCTGCCCGACAGCACGATGTACCACGGCTACGGGCCCGCCGAGACCACCATCGGGGTCAGCTGCGAGGTGTACCGGGGGGCGGACGCCCGGACCGGGATCACCATCGGGCGGCCCAACCCGAATGTGCGGATGTATGTGCTGGCGCCCGGTCAGCGGCCCGTACCGCCCGGTGTCCCGGGGGAGATCCATGTGGGCGGGGTGCAGGTCGCCGAGGGCTATCTCGGTGATCCGCTGCGGACGGCGGACCGGTTCGTGCCCGATCCGTTCGGCGGCGTTCCCGGGGCGCGGCTGTACGCCACCGGGGACCTGGGCCGCTTCCGGCACGACGGGGTGATCGAGTTCCTGGGCCGCGCGGACCATCAGGTGAAGATCCGCGGCTACCGGATCGAGCTGGAGGAGGTGGAGTCGGTGCTCGGCCGCCATCCGGCGGTGCGCCAAGCGGTGGTCCTGGTCCGGGAGGACACCCCGGGCACCCAGCACCTGGCGGCGTACTGCCTGGCGGCACCGGACCGGCCCGCGCCCGGTGAGCAGGAGCTGCGGGTGTGGGCGGCGGAGCGGCTGCCGGAGTACGCGGTGCCGCACTCCGCGCAGGTGCTGGCCGAGTTGCCGCTGATGCCGTCGGGCAAGGCGGACCGGGCGGCGCTCGCCTCGCTGCCCGCGGCGGCCCCGGTCGTGGCGCCGTACGTCCGCCCCCGGGAGGGGCTGGAGCAGGCGGTGGCGGCGGTCTGGGCACGGGTGCTCGGGGTGCCGGAGGTCGGCGCCCGGGACAACTTCTTCGATCTGGGCGGGCATTCGCTGCTGACCCTGCGGGTGCAGGCCGCGCTGGAGGCGGAGCTGGGGCACCGGGTACGGGTGGTGGACCTGTTCTCCCGTCCGACGGTCGCCGATCTGGCGGCGCTGCTCGCCGCGGCCTCCGGTGACAGCGGGTCCGGCGGCGTGGACCGGGCGGTACGGGAACGGGACGAGGAGCTGGCCCGCCGTCGGCGGGCGGCACGGTCAGCGGGGGCCGCACGCCGGACCCGCGCCAGGGAGGGACGGCCGGATGACTGAGCGGCACGACGACGAGGGGCCCGACCCGCGGTTCAGTGTGGCCGTCATCGGGCTGGCGGGGCGGTTCCCCGGCGCGGACGGCACGGGCGAACTGTGGCGGTCGCTGCTGGCGGGCGACGAGGGGATCACGGTCCTCGACGAGGCGCAGCATCTGGCCGCCGGGGGTGATCCGGCGCTGCTCGACGACCCCTACCATGTGCGGGCCGTCGCGGAGATCGCCGGACTGGACCGGTTCGACGCGGAGTTCTTCGGCTACTCCCCGGCGGAGGCCGCGCTGCTGGACCCGCAGCAGCGGATGTTCCTGGAGGTCGCCCATCACGCGTTCGAGGACAGCGGCTATCCGCCGGGCGGACATCCCGGGGCGGTCGGTGTCTACGCCGGTTCCGGACCGAGCCGGTACTTCACCACGAACCTGGCGCCCTGGTACGCGGGCCGCCCCGGTTCGCTCGACCACACGGCCGCGCTGTCCGCCAACTCGGCGGGCACCCTGCCCACCCGCGTCTCGTACCTGATGGGGCTCACGGGCCCCAGCATCAGCGTGGCGACGGCCTGTTCGACGTCGCTGGTGGCGGTGCACCTCGCCTGCCAGGACCTGCTGGCGCAGCGCTGCGATCTGGCGCTCGCGGGCGGGGTGGCGCTCAATCCGCACGCCCGGCTCGGCTACCGCTACGTCCAGGACGGCCCGTACTCGCCGGACGGCAAGGTCCGCGCCTTCGACCGGCGGGCCGCCGGGATGCTGCAAGGGGACGGCGCGGGGGTCGTGGTGCTCAAGCGGCTCGCGGACGCGCTGGCCGACGGGGACACCGTCCGGGCGGTCGTCCTCGGTTCCGCCGTGAACAACGACGGCGACCGCAAGATCGGGTTCACCGCGCCGAGCACCACCGGGCAGACGGAGGTGATCGTGTCGGCGCTGCTGGAGGCCGGGGTGTCCCCGGCGTCCATCGGGTACGTCGAGGCGCACGGTACGGGCACCCCGGTCGGCGACCCGATCGAACTGACCGCGCTGCACGACGCGTTCGAGCGGGCGGGCGGCCATCCGGGGGGCTGCGCGATCGGGTCGGTGAAGACCAACATCGGTCATCTCGACGCGGCGGCGGGCGTGGCGGGGCTGATCAAGACGGTGCTGGCGCTGGAGCACGGCACGATCCCGCCCACCCTGCACCTGGACGAGCCGACCGAGCTGTTCGACTGGGCGGCGAGTCCCTTCGAGCCCGCGGTGACGGCCCGTCCGTGGCGGGTGCCCGGCCCGCGGCGCGCGGGTGTCAGTTCCTTCGGGATCGGCGGCACCAACGCCCATGTCGTCCTGGAGCAGCCGCCGTCCGCGCCGCCGTCCGCGCCCGGCCGGGAGCACACACTGCTGACGATCTCGGCGCGCACCCCCGCCGCGCTGGACGAGACGGCCCGTCTGCTGGGCGAGCGGCTGGCGGCCGGACCGGCGCCGCGGCTCGACGACATCGGCCACACCCTCGCCGCCGGCCGCACCGCGCACCCCTACCGCCGCGCCTTGGTCGTACGGTCCGCGGACGAGGCCGCCGAGCGGCTGCGGGAGACCATCGGGGCCGCCGCGGAACCGGCGCGGCAGCGGCCGGTGGCGCTGCTGCTGCCGGGCGGCGGTGTCCACTACGACGGGATGGGCCGGGGTCTGTACGCGACCGAGCCCGTGTACCGGGAGACGATCGACCGGTGCGCCGGGATCCTGCGGCCGGTGCTGGGCCGGGACATCAGGGACGCGCTCCTGGCGGAGGCCGCCGCCTCCCGGGACGGGGGCGAGCACACCGCCCTGCTCGACGGGACCGCCACCGGTCACCGCGCGGCGTCGTTCCCGGCGCTGGTGGCCACCGAGTACGCGCTGGCCCGGGTGCTGGAACAGCGTTACGGCGTGACCCCGGTGGCGCTGCTCGGGCACAGCCTCGGCGAGTACACGGCCGCCTGCCTGGCCGGGGTGATCGCCCTGGAGGACGTACTGCCGCTGGTCGCGGAGCGGGAGCGGCTGTTCGCCTCGGTCGGCGGGACCAGTCTGAGCGTGCGGCGGGGCGAGGACGCGGTGACGCCGTTCCTCGCGCCGGGCCTCGCGGTGGCCGCGGTCAACGGCCCGGACGCCTGCACGGTCTCCGGGCGGACCGACGCGGTGATCGCGCTGGAGGCCCGGCTGGCCGCCGCCGGGGTGGACCATCACCGGCTGCGGGTGCCGGTGGCCGTGCACTCCCCCGTCCTGGACCCGGTGCTCCCCGAGTTCCGGGACCTGGTGGCGGGCATCCGGCTGAGCAAGCCCCGGGTCCCGTACCTGTCGAACGTCACCGGCACCTGGATCACCGAGGAGGAGGCCACCGACCCCGAGTACTGGGTGCGGCACAGCAGGCGGACCGTGCGGTTCGCGGACGCGCTGCGGACCCTGGGCGACGCGGCCCGGCCGCCGGTGCTGCTGGAGGCCGGTCCGGGCGGCGGGCTCGGCAAGCTCGCCCGGACCGTACTGGGTCCGCGGGTCCCGGTGGTGGCCGCGCTGCGGCACGCCTACGCCGAGCAGGACGACGGGTCGTTCCTGCTGGGCGCGCTGGGCGCGCTGTGGTGCGCGGGCGCCGAGCCGGATCTGCCGGCCCTGTGGCGCGGGACCCGTCCGCGCCGGGTCCCGCTGCCCGGATATCCGTTCGCCCGCTCCCGGTTCTGGATCGACCCGCCGGGCGGGGGCCCGGTCAGCGGCGGCCCGGTGCCGTCGTACACCCCGGCGGACGGCGGCTCGCCGCCGGTGGCGGCGGTCGGCACGCGATCCCGGTCCGGTCCGCCGGACGACAGCCCGCTGGGGCGGGTGACCCGGCTCTGGGAGGAGTCGCTGGGCGTCACCGGTATCGCGCCCGACCAGAACTTCTTCGACCTCGGCGGCGACTCGATGCTGCTGATGCGGCTGACCGGGCAGGTACGGGACGCCCTGGGCGTCGACCTGTCGGTACGCCGTCTGTACGTGGGCGACCGGCTCACCGTGGCCGGATTCCTCGCCGAGGCCGCCGAGGCCGCCGAGCACAACCGGACCGGGCCCACCGGGACCGGGCCCGCTGACGCCGGGACGCCCGCCGGAGCGGCTGCCGGTCAGTCGTCCCCCGCCGACTCCCCCACCCTCTCGCCCGCCCCTTCCCCCGACCCTTCAGCAGCAGCATCAACAGCAGCTCCTCCGAACGGACAGGACGAAGAATGAGCCAGGAAACCCCCGCCCTCCCGCCCCGACTGCGTCTGATCGAGATCATCTCCGCGGGCTGGGTCTCCGCCGCCGTGTCGGCCCTCGCCGAACTGGGCGTCGCCGATCTGCTCGACGAGCCGCGGACCACCGCCGAACTGGCCGAGGGCAGCGGCACGGACCCCGACGCGCTGGAGCGCTTCCTGTACGCCGCCGCCACCGCCGGGGTGGTGCTCGCCCGGCCCGACGGCCGGTTCGCGCTCACCGAGGTAGGCGCCGTGCTGCGCTCCGACCATCCGACGAGCATGCGCGAGATGTGCCGCCTCACCGGGATGGAGGAGTTCGCCCGGACCTGGGCGAACGCGTCCCACACCGCGCGCACCGGCACGCCCGCCTTCGACGCGGCGTTCGGCCGCTCCCTGTGGTCGCACATGGGGGACGGGGAGAACGCCGAGTTCTCCGGGGTGTTCCACCGGGCGATGGCCGAGTCCGCCGCCGCGCACACCGTCAGCTCGGCCTACGCCTTCCCCGACGACGCGCATGTCGTGGACGTCGGCGGCGGCCGGGGCGCGATGCTCGCCCAGCTGCTGACCGCGCGTCCCGGGCTGACCGGGACGGTGTTCGACCTGCCGGGCGCGGTGACCGGCGCGGCGAAGGTGCTCGCCGACGCGGGGGTCTCCGCCCGGGCCACCGTCACGGCCGGCAGCTTCTTCGACGGGGTTCCCGAGGGCGGCGACGTCTATCTGCTGAGCCGGGTGATCGGCAACTGGAACGACGAGGACTCGGTACGCATCCTGCGGGCCGTGCGCGCGGTGATGCGGCCGACGTCCCGTCTCGTGATCGTCGGCCATATGCCGACCGGCGAGGACCGCACGCACTACGTACGGGCGCTGGACCTGTACATGTTCGTCCTGCTCCAGGCGCGGCTGCGTACCCCGGAGCAGTACCGCGAACTCTTCGCGCGGGCCGGTCTTGAGCTGTCCCGCACGGATCTGCGGCCCGACAGCGAGTCCCTGGTCGAGGCCCGGCCGGTCTGATCCCCGGCCCCTGCGCCATGACAGGCCCCGCACATCAGACACCGGTGGAAGGAGCAGCGATGCCGAACAGCACCGTGGCCGAAGGATTCGTTCCCTGGCCGGCCGGCTTCGCCGAGCGGTACCGCGCGGCGGGCCACTGGCGCGGTGTCCCGCTGGGCGGGCTGCTGCGCGAGGCGGCCGGGGCGCACGGCGAGCGGATCGCGGTGGCCGACGAGCACAGCCGCTGGTCGTTCACCGCGCTGGACGACGCGGCCGACCGGACCGCCGCCGGACTGCGCTCGCTCGGTGTCGCGCCGGGCGACCGGGTGGTGGTGCATCTGCCGAACCGGACGGAGTTCGCGGTGCTGTGCTTCGCGCTGTTCCGGCTCGGCGCGCTGCCGGTCCTCGCGCTGCCCGCGCACGGCCGGACCGAGATCCGGTATCTGAGCGAGCTGTCCGGGGCCGTCGCCTATGTGGGTACGGGCGGTGCGCGGGCCCCGGACGGTCCGCCGGTCACCGAGGGGCTGCACGAGGCGTGTCCCTCGGTGCGGCATCTGGTGACCGTCGGGGAGGCGGGCCCCGGCGAGGTGCCGTTCGGCTCGCTCACCGCGCACGAGCCGCTGGCCGGGCCGGACCCCGACCCCTCGGGGCCCGCGCTGCTGCTGCTGTCCGGCGGTTCCACGGGGCTGCCGAAGCTGATCCCGCGCACCCATGACGACTACGCGTACAACGCGCGCACCATGGCCGCGTGGTGCGGGCTGACGCCCGACGACACATATCTGGCGGTGCTGCCGGTCGGCCACAACTTTCCGCTGGCGTGCCCGGGGCTGCTCGGCGCGATCGTCGCGGGCAGCCGGACCGTGCTCACCGAGGTCGCGAGTCCGCCGGAGGTCTTCCCGCTGATCGAACGGGAGCGGGTGACCGTGACCGCGCTGGTGCCGCCGCTGGCGGCGCTGTGGACGAAGGCCGCCGCCTGGGTCCCGGCGGATCTGGGCAGTCTGCGGCTGGTGCAGGTCGGCGGCGCCCGGCTGCCGGAGGCGACGGCCCGTGCACTGCCCGGCGCGCTGGGCTGCGGGCTGCAACAGGTCTTCGGCATGGCGGAGGGGCTGCTGTGCGCCACCCGTGCCGACGACCCGCCGGAGGTCGTGGCCACGACCCAGGGGCGCCCCGTCTCGCCCGACGACGAGATCCTCGTCGTCGGGGAGGACGGCGCCCCGGTGCCCGACGGGACCACCGGCGAACTGCTCACCCGGGGCCCGTACACCCTGCGCGGCTACTACCGAGCCGAGGCGCACAACGCCGTCGCGTTCACGCCCGACGGCCACTACCGCTCCGGTGATCTGGTGCGGCGCACGGCGGCGGGCGACCTCGTCGTCGAGGGCCGGGTCAAGGAGCAGATCAACCGCGGCGGGGAGAAGGTGTCCCCGGAGGAGGTGGAGACGCATCTCCTGAGCCATCCGGCGGTGGACGCGGTGGTGGTGGTCGGGGTCCCCGACGACGTGCTCGGGGAACGGGTGTGCGCCTGGGTACGGCCCGCCCCGGGCACCGATCCGGCGGCGCTGACCGCGCCGGTCCTGGCCGACCATCTGCGGGCCGCGGGACTGGCCGCGTTCAAACGGCCCGACCAGGTGGAGACCGCCGGCGGCTGGCCCGTCACCGGGGTCGGCAAGGTCGACCGGCGGGCCCTGACCGCGCGGGCCGCCGAACGGTCCCGCACCACGCACCGACCGCACCAGCCCCCCTCGAAGGCCGAGCGACGGAGTCCCGCATGACATCATCCCCGCGGCTTTACCACACCCTCTCGACACCTGTGCCCGGTGATCCGCTGACGGTCGCCGTCCGCCTCGCGATGCGGGCCGCGGACACCCCCCATGTGCTGTACGAGCGGCACGGGACCTGGTCCGTCGCGGTGGGCGCGGCGGCCGAGCTGACGGTCACCCCGGCCGAGGTGCGGCTGAGCGCGCCGGACGGGGAGCGCACCGCGCCCTGGGAAGGACATCCCGGGCCGGTCGTAAGGCAGTTGCTGGCCGGGCTGCCGTTCGAGGACTGGCGCGCCTACGGCACGGCCGCCTTCGAACTGGCCTACGCGGGTACGCCGTCACTGGCTGAACTCCCACGCGACCAGGTGCTGTTGCGGCTTATCGTCCCGGCGGTGGAGACCCGGATCACGGACGGCACGGCCGTGATCCGGGCCCTGGACCCCGAGGCGGCCGAGCGCACGGCGGCGGCCCTCGACCCGACCGCGATCGAGGTCGGCCGTACGGTGCCGGTGGATCTGGCGGGCGAGGACTCCGAGCTGTACCTCAAGGCGGTCTCCAGCGCGGCGCAGGAGATCCGGGAGGGCCGGGACGGCAGCCCCCGCAAGGTGATCCTGTCGCGTTCGGTGCCGGTCCGGGAGCCGGTGGACATCGCCCGCACCTATCTGCTGGGCCGCTCCCGCAACACCCCCGCCCGTTCGTTCCTGCTGGGTCTGGACGGACTGCGGGCCGCCGGGTTCAGTCCGGAGATCGTGCTGGCCGTCGACCCCGGCGGACGGGTGCGGACCCAGCCGCTGGCCGGGACCCGGGCGCTGACCGGGGAGGCGGGCGAGGACGACCGGCTGCGCCGGGAACTGCTCGCGGACCCGAAGGAGTTCTACGAGCACGCGGTGACGGTCCGTACGTCGTTCGGCGAGCTGGCGGACATCTGTGTCCCCGGCTCGGTGGCGGTGCACGACTACATGTCGGTCAAGCCTCGCGGCACGGCGCAGCACCTCGCCTCGGAGCTGGCGGGGACGCTCGCCCCGGGCCGCGACGGCTGGGACGCCCTCGCGTCGCTGTTCCCCGCGGTCACGGTGTCCGGGGTGCCCAAGTCCGCGGCCAACGTCTGCATCCGGCGGCTGGAGCGCGATCCCCGGGGGCTGTACGGCGGCGCGGTGCTCACCGTCGACCAGGACGGGTCGTTCGACGTGGCGCTGGTGCTGCGGTCCGTGTATCAGCGGGGGGAGCGCACCTGGCTGCGGGCGGGGGCCGGGATCGTCGGGCAGTCGCTGCCGGAGCGGGAGTTCACGGAGACCTGCGAGAAGCTGCGCAGTGTGTCCTTGAGCGTGGTGGCGGCCCAGGCACCCGGCGTGGACGCGGCGGCACCGGACCGGGCGGACCGGGACACGGGGCTGAGCGTCGAGCGGATGCGGGCGGACATCGCGGAGGCGCTGCGCTGCCCCGTCGAACTGGTCGATGACGAACGGTCGTTGATCGCGCAGGGGCTCGACTCGGTGGGCCTGATGACGGTCGCCAGCAAGTGGAGCGCCTTCGGGGTACGGCTGAAGGTGGCGGACCTGGCCCTGGAGCCCACGCTGGCCGCCTGGGGGGAACTGGTACGGGCGCAGCGGGACGGTGGCACGCCACGGTCGGCGGTCTGACCGCCCAGGTGGCGCCGGACGGCCCGACTCGTGCCGCACCGCCCAGGTGATGCCGAACCGCCCAGGTGGTGCCGATGGCCCGGCGCGGCGATCGCGCCGGGCCATCGGACCGGCCGGACCCGGGAGTGTGCGCAGCCCAGTCGCCACTCCCGTGTCCGGCCCGCTCGGGGTCGGGCCGGCCCCACCCGTACCCGCCCCGGTGATGGTCATCTCGGTGGTGGTGCGGCCTGGTCCGGGACGCCGGGGGCGGTGGCGTCCGTACCGGTGGCTGTGACGGGGGCGGCTGTGGCGGGGGTGGCCTTGGCGGGGGTGGCCTTGCCGGCGGCGCTCGTACCGGTCGTGGCGGTGCCGGTCGTGGCGGTACCGGTCGTGGCGGTACCGGTGGCGTCCGTACCGGAGGCGTCCGGCTGGGAGGAGGCGGATTCCCCGGTGGGCGGGGTACCAGGTGCCTGGGTCTCGGGCACGCGGGTCTCGGGGGCGTGGGTGTCGCAGGCCGGTTCGTAGGTGGCCGGGGTCGCGGGGACGTGGGTGCCGGGGACCGGTTTCGCGAGGACCGGGGTGTCGGAGGCCGGGGCGCCGGGGGCGGGGGCGCGGTCGGTCAGGCCGTCGAGCACCAGGTCGAGCTTGCGTCCGAACCAGGCGCGCGGGGAGCAGACGACCGCGTGCTCGATGGGTCCGCGCAGCCGGGGGTCCAGCAGCGGGGTCGCCGCCTCGATCCGGCCGCGGCGGGCGGTGAGCGCGCCGGTGCCGTCGGCCCGGGGGCCCGTGGTGATACGTCCCAGCAGGAAGGTGTCGAGGGCCAGTTCACCGATGACGTCCACCGCGAGGACCGCGTCGATGGGCTGGAATCCGCTCTCCAGCAGCCGCACCGCCATCCGGTCCATCCGGATGGCGAGCGCCGGGGGCGAGGTGGGCTGGACGACGACCGCCTCGGCGAGACCGGGATGCGCGGCGTACACACCCCACAGTCCCCAGGCCCCGGAGGCCAGCCGGGCGCGCCAGCCGTGCCCTTCGGCCTGCTGCGGGACACGGGCGAAGCAGGTTTCGACGGCGGCGGCCACCATCTCGTCGCGGTTGGCGAAGTAGCGGTACAGGGTGGACGGCCGGATACCGAGCCGCTGGGCGACCGAGCTGACCGTGACGGTGCCGAAGCCCTGTTCGACGACGGCCGCGAGGACGGAGTCGCGGTCGACCAGAGGGCGCCGCCCCGGGCGGCCCCGGGCCGCTGTCACCGTGTCACCTGCCGGGCGAGCTGCCAGCCCTGGGCGCTGCCGCGCTCCCGCCAGAAGTCGGCGTAGCGCCCGCCGAGGGCCAGCAGTTCCTCATGGGTGCCGCTCTCCGTGATCCGTCCGCCGTCGAGGAAGACGATCCGGTCGGCGCGGACCACGGTCTGGAGCCGGTGTGCGACGACGACCAGGGTGCGGCGTCCGGTGAGGGCGTCAAGGGTGTGCTGCACGGCGGCCTCGTTGGCGGGATCCAGTGACGAGGTCGCCTCGTCGAGGAGCAGCACGGGCGCGTCCTTCAGCAGGGCGCGGGCGAGGGAGACCCGCTGGCGTTCGCCGCCGGACAGCGCGGTGCCGCCCTCGCCGACGGGGGTGTCCCAGCCCTGGGGCAGCCGGGCCACGATCTCGTCGACCCCGGCCAGCCGGGCGGCTTCCGCGATCCGCATGTCGTCGGCGTCGGGCCGGCCGACGGCGATGTTCTCCCGGATGGTGGCGTCGAAGAGGTACACGTCCTGGAAGACCAGGGAGACCTGGGTGCGCAGTTGCTCACCGGTCAGGTCGCGGACGTCGACGCCGCCGAGCAGCACGGCTCCGGTGCCGGTGTCCCAGAAGCGGGCGAGGAGCCGGATGAGGCTGGTCTTGCCGGAGCCGGAGGGTCCGACCACGGCGGTGGTGGTGCGGGCGGGCAGTTCCAGGTTCACCCCGTCGAGGACGGGGACACCGTCGTCGTAGCCGAAGCGGACGTCCCGCAGGGTGACGGAGGAGTCGGCGGGGCCGGGGCCGGGGGTGGTGGGCTCGGGGAGGGGCGCGGTGGACAGGACGGCGTCGATCCGGTCGAGCGCGCCGCTCGCGGCACGCAGGCCGGCGCCGAGTTCGGCCATGCCGGAGACGGGTTCGGCGAACCGTACGACGAGGACCAGGGTGGCGACGAGTTCGGCGATGTCGGCGCCGCCGCGCAGTCCGAGCGCGGCGCCGGTCACGATCACCGAGGCGACGGCGAGCAGGACCACCGCGCTGAAGGCGGTGCGGCCGGGCGCGGTCCGGGCGGTCTGGGCCCGCGCGGCGGCGTCCTGTTCGGTGAGGGAGCGTTCCAGCAGCGCGCGGCCGCGGGCGCCGCCGCCGGTGGTCCGCAGGACGGGCTGGGCGCGGACGTACTCGACGACGCGTTCGTTGGCCGCCGCGGCGGCGGCGTCGACGGCCTCGTCGGCGCGGGCGGTGGCGCCGACGGCCCAGCGGTAGGCGAGGTACATCACGGGGACACCGGCGGCGGTGGCGACGGCGAGCCGCCAGTCGTAGAAGACCATCGCCACGATCACGGTCAGCGGGGTCAGGACGGCGGACAGCAGGGGTTGCAGCAGATGGGCCAGCAACCCGCGCACCTGCGGAACGCCGCGTGACGCCAACTGTGCGAGCCTGCCGACCTGTTCGCCGGAGAACCAGCCGAGCGGCAGGGTGGACACATGGTCGCCGAGGCGGTGGTAGAGGCGGTGCGAGACGGCCAGCGCGACCTGGAAGCCGATCATCTGCTGGAGGTAGTGGGCGACGGCGGTGGCCAGGGCGACGACGGTGAGGGCGGCGGCCCAGGGCCAGGCGTCGCCGGGATCGTCACCGAGGAGACTGCCGAGCAGGGGGACGACGAGGAC
Organism: Streptomyces uncialis; assembly: GCF_036250755.1. Lineage (NCBI taxonomy): Bacteria > Bacillati > Actinomycetota > Actinomycetes > Kitasatosporales > Streptomycetaceae > Streptomyces > Streptomyces uncialis. The sequence goes on along the minus strand of NZ_CP109583.1, from coordinate 8,433,927 downwards.
GAACGCGGCGCCTTGCAGGACGCTGTAGACGATCAGCGCCACGAACTGCGCGGTCATCGGGCCCCGGCTCTCGGGTCCGGCGACCTGGAAGAGCTTGCGGATCATCGCGCCACCTCGGTCCGTGCGGCGTCGGCCGCGTCGATGTGCTGCCGTTCGGTCGCCCACAGCCGCGCGTACAGGCCGCCGAGGGCGAGGAGTTCGTCATGGGTGCCCTGTTCGGCGATGCGGCCCTCGTCCAGGGCGACGATCCGGTCGGCGGTGGCGACGCTGCCCAGCCGGTGGGCGATGACCAGGACGGTACGTCCGGCGATCATGGTGGACAGGGCCTTCTGGACGGCGGCCTCGGACTCGGGGTCGGCGTGCGCGGTGGCCTCGTCCAGGACGACGACGGGGGTGTCGGCGAGCAGCACCCGGGCGATGGCGAGCCGCTGGGTCTCGCCGCCGGAGAGCCGGGCGTCCTCCCCGATCACCGAGTCGTAGCCGCGCGGGAGTTGCTGGACGCGCTCGTGGACGCCGGCCGCGCGGGCCGCGTGCGCGAGGTCGGTGTCGGTGGCGTCGGGTGCGGCGAGACGCAGATTGTCGGCGACGGAGGCGCGCAGGAAACGGGCGTCCTGGAGGACGAAGCCGACGTAGCGGTAGAGGTCGGCGCTCGGGATGTCACGGACATCGGTGCCGCCGATCAGGACCTGGCCCCGCTGGGGGTCCGCGAACCGCAGGGCGAGAGCGGCGAGGGTGGACTTGCCCGCGCCGGAGGGTCCGACGAGCGCGGTGACGGTGCCTTCGGGCAGGACGGCGCTGATGTCCCGCAGTACGGGGGCGGCACTGTCGTAGCCGAAGGTGACATCCCTGAACTCGACCTGGTGGCCGTCGGGCCGCAGCGGGGTGGCGGTCTCGGGCAGCGGTTCGACGGCGAGGAGTTCGCCGACGCGTCCGGCGGCGGCGCGCGCGGTGCGCAGGGTGCCGCCCGCGAGGCCCAGGGTGAGGACGGGCGCGGTGAGACCGAGGCCGAGGGTGAGGAACGGCACGAGGTCGATCGGGGCGGTCCAGCCCTGGCCGACGAAGAGGGTTCCGGCGAGGGCGACGACCAGGAGGGTGGTGACCGGTGAGACGACGGCGCCGCTGAGCGACTGGATGCGCAGGATGGGCCGCATCGCGGAGCTGAAGGTCTCCAGGTAGTTGTCGGCGGCGGTGGCGAACCGGGCGTGCGCCCGGTGGGCCTGCCCGAACGCCTTGACCACGGCGATGCCCTGCACGAACTCCACGACGGCGGAGTTCAGCCGGCCCATCGCGGCGCCGATGGCACCCATCCGGGAGCCGGCCGCCCGGGTCGCGGCCCGGTATCCGGCGTAGTAGAGCGGGATGCCGATCAGACAGACCAGGGTCAGCCGCCAGTCGACCGTGGCGAGGCAGAGCGCGGCCGCGATCGGGGCGGCCACGGCGACCGCGAGATCGGGCAGCGCGTGGGCGATCAGATAGTGCATGTCCTCCACGTCGTCCTGGAGGGTGGCCTTCACCTTGCCGCTGCCCTGGCGGCCGATCCAGCCGAGCGGCGCCTTGGAGAGCCGTTCGGCCATGGCCCGGCGCAGCAGGGTCTGGAGGGTGGTGTCGGCGCGGTGCGAGATCGCGACGGCCGCCCCGTTGCACAGGAACTGGACGGCCACCGCGCCCAGGGTGACCGCGACGACGGTCCACACGGTGGCGCGGTCGGGCGCCGCCTCGCTCAGTTCCAGGGCCAGCGGATACACCGCCGCGAAGGGCACCAGGCCCGCCAGCGCGGCCAGCACGGACAGGGCCGTGGCGGTGACGATCCTCGGCCGTACCGGGGCGAGGAGCTCCCCGAGGGTGGCGGGTGGACCGCCAGGCTGATCGGACATCAGGGTGCTCCAGAAGGGCGGGTACGAGCGGTGCGGGGCGATCGCGGTAGGGGGCGGCGGCGCGGGCGGGCCGCCGGACACGGTGCGGGAGGTGGCCGGCCGGTGGTGCGGGCCGGGTGTCGCGCTTCGGTCATGGCGGACCCCTGGGCAGACGGAGGGAAGGCGCCGACCCCGGCGCGGGGGATGGCCCGAGGCCGACGCAGCGTTAGTTTGCAACAGGTCGTCATTAATCGGCAAGGCCCGCCTAACCAGCCATGAAGCGGGAGGGCGCCGCCGGGGTCGGTACGAACACGCCTCACGGCCGGGTGGGGCGCGTCTGGAAGATCCCGCCCCGGACTTCCCGTGGTTGAGCGGCGCGGCAGGTCAGAGCGTCGCGGATGATCGCTCGTACTGACGGGATGTCAACGATCTCGCGACATCGCTCGGTTGACCGGGAACCCCCGGGAGGGCCGGGACGTTTTGATGACAGCTTGACGCAATTGATTAAGGTACGACTTACCGACGGCCCGGAGCGGTGCGCGGGCGGACTCCCCGTTCACCGGGGCGAGGCGGAGGCAGTGTGGGAGCGGTACACGGGCAGGGGACACACGCCGGGCCGGAAGCGGCCTGGCTGCGCCCCCTGGAGGCACGGCCGGACGCCACCTCCCGGCTGATCCTCCTCCCGCACGCGGGCGGTTCCGCCGGATTCTTCCGGGACTGGCCGAAGGCACTGCCTCCCGACATCGAGGCGTGGGCCGTCCAGTACCCGGGCCGTGAGCGCCGGATCAAGGAGCCCCCGGCCCGGAGCCTCGACGAGCTCGCCCGGGGCGCGGCGGACGCGATCGCCCCGCTGCTGGACCGGCCGACGGCCGTGCTGGGACACAGCATGGGGGCGACGATCGGCTACGAGGTGCTGCGGCTGCTCCTCGCGGACCCGGGGCACGCCCGCACGCTCGTGCACTTCTTCGCCTCCGCCCGGCAGGCTCCCCACCATCCCCGGGACCGGCAGGTGCATCTCCTGCCCGAGGAGGAGTTCCTTGAGGTGCTGCGCCGACACGGCGGGGTCAACGCGGAGGTGCTCGCGGAGCCGGATCTGAGGGATCTGTTCCTGCCGATCGTCCGCGCGGACTACCGCCTCGCGGAGACCCATGTACCGACACCGGTGTCCCCGCCACTGCCGCTGGACCTCACCGTTCTCACCGGCACGGCGGATCTGGCCGTCGAACCGGCGGCGGCGGCCCGCTGGGCGGACGTGACCGCCGGGTCGTTCCACCACGAGGTGCTCCCCGGGGACCACTTCTTCCCGGCCGCGCAGCTCCCCGCGGTGGCGTCCGTGGTGACCCGGCGACTACGGGTGTCGGCGGCGCGGCCGGGCTGAGCGGGTCGCCTTCGCTTGCGCTTCCCAGGTCCGTCCGGCGGGACGCGCTTGTCCCTGTGCCGTCGCTCGGTGGGTTTGCGCAGTTCCCCGCGCCCCTTTGGGGCGCGTTCTGCCGGTTCTTCGGGTCGGTGCCGGTCGGGATTCTCCGTCCTCGATCCGACACGCTCGGTACGACGTCCAGCGGAGCTACTGAAGAGCATCGGAGTCTGCGGGCAGAGATTCCCGCCCACCCCCTCCCGCAGCAGCGCGACTGCACGAGGAGAATGGCGAAGAACAACAGCAAGAGGCTGAGGCGCCCCCAAAGGGGCGCGGGGAACTGCGCGCCCCCGGACGACCTGTACAGGAACAAGTACGCCCAGCACAGGAAACCTCAAAAGCGCGAGCGAAGGCGACCCGCGGGGAACTGCGCACCCACGAACTACCTGTACAGGAACAAGTGAGGTCGGCCGCTCAGCCGGTGGTGACTCCGTCGGTCGCCGCGCCGACCAGCACCGCGTCCAGCAGCCCGGGATAGCGCGCGTCCAGGTCCACCCGCCGCAGCGTCAGCAGATTCTCCCGTCCGGCAGGCTCCTGCCGGATGACCCCGCTGTCCCGCAGCACCCGCCAGTGATGCGTCATCGTCGACTTCGCGGTGATGCCGAGAACCCTCAGCACGCTGCCGCAGTTGTGCTCACCCCCCGCGTCGAGCACCCGCACCGCCGAGAGCCGCACAGGGTGGCCGAGCGCCGACAGGACACCTTCGATCCTGATCTGTTCACGGTCCGGATGGCGGTAGGTCATGGTCCCAGCGTACCCGGACAGTCGTACCGTCTCGCGGGCACCGGTGGCCGCACCCGCCGGTACAGCCGGAACCCGGCGACGGCGACCAGCAGATACGCCGGGACGAGCAGCGCGGCGTCGGGCGACGACAGCTCCGCCGACCAGCCCGCGCCCCGGGCCTCGCCGTCGAACACGACCCGGTTCACGGTGAGGAAGACCAGATGCGCCCCGATCGCCGCCCCCAGCGGCGCTGGTCCCGGTACCGCGGTGCGCGCCACCACGAGGGCCGATCCGAAGACGGCCAGCAGGATCAGATAGTCGGCGGTGGACTGCCCCGGCGGGGCGAGCCCGAGCGGCGGGACCTCGTCCTCACCCAGGGCCCGGCCGACCACGGCGCGAACAACCGTCGAGGCGCCGGGCACCAGCAGGAACACCACCGTCGTCGCGAGGCCCGCGCACAGCCCGCGGAACCGTTCCCGCAGCGCGGCCCAGGTATAGCCGCGCAGGGTCACTTCCTCGGGCCACGCCTCCAGCAGCAGGGCGACCACGCCGTTCGTGACGAGGAATCCGGCGAGGGTCACGAGGTCGGGAGCCGACCAGCGCAGCAGCCCCGCCGCGGTGGCCGCCCCCATGACGAGTGCCGCCGCGGCGGCCATCACCCCCGACCCGGCGAGGAAGGCCCGGAACATCGCGCGCGGTCCCCCGGTCCCCAGCAGCCGCGCGGGGAGTCGCGCACGACGGGCGGCGAGCAGCACGAGTGGGGTGGCGATGGCGCTGACCAGCGCCGCGGACACCAGCCGGGCCGGCACTCCGTCGAGGCCCGCCGCCTTGGTGAGCACCGAGCCGACGGCGGTACCCGCTCCCAGCGAGGTCGCCATGACGAGGCCGCCGAGCAGTGCCCGGCCGAGGGACCTGCTCCGTGAAGGGAAGGCCCTTGGTTCACACCGCGCTGTCATGTCTCCCTCGGGGCTGGGGTCGGGACTCGGGGTGGCGCCGAGCGGGCGGCGCCAGGACGACCACTCTTCCTTTCCGTCGTACGTGCCGCGTCGTCCTCACCGGGGAGATCGCTCTGCATCGTTCGATGCAGCGGCCATCGCAGCCGCTTGCCTTCAGTACGACTGTACGTGAATATACGAACAGTCATCCATGGCACGCACCCGTTGAAGGAGCACCCCCGTATGTCTCCCAACCCGACCCGGCCACGCCCCGGCTGGACGCTCGCGTTACTGGCCCTGGCCCAGCTGATGTACGCCCTCGATCTGAACATCGTCTTCGTCGCGCTCCCCGAGATCGGCTCGGCTCTGGGATTCCCTGGCCAGACCCAGCAGTTGGTGGTCAGCGCGTACGTCGTCTTCGCGGGCGGCTTCCTGCTGCTCGGTGGGCGGGCGGCGGATCTGCTGGGCCGCCGCCGGGTGTTCGTCGTCGCCCTGGCCCTGTACGCCGTGTCCTCGCTGGCGGGCGGTCTCGCGCGGAGCCCGGAGTTGATCGTCGCGGCCCGTGCGGTGCAGGGGATCGGCGGCGCGCTGCTGCTGCCCGCGACACTCGCGCTGATCAACACCCTCTTCACGGAGGGTCCGGCGCGCAACCGGGCCCTCGCCGTCTGGGGCGGCGCGGGCGCCAGTGGGCTGACCATCGGCGCGCTGCTCGGCGGAGTGCTCACCGAGCAGTTCGGCTGGCCCGCCGTCTTCTATGTCAATGTCCCCCTCGCCGTGGTGATCGCGGTGGCCACCCTGTTCGTGATCCCCCGTGACCCCGAGCGCGGCGAGCGCCGCGCGTTCGACCTGCCGGGGGCGCTCGGTGTCACCGCCGGTGCCACCCTGCTGGTGTTCGCGCTGGTCCAGGGCCCCGAACTGGGCTGGGGCAGCCCGGCGGTGCTCGGCGCGTCCGGGCTGGCCGTGGTCGCGCTGGTGTTCTTCGCGGTCGTCGAGACGCGCAGTGCCGATCCACTGCTGCCGTTCCGGCTGTTCCGCAACCGGAGCCTCACCGCCGCGGTGGCGATCACGTTCCTGTACATGGCGACGTTCGGTGTGCTCCCGTACTTCCTCACCGTCCTGATGCAGACCGTGCACGGCTACACCGCGCTGGGGACCGGACTCGCCTTCCTGATCCCCTCGGTCGCCATCGCCGTCGGCACCCAGCTCGGGGAACGCGCGGTGGGCCGCGTGGGGGTGCGCACGACACTGGTGACCGGGTTCGCCGTCGGCGCCGTCGGGACGGCCGTCCTCGCCCTCGGCTTCGACAAGGACGCCGGATACGGTCTGCTGGTGCCCGGTCTGATCGTCTCCGGCCTCGGCCAGGGCATCGTCTGGACGGCGATGTGGATCACCGCGGCCACCGGCACCGCGCCGGAGGAACAGGGTGTCGCCAACGGAGCCGCCTCCACCGGGCTCAACATCGGCAACGCCATCGGACTCGCGGTGTTCACGGCGCTCGCCGACCGGGGTACGGACGGCAAGAGCGGTGAGGCCCTGCGCGCGGCCACCGCCGACGGGGAGTTCCTGGTCGTGCTGCTCACCGCGGCGGGAATGGCGGGCGGTCTGCTCATCGCGCTGACCCTGCGGCGGCCGCAACTCAGCGCGTCCGCCGGTACGGAGCCGGGTGCCCCGCCCGCCGACACCGAGCCGGAGAGCCCGCCCGCCGTCACGGTGCGCTGACCCCGGGGCGGGTGTCCGATGTCCCCGACGGCCGTCCGGCCCAGGGCACCCGCCGCCACCAGGCATTTCGTCCCGGGCATCGGGCATCCCGATCAGGGAGGGCGCCCGCCGCGACCCGTCGGCCGCCCGGGACAGCCCTTAAGGGAGCCGGTCCCCGTAGTCGCCCTGGCGGTTGACCCGGCCGGAGGGCCCCGCTGGATACCGTGACGGAACCGTGCACGGGACCCTGTCAGCAGAACGATTCATCGGAGAACACAGTGAGATCAGTGACGTCCCGGGCCGGGGCCGGGGAATCCGCCAGACCCGCCCGCCCCGCCCCGCGCCGCACCCGGCGTGCCGTCCTCACCGCGGTGGGCACCGTCCTCGCGCTGGCCGGTTCCCTGGGCACGGCCGCGGCCGTGCCCACCGCACCGGACACCCGGGCGGCGCGGAACGCCGCGCCGGCCGACGGTGTGTGGCGGATGGACGGCTACGGGCTGTTCGTCACGGTCAGCGGTGGGGTGCTGCGCACCTGGGACACCACGGCCCTCAGCTGCCTGCCCGGTCTGACGGCGACCCGGCAAGGTGCCCCCGGCCCCGGCGGGGAGGTCCGGTTCGGTTCACCGGAGGCCGTCCTCATCGTGCGGCAACGGGGCACCGAACGGGCGACCCTGGCCGTCGACGGCGGGGTGGGCACCCGTGACATGCGCCGTGTCCCCGCGCTGCCCGAGCTGTGCGGGCGGGCCCCCGCGACCGGGCCGCTGGCGAACTTCGACGTCTTCTGGCAGACGTTCGAGGAGAACTACGCCTTCTTCGCCGCCCGGGGCGTGGACTGGGACGCGGTCCGCGCGAAGTACCGGCCGAAGGTCACCGCCCGGACGACGCCCGCCGAACTCTTCGACATCCTGGCGGAGATGACCGCGCCGCTCCAGGACGGGCATGTCGCCCTGGAGGCGGACACCCCGGAGCTCACCCGGTCCGCGCGGGTGGGGCGTGAGGGGACGGTCGCGCCCAGCCTGGAGTACGACGAGCGGGTCCGCGAGTTCATCGAGCGCCGGGACTTCGGCGGGGTGCCGCTTGAGAGCCATGCGAACGGCGCGATCGGTTACGGTGAACTGCCCGGCGGGATCGGCTACCTGCGGATCAACCGCTTCACCTGGTACACCCCGGACGCCCCCGTCTACCAGGCGGACGCCGCCGAGCTGACCAAGGTGCTGGACCGGATCGTCACCCGGGCCCGTACCTCCGGTCCCGGCGCGTGGCGGGGTCTGATCGTGGACATCCGGGTCAACGCCGGTGGCATGGACCAACTGGGTCTGTCGATCGCGTCCCGCCTCACGGACCGTTCGTACCAGGCGTACGCCAAGCAGGCGCGCAACGATCCGCGTGACGACACCCGGTTCACCCGGCGGCAGACGATCGGTGTGGTGCCCGCCGCGGGTGTGCCCCGCTACACCGGACCCATCGCGCTGCTGACCGGTGGCTCGACGGTCAGCGCCGGGGAGACGTTCACCCAGGCACTGTCGGAGCGCCCGTCGACCGTCAGGATCGGGGCGAACACGCAGGGCATCTTCTCGGACGTGCTGGGCCGTACGCTGCCCAACGGCTGGAAGTTCAGCCTCTCCAACGAGAGGTACACCAACCCGCGCGGCCGGTCCTTCGAGGGTCCGGGCATCGCCCCGCATGTGCGGACGCCGGTGTTCACCGAGAAGGAGTTCGCCGCGGGCCGCGACTCGGCCTTCGACCGCGCCAAGGCACTGCTGAACGCCCGCTCCTGACCGGCGGCCGCCCCCGCCGGACGCTCTGACGGGCCCGGCGGGGGCGGATCGCTGAGATCATCCGTGCATGGACATGCGCGTGGAAGCCCGGATGGTCACCGTCCCCGGGGGCCGGGTGACCCTGTCCGACCGCCGGACCCGGCGCAGCTGGCCGGTGGACCTCGCGCCCTTCCGGCTGGCCGCGACGCCCGTGACCCAGGAGTGGTACGCGGAGGTCACCGGCGGCCGGCCGGGAACCGCCCGGGGCGACCGGCTGCCTGTCGAGGGCGTCTCCTGGTGGGACGCGGTCCGGTTCTGCGACGCCCTGTCCGTGGGCGAGGGGCTGACGCCGGTGTACGGGGCGCACGACGACGTCACGGCCGTGGAGCCGGACCCCGCGGCCGACGGATACCGGCTGCCGACCGAGGCCGAGTGGGAGCACGCCTGCCGCGCCGGTACCACAGGGGCCCGCTACGGCTCGCTGGACGAGATCGCCTGGCACCGCGGCAACTCCGGTGAGCGGCTCCATGAGGTGGGCGGTCGGCTGCCGAACGCGTGGGGCCTGTACGACATGCTCGGCAATGTGTGGGAGTGGTGCTGGGACCTGTACGACGCCGAGGTCTACGGCTCGTACCGTGTGCTGCGCGGCGGCGGCTGGTTCGACGAGCGCTGGAGCTGCCGGGCCTCGGTACGGCGCCGCAGCCATCCGACGTTCCGGATCGACGACGTGGGGTTCCGCGTGGCCCGGTCCGCTCCCCGCTGAACTCCGCGCAACGCCACTGTGTACGGACCCCGTTCCCGCTCCGGCGGCGGCCGTCCGGCGCCTGGAGTCCGTCGGCCTCGTGTGTCAGTGGCAGCCCCTACCCTTCGGCGGACGTGCCGGGTCGGGCCGCGGGGCGTTCTTGTCGGCACCCCCTCGGCAGAGCCCGTTCATGCGTTCTCGCACACGTACACGCAAGCGTAAGGGGAGAGGGAATGGCGACATTTGAGGAGATCAAGGCACTACTGGGAGAACCCCGCTTCCTTTGGTCCGATCCCGAGCCCTGGAACCTGCTGGAACAGGAACTCGGAATCACCTTCCCCGCCGACTTCCGGGCCATCACCGACGCCTACGGCCCCGTGCTGATCAGCGACAGGCTGTACCTGGACCACCCTGGCCATCCGTCCAGGAACCTGGGCAGAAGCATCAAGGAGGAGATCGAGTTCTGGCTTGAGGACGATGTGACGAAGATCCTTCCCGGCAAGGCCGGAACCCGCCCAGGAGAGCTGCTGCCGATCGCCACGGGAGCAACAGCGGAGAGCGTCTTCCTACGTGTACCGCCCGGTCCGTCAGCACCTTGGGTCGTAGGCATACAGGAAATGGATTCCTTCGAGTTCGAGCTCTACGAAATGACGTTCAGCGACTGGCTGCTGGCCTTCCTCAAAGGCGAGGACGTCATGGTGGGCGCCTCCCCTCCGGCCCGCCTGTTCTATGAGCCTCTGACCTGAAAGCTGTACCGGAGGGGCACATATCATGATATCGGCGCGGAGCGAGGTGCTTGGGTTGCACCTTCCGTAGCGGCATGTGGTCCGGTGGACCTGCGTCCCGACCCCTTGAGGAGAGGTCCCTGCTCATGCGTTCGTCCTTCATGCCACCCCGCCAGGTCAAGATCGGTGACGCGGCGGCCTTCGTCGGCAGCACGCCACGGGCGATTCGCCATTACCACGAGATCGGCCTGCTCCCCGAACCCGCGCGGGGTGGCGACGACCGTCGCCGCTACGAGTACGAGGACATGATCCGCCTGCTGTGGATTCGCAAGATGGCCGACGCCGGGATCGCCCTGGACGATATCCGTGACGCCTTTACCGGCGGTACGGATTCCGCCGGTGCGGACAGCGGAGAAGATTTCGCGGGAACCCTGGAGCGGTTGGAGGAAACCCTCGCCGAGCAGGAGGCGAAATTGCGGCGGCAGCGGACCGCCGTGCAGCGGATGCGCACCGAAGGCAGCCGGATGGGTCTGCTCTCCGACTTCGTCACCGAACGGCTCAAGCACCTGCCCGAGGGCTCCCTGCGTCAGGCGGACCTGGACATTCTGCTGGTCACCGAGCGGATCTTCGGTCCGCTCGGTGCGGCCGTCCAGGCCGGCCGCTTCATCGCCCTGGCCACGCATCCCGCTCTGCGGGAGCATTCCGACCGCGTCGATGCCGCCGAGGAGGCACTGGACGACAGCGTCGCCGTCGATGATCCACGGGTGGCCCAGGTGGCCGTCGAGCGGCACGCCTTCGAAAGCGCCCTCCACGCCGTCATCGAGGAGTCCGGCCTGGGTGAGGACGACGATGCCCTTTTCGACGCCTGGGACGTGTTGCACCCCGAGGACGGCGAGGACGAGGCCGATCTCGGCTCCGGCAGGCGGGAGGCCGGTTCCATGAGCGCGTTCGAAGCCGTCGGCAAGATGCCCTACGACCTCTCCCCGGCCCGGGTGCGCTGCATGGAACTGGCCGAAGAACTGTCCGCCCAGGACCCACCCGCTGCCTGGAGCAAGGCCGCGGGCCTGTCGGTATCTCCGGCTCCGCACAGCTGATCATCGGAGCCGGAGCCATCTCCGTGTCCACAGCCGCGCCGGAGCCGGATCGATGGGACGGTGCCGGCGTAAGGACGATCCGCCGTACAGGACCCGGCTAGCGTCGTGCGCCGAGCGCGGGGAGCACCGTTTCCGCCACTCGGTACGCCTCCTCCAGCAGGGGGTTGCCCGACAGGATGAACGTATCGACGCCGAGCGACCCGTACTCCGCGAGCCGTTCCACGACCTGTGCGGTGGAGCCGACGACCGCGGTACCGGGGCCCGGCCGGAACAGGCTCATGCCCGGCCAGATGTTGCGATGCTCCTCCAGGTCACGGGCGCGGGCCGGGACCCGGCCGCCGTGCCGGAACTGGCGCTGCCAGCCCACGCCGTCCTCGGTCGCCTTCACCCCGAGCTGCCGGGCGTAGGTGGCCTCGCTGGTGACCTCAAGGAGGCGGTCGGCGGCCGCCCATGCCTCGTCCTCGGTGTCCCGGACGATCAGATGGACACGCAGTCCGATCCGCAGGACGCGCCCGTGGGCGGCGGCCCTCTCGCGCACCCGGTCCAGCTTCTCCTTCAGCAGATGCGGCGGCTCGGCCCAGGTCAGATAGACGTCCACGTGCTCGGCCGCCATCTCGACACCGGCCGGGGACGAGCCGCCGAACCACAGCGGGATGTGCGGTTCCTGGACGGGGGTGAGTTCACGCAGCGACGCGCCCGCGTCCCGCAGGTCGTAGTAGCGGCCCCGGTGGTCGAACACCTCGCCCGCGGTCAGCCGTTTCACGATCGACCAGTACTCGGCGCTCAGCGCGTAGCGCTCGTCGTGCTCGACATGGAGGCCGTACTCCCGCAGGGACGCGGTGGAGCCGTTGACGACGTTGAACCGCAGCCGTCCGCCGAAGAGGTTGTCGAACGTGAGCGCCATCTTGGCCAGCAGGGTGGGGGCGATCAGTCCGGGGTGGACGGCCAGCAGCGGCTTGAAGCCGGGGCCGGTGGACGCGGCGAGCGCGCTGCCCAGCGGCCAGACGTCGTGCAGGTCGGTGGCCAGCAGCGCGCCGCTGTACCCGAGCCGCTCCACCGTCCCCGCGAGCTGCTGGAGATAGCGCAGGTCCACGGGGCGGCGGCCCTCGGGTTCCCACGGGTAGGGCCCTTCGCGGGGGATGACGTACCAGAGGAACTCGGAGGTCATCGGCCGGCCGCCGTACGCGCCACGGCGTGCGCGGTGGTGACCGGGCGGGGCAGGAAGCCCGCGCCGTGCAGGATGTCGGCGGCCTCCTGCTGCTCGGCGAGGAACACCTCGGTGACGGGTTCGATGTGCCAGGGCAGGGCACGCAGGGCGGTCTCCCAGTCACCGGTGTCGCCACCGAGGCCGTCGGCGGCGATCAGGGCGGCCTCGCGGGGGTGCGCGGCGGCCCAGTCGTCGGCCTGCTGGAGGGCGGTGACCAGGGCGGCGACGACCTCGGGGCGCCGCTCGGCGAAATCGCGGCGGGCGAAGAACACGGAGCGGTCCGTGATGACGTCGCCGGAGCGCAGCAGGACCCGGGCCGATCCGGTGCGCAGGGCGGCGGCGAGGTCGGCGCCCTGGGTGATCCAGCCGGTGATGGTGCCGTCGGCGAGGAGCCGTGCGCTGTCCGGCCCGGCGGGGGCGGGGGTGAGGTCGGTGGCGTAGGAGAGTCCGGCCGTGTGGAGTGCCTTGGCGAGCAGATGGGTCTGCCAGGAGCCGATGCCGAGGTGGACGGTGCCGCCCTTGAGTCCCGTGATGTCGTGGACCGGTCCGTCCGCGGCGACGAGCAGCGCGCCGTGGTCGGGGCGGGGCGCGGAGACGGCGGTGTAGACGATGTCGTGCCCGTCGGCCTGGGCGCTGAGGGGTGGGGTGGAGCCGGTGCCGCCGAAGTCGAACACCCCCTCGCTGAGCAGGGTGCCGGTGGTGACGCCGTTGGTGTAGTGGTGGAAGGCGACGGTCTCGCCGAGGGGTTCGAGGGCCCGCTGCGCGTGGTCGAGCCGGGAGAGGTAGGTCAGGGTCGGGTTGTTGGCGTGGACGCCGATGGTGACGGTCATGACAGGGTCGCTCCGGTGGGTTCGTGGGCTTCGGGTACGCGGGCTTCACGGTCGGGTTCATGAGCGTGCGGTGGTGACGGCGGCTTCGCGCGGACGTCGGGTCCGGCGCCCCGCTCGGCGTCCGGCTCGTGCTCGGTGTCGGGCTCGGCGTGTGTCAGGACGTGCCGCTCGGGTTGCTGGTGGACTCCGAGGTCGCCGAGGAGTCGTCGGCGCAGGGCCGCGAAGGCGGGGTGCGCGGGGTCGCGGGGGTGGGCGATGCCGACCGTCTCGTCGGTGACGAGATGTCCGTCGCGCAGCACCGCGACCCGGTCGGCGAGGCGGACGGCCTCGTCGACGTCATGGGTGACCAGCAGTACGGCGGGCCGGTGGCGGCGGCAGAGCTCCCCCACGAGGTCCTGCATCTTCAACCGGGTCAGCGCGTCGAGCGCGGCGAACGGTTCGTCGAGCAGCAGGAGTTCGGGGCGGCGTACCAGTGCCCGGGCGAGGGCGACCCGCTGGGCCTCGCCGCCGGACAGGGTGCCGGGCCAGGCGTCGGCGTGCGCGGCGAGGCCCACCTCGCGCAGGGCCCGCAGTCCGGTCTCGCGGGTCGCGGCGCCGCGCGGCATGGCGACGACGGTGTTGGCGAGGACCTTCTTGGAGGGGACGAGCCGGGGTTCCTGGAAGACGATGGTGCGGACCCCGGGCACCAGGACCGTGCCGCCGTCGGTGCGGTCGAGTGCGCCGAGGATGCGCAGCAGGGTGGTCTTGCCGCTGCCGCTGGCGCCGAGCAGGGCGACGAACTCCCCGCGGGCGATGGTCAGATCGAGTCCGTCGAGGACAGCGCGTCCGGCGAACACCCGGCGCAGGCCCCGTACATGGACGGCGGTGTCGTTCATCGGACCGCCCCCAGGGTGCGCCAGGGCATCAGCAGCCGCTCCAGCAGCCGGACGATGCCGTCGGCGGTGAGTCCGAGCAGGGCGTAGACGAGGATGCAGACCGCGAGGACGTCGGTGCGGGCGTACGCCTGGGCCTGCGACATCAGATAGCCGATGCCCGCGGTGGCGTTGATCTCCTCGGCGGCGACCAGCGCGATCACGCTGAGGGTCATGGACAGCCGCAGTCCCGACAGCAGTGAGGGCAGCGCGCTGGGCAGGACGACCTCACGGACGAGGGCGAGCCGTCCCATCCCGAAGGAACGCATCGCCTCCAGGAGCTTGCGGTCGGTGCCGCGTACGCCGCCCGCGGTGCTGACGTACATGGGGAACGTCGTCGCGAAGGCGATCAGCAGGATCTTGGCGGTCTCGGTGATCCCGAACCAGACCATGAACAGCGGGACGAGGGCGAGGAAGGGGATGGTGCGCATCGCCTGGAGGGAGGAGTCGAGGAGTTCGTCGCCGGACCGGCTGAAGCCGGTGGTGACCCCGAGGACGACGCCCGCGACGAGTCCCAGCAGCAGTCCGGTCCCGGAGCGGGTGAGTGAGGCGGCGAGGGCGTCGGGCAGTTCGCCGTTGCCCCACAGCTCCCCCACCGCGCGGACGACGGCGGGGGGTCCGGCGAGGATGTCGGGGGTGAGCAGTCCGGTGGCGGAGGCGGTCCACCAGGCACCGATCAGCAGCAGCGGGCCGAGGGCGCGCACGGTGAGGGAGACGGCCCGGGGCCGGTCGCGGGGCAGGTAGGGGCGGGGGGTGACGAGGTTCCCGGGCGGCCGGGTCGCGGTACTCATCCCAGGGCCTCGATGTCGAGGATGTGGGGCTTGATGTCGACGGGCTTCGTGAGGACCTTCTGGTCGAGGTAGAAACGGGCGACGGACTCGAAGCGCGCGATGTCGTCGGCGGTGATCGGTTCGACGGTGCCGCCCTCGCGCAGGATACGGAGCTGGAGTTCCCTGGCGGCGCCGGTGACGGCGGTCGGACCGCGGTCGGTGAAGACGTTGACGTACTTCTCCGGGTCGGCCCGCTGGGCGGCGCTGCCGGTGCGGAGGTAGTCGTACAGGGCCTTGACGACCTTCGGATGCCGCTCGGCGAAGCCGGTGCGCACGGCGTGGAAGCTGTAGTTGTCGGAGCCGACGGCGGCCCCGTCGGCGACGAAGCGGGAGTCGCCGCTGCCGAGTTCCGCGACGGAGTAGGCGGCCCAGGAGGCCCAGGCGTCCACCTGGCCGGTCTTGTAGACGGAGGCCGTCTGGTCGGGGCGCAGATAGACGCGTTCCACGTCATCTGCCGGTACGCCGTGCCGGGCGAGCGCCTTGAGGAGCAGGTACTCGCCGGTGCCGCCCTGGTTGACGGCGACCTTGCGTCCGGCGAGCTCCTTGACGGTGCTGATCCCGGAGTCCTCGCGGACCAGGATGCCCTCCCCCGCGCCGTCCGGTTCGATGGCGCTGAAGAGTTTGAACCCGGGCTTCTGGGTGAGGGCGGTGACCCCGGAGGTGATCGACCCGGTGGCGATGTCCAGCTGTCCGGCGTTGAGCGCCTGAGCGGCGGGGGCGAACGGCCCGCTGCTGCCGGTCCATTCGACACGGGCACCGGCGGCGTCGAGGGCCTTCGCGAGGCTGCCGTCCTTCTTCCCGAGGGCGAGGACACCCGAGTTCTTCGGGTCGGGGATGCGGACGACGACGGTGCCCTTGTCCCCCGCGCTGCCCTCCGCGGCCCCGCCGCAGGCGGTGACGGCGAACAGGGCGGCGGTGACGGCGAGGGCGGCGGCCGTGCGCACGGCCCGGCGGGTCAGGGTCGTCGGGGCGGTCAGCTGGTGAGCCATGGATGGTCCTCGGTGGTGGCGGGGCGGCGGACCCGGTCGGTCGCGCCGCGGAGCGGTTCGGGGGCGGCCCAGTCCCGTACGTCGACGGGTGCGGCGAGGAAGCCGTGGCCGCGCAGGGCGTGTTCCTGCCGGGCGAGCAGGTCGAGGCGTTCGTCGGAGAGGTCGATGCGCAGATCGCGATGGCCGCGGGCCCGGTAGGCACCGGCGACGCCGGTGGCGCCCGCGCCGGTCTCCCGGCTCAGTACCCGGGCGAGGTCGTCCGGGTGGCCGGCCGCCCAGTCGGCGGCCCGGACGAGGACGGCGAGGTAGCGGGCGACCAGGTCCGGCCGCTCGTCCAGCAGGCTCTCGCGGACGGTGATCGGGCGGGGGGTGCCGTTGTTGACCCTGGTGCGCCGGTCGGGGTGGTCGTCGAGTTCGACGGCGATCCGCGCGCCGTACCGGGCGGCGGCCTCGACGGCGGTGGCGCCCTTCGCGTAGACGGCGTCGACGGTCCCGGCGCGCAGGGCGGCGAGTTCGGCGGACCACTGTGCGGCGTGGGCGTCGGCGGGTACGTCGACGGGGACGGTGTCCGCGAGGGTGAGCCCGGCGGTGGACAGCGCGCCCTCGAAGCCGCGCAGGGCCATGGCCCGCCAGAAGTCGATGGGCAGCGGATGCCGGGGGACGGCGAGCCGGCTGCCCTTGAGGTCCGCCGCCTCATGGATGCCGGAGTCGGCCGCGACGAGGACGACCTGGCGTTCCTCGATCCAGGTGAGACCGATCAGCCGGGTGGGTTCGCCACGTGAACGGGCCCACAGGGCCGGGACGTTGCCACCCTCGCGGAAGAGTCCTTCGAGCGCGTGGGTGTAGTGGTGGTCGCGGGCGGTGGCGGCGGGCGCGTCCTGGAGGGAGCGGACGGAGATCCCGTCGGGGGTGAACTCGTCGGCCAGCCAGCCGAGATCGGCGGCGATGCCGGTCGCGGTGGGCACGGGGCATCGGGTGAACCACAGGGTGGCGGGCGGCGTGGATCGCGTCATGGGCCCTTCTTGGCCAGGGGTGCGGATGGTGACCGCGGCACGGAACAGCGCGGCACAGGACGGTGGACGGGCGTACGCCGAAGCGCGCCGGGGCGTACGGAAGGTGGTGCGGGAGGTCCGGCGGACGCGGTGGGGTGCGGGACGACCGGTGCGGGGCGGTGGGTGCACGGGTCCGGCGCCGACCGGGACATGGCGGGTGCCGACAGGGGGCCGGTCGGAGCAGGCAGGACGCCGGTCGGGTGCCGCTCAGGTCCCGACAGGGCGTGCCGGAGCGGCACGTGTCAGTGGGACGTGGCCCGGCCGTACGCGAGCCCCCGCGCGAGGGACTTCACACGGTGGAGCGGGCGGGGCGGGGCGGGTGCGGCGCGGGGCCGGTGTCCGGGTCAGCGACAGCCGGAGCTGGCGACCCGGACCAGGTCTATGTGGCGGCGGCTGCTGAGAGCAGGCGTCACCGAGGGCACCAGGGCGGTGAAGGTCCGGCGGACGGTCACGGCGGCGCTCCTCTCGACAGGTCGGCGGGGTCGGTGCGCCGACTCTGCCACGGCGCTTGCCCCACGGACAAGTCGCTTCCCACATCGTGGGACACCTGGTCCATGAACGGGCCGATGCGAAGCCCCACCGCTCCCCCGCATCTCCATCAAGTAGCAGGGCAAGGCGAGTTGACCGGGCACACACCCCCGGGGGAAGCTGCCACATCATGGGAAGCTCTTCCGATGACGCCTCGACTCCCCCACGCCCGGCGCGAGGCCCCGGGGCCGCACCGCCGTCGGCGACCGGCCGTCCGGCCGTACCCGCCGCCCCCTCGGGATCGCAGGCCGTGAGCCGGGCGCTCGGCGTGCTGCACTGTTTCCGCGACAGCGGCTCCCCGTTGAGCGCCTCGGACATCGCACGCCGCACCTCACTGTCCGTCTCGACCGCCCACCGGCTGGCCCGGACCCTTGTCGCGGCCGGGTTCCTCGAACAGGACGCGCACACCGCCCGCTACCGGCTGGGCCCGGCCGTCACCGAACTCGGTCAGCTCTCGTACCACCAGCGCGGGCTGCATCTCACCGCGCCCGAACTCGCCGACCTCGCGACACGTACCGGGGCCACCGCCGACCTGGCCCTGCGGGACGGCGTCCACGCGCTGATCCTCGTCGGCGGTTCGGTACGCCACGACACCGGTGCCGGACTGCGCAGACCGCTGCACTCCACCGCGCTCGGCAAGGTCCTGCTCGCCTGGCCGGGCGACGATCCGGACCCCGTCGGCGTGCTCCCCGGGCTGGCCGCCTTCACGGACCGCACCATCGTCGACGCGGACGCGCTGCGCGCCGAACTCGACCGGGTGCGCGAGCGGGGCCACGCCGTCAACGACGGCGAGTCCGCGACCGGTGTCCGCACCCTCGCCGTCCCGGTGTTCGACCACACCGAACGCGCCCGGTTCGCGCTGGCGTTGCGCGCGACCCCGGCCGTGCTCACCGACGACCGGCTGGCCTGGTTCACCGACCAGGCCCGGGCCTGTGCCGCCGCGCTGGAGGTACTGCTGCTGCCCCCGGCCGAACGCCGCACCACGATCGGTCCGTGACCGGCCCGATTCCTCTACGACCCGCGCATGACACCAGGGTGGGGATCGTACGGAAGGGCCATGGGGGCACCTTCCGACTGGAGGACGGGGGCACTCAGGATCGTGCGTCGACGGGCTTCCTGGCAGGTGCCGTGGGACGCCGCGGCCGACCCGCGCGCGTTGCCGGACACGGCCGCGAACGACGACGACGCGTCCCGCTCCCGGCCACCTGTCCTCGCCGTCGCCGGGAGCGGGACGCCACGATGATCGCCGAGCGTCTCGCCGAGAAGTTGAACGGACGGCGCAACGCTGGTTAGGCTCACCTGAGTTGCCTCCGACCGGGGCAGATCCGACGGAGGGGGCGGGATGGCGCGAGCGCGATGCCGCCGCGGACACGCGGCGCGGGTCCGGGTGTGAACGTACGGAAGGAAGCCGCGTCCGACGGCGGCGGCATACCGAGCGGCGGGCCACGGACCACGCCACGGGCCGCCGGTGAGGCCACCGTTCCGGCGCGGACGGCCGTTCGCCGCCGGGCCGCGGCGGTCCGCTGGTACGGGCTCGTCCTCGCGGCGCTGGCCCTCGCCCTGGTGTGTGCCCTCAGCCTCGCGGTCGGTGCGCGGAGCATCCCGCTCGCCACCGTGTGGGAGGTTCTCACCCAGGGCCGTGGCGGCGAGGAGGCGTTCGTCGTACGCCGGTTGCGGGTGCCGCGTACCGTGATCGGGCTGCTGGCCGGTGCCGCGCTGGGGCTCGCCGGAGCGCTGATGCAGGGACTGACCCGCAATCCGCTGGCCGATCCGGGCCTGCTCGGGGTGAACAACGGGGCATCGGCCGCCGTGGTCGTCGCGATCGCGTTCCTCGGCGTCGGCTCGCCCCTCGGCTACGTCTGGTTCGCCTTCCTGGGGGCGGCCCTCGCGTACGCGGTGGTGTACCTGCTCGGCTCGTCGGGCCGCTCGGCCGGCCCGGACCGGATGGTCCTCGCCGGAGCGGCGATCAACGCCACACTGATCGCGTTCGTCTCCGCCGTGGTCCTCCACGACATCCGCGCCTTCGACGCGTTCCGGTTCTGGGCGGTGGGATCGCTCGCCGGACGGGACATGGAAGTGGTGCGGCAGGTGGGCCCGCTGATCCTCGCCGGTGTGGTGACCGCGCTGTGCCTGGCCCGTCCGCTCAACGCGCTGGCGCTCGGCGAGGAGACCGGCCGCGCGCTCGGCGCGCACACCGAACGGACCCGGCTGGCGGGCGCGGTGGCGGTCGCCCTCCTGTGCGGGGGCGCCACCGCGGCGGCCGGGCCGATCGCGTTCATCGGGCTGGCGGTCCCCCATCTCGTACGGATGGTGACCGGCCCCGACCAGCGCTGGGTGATGGCCTACTCCCTGCTGCTCGCGCCCGTGCTGCTCCTCGGTGCCGATGTCGTCGGCAGGTTCCTCGCCGCACCGGGTGAGCTGGAGACGGGTATCGTCACCGCGTTCCTGGGCGCGCCGCTGTTCATCGCGCTCAGCCGCCGGCGCCGGATCGCGGCCCTGTGAGCGCCGTACGGGGCCGGTCCGGTGTCCGGCCGGTGACGGGGAGGGTGCTGCGGACCCGTTCGGGGTCGCTGTCCCTGCGGCTGCACGCGCGTTCGCTGGCCGTCGGGACGCTGCTGGCGCTGGTGACCTGCGTGCTCGGGCTGTTCTGTCTGACCACCGGCAGCTACTCGGCGTCGTCCCGCGACGTGGTCGCGACCCTGTTCGGCGGCGGCCCCGCGGGCCTCGGGTTCATCGTCAACGAACTGCGGCTGCCCCGGCTGCTGGTGGCCATGATGGTGGGGACGGCGCTGGGGCTCGGCGGGGCGATGTTCCAGAGCATCTCGCGCAACCCGCTGGGCAGCCCCGACGTGGTCGGCTTCACGACCGGGTCGGCGACGGGCGCCCTGGTGGTGATCCTGCTGCTCGGCGGTGGTCTGCACGGTGTCGCCGCGGGCTCGGTCGTCGGCGGGCTGCTGACCGCGGGGCTGGTCTACGGGCTGGCGTTCCGCCGGGGTGTGCAGGGCTTCCGGCTCATCCTGACCGGGATCGGCACCACCGCGATGCTGGCCGCGTTCAACTCGTATCTGCTGACCCGCGCCACCCTCAACGACGCGCAGACCGCGCAGCTCTGGCTGACCGGCAGTCTGAACGGCCGCCGCTGGGACCATGTGGTGCCGCTGGCGCTGGCGTTGCTGCTGCTGGTGCCCGTCGCGCTGTCCCTCGGCCGCCGGATGTCCCTGCTGGAGATGGGGGACGACACCGCGCGGGCGCGTGGGGTGCCCGCCGAACCGACCCGGCTGGCGCTGCTGGTGACCAGTGTCGCGCTGACGGCGGTCGCGACCGCCGCCGCCGGGCCGATCGCCTTCGTGGCGCTCGCCGCCCCGCAGCTCGCCCGCAGGCTGACCGGGTCGCCGGGGGCCGGACTGGTGCCCGCCGCGCTGATGGGCGCGCTGCTGCTGACCGCCGCCGATCTGGCCACCCAGCGGGCGCTGGCCCCGACGCAGCTCCCGGTGGGTATCGGCACCGCGGCCCTGGGCGGGCTGTACCTGGCCTGGCTGCTGGGCCGGGAATGGCGGCGCCGATGACACGCGCCGCTCGACCAGGACCGGACCGGGCGCCAGGTCCGGCTGCGCCGGGGAACCACGGAGAGGGAACGACATGAGCGACTCCGCGCGCGGTGTCCGGCTGCGCGGCGAGGGGCTCACCCTCGCCTACGACGAGCGGGTGGTGACCGACGCACTGGACATCGCCGTGCCCGACGGCTCCTTCACGGTGATCGTGGGCCCCAACGGATGCGGCAAGTCCACACTGCTGAAGGCCCTGTCCCGGATGATCAAGCCACGGGCCGGAACGGTCCTGCTGGATTCCGCGCCGATCGGCTCGTACTCGACGAAGGAGGCCGCGCGGCTGCTCGGGCTGCTGCCCCAGACGTCCACGGCGCCCGGGGGCATCACCGTCGGCGATCTGGTCGCCCGGGGCCGGTTCCCGCATCAGCGGCTGCTGCGGCAGTGGTCACCCGCCGACGAGGAGGCGGTGGTCGAGGCGATGGAGATGACCCATGTCCTGGACCTGGCCGACCGGTTCGTCGAGGAGCTCTCCGGCGGACAGCGCCAGCGGGTCTGGCTCGCGATGGTGCTCGCCCAGCAGACCGGCATCCTGCTGCTCGACGAGCCGACCACGTTCCTCGACCTGGCGCACCAGGTGGAGGTCCTCGACCTCTGCTGGGACCTGCACCACCGGCGGGGGCACACCCTGGTCCTCGTGCTGCACGACCTCAACCAGGCGTTCCGGTACGCCACGCATCTGATCGTGATGAAGGACGGCCGGATCGAGGCCCAGGGCGATCCGATGGAGATCGTCACCCCGGAACTGGTACGGGACGTCTTCGGACTCGACTGCCGGATCATCCCCGACCCGGAGGTCGGCACCCCGCTGGTGGTCCCCGCGGCCCGCCCCGACGACCCGCGCCGTATCACCGCGCGAACGCTCCACGCCAAGCCGGTACGCCGGGGCGACTGAGCCCCGCGTCCCGAAAGCGCCGCCCCGCAGGCACGGGGGCGGCGCGGAAACCCACGGGAGAACGCCCGCCCGAGGCCACCCAGGGGCGCGGGTGACCGCGCACCCGGTGCGTCCCCGCACGAACGAGTACGCCCACGGTGACGACCCCAGGGACCGCGAGGAGCCCCGCGTCCAAGGGGGGCCCGGACCGCCCCTAGCCCAGCGCCTCGCGCAGCAGCGGCTCCAGCCCCTTCACCGCGTACGGGATGCTGAGGACGGAGGCGCTGGAGAGGGCCAGGCCGACGGACGGGTCGGCGGGGAAGACCAGCCGCCCTTCGCGGGCCGCCTTCATCTCGGCGACCTGCGGGTACTGCTTCAGGGTCGCCGCCAGCGGGAGTTGCTGCTGGCTGAGCAGGATCACCACGTCGGCGTCCGCGTCGCCGGTGTTCTCTGCGGACAGTTCGACGAAGTACTTGTCGTCGCCCAGCTCCGTCACGTAAGGGGACGGCTTCAGGCCCAGTGCGGTGACGATCTGCATCCGGGTGTCGCCCGTGGTGTAGACGCCGGCCTTGCCGCCGAAGGCGAGGAGGATGGAGACGGTCTTCCCGGCGAAGCCGGGGTTGCGGTCGGCGGCGGCCTTGAGCAGCGACTCGGTGCCCGCCACCAGTTCGTCGCCCTTCGCCTCGCGTCCCACCGCGCGGGCGATGAGCCTGGTGGACTCACGCCACGGGACGCTGTTCGCCGCGGCGCCGCCGGGCAGGCCCACGGTGGGGGCGATGTCGGTGAGGGTGCGGTACTCCGTCTCGTCGCCGCCCGACTGGACGTTGACGATCAGATCGGGGTCGAGGGAGGCCACCTGCTCGAAGTCGAAGGGCGGCTTGAGGAAGGACGGGGTCCGGCCGCCGAGCGAGGGCTCCGCCCAGCTGCCCACGCCGCGCTTCATCGTGGGGATGAACTGCCACAGGCCGACCGGGACGACACCGAGCGCGAGGAGCACGTCGTGGTCGGTGCGCCCGAGGGAGAGCACCCGCTCGGGCCGCTCGGTGATCCGTACCTCGCCGAACTTGTCCTCGACGGTGAGGGGGAACGCGCCGCCGCCGGAGCGGGACGGCCCGGCCGGGGCGGGCTCGTCGTCGCCGCATCCGGCGAGGACGAGGGACGAGCCGAGCGCGGCACCCGCGGAGAGCAGCCGACGGCGGCGCAACGGTATCCGGTGCGGCGGCCGTTCGCGGTCGATCGTGGTGGTCATGATGTGCCCCGTCCGTCGGTGGTGGAGTGACCGGACGGCGCGGCGCCCGGCAGCGGCCCGTACCGCTGTGCGCGTACCGGGCAGGGACCGCGGTCCGCCGAACGGACGACCGTGCGGCCGGGCCCCCGCCGGTACGTGCGGGCCCACAGGGATCGCACCTTAGTCAGGCAAGGCTTACCTTGGCAAAGGCAATCCGCCGGTCGGCGGGCGGAGTTGGCCCGTCGGCGGACGTGGAGACGGTCCTGGGCAAGCCGGTTCGGGCGTCCCGTGGCGCAAGCCGCTCAGCGGAAGTCCTGGGCATGGTCGAGGACCCATCGGCGGAAGGTGCGGGCGGGCCGGCCGGTGACCCGCACCGGCCCTGACGGCTCCCGGGCCCCGCGTGACCGGGTGAGCCGGGGCCCGAGAGGGCCGGTGGGAGCGCGGGGACCAGGACGACCGGAGCGGTCAGGGGATCAGGACCACCTTGTCGGCCTCGCCGGAGTCGAAGAGACGGAAACCCCGGGGCGCCTCGGCGAGCGACAGCCGGTGCGAGATGACGAAGGTCGGGTCCAGCCGGCCGCCGCGGATGAGCCGCATCAGGGTGTCCCGTTCGGCGATCGGGTCCCCGACGGCGAACCGCAGGGTGAGTTCCTTGGCGAACGCCGTCCTGGTCGGCAGGGGCATCGCGTCGGAGGCGTGTGCGCCGACCGCGCAGACGGTGCCCCGGGGGCGGACGAGGTCGAGCGCGGTCAGCAGCGCGGTGTCCGTACCGACGGCCTCCAGGACGGCGTCGGGACCCTGGCCCTCGGTGAGGTCCGCGATCAGCCCGCGCAGGTCGTCACCGGGGGCGAAGGTGTCCGCGCCGCGTCCGGCGGCGATCTTGCGGCGGCGCTCCAGCGGGTCGACGGCGAGGACCCGGCCCGCGCCGAGTATCCAGGCGGCCTCCAGCGCCATCAGGCCCACCGGTCCGCAGCCGACCACGGCGACGGTGTCCCCGGGGCGCACCCCGGCCCCTACGGCACAGGCGTAACCGGTGGCGAGGACGTCCCCGATCAGCAGGGCCCGTTCGTCCCCCACGTCGTCGGGGATGGGGTGGAGCACGGTGTCGGCGAAGGGGACCCGCACGTATTCGGCGTGTCCTCCGGGGACCGCGTGGTCGCCGACGACGGTGTCGTAGCCGAACAGCGCGACCTGGGGGCACTGGTAGTGGTGGCCGAGTCCGCAGGCGCGGCAGCGTCCGCAGGCGATGACGTCCGAGGCGACGACCCGGTCGCCGGGCCGCAGCCCGTGGGCCTCGGGTCCGACGGCCTCGACCACTCCGGTGAACTCGTGTCCCGTGACGGTGCCCGGGGTGAAGGTGTCCATCTCACCTCGGTAGGGGTGCAGATCGGTGCCGCAGATCGCGCTGCGGACGACCCGGACCACCGCGTCGCGCGGGTGCTCCACGCGGGGTGCGGGGACATCGTCGTCGATCGCCACCCGGTACGCCCCGTGCCAGCGCAGCGCTCTCATATGTCCTCCTGGCGGGGGCCGAGGGGCGGGGTGTCCCGCCAGAACAGCAGCCGGACGTCCTTCGGCTCCAGCGACACCTCTTGCGTGGTACCGGTCCCGCCGGTGGGCGGTGCGGGGCGGCGCAGGGTGGTGCGGACCGGTTCGGGCGCGTGGTTGACGACCACGGCGCAGCGTTCGTCGCCGTGTCCGAGGACGGTGGTCTCCACGCACGGGTCGTCGGCGGTGAGGGGTGCCACCACCGCGGCGGCGCGCGCGATCTCGGCGTAGAGCTGGTGCCACGGTGCCGTGTCGAGCCGGTGGGGCGCGTTGAGCTGGGCCTCCAGCGGGGCGTTGAGGTAGTAGGCGGTGCCCCGGCCGAGGCGGTGGCGGGTCAGGGCGGGTGAGCCGTCGGCGAAGGTGGCCAGCACATCGGCGCCCGCCGCGTCGAGGACGGGGACCGGTCCGGGTTCCCAGTGCAGCGGAAGGCTGACACCGGCCCAGGTGAGTTCGGCGTGGGACGCGGTGTCCAGGGTGAAGTCCCGGACGCGGACCCCGAAGAGTTCCTCGTCCCCGGCGGCGTCGAGCACGCTCCCGGTGGTGTAGAGGAGGGTTCCGCCGGAGCGGACGTACCGTTCGAGCCGCTGCCGGTCGGCGAGCGTCAGCCGGCGGACCGAGGGGCAGATCAGCAGGGTGTGTCCGTCGGGTTCGGGGCCGCCTGCGCCGAGGAACTCGTGCGGGAGGTGGGCCTGTTGCAGCAGCAGATGGGCGTAGAACGCGGCGGGCGCGTCGCTGCCGGCCGGGGTCAGATAGCCCGCGTCGCCGCGTGGGGTGTGCTCGGGGAGCAGGACGCCGACGGGGGCGGGCAGGGGACGGAATCCGGCGAGTTCGCCGCGGACCCGGCGGGCGAAGGCCCGGTACTCGGTGAGCGCCGGTTTCTCCCGGCCGTCGGCGGTGAGCAGCCCGACCCGGCGCTCTCCCGGCCGCAGGGCGTACGGTTTGGCCTCGGTGGTGAAGTCCTGCCAGCACCAGACGGCGGTGCCGACGGCCCCGGCCGCGAACGCGCTGTGCGCGGCGGCCCGCAGATACCGGGCGCCGGTGGCCTCGTCGCAGCCGTAGCTGCCCAGTTCGTCCACGAGGACGGGCCGGTGGGCGGTGCCGCGCCGCACCAGGTAGGGAACGAACGCGCTGGCCTTGCGGGCGTCGTTGGACTCGATGTGGAAGGGGGTCCACAGCGGGAAGCCGTGCAGTCCCACCAGGTCGAGGGGGTCCGCGTGCTCGGGGCGGAAGGCGTGCGCGCCGATCACCGCGGAGGGTTCGTTGGCCTGGAGGACGAGTGCGCCGGGGTGGGCGTCGCGGATCTCCGTCGCGAGCCCGGCCCACCAGGCGCGGGCCTCGCCCGGGTCGTAGGAGGCGGCGGAGGCCGGGTCGACATGGATGATCTCGTCGCCGAGGTCGTACGCCAGGATGTTCGGCGCGTCCCGCAGCGCGGTGGCGGCGTGCCGGACGAACGCGCGCTGTCGCTCGGCCACTTCGGGGTCGCGCCACAGGTCGCGGCCGTCGAGCCAGGGCGGGTCGAAGCGCTGGCCGTTCATCCAGACGGTGAGCAGCGAGGGCAGACAGAGCAGGCCGTGCCGGTCGGCGGTGCGGACCAGTTCCCGCAGCCGGTCGGTCATCAGCGGGTCGTGGCCGCCCTCCTTGGGTTCGAAGTCGGCCCAGAAGACGAAGAACCGTACGGTGTCGATGCCGAGTTCGGCCATCCGGCGGAAGTCGGCGTCGACGCGGGCGCCGTCCCAGTCCCGCCAGTAGCCGCAACCGGTGGGTGAGGGATGGTAGTTGACGCCGATGCTGAAGAAGGGGCGGCCGTCGCGGTGCGGGACGCCGTCGACGAGGGTGACCTGGGTGTTCACTCGGCCGGACGCCATGCGGCGCTCACCGCCTCGGCGACCCGCCTGACCTGCGGGCTGCCCATCCCGGCGTGCATGGGCAGGGAGAGTTGCCGTTCCATGATGTCCTCGGTGACGGGCAGACTGCCGGGCCCCACGTCGTAGCGTTCGCGGTAGGCGGTGAAGAGGTGGGTCGGGGGGTAGTGGACGGCGGTCTGCACGCCCGAGGCGCGGAGTTGTTCGCGCAGCGCCTCGCGGTCGATGCCGGGGGGCAGCACCACGGGGAACAGATGGTGGGCGCTGTCCTCGACCGGCCGGTCGGCGTACGGCACGACGAGGCCGGGGAGCCCGGAGAGCCGTTCGCGGTACTCGCGGACGGCGGCGCGGCGGTGGGCCTGGGCGGCGGGGAACGCGTCGAGCTGGACGCGGCCGATGGCGCAGGCGATTTCGCCCGGGCGGTAGTTGAGTCCGAAGCCGTCGACGTCGTACAGGGCGGGTCCGCCGTGGTGGCGGCGGTGGGCGCTGACGGTCAGGGCGTGGGAGCGCAGCCGCCGGACGGTCGCGCGCAGGGCGGGGTCCCGGGCGACGACCATGCCGCCTTCGCCCATGGCGAGGTTCTTGGTGGCGAAGAAGCTGTAGCAGCCGATGTCGCCGACGGTCCCGAGCATGCCCTGGGCGGTGGCGGTGGCGGGGGCGTGGGCGGCGTCCTCGATCAGGGCGAGGCCGTGGGCGCGGCACAGGGCGCCGAGGGCGGTGAGGTCGGCGGCGTGTCCCGCGTAGTGGACCGCGACGACGGCCCGGGTGCGGGGGGTGATCCTGCGGGCCACGTCGGCGGGGTCGATGCCGAGGTCGTGCGGGCCGTGGACCTCGGCGAAGACGGGGGTGGCGCCGGTCAGCGCGACGACGGCGGCCGTGGAGACGAAGGTGAGCGAGGGCATCACCACCTCGTCGCCGGGGCCGAGTCCGAGGGCGAGGACCGCGAGGTGCAGGGCGGCGGTGCCGCTGCTGACCGCGACGGCGTCCTCGACGCCGAGGGCGGCGGCGTACTTCCCCTCGAAGTCCTCGGTGACGGGACCTGAGGAGAGCCAGCCGGAGCGCAGGACCTCGGTGGCCGCCTCGATCTCGGCGTCCCCGAACACGGGCTGGTACAGCGGGATGTCGAAGCCGGTCATACGCCGTGCACCTCCGGTCGGGACGCGGCCGGGCGGGCCGCGGTGTGGCGTTCGGCGGCCGGGGCGCCGCCCAGGTAGCGGGTGCGGTCGCCGCGCAGCGCCTCGGAGGCGAGGGCGAGCTGTTCGGGGGTGCCGATGTCGCGCCATTCGCCGTCGTGGACATAGCCCTCGACGCGTTCGCCCTTGCCGCGGGCGTGTTCGAGGAGGGCGGGCATGTCGTACGGGCCGTGCGGGAGGTAGTCGAGGAGGGCGGGTTCCAGGACGTAGACGCCGCCGCTGACGAGATAGCTCAGCCGGGGCTTCTCCTGGAAGTCGGTGACGCGTTGCTCGTCATCGATCTCGACGACGCCGTGGGCGATGTCGGTGGCCTGGCGGCTGAGTGCGATGGTCGCGATGGCCTGCGACTTCTTGTGCCGGGTCCACAGGTCGGCGAAGTCGATGTCGGTGAGCAGGTCGGCGTTCATCACCAGGGTGGAGTCCTCGAACGGCGGCAGCAGGGCGAGGGGGCCCGCCGTGCCGAGGGGTTCGTCCTCGTGCCGGAAGTCGAGTTCCAGGCCGGACCAGTGGTTGCCGCCGAAGGCGGCCCTGATGGTGTCGGCGCGGTAGCGGAGCGACAGGGTCACATGGGTGAAGCCGGCGCTCCTCAGCTGCGCCAGGATGATGTGGAGGATGGGTGTGCCGTCCACCGGCATAAGGGGTTTGGGGACGGTGAGGGTGGCGGGCCGTAGCCGGCGGCCCTCGCCGCCGGCCAGTACCACTGCTCTCATCGGAGCCTCTCCGTCTTGCGGCGGGTGGCGATCAGGGTGCGGTAGACGGTGTCGACGCGGTCGGCGATCGCGTCCCATCCGAGTTCGCGGCGCACCCGGTCCTGGGCGTGGCGTCCCATGGCGTGCCGTTCGGCGGGGTGGGCGAGGAGCCGTCCCACGGCTTCGGCGACGGGCCGGGGGGCGGGGTCGACGAGCAGTCCGTCGCGGCCGTGGTGGACGACCTCGCCGCTGCCGAGGAAGCGGGAGGCGACGACGGGTTTGCCGCAGGCCCACGCCTCCACGTAGACGAGCGGGAAGATGTCGACGGTCGACGGGACGCATACCAGGTCGCAGGCGGCGAGCGCGCTGTGCTTGGTGTCCTCGTCGACCATCCCGAGTTCCACGATCCGCGGGTCGGCGTGGCGGGCGAAGAGGGCGGCGCAGTCGTTGTCCCAGCGGGGGCCGAGGAACACGAAGCGGGTGTCCGGGTGCTGCGCCCAGATGCGGCGGGTCGCCTCCAGCAGGGTGACGTAGCCCTTGGAGCGCATCTTCCGGCCGAGGAACAGCACCATCGGTCCGTCGATACCGTGTGCGGCGCGGAATCCGTCCGGGTCGGCGGTGCCCGGGAGATGGGGTCCCTGGCCGACGATGTGCAGGGCGGACGCGGCGACCCCGGCGCCGTGCAGCATGTCGCGTTCGGCGGTGGACAGGGCGAACACGGCGTCGGCGGCGCGGCAGCCGTCCAGGACGGTCTCCCGGTCGGGCCATACCTCGGGGGCGGACGCGGGGGTGACGGCGAACGGCACTCCCCAGGCGCGGGCGAGGTCCAGTCCGGCGGCGATGTCCCTCGGGTGGAAGGCGTCCACGGCGTGGACGACGTCCGGGGGCACGGCCGCGTCGGGGGTGGCGGGCAGGGGTTCCACCCGTACGCCCGTCTCCTTCATGAAGCGGGCGGTGTCCTCGCCGACGGCGCCGGTCCAGATCCCGGTGTCCCAGCCGCGCCCGCCCATGGACGCGGCGAGGTGCTGGGTCATCAGTTCGGCGCCCGCGCGTCCGGGGAAGTAGCCGCGGTGGACGTACCGTACGCGCACCCGGCTCACGCTCCCGTTCCGCGCGCGGCGAGGTCCTCCGCGTACCAGGCGTGGGTGCGGCGCAGCCCTTCGCGCAGGTCCACGGCCGGCCGGTGCCCGGTGAGTTCCCGCAGCCGGGTCAGATCGGGCAGCCGCCGCTGGGGGGACAGCGGGGGCGCGGACCGGATGTCGAGTTCCGGATGGCGTCCGACGGTGTCGAAGGTGTGGCGGGCGAGGTCCTCGATGACGACCTCCTCCTCGTCGTTGCCGACGTTGACGAGCAGGGTCTCCTTGGTGGGCAGCGCGGTCAGCGCGACGATCGCCTCGACCGCGTCGGTCACGTAGCAGAACGCCCGGGTCTGGTCGGCGCCGTGGATCTCGAACGGGTCGGCGCCGCTGAGGAGCCGTTCGATGAACTGCGGGATCACATGGTCGTAGCCCATCCGGGGCCCGTACACATTGTGGAAGCGGACCATCCGCAGGGCGAAGCCGTGGGTGCGGGCGTACGTCCGGCAGAGCACTTCGCCGGTGATCTTGCTGAAGCCGTACGAGGAGCGGGACACCGTGGGGTCCGGCATCAGCAGCGGTACGTCCTCGGTGGTGGGCACGGGCGCGGCCCCGGCCTCCACGCTCCCGGCGTACGCCTCGCTGGAGGAGGCGAAGCAGAGGGTGGCCCCGCTCAGTCCGGCGAACCAGTCGAGGAGGTGGATGGTGGTGAGCAGATTGGTGCGCAGCACCCGGCGGGGGTCGTCGTTGGAGTGGACGACGCCCACGACCGCGGCCAGGTGGTAGACCTCGGAGTAGTCGTCGGCGAGGAGTCCGGGCGGTACGGGTGTCGTCAGGTCGTGCTCGACGAGGGTGACCCGGCCGAGCAGTTCGGACAGCTGGGCGTCGGAGCGGCCCCGGCTGAAGTCGTCGAGGAGGGTGACGTCGCAGCTGTCGGCGAGCCTGCGGGCCAGATGCAGTCCGATGAAGCCCGCGCCGCCGGTGATCAGGATCTTCTTACGCACGACCGAGCCTCATCGCCTTCGTCGAGGACGGGAGGACCCGCCAGGTGTCGTAGACCACCGCGGGCGCCGCCATCCGGGCGACGAGGCCGTCGGCGTCGAGGTCGCCGTACCGGACGTGGTCGTTGAGGAGGATCACCGCGTGGGAGCCGGTGAACCCCTCCGTGATGCCGGTGACCTTCACACCGAGGGCTTCGATGCGCTCGGGGGGCACCACGAAGTCATGGCCGACGATCTCCCCGACCCGGCCCCTCAGATACTCCAGCAGCGGCTCGTACGGGGCGCCCCGCAGGTCGTCGGTCTCGGGGCGGCCCTTGTAGGCGAACCCGGAGAGCAGCACCCTGGCGGTGGCCGGGTCCTGGCCCTGGTCGCGCAGTGCGGCGAGGACACGTTCCCCGACGAGACGCGGCATGGACTCGTTGAGGGTGCGGGCCGCGGTCACCAGGTCGGGGGTGTGATCGTGCCCGGCGACCGAGTAGCGCAGCAGATAGGGGTCCTTGGTGAGGCAGCTGCCGCCGACGAAGCCGGGCTTGTGGATGGTGGGCCTCGGATAGTCCTGGTTGGCGGAGCCGATGACCTCCATCGCGTCGAGGCCCAGCTTCTCGGCGATCAGGGCGACCTCGTTGCCGAAGCCGTAGATGAGGTCGGTGTGGCAGTTGCAGACCAGCTTGATCAGTTCGGCGGTCTCCAGCGACGAGACCTGCACGACCTCGTCGGTGAGGGTGCCGAAGAGGTCCGCCGCGCGCTTGGTGGCCTCGTCGGTCAGTCCGCCGACGATCTGCGGCAGCGACAGGATCTCCGCGAGTGCCTGGCCCTGGATGGTGCGTTCCGGGCAGAAGGCGAGCAGCGGTTCGGGGGTGCGGCGGCCGAGGATGGGCAGCACCAGACCGCGTGAGGTGCCGACCGGTACGGTGCTGCGCACGATGACCACGGTGGTGTCGTCGATGCCGTCCGCGATCGACTCGGTGGCCGACCGCAGATGGCTGAGATCGGGTGTGGTGCCGCCCGTCTCGATGGGGGTGCCGACACAGATGATGACGACGGGCGGCAGGGCCGCCCCGTCGATGTCGGAGGTGACGGCGAAGGTCCCCGCGCCGACCCCTTCCGCGACGGCCTCGGCGACCCCGGGCTCCGCGAGCCGGAGTTCGCCCCGGGCGAGTTCGCCCGCCACGGCCGGATTCCGCTCGTAGCCGAGTACACGCCTGCCGGTGGTCAGCAGGGCGGCGGCGAGTGTGACGCCGACGTAGCCCAGCCCGACGACGCAGATGTCGAAGTCCTCGTACGACCTGCGCGATTGCATGGATCATCTCCCTGGGTACGGCTCGGTCATGGTCGGGTGCGGCGACGCCGTGCGTTCACGGTCCGCCCGGCGCGGGCACCGACGGCTTCTCCAGGGTCTGGAGGCCGCCGTCCACCAGATGCCAGAAGAGGCTCTCCCCCAGTTCGGCCGAGGCGCCGGTGGTGGAGGACAGGACCCCCTGGTGCGAGATCGCCGCCTCGTCCACGGGGTGCCGGTACACCCCCGCCGCGGGCGGACTGGGGTTGACGGGACGTTCCGGGCGGACCACGTCCGGCCGCAGGTACATCATCAGACTGGTCTCGGTGACCCCGGCGTGTTCCGCGTGCCACCCCGGGAACGCGGGGAGGTGCTCACCGAGCCAGCCGTCGGTCACCAGGCTCCACCAGCTGAACGCGACCACCTCGGTCGCGGGGAACAGGGTGCCCGGCGCACAGCCGTCGAGCGCCTCGAACAGCAGGCCCTCGTTCTCGTAGTGCCCGTTGACGACGACGAGCCGCGCGGGCCGCAGCCGGGCGAGGGAACGCAGCGCGTCGGTCAGGTAGTCGATGAACGCGGCGCCGCCGATATGGACGGTGCCCGGGAAGTGCAGTCCGCCGCCGCTGTGCGGCAGCGACCGGGCGGACAGCGGCTGACCGGGCAGCGCGAGTCCGCCGGTCTCCGCCGCCAGCTGCCGTGCCAGCGCGTCGGGGATGTCCATGTCGACCGACAGCGGAAGGTGCGGTCCGTGCTGCTCCAGACCGCCCACCGGCCAGACGAGGGTGGCGCCGCGGACCCGGTCGGGCACCTCGGGGCTGGTCAGATCACCGTACCGGGGTACGTTCGTCGCGCGTTGCCGCATCGCTCTCCTCTCCTGTCCTGGTGACGCTGCGCCCCACCACGTCCGCGACCGTGCCGCCGCGGGCGGCCAGCCAGCGGTCGAAGCCCTCGCGGATCTCAAGGAACGTGGTGTGCATCCGGGTATGCAGCGCCGTGTACACCTGGACGGCGTCGGCGCCCACGCTGAGGTACTCCGCCACATCGGCGGCGTCCCGTACCCCGCCGCTGCCGAGCACCGGGACACGGAGTCCGGCGCGGCGCAGTGCGTAGATCTCGGCGAGGACCAGCGGTTTGATCCCCGGCCCCGAGTAGCCGAACGCCCCGCCGAGGGTCACTTCCCCGGTGTCCGCGTCGACGGCGAGCCCGGCGATGGTGTCGCTGAGGGTGATGGCGTCCGCGCCGGCGGCCAGGGCGGCGTCGATGCGTTCCCGGGAGTGTTCCCCGATGGCCAGCTTGACGCTGATGGGTACGGGGGTGACCCGGCGCACCGCACGGGTGTACGCGGCGACGCGCTCGGGGGTGTCGTGCAGTCCGTCGGCTTCGTTGAGGCAGGAGATGCCGAGTTCCAGGGCGGGGCTGCCCGCGTCGGTCACCCGTGCGGCGAGGGCCGCGAGTTCTTCGGGTGAGTCGGCGTGCACGGAGGCGATGACGGGGAGCGCGTCGTCCGCGAATCTGCGGAGCATCGCGCACCATTCGTCGATCCCGCGCCGGGAGTAGGTGGTGCTGTTGAGCATCCCGGTGGGCAGCCGCAGCAGTCGTTCCTGCCCGGACGGTCCGGGGCTCGGGTGGATGGTCTTGGTGACGACGGCGCCCGCGCCGGCGTCGAGCAGCCTGCGGATGTTGCGCTCCTGGTCGGTGAGCAGACCCGAGCCGACGACGACGGGCGAGGAGAGCCGCAGCCCGAGGACACGCACCGCGGCCGGTCCGTCCGGGGCGGCACTCACTTGGTCATCACGACCTCACGTCCCAGTTTGTCGATCAGCCGGAGCAGCTCCACCGGGTCGCGGTGGGCGACGGCCAGGTCGAGGACGGTGACGTCGGCGACCGACGGCAGCCCGCGCAGCAGATGGCTGGCGTTCGCGGCGAGCGGCGCGGGGGTCACCACGACGATGGGCTTGCCCAGCGCGGAGGCCCAGCCGAGTTCGACATGGGTGCCGTCGGTGCGCATGAGGTCCCCGTCGCCGTCGACCGGCAGCACGGGCACGAACACATCGCAGCGGCGCATCCAGCCGAGGTCGCGCACACTGACCTGGTCCGGGGTGAACAGGGGGGTGTCCTCGCCGAACTTCTCCGCGACATGGGCGGAGAACACGGTGGCGCCCACCGCGGTGACCCTGCCGATGATGCCGCTGATGGCGTCCTGCAACGGGGTGTGGAACCCGT
Organism: Streptomyces uncialis; assembly: GCF_036250755.1. NCBI lineage: Bacteria > Bacillati > Actinomycetota > Actinomycetes > Kitasatosporales > Streptomycetaceae > Streptomyces > Streptomyces uncialis. The sequence goes on along the minus strand of NZ_CP109583.1, from coordinate 8,400,064 downwards.
CGTCGCGGATGGCGTGCTGGATGGGGCCGCCGACGAAGACCTTGACCCCGGTCAGGTCGATGCCGTCCGTCTCGTCGACGCCGACCCGTGTGGTGTCACTCATGACGTCTCCTGCTCTGATTGGCTAAGCGCGAAGTGGTGGACCTTGAGCTGGGTGTACTCGTTGAGGCCCCAGCGGCCGTACTCGACGCCGATCCCCGAGTGCCGGTGACCGCCGAAGGGCACGTCGTGGCGCAGCGCGCCGTGGGTGTTGACCCACACGGTTCCGCTGTGGGCCCGGGAGGCCAGGGCCTTCGCCTCGGTCTCGTCGCCCCACAGGGAGAACCCCAGTCCGTAGGGGGAGGCGTTGGCGCGGTGGAGTGCCTCGTCCAGGTCGTCGTAGGGGAGGACCGGGACGACCGGGCCGAACTGCTCCTCCTCCTCCAGGCGGGTGCCGGGCGGGAGGCCGGTGACGACGGTGGGCGGGTAGAACCATCCCGGCCGGTCGGGGACCCGGCCGCCGGCGAGGACCCGGCCGCCGGAGCGCACCGCGTCGTCGACGAGCGCGGCCACCCGGTCGCGCTCGTCACGGCTGACGAGCGGACCGTACTCGGTGGCCGGGTCGAGTCCGTCGCCGAGCACCGCGGAGCGGGCGAGTCCGGCCATGGCCTCGGCGAGCGCGAGATGCGTGTCCCGGGGGGCGTAGACGCGTTTGACGGCGGCGCAGTACTGGCCGGTGTTCGCCATGGACCGCTGGAACAGCTCCCGGGCGGTGGCGACGGGGTCGGCCCCCGGCAGCACCACGGCCGGGTCGTTGCCGCCGAGTTCGAGCACGATCCGTTTGAGGTCGGTCGCCGCCTGCCGGGCGATGGCGCGGCCGGTGCCGACCGAACCGGTGAAGGACACCAGCCGCACGGTGTCGTGGACGGTGAGCCGGGCCCCGAGTTCCGCCGCGCCGTTGACGACCTGGAGGACACCGGGCGGCAGCACCCCGGCCAGCACCTCCCCCATCCGCAGACTGGACAGCGGGGTGACGGGCGACGGTTTGAGGACCACGGTGTTCCCGGCCAGCAGGGCGGGCGCGATCTTGCACACGGCCAGCAGGATCGGGAAGTTGGAGGGCGCGATCGCGGCGACGACACCGTGCGGCACCCGTTCCAGGGTGACGCGGGCGGCCCGGTCGTCGACCAGGTTCCTGGGGGTCAGTTCCAGTCGCGCGGTCTGCGCGAACCAGTCGGCGGCGAGCTCGACCTCGGCACGGGCGTGCCGCAGGGGTTTGCCCTGCTCCCTGGTGAGGAGATCGGCGACGGGTTCCACGGCGGCCCGCAACGCGCGATGACAGGCGAGCAGCCGTTCCTTGCGCAGTTCCGCGGGCGCCGCCGCCCAGCCGGGAAAGGCGCGGTCCGCGTCGGCCAGGACGATGTCGAGTTCCCCGGCCGTGCAGACCGGGGCATGCGCGAAGACCTCGCCGAGCGCGGGGTTCTCCACGGGCGCCGTACCCGGGGGCGGGGGACCGCCCGGCGCCGGGGCCACGGTGGTCGCGGACGGTCCGGCCGCGTGGGCGCACATCAGCCGTTCTCCGTCCGTGCGAGCGGGCCGGCGGTACCGGGCCCGGGATACGGGGGGTTGTCTGGTGGGGTCGAGGGGGACATCTGCTCCCGCCTGATCGGGGTGACATAGAGCGACGTAGGACGACATGGGCAGCGTGAAACGGCGTGGTGCGGCGAAGCGGGCACTGCGGGGGTACGGGCCGCCGGCACACCGGCCACGCCGACCCGTCGAGGACGGGATCCGGGGCGGTGCGCCGGGAACGCGGCACGGGGCCGACCCGGGGAACACCTCGACCGGTGGAACGACTTCGGGCGTGCGGCCGGACTTCGCAGCGGGAACAGGAGTGGAACGATTCCGGTGGGTACCGTCCGGCGTCGCGCTGCCGGATCACCCTCCCGGGACCGTCGCCCCTGTGCCGTTGCGCCCGCCCGGTCCGGCGGCCCGTCGAACAGTCTGACCGCTGGGCGGGACGACGGGCACCCCCACTTCCGACCATGGCCATCCGGCTACACCGACAGCGCGACCAAGCGTGTCTGCTGCTCGCGGCCACGGCCGGGCATCCTCACTCACGAGGGCGCGTCCACGGAGACACGGGCCGTGGGCGCGCCCCACCCATGCCGTGACGCGGGCGGGTTGACGGGTGCGGTGGACGGAGCGCTGGACAGCGGATCCTGGTTCGGTGAGCCGGTATGCCGTCGGGCCGTCGGGCCGGAACCGGTACGCGCCCGGTCGTAGCCGTGCCGCACCGTCCGCCGTACGGCCCTCTCGTCACGGGACCCGCCCGCGCCCGGCGTCACCGTAGGCGCGGCACGTAGGCGCGGCACGTAGGCGTGTCCCCTTGGATGACGTCCGCTCCTGGAACACCGGTGTGCCGCAAGGCGGTTGCGGCGGCGCGATCAGCCCGTGAGGGATCTCAGGAGAGGCTCAGGCACCCGGACCGGCCGCGCCGGCCGGGGCTCGCCGCGCTCGCGGCCCGCCGCACGGGACGGCCTCGCGTACGGCGTCACGCGTGCCGCCCGAGCCGCTTGGCGGCTCCCCCGCCGGCCATGCCACCCGGACACCACCCGTCGGCCTCCGCTCACGGGGACACCCGCACACGCTTTCGCACGGCCCGACGGGCCATCTTCGTCGTGGTGAGCGGTAGTTCCGGCCAGCCGCTGCGAAACGCCACGCGCCTCAGGGGAATTCGGCGCTCGGAGGCTGCTGGAGATGGTGACGGTGTGCGGGCCCGGGTGCTCCGTGCGGGCACCGCTTCCAACGTAGCGATCGGGCGCCCGGCCGTCACCGGCTCGTACGGGCCTGCCCCTCCGGCTACACCGACCGTGCGCCCGGCAGGCGCTTGCCCGCCGGCCCGGCGGGGACGAGCATGGACGTGCGAGGACTTCCCGGGCTTCCCGAACCGCTTCGACGCGCCGCGGCGGCAGACCGCTTCGACGGACCGACCGCTTCGATGTGCTGTGGCGACGGGCTCCGGGCCGGGTGTTCCCGCGGCGGGAGCCGTGCGGCACGGGAGCCTTCCGCGGCACGGGAGTTGACCGCGCGGCGGGTACATCATGCGGGCGGTGCGGGAGGAGTTCCGCTGCCACCCGGGACGTCCGCCCAGGTTCGGGGTACCGGGCGTCGCGGGCGGGCTTCCGGGCCGGGTGTCGCGGGCCGGGCGGCGGCGGGCGTGTCGGCACGCCCGCGCCGGGCGGCCTCAGTAGCTGATGAGACCTGTCTGGAGCGCGGTGACCACGGCGGCCGTCCGGTTGGGGGCGCCGAGCTTGAGGAGCAGACTGGCCACGATCCGCTTGACGCCGTGGCTGGAGATGCCCAGACGACGGGCTATCTGCTTGTTGCTGAGACCTTGGGCGAGCAAGCGCACCACTTCGTCCTCGCGGCCGGTGAGGCTCACCTCACGCCGCCAGCGCGACGGTCCGGGCTCAGCGACGCGCTGGAGGAGCGCCCTGGTGAAGGAGGTGGGCATGGGCACCTCGCCGGCCATCGTGCGCTGGAGGGCGTCCTCGACGGCGGAGGCGGTCAGTTCGCCCTCGACCAGGAAGCCGTCCGGGACGGACGGACCGGACAGCAGGTCCTCGCGCACCTGGGCGTCGCTCAGCAGCAGCAGTACTTTCGGGCGCCGGCGCCGGCAGTCGACGGGCACCCCCCTGCCGGGGCCGTAGTCGGCCTCGTGCAGGAAGAGGATGTCGACAGGGGTCGTGTCTAACGTGCTCTCCACCTCGCTCCAGTCACCGCAGTTCCTGACCTCTCTGACGATGGGGGTCGTCGACAACACGGCCCGCAGGCCGAGTCGCAGCACACCATCACGGACGAAGGTGGTCACGACGAGCTGCCCTCCCGGGGCGGGGGTGTCGCACAGCACCTGACTCACCCGTACTCCTCCTCACTGGTACTACATATGTCAAAGACATATGCCGTTCTCGCGGGGCCGCACTGCCGCCGGACCGGGTGGCGTTTCAGGCGTGTCCGCCGTCCCCGTTCACCTTGTTGCCGAACATGCGCATTGGCCACACCTGTTCAACGGCAAGCTCTCACCGTACCCAGGCAGATCGTTTCGCTCAACCACACAAAGGTGGCACGACGACTTACGTATGACGCCCGCAACAATGGGGCACTTCGAACACCTCCGCGATATTGGTTGAATATTCACCCAGCGCCACACTCCGGCCCCGTCCGGACAGGCTTTCGTTTCCCTTGAAAAACAAGTACTTTCCTTGCCGCGGCACCCCGGCGATGTATTTCGTCGCCGCCCGATCCCCCGACCACACGCACCCGAGTACCTACCCACGAGGTGATCCGCACACCCCTGACCGGGTCCGTCACCCTTGGCGACCCTCGACGGCCGAGGGCCGGACACATCGTTTCGCCACGCGTCGCCGCGTGTGAATTCCCGCCGAATCCGCGGACCGACGCGCCTGTGCGACCGGTCGGCGAGCGGTTTACCCATGTCTCCGCGGCGGCCCCCGCAGCCGCCTCACCGCACCCCGGCACGCGGCGGGCGGGGCCTTTTCGGGCCACCGGAAATTCGTGCGGACACCGGAACCAGAAATCGATGGACCATGACCAAAAAACATGTTCCGTACGGCATCAATATTGTGGACACGAATCCGGCCGAGGAGCGGCCCCCGTCCGCCGCGGCGGCAGCGAAGGAGTGCCGATGAGCACCGGGACAGCCATGAGCGCCGGTACATCCGCGGACGGCGAGGACCCGGCCGGGCCCGCGGGCCCGGCCCCCGGCCGCGGCGACCTGGAGGGTGTCGGCCGGGAAGGTGTCGGCCGGTGGCTGCTGGGACAGACGCGGCCCTTCCGGCTCGTCATCGCCGTCCATCTCGCGGGCAGCCTGATGTGGCAGGTGCTGTCCGCCGCGATCCCGCTCACCGTCGGTCTCGGCTTCGACGCGGTCCTCGGCGGCGAGCGCCCCGACCTCGGCACCTTCCACCTCGTGGTCGCCGTCCTGCTGGCGCTCGTCGTGGTCCGGGGGGTGAGCGGCGTCGTCGCCACGTACTCCCTGGAGTCGTTCGCGAGCGGCCTGGAACGCGAGGCCCGTCGGCAGGTGTTCGCCGGTCTGCTGCGCAAGAGCCAGGGCTGGTTCGACCGGCGGCGCGTCGGTGATCTGTCCGCGCGCGCCACGGGGGACGCCGAGTCGCTGAACCTGATGGTCTCCCCCGGCTTCGACATGGCCGTCGACCTCACCCTCAACATCCTGATGCCGGTCGCCTTCATCGCGCTGATCGATCCCCGGCTGCTGCTCTCCCCCGTGCTCTTCGTGGTGCTGTTCGCGGTGGCCCTGTTCGAGCACGGGCGACGGCTGGAACCCGTCTCCGATCTCACCCGGGAGCGCTTCGGCTCGATGACGGCCCAGGCCACCGAGAGCGTCGCCGGGATCGAGGTGGTCGAGTCGGCCGGGGGCGTGGAGCAGGAGCGGGCCCGGTTCGCCGCCCGCGCCCGGGAGTACCGGGACGCCGCCGTGCGCCAGGCGCGCGCCCAGGCGCTCTCCCTGCCACCGCTGTTGCTCACCCTCGCCACGGCGGGTGCCCTGGTGCACTCGGTGGCGCTGCTGCGGGCGGGTGCTCTCACCATCGGTGAACTCGTCGCCGTACTCGGCCTGATGGGCACGCTGCGCGCGCCCACCCAGCTCGCGTCGTTCAGCATGGGGCTCATCCACCTGGGCGCGGCGGGCGCCCGGCGCATCATGGAGGTCGTGGCCGACCCGGACGACGAGGACGAGCGCGACGGCACGCACCGCGCGGCCGTCGCCGGTGAGATCGTGATGGAGAACGTCAGCTTCGGGTACGACCCCGGCGTCCCCGTACTGCGGGACGTCTCCTTCCGGGTGGCCCCCGGGTCCACCGTGGCGGTCGTCGGGCCCACCGGCAGCGGCAAGTCCACCGTGCTGCGTCTGCTGAACCGCACCTACGTCCCCGACCGGGGACGGGTCCTGGTGGACGGGGTCGCCACCACCGAGTGGGACACCGGATCGCTCAGGTCCCAGATCGCGGTGGTCGAGCAGGACGTGGTCCTCTTCTCCCGGACCATCGCCGAGAACCTGAGCGCCGGGGCGGACACCGGCGCGGACCGCTCCCGGCTGGAGTCGGCGGCCCGTACCGCGCAGGCGCACGACTTCATCATGGCGAGCGAGCACGGCTACGACACGGTGGTCGGTGAACGCGGCGCCACCCTGTCCGGCGGGCAGCGCCAGCGGCTCGCCATCGCCCGTGCGCTGGTCGCCGACCCCCGGGTGCTCGCCGTGGACGACGCGACCAGCGCCGTCGACAGCGTCACCGAGCACGAACTCCAGCTCGCGATGCGGCAGGCGGCGGTGGGACGCACCACGTTCCTGATCACGCCGCGGCTGTCCCGTGTCCGGGCGGCCGACCACATCCTCGTCCTGGACCGGGGGCGGATCGTCGGCCAGGGCGGCCATGAACAGCTGCTGGACGGCTGCCCGTTGTACCGCCGGATCTTCGCGCCCTATCCGGGCGAACCGGGGCGGGCGGCCGTCCCGCGCCACCCGTCCGTGCGGAAGGGGACCCACCTATGACGCATCCGCTGGACGGCACACAGCCGGAGGAGCGCGAACGCCGGTACAGCGACCGGGAGCTGGTCCGGCGGATCACCCCCTACTTCCACGGCCGGGGCGCGGCGGTGGCGTTCGTGACGTGCGCCGTGGTCGTCGCCGCGGTCGCGGGCAGTGCCGTACCGGTGCTGCTGGCCCGTACCGTGGACTCCGCCCTCGACGGCGGCGAGCGGCCGGTGACCGCGCTGGTGGCGGCGATCCTCGCGGCGGGGAGCGTGGCGTGGCTGTGCGCGTATCTCCAGGAGCGCCGGACCGCGACGCTGGTCGGGGATGTGGTGCTGGCCCTGCGGGAGCGGGTGTTCGGGACGGTGATGCGGCAGGACATGGCGTTCCACGACGCGCATCCCACCGGGGTGGTGGTCAGCCGGGTCACCCATGACACCCAGGCGTTCGCGACACTCACCGCCCTGGTGCTGGCCCTGCTGGGCCAGGTCCTGATGATCGTGCTGGTGATGGCGGTCCTCTTCGTCATCAACGTTCCGCTGGCGCTGCTGACCGCGCTGGTGGCCGGGATGATCGTGCTGGTGAGCCTCGGCTTCCGGCGGGCGGCTCGGGAGGCGTCGCGGCGGCAGCAGCGGACCCTGGCCGAGGTGAACGGCTTTGTGCAGGAGACCTTGCGGGGCATCGCCGTGACGCGCAACCACCAGGGGCAGGGATCGGCCGAGGCGGGGCTGCGGGAGGTCGACCGGCGCTGGTACCTGGCGAGCGTCCGGTTGAACCGGTTGTTCAGCGGGATCTTCCCGCTGCTCCTCTCGCTGACCGGGCTCGGTACCGTCGCCGTGGTCCTGGTGGGCGGCCGGGCCGTCGCGGCGGGTGGGATGTCGGCCGGTGAGTGGGTGCTGTTCCTGGAGGCCCTGGCGCTGTTCTGGTCGCCGCTCACCAGCATCGCGGCCTTCTGGAACCAGCTCCAGCAGGGCCTCGCGGCGGGCGAGCGGGTGTTCTCGCTGATCGACCGGGAACCGGCGGTCCGCCGGCACGGCCGGGTCCCGGTGACCCGGCTGCGGGGCGCGTTCGAACTGCGCGATGTGCGTTTCGCCTACGCCGACGGGCACCCGGTGCTCAAGGGTGTCGATCTCACGATCCCGGCGGGCCGGACGGTCGCGCTGGTCGGCCACACCGGCGCCGGGAAGTCCAGTCTGGTGCGGCTGATCACCCGCGCCTATGAGTTCCAGGGCGGTGAACTCCTCGTCGACGGGCGGGACGTACGGACCCTCGACCTGGCGGGATACCGGCGCAATCTGGGGGTGGTCACCCAGACACCGTTCCTGTTCTCCGGCACCGTGGCGGAGAACATCGGGCGGGGCCGGCCCGGCGCCGGGCCGCGCGAGATCGAGGCCGCCGCCCGCGCGGTGGCGGGCGGCGACTGGGTCGACCGGTTGCCCCAGGGGCTGGACACCCGTACCGACGAGGGCGGGGGCAACCTCTCGACGGGACAGCGGCAGCTCGTCGCACTGGCCCGGGTCTTCCTCCAGGACGCCCCCGTCCTCGTCCTGGACGAGGCGACGGCCAGTCTCGACCCGCTGACCGAGGCACAGATCCAGGAGGGACTCGACGTCCTCACGGCGGACCGCACCGCCCTCGTCGTCGCCCACCGGCTGCCGACGGTCCGCAAGGCCGATCTGATCGCCGTCGTCGACGGGGGCCGGATCACCGAGCGGGGCACCCATACGGAGCTGCTCGCCCGGAACGGCTCGTACAGCCTGCTGTACGACCGGTACTTCCGTCATCAGCGGCCCGACACCGACCCCGCCGACCTCCCGGCTCCCTTGCGGCCGGTGCCGGTGGGACCTCCGCCACGGGGACGGCGGGCGACGGCGGCCGACGGCACGGGGCCGACGGACGCGGCGCGCGGGGAGGAGGGGGCCGTGGACGCCCGCCAGGGCTGAGCCCCCGGCCGGGTCCGTCCCGCCCGGCCGAGTCCGTCCCGCCCGGCCGAGTCCGTCCCGCCCGGCCGAGTCCGTCCCGCCCGGCCTGGTCCGTCCCGCCCGGCGGTGTGCGCGGTCCGGCTCTGTGCGACGCGGTCCGGCGGTGTGCGCGGGGCCGGGCGGTGCGCGCGGCCCGGCGGGTCAGCCCTGCGGGAGGTGGCCTTCGGTGTACTGGCCGACGTACTCGCCTTCCGCCGGGACGACCGTGATCACGTCGATCAGCACCCCGTCGGGCGCGGCGACGATGAAGTGCCGCTGGCCGAACTCCTCCGTGCGCGGGGCGAGGAGCTCGGTCAGTCCCGCCCCGCCCACCAGACGCCGGTGCTCGGCGTCCACGTCGGCCACCTCGAAGTTGAGCAGGAGGCCGCCCCGGACCGGGGTGCGGTACCCCTCGGGGACGGTCGGGTGGTCGGGGTCGAGCAGGGCGAGTTCGTAGTGCGGGGCGTCGGGGCGGTGCAGGCTCACGTACCAGTCGGCCTCGAACGTCACCGCGAAGCCCAGATGGCGGGTGTAGAAGTCGCGGGAGGCGCCCACGTCACGGGTGCAGATGACGGGGTAGAAGCCGCCGAGCGTGTTCTTCATGACTCAAGTCCCTTCGTCGTGGGTGCGCGTGGCGTGCCGCACCATTTCACATACCTCGGGTATGTGAAGTCCGGCGCTAACATACCCGGGGTACGCGAAAATGGGAAAGGCGGTACCGCGATGGCGGCGAACCGGGCGGAACAGCGGGCGGCGACCCGGCGGGCCCTGCTCACGGAAGGGCGGCGGCGGTTCGCGGCCGACGGGTACCACGCGGTGGTCCTCGCCGAGGTGGCGGCGGCCGTGGGGGTCACCAAGGGCGCCGCGTACCACCACTTCGCCAGCAAGGCCGGGCTGTTCCGGGCGGTGGTCGCCGAGGTCCAGCACGAACTCGGGGAACGCGTCGCGGACGCGGCGATGGCGCACCCCGACCCCTGGGAGCAGCTGCGCGCGGGCTGCCGTGCCTTCCTGGCGGCGGGCGCCGACCCGGCGGTCCGGCGGATCGTGCTGGTGGACGCGCCGACCGTGCTGGGCTGGGACGAGTGGCGGGCCATGGACGAGGACTCGTCCGCACGTCATCTGGCCGAGGCCCTCGGGTCCCTGGTGACGGCCGGGATCATCGCCGACCAGCCGGTGGAACCCCTGGCCCGGCTGCTGTCCGGCGCGATGAACGAGGCCGCCCTCTGGCTGGCCCGTACGGACGGACCCGGAGCGCTCCCGGACACCGAACGGGCCCTCGACCGGCTGCTGGCGGGCCTGCGGAACTGAGCGACCGCCACCGGACGTGGCCCGGATCACGGAAGTTCTCCCGCCTCACCGGCGTTGACGCCCTCCGGGGCGGTACGGCGCGTCCGCGCCTTCGGCGCCACCCCGGAGCGGATGAGGGAGAGCGGATGGCAGGCATGAGGGCCGTGGTCCACGCGGGACCCGGCGGACTCGCCGGGGTACGGGTGGGCGAGGCCGACATGGCGGTGGCGGGCCCCGGGCAGGTCCTGGTCCGGCTGCGGGCGGCGGGGCTCAACCACCGCGACCTGTTCGTGGCCGCCGGGCGGTCGCCGCACGATCCGCCGCTCGTCCTCGGCGCGGACGGCGCGGGGGTGATCGTCCAGGGTGACGGACCGGACGGGCTCACCGTGGGCGACGAGGTGATCATCGACCCCACGCTCGGCTGGGCGGACCCGTCGGACGTCCCCGAGGTGCCCGGCATCCTCGGCGGCCCGGACGACGGCACGTTCGCCGAGTACGTGGCCGTCCCCGCGCACAACGTCCTGCCCAAGCCCGCCCATCTGGACTGGGCCGAGGCCGCGGCACTGCCGCTGTCCGCCGTCACGGCCTACCGGGCGCTGTTCACCCGTGGCGGGCTGCGGACCGGGGACCATGTACTGCTGCCCGGGATCGGCGGGGGCGTGGCGACGATCGCGCTCGCGATGGCCAAGGCGGTCGGCGCCACCGTCACCGTCACCTCCCGCAGCGAGGACAAGCTGCGCCGCGCCCGGGAGTCCGGCGCCGACCACACCCTGCGCAGCGACGCCGACTGGTCCGCCGCCCTTCAGCGGCCGGTGGACCTGGTGGTGGACAGCATCGGCTCGGCGACCTTCGGCTCCGCGCTGGCCGCGCTGCGCCCCGGCGGGCGGCTGGTCACCCTGGGCGCCACGACCGGCGAGGAGGTCACGCTGTCGCTGCGTGAGCTGTTCTTCCGGCAGATCAGCGTGGTGGGCACGTCGATGGGCAGCGCCGCCGAGTTCCGCGAGATGCTCGCGCTGGTGGCCGAGCACCGTCTGCGCCCGGTGGTGCACCGGACCTTCCCGCTGGACGGGGGCGCGAAGGCCCTCGCCGAACTGGCCGAGGGCAGCCAGTTCGGCAAGCTGGTGCTGACCATGGACTGACGGAGTGACGGAGTGATGGACCGACGGGACAGGTCCTCCCGTACGGCCGGGGGGCCGGTCCCGTCAACGCGCGCGGGGCAGCCGCACCGGGCCCCCGGGCGTCCCCGTCTCCCCGTCTCCCCGTCTCCCCGTCGAACCACCTGCGGCTACCGCGCCCAGCGCTGTCGGGCGGCCCCGGGTGTCGCGACGACGCCCTCGAACCCGCCCCCGGCTACCGTGCGCAGCGCCCCCGCGCGGCCTCCGCGATCGCCACCCGGGGGGTGAGCGGCCGGGCGGGCAGGCCCGAGGCCACCCGCAGCGCGTCGGGTTTGGGCACCTCGCCGGTCAGGCTGCGGATGCGGTCGGTGAATCCCGGTTCGGGCAGAGGGAGTTCGACGTCGTCGTCCACCCAGTCGACCGCGGCCGGGATGTAGTCCATGACCGCGTAGACCATCGCCGGGACCCGCCAGTCGTCCCGGGTGCGCAGGGCCCCCAGTACCCGCAGGGTGGTCGTCAGACTCGCGTCGGCGGCCTCCAGGTCGAGGACGCCTTCGGGCAGGCCGGTAAGCAGACCCCTCGGCCCGCCGACCGCCGAGGGCTCCGTCAGGCGGGCGCCCGGCCGCTGGACGTACCACCAGCTCGCGGGACCGTCCTCACCGAGCGACAGATGGTGGAGGTACAGGCAGTACACGGCGGCCTGGTCCCCCGCGCCCGCGGCGTACTGCCACCAGAAACGGGCGGCCTCGTCACCGGCCTTGAGCTGGAGCAGACAGCCGAGCAGCAGCGCCCCGTCCGGCTCCGGCAGGGTCTGGGTGAGGAAGTTCCGCAGCCCGTGCAGCGCCGCGTGGGTGACCACGGTCTCGCACAGGGTGGTCAGCTGACCGGCCGCCACCAGCCGGTCGTCCCGGGCCGGGCCGGACCCGGCCTCGGCTCCGGGGGCGGGTGCGCACGGCCCGGCCGCGCGTACCGCGATCCGGGCCTCGGCGGCGGCGATGTCCTCACGGGTGCAGGGCACGTCGTCGACCAGGCGGGCGCGGGTGAGGCGGTCCAGCAGGTCGTCATTCACGGTTGCGTCCCTCCATGGAACGGTCCGGCCCGAGGATCTCCCGCAGCCTGCGCCGGGCGTGCCGGTCCGTGGAGCGCACGGCGGCCTGGGAGATCCCGAGTTCGTCGGCTATGCGGTCGACCGGCAGGTCGAGGAGATACCGCAGCACGGTCACGTCCTGCTGGCGGTCGGGGAGCTGGCGGACGGCCCGCATCAGGGTGAGGGACTCCTCCAACTGGGCGATCGGGTCGCTGGAGGTCCGCAGCGCGACGGTGTCGAACGCGGCCTCGTCGAGGGGCTGGGTCTCGGGCCTGCGGCCCCGGTTGTGGTCGGCGACATGGTTGCGCAGCACGGCCCAGGCGTAGCGGTCGGGGCTGTCGCTGCGCAGCACCTGGGGCCATTTTCGCAGCAGTTTCTCGAAGGCCGCGTCGACCGCCTCCTCCGCGTCCGCGCGGTTGCGCAGGAAGGCGCGGGCGTAGCGGAGATAGGCGGGGCGGTGCATCTGGTGGAACGCCGAGAAGTCCAGCGGCGGTGCCTGGGGCATCAGGGTGAGACGACGGGGCGTGCGGGCGCCGTGGTTCTGGTTCACCGTCCCTCCGGTCCGCCGCGGTCGCGGCTGATCTCGCTGAACCCCGCTTTCACCCCGGCCGCCGCGGCTTTGCGGAGGAGGGTGATGGTGTCGCGCCCGAGTACCCGGACCGCGACGGCCGCCATGATGACGTCTGCGGCAAGCCTCATGCTCATGAAAGGATCGGTTCCTCTCGCTGCGGATCGGCTACCGCCCGCCCCGGGGTGGCCGCCGGGAGTGCGCCCGGCGCGCTCCACCATGCAGGACTGATCTCAACGGTCGTTCTGTGCAAAGGCAATCGTGCCCCCGGCCGTCCGGATGCCGCGCTCCGGGCGGTTCGTTGCCCCGTCAACGGGTTTGCCCCGCAACTTCGATCATCCCGGGCCGTCCGGTCCACCGTTCCCACCAGCGGACGGGCGGGCTCCCCGGCCATCGAGGGGTGTTTGCGCAACGCGAGCAAACAGCCGTGGCGGTTTGACGAGTGACGCAGGTCACATCGACGCGGAAGCTTCTCGGCGGGCGAGGAGCTCCCCACGCGAGCCGCCCCGGGACGGCGCGACGACGACCCCGCGCGAGCGGACCCGGACGCCACCAGAACTCCGGGCGGCGGCCCGCGCGCCGGGCCCGCGCATCGCAACCCGCCCCGGACCAACCCTGGGAGCCACGCCGCCCACCTCACCCCGACGCCGCCCCCACGCGTCCACCGAGGCACCCCACCCGGCCACACACGAGCCCCAGTGAACGAGGCTTCCCGCCCATCGGTCAAGCCACTTCCCCCGCACCAGCATCCCCGACAGCGCCATCCGACCCCAATCCCCCACGGAACGTGCGGTAACCCCTCGACCGCCCCGACCCCCTGGACCTACTATGAGGCGATTGGCTTAGCCACTTACCACTCAGCCACGTACCGATGGAAGCGAAGGGACACACCCTCCGTGGACGGGTCCGCCCGTCCCGCCGTCCCACCCGTCCACCCAGCCCCGGAGCCCGCAATGAAACTCGCCGAAGCCCTCGACCTCTGCCCGACCGAACTGCTCGTCGACGGCGTCTGGCGGCCCGCCTCCGACGGCCGCCGGATCGACGTCCACGACCCGGCGACCACCGAGCGCATCGCCTCCGTGGCCTCCGGCGACGAGTCCGACGCCCGTGCCGCCGCCGACGCCGCCGCCCGCGCGCTGCCCGGCTGGGCCGCGACTCCGGCCCGGCAGCGGTCCGCCGTGCTGCGCCGCGCCTTCGAGCTGATGACGGAGCGGGCCGAGTACTTCGCGACGCTGATCAGCGCGGAGAACGGCAAGGCACTGCCCGACGCGCGCGCCGAAGTGGCCTACGCCGCCGAGTTCTTCCGCTGGTACGCCGAGGAGGCGGTCCGGCTCGCCGGGACCGTGCAGCACGCCCCCGCGGGCGGGTACCGGATCGTGGTGGACCGGGCCCCCATCGGGGTGGCCGTCCTGGTGACCCCCTGGAACTACCCCGCCGCGATGGCCACCCGGAAGATCGGCCCCGCGCTGGCCGCCGGGTGCTCCGTCGTCCTCAAGCCCGCGAGCGACACCCCGCTGACCGCGCTCGCCGTCGGCGCCCTGCTGGCCGAGGCGGGCGCCCCGGCCGGGGTGGTCAACGTGGTGCCGGCCGACCGCTCGGGCCGGGTCGTCGGCGCGATGCTCGACCACCCGGCCGTACGCAAGCTGTCGTTCACCGGGTCGACGGAGGTGGGCCGGCGGCTGCTGCACAGCGCGGCGGACCGGGTGCTCAGCACCTCCATGGAGCTCGGCGGCAACGCGCCCTTCCTGGTCCTCGCGGACGCCGACCTCGACGCGGCGGTACGCGGTGCCATGCTCGCCAAGATGCGCAACGGCGGCGAGGCGTGCACGGCCGCCAACCGGTTCTACGTCCATGAGTCGGTCGCCGAGGAGTTCGCGAGCCGCTTCGCCGCCGCGATGGCCTCGCTGCGGGTCGGGCCGGGCCTGGAGGAGGACACCGAGGTCGGACCGCTCGTCAACGCCGCGACGAGGGACAAGGTCGCCGAACTGGTCGCGGACGCCGTCACCCGCGGCGCCCGGGTCCGCACCGGCGGACGCGCCCCGGACCGTACCGGGTACTACTACGAGCCCACCGTGCTGGACGAGGTGGCCCCCGGGTCGGCGCTGCTGACGGAGGAGATCTTCGGTCCCGTCGCCCCCATCGTCCGGTTCCGCGACGAGGCCGAGGCGATCCGGCTGGCCAACGACACCGAGTACGGGCTGGTCTCCTACGTCTACACCCGCGATCTGCGGCGCGGACTCGCCGTCTGCGGCGCGCTGGAGAGCGGCATGGTCGGACTGAACCGCGGCATCGTCTCCGACCCCGCGGCACCCTTCGGCGGGGTCAAGCAGAGCGGGCTCGGCCGGGAGGGCGGCCACGAGGGCATCCTGGAGTACACCGAGACCAAGTACATCGCCACCGACTGGTGAACCGCTGACCGGTGAGCCGTGCACCACCGGGACCACCGAGGGCCCGTCGCCGCACCGGCGACGGGCCCTCGGCGTTCCCGGGACCCGGCCGACACGCACGGGTCGGCCGGCACACACGGGTCGCCCGGCACACACGGGTACGGCCACCCGGCAGGCACACGCGTACGGCCCGCGGCACGCCACACATACGGCCCTTCGGACCGCGTCCGGGCAGCACGGAACCGCCGTGCGCGGGCCCTCGCAGGACAGGGCGTCGGCTCGCGCACGGCGGGGTCGGAAATCAGGGGTCCGGACCGGGGTGGACTCAGGGGCCCGGCCCGGACCCCCGCGCCGGGGGCCGCCGCACCGGGGTTCGTCCGGCGGCCCCCGGACGTCTCATCGGGTGGAGTCGTCCCCGGAACGCATCCCGGCCGCCCGCGCCTCGACCTCGAACAGCGCCGCGTAGTCCTCCTCGGCGAAGCCGTGGCCGATCGCCGTCTGGATCAGCTGGTGGACCATGCTGCTCACCGGCATCGGCACCTCCAGATGACGGGCGGCGCCCAGACCCAGGTCGAAGTCCTTGCGGAGCATCTTGTTGTTGAAGGTGGGCGTGTAGTCCCGCTCCACCAGGGCGCGGCCCTTGTGCTTGATGAAGGTGGAGCCGAGCACCGAGCCGTTCAGGAAGTCGATGAACGCGCCGCGCGGCACCCCGCCCTTCTCCGCGAGGGTGGTGACCTCCACCAGCGCCTGGGTGATCATGCCCAGCATCAGGTTGTGACAGATCTTCACCAGCCGGCTCTGCTCCTCCGGGCCCGCGTGCACCACGGTCGGGGCGATCAGCTGGAGGTACGGCAGCACCCGGTCGTAGGTCTCACGGGGGCCGGAGGCGACGATGGCGCCCATCCCGTCCGCGACCATGTGCGGGTTGCCGCTGATCGGCGAGGCGAGGAAGTCGACCCCGGCCGCCCGGCAGGCCGCGCGGACCTCGCTGGACGCCTCCGCGGAGACGGTCGAGCAGTCGACGATGACCGACGGGGTCCTGTCGGCGCTCAGCAGCCCGCCCTCGCCGGTGACGACGTCGATGAGGTCCTGGCTCGCGGACACCATCACGAACACGATGTCTGCGTCCGTGAGTCCGGTGATGGCGGGGACCGCCTTGGCGCCCTTGTCGACCAGCGGCTTGGTCTTGGCCGCGGTGCGGTTCCACACCGTGAGGTCGGCACCGCCCGCGAGCAGGCTCTCCGACATGACCGTGCCCATCCGGCCGGTGCCGAGCCAGCCGAGCCGCTCGTTACGGGATGCACTCATGGTTGTTCTCGCCTTTCGAGGGGGTGTTTCGAGGGTGTGAGGTACTGCGGTGGATGTTCGGTGACGCCGGGGCTCAGGCGCCCATGGCGGCGCCGATCGTGGTGACGATCCGCTCCACGGAGGGAATCGCGAGGTCCTCCAGCGCGTCCGCCGACGGCAGCGGGATGTGCGGGGTGGTGATGCGCACGGGCGCGCCGGTGAGCGCGTCCCAGCACTCCTCGGTGGCCAGTGAGACGATCTCGGCGCCCCAGCCGCACAGCCGGGGATTCTCCTCGACCGTGAACAGCCGCCCGGTGCGCGAGGCGTGCCCGAGGATCGTGGGCGTGTCCAGCGGGACCAGGCTGCGTACGTCGATCACCGCGCAGTCCAGCCCGCGCTCGGCGTGCAGCCGCTCGGCTGCCTCCAGCGCCTTGGGGACCATCGCGGCCAGCGCGACGATCGTGGCGTCCTCGCCCTCCCGGCGGACGACGGCCCGGCCCAGCTCCTCCACGATCTCCCCGTCGAGGTCGGGGATCTCCTCCTTGCTGGAGTACAGGGCCTTGTGGTTGAAGAAGATCACCGGGTCGTTGTCGCGGACGGCGGCCGCCATCAGCCCGACGACGTCACGGGCCGTGGCGGGGGCGACCACCTTCAGGCCGGGGATGGCCATGGCCCAGTTCTCGATGGACTGCGAGTGCTGCGCCCCGAACCGCAGTCCGGCGCCGTTGCCGCACTGGATGACCAGTGGGAAGGACACCTGGCCGTCCGACATGTAGCGGGACTTGGAGATCTCGTTGGCGACCAGGTCCCAGCAGACCGCGAAGAAGTCGCTGTACATGATCTCGGCGATCGGCCGCAGCCCGGTCATCGCGGCGCCCATCGCCGCGCCGAGGATGGCCTGCTCGCTGATGGGGGTGTCCCGCACCCGCAGCGGGCCGAACTCCTCCAGGAGTCCCGCGGTGGTCTTGAACACCCCGCCGGCGGCGGCGACGTCCTCACCGAGGAACACCACCCGCTCGTCGCGGCGCATCTCCTGCGCGATGCCGTGCGCGACGGCCTTGCGGTAGGTCAGTACGGTCATGGGGCCAGCCCCTCCTTCTGCTGCGCGGCCTGGTCGGCGCGCGGCTCGGTGCGCCAGGCGTGGCCGCCGTCGCTCCAGACATTGGTGTAGAGACGGGACAGATCCGGCCAGGCGCCGCCCTTCGCCTCCTCGGTGGCCGCGTCGATCTCGGTCACGATCTCGGCGTCGACCGCGTCCAGCTCGGCCGGGTCGAAGCCCCGGCCGATCAGCCGCTCCCGGTAGGTGATCATCGGGTCCTTCTCCATCCAGGCGCGGACCTCGCCGGGATCGCGGTACTTCGCCGGGTCTGCCCGGGAGTGGCCGCCGTGCCGGTAGGTGACGGCCTCGATCAGGGCGGGCCCGCCCCCCGCGCGGGCCCGGGCGATCGCCGCGGACGCCGTCAGGTACACCTCGTCCGGGTCGTTGCCGTCGATGACGACGGAGTCCAGGTTGTAGGCCGACGCGCGGTCGGCCGCCGGGTTCTGGACCGCGGTGACGCTGTCGATGCGGGTGTACTCCATGTACAGGTTGTTCTCGCACACGAAGACGACCGGCAGGTTCCAGATGACGGCGAAGTTCAGCGCCTCGTGGAACGCGCCGATGTTGGTGGCGCCGTCCCCGAAGAAGCAGACGGTGACCTGCTCGGTGCCCCGGTACTGGGCCGACCAGGCGGCGCCGTTGGCGATGACGAGCTGCGCGCCGATGATGGCGTACGAGCCGAGGATGCCGCGTTCGGCGTCGATGAGGTGCATCGAGCCGCCCTTGCCGTGCATCAGCCCGTTGTCCCGGCCGAGGAGTTCGGCCATCAGGGGGGCGAGCGGGGTGCCGCGGGCGACGAGGTGGTTGTGGCCCCGGTAGGTGATGAAGGAGTAGTCGTCGGGCCGCATCGCGGCGGCGACCCCGGCGGCGACGGCCTCCTGGCCGATCCCGAGGTGGGTGGTGCCCTTGACCAGGTTCTGGAGGAACAGGTCGTACGCCCGCTTCTCGAACTTACGGGCGGTGGACATGGTCCGGTAGAGGGAGAGCGCTGTCTCCTCGGACACGTCCCCGCTCACGGGTCCCGTGAGCGGCGCAAACGCGGCGCTGGTGTCGACGGACATGGGTCCGCACCTTTCTCGACGGCGGGTCACCGGTGCCGCTCGTGGCGGCTGCCGGCCCGTCGCGTCGGCTCAGTACTGGTTGGCGATGAAGAGTTCGTCGGCCGGGAAGCGGGTGAGGATCTCGACCCCGGTGGCGGTGACGACGACCTCCTCCTCGATCCGGGCGGCGGAGACGCCGTCGGTGGCGGGGCAGTAGGTCTCCAGGGCGAAGACCATGCCCTCCTCGATGAGCATCGGGCTCTCCAGCGAGGTGAGGCGGCTGATGATGGGCCGCTCGTGCAGGGCGAGACCGAGGCCGTGCCCGAAGAGCAGCCCGAACGCGGTCTTCTCGTCCTGGACGCCGATCTCCTCGGCCGTCGGCCACAGCCGTGCGACGTCGGCGGTGGACACACCGGGCCGGATGGCGTCGATGGCGACGTCCATCCATTCCCGGGCGCGGGTGTAGGCGTCCCGCTGGACGGTGGTGGCACGGCCGACGTTGAACGTGCGGTAGTAGCACGTCCGGTAGCCGTTGTAGGAGTGCATGATGTCGAAGAACGCCTGGTCTCCCGGGCGGATGATGCGGTCGGAGAAGTTGTGCGGATGCGGGTTGCAGCGTTCGCCGGACACCGCGTTGATGGACTCGACGTCGTCGGAACCCATCTCGTAGAGCCGCTTGTTGGCGAGGGCCACGATCTCGTTCTCGCGGACGCCGGGCTTCAGTGCCTCGGTGATGTCGTGGTAGACGCCGTCGACCATGGCGGCGGCCATCGACAGCAGGGTGATCTCGTCGCGGTTCTTGATCTGCCGGGCGTCGAGCATGGTCTGCTGGCCGTCGCGGATGTCGAGGCCCTGGCGGGTCAGCTCGGTGTGCATCGGCAGGTCGAGCAGATCGACCCCGACGGGCATCCCCCCGACACCGGCCTGGGCCAGCCGGTCCTTGATCTCCGTGACGGCGCGTCCCATCAGATCGGCGTCCGGGGGGACCGCGCCGCGCATGGTGGTCCACGAGGAGAGACAGTTCTCGGGCTTCATCCAGGGCGCGTACATCCGGTTGTGCACCGCGGCCGAGCCGAAGTCCCACAGGATCAGCTCGCCGGTACGGGTGTAGATCGCGTACCGCGACAGCTTCTCGCGGGTCCACTCACCGATGGATATACCGGTGAGGTAGCGGATGTTGTTGTTGTCGAACACCAGCACCGCGCCCAGCTCGCTCGCCTCCAGGGCCTGCTGGATACGGGCCAGCCGGTAGGAGCGCAGCCGGTCGAAGTTGACCCGCTCCTCGAAGTCGACGAGGCCGTGGCCGGGCGCGGGGGCGACGGGCAGCGGAGGGGTCGGGGGAACAGCGGAGGGGCTCATGGGGTCTCCGTGTACGAGGGGGCGGACAGGTGGGCGGGTGCGGTGGGGTGGGCCGGCCGCGCGGAGGGCACGGCTCGGGGGACACCGGAGGGGTAGGAGGGACGAGGGGTGGGTCCGTCGCCCGGACCGCGCCGTCCGCGGTCCGGGCGACGGGTCAGGGGGCCGCCACCGGGACGGGCCCGGTGTGGTGGCAGGCCGCGAGCGAACCGGACGACGTGCCCGTGACCGGCAGCAGCACCGGTCCCTCGGTGCGGCACAGGTCGTCGGCCCGGGGGCACCGGGGGTGGAAGGCGCAGCCCGGGGGCGGCGCGAGCGGGCTGGGCAGTTCGGCGTCGGTGGCGAGCTCCCGCCGCCGCGCCGAACGCTCGGACTGGAGTGCCGGGTCGGCGACCAGGGTCGAGGCCAGCAGGGTCTGGGTGTAGGGATGGGCGGGTTCCCGGTAGACCCGTTCGGCCGGTCCGGACTCCGCGAGCTGTCCCAGGTACAGGACCCCGATGTCGTCGCTCATATGGCGGACGACCTCCAGGTCGTGCGCGATGAACAGATAGCTGACGCCGAGTTCGCGCTGGAGTTCCTTGAGCAGGTTGATGACCTGGCTCTGGGTGGACACGTCCAGGGCGCTGACCGGTTCGTCGCAGACGATGAGCCGGGGCCGGGTGGCGAGGGCCCGGGCGATGGCCACCCGCTGGCGCTGGCCGCCGGACAGTTCGTGCGGGTAGCGCTGGGCGTGGAAGCCGGAGAGCCCCACCCGGTCCAGGGAGTCGGCGATCTCGCGGTGGCGTTCGGCGCCGGACAGCGGGCGGTGCCGGGTGAGGGCCTGCCCGAGGGTGACACCGATGGTCTGCCGCGGGTTCAGCGAGGACAGCGGGTCCTGGAAGACGACCTGCACGTCCCGGTTGAACGAGGGCGGGGTGCGCCGGCCGAAGGCGGCGATGTCCTGGCCGTCGAAGAGGACCCGTCCCTCGGAGACCGGGGCGAGGCGCAGGATGGCCCGTCCGATGCTGCTCTTGCCGGAGCCGGACTCCCCGACCAGGCCGAGGGTGCGTCCGGCGCCGATGGTGAAGCTGACGTCCCGGACGGCGGTGAGCAGCTTGGGCTTGCCCGTCATGCCCCGGCCGAGCTGGTAGCGCACGGAGAGGTTCTCGACGGAGAGCAGCGGGGCCGTGCCGTCCGGCGCGGGGCCGGTGGTGTCCGGGGCGCGGTCCGTGGCCTTGTCGTTCATCGGGCACCTGCCAGGTCGAGTTCGGAGGCCCGCAGACAGCGCACCCCGTCGATGTCGACCGGCACCGGTGTGGTGCGGCAGGCGTCGGTGGCGTACGGGCAGCGCGGGTGGAAGCGGCAGCCCTGGGGCCAGTCCCAGGCCGGGGGGACCCGTCCGGGGATGGTGGCGAGCGGCTCGTCGCCGTTCCCGTGGTGCGGTACCGCGGCCAGCAGGGCCTCGGTGTACGGGTGCCGGGGAGTGGCGAACGCGTCCCGTACGGTGCGCTGTTCGGCGATCTGGCCGGCGTACATGACGGCGATCCGGTCGCAGCTGTCGGCCACCACACCGAGGTCGTGGGTGATCAGCAGCAGCGACATCGACAGCCGTTCCCGCAGTCCGGCGAGCAGGTCGAGGACCTGGGCCTGGATGGTGACGTCGAGCGCGGTGGTCGGCTCGTCCGCGATGAGCAGCTCCGGGTCGCAGGCCAGCGCGCCGGCGATGACGACCCGCTGGGCCATGCCTCCGGAGAACTGGTGCGGGTAGTCCTTGAGCCGTTCCCGGGGTGCGGGGACGCCGACGAGGTTGAGGAGTTCGGCGGCCCGTTCGGTGGCCTGGTTGCGGTTCAGGTCGCTGTGGGCGCGGATGGCGTCGGTGAGCTGGCGCCCCACGGTGTGCACCGGGGAGAGCGCGGAGCCCGGGTCCTGGAAGACCATGCCGACGCGTCCGCCGCGCACCTTGCGGAGTTTCTCGCCGCGCAGTCCGGCGAGTTCGGTGTCCTGGAGCCGGATGGAGCCGGAGGCGACGGTGACGCCCCGGGGCAGCAGTCCGAGGATCGCGGAGGCGGTGATGGACTTGCCGCAGCCGGACTCGCCGACGAGGCCGAAGGTCTCGCCGCGGTTGATGTGGAAGGACACCCCGGAGACGAGCTGGGCGCCGCCGGGGTCGGTGACGGTGAGCCCGTCGAGGCGGAGCAGGGCGTCGGCGGGTGCCGGTGCGGGGCCGCGGACGGTGGTGAGTGCCGTGGCGGTCGCGGTGGCCGGGACGGCTTCGGCCGTGGGCCGGTCGGTGACCGTGGCCGTGGCCTTCGCCGTGCTGTCCATCGGGCCGTCCGCCGCCGGTTCGGCCGGGGTGTTCGCCGGCGCGAGGTCGGTCAGGGCGGCCGGGCCGATGCCGGTGGGGTCCCCGGGCCCCGCCGGGACGGTCGTCCCGGCGGGGGCCTTGGACCTGCCGGGCCGGGTCGCCCCCGCCGACCGGGGCGACCCGGCGTCCCTCAACCCGTCCCCCAACAGGTTGAAGACCAGGACGCTCAGGGTGATCGCGGCGCCGGGCAGGATCGCGAGCAGCGGGTGCTCGGCGACATGCTGGCGGGACGCGTCGAGCATGGCGCCCCAGCTCACCGCGGTGGTGTCGACGCCGACGCCGAGGAAGCTCAGGGTCGCCTCGATGAGCAGGGCCGTGCCGAGCGCGATGGACGCCTGCACGATGAGGGGCGGCGACACGTTCGGCAGCACCTGGCGGAACATGATCGACAGGGGGCGCAGTCCGAGGACCCGGGCGGCGTCCACGTACAGCTTCTCGCGTTCGGCGAGGACCACGGCGCGGGTGATGCGCATGAAGCTGACGGCGAAGATGAGTCCGACGGCGAGCATCGCGTTGCCGAGGCCGTTGCCGAGGACGGCGACCAGGGCGAGGGCGAGCAGCAGGGCGGGGATGGACTGCATGACGTCGGCGATCCGCATGCCGATCCGGTCCCACCAGCCGCCCCGGTAGCCGACGAACAGTCCGAGGCCGACGCCGAGGACGAGCCCGATGGCGACGGACTCGCCGGAGGCGAGGAGCGCGGTGCGGGTGCCGTAGATCAGCCGGGTCAGGGTGTCGCGGCCGAGGTCGTCGGTGCCGAGGAGGTGGTCGGCGCTGGGACCCTGGAGCTTGTCCGCGACGCTGATCTCGGTGGGGCCGTACGGCGCGATGAGCGGGGCCGCGAGGGCGAGGGTGATCTGGAGGGCGAGGAAGGCCAGACAGATCACGGTGACGGGCTGCCGCAGCAGACGGCTGAAGGTGCCGGCCCGTGCCTGGTGGGTGCTCATTGAGGCCTCACCTTCGGGTTGATCACGCCGTACAGGACGTCGGCGCCCAGGTTGACCAGGAGGACGATGACGGCGACGAGGACGATGGAGCCCTGGAGCACCGGGTAGTCGGCGCGTACGACGCTGTCGATGAGGAGGGTGCCGAGGCCGGGGACCGCGAAGATCCGTTCGATGACGAAGCTTGCGGCGACCAGGACGGACATCTGGATGGCGATGACCGCGAGGACCGGGACCATGGCGTTCTTGGTGGCGTACCGCAGGACGATCCGCCGCCGTTTGATGCCGCGGGCCAGCAGGGTCTGGACGTACGGCGACTCCAGGGCGTCGATCATCGCGCTGCGGGTCTGCCGGGCGATGACGGCCGCGGTGTGGGAGCCGAGGGCCAGGGCGGGCAGGATCATGCCCTGGAACCAGGCGGCGGGGTCCTCGGTGAGCGGGGTGTAGCCGACGACGGGCAGCCAGCCGAGGTTGACCGCGAAGACCAGGACCAGCAGCATCGCGAGCCAGAAGCTCGGTACGGCGAGTCCGAGGGCGACGACGGTGGTCAGCAGCCGGTCGGCGACGGTGCCGGGGCGCAGTGCCCCGAGCACCCCGAGCGGGACACCGACGGCCAGGGCGATGACCATACCGGCGATGGCGAGCGACAGGGTGATGCCGATGCCGGTGCCGATGGACTCGGTGACGGGGACGCTGGTGTAGAGAGAGGCCCCGAGGTCACCGCCGAGGGCGCCGCCGAGCCAGTCCACGTACTGCTCGAACAACGAGCGGTCGAGGCCGAGCTGGGCGGTCATGGCCGCCTTGTCCTCGGCCGGCGCGCCCTCGCCGAGGATCTGTGCCACCGGGTCGGTGGGCGTCATGTGCACCAGGCTGAAGACGAACACCGACACCAGCAGCAGGGTGGGAAGTGCGGACAGCAGCCGCCGCACAAGGAACTTGGTCACCGGACCGGTCCCAGGTCCGGGACCGGTCCGCCCTGCGCGGCGGCGTCGGCGAAGACCCGCTCGCGGACCCGGCGGGTCGCGGCGCCCGCGGCGGTGGGGTCGAGGTCGGTGAGGACCTTGCCCCGCTTGCGGATCCGGCCGCCGACGATGACGGTGTCGACGTCACGCGGGGTGGTCTGGAGGACGATGTGCGCGGCGGGGTCGCCGAGGGCGACACCGTAGGGCTCGGTGTCGACGAGGACGACGTCCGCGAGCCGGCCGGGGGTGAGGCGGCCGAGTTCGTCGCCGAGACCGAGGTGGGCGGCGGCGTTGACGGTGGCGAACTCCAGCATGTCGCGGGGCTGGACGAGGGGGACGCCGGGGCTGTGCTCCAGCGGCCAGCGGCCGGCCTCGCGTTCGGTGGTGGCGTCGACGTTGCGCATCAGCAGGAAGGTGAGACGCATCGCGGCGAACAGGTCGATGGAGACCCGGGCGTGGGTGTCGATGCCGAGGCTGGGGCGGGCGCCCGCGCGGTGGGCGCGGTTGAGGATGGTCATGGACCGGCCGCCGCCGAACTCGCCCTCGGGGGTGAAGGAGATACCGCCACCGCAGGCCGCGAGCGCCGCCAGCTCGCTGTCGTCGGCGGCGTTGGCGTGCGCGGGGACGATGTCGGAGCCGAGGAGTCCGGCCTCGTGCAGGGCGCGGATCTGGCCGGGCGGGTTCTGGTGGACGCTCATCCGCATCCCGAGTTCCCGGGCGAGCAGGATCTCCTTGGTGACGCGGTCCATGGACCCGTACTCGATGGAGCCGAGCGCCATGCCGACCCTGAGCAGTCCGTCGCCGCCGAGGTTGATCTCCTCGTGCAGGCGCTGGACGTGCTCCAGGCGCCAGGCGTGGTCCTCGGGCGGGGCGCCGAAGCTGCCGAGCATCCCGTAGGCGAAGAGGGCGCGCTGGCCGGTACGGCGGTGGGCGCTCAGTCCGGCCTCGGCGGCCTCGGGGGACATGACGTTGTGGCAGAAGTCGAGGACCCCGGTGACTCCGGCGTCGAGCATCTGGACGGAGCCGGAGAACGTGGCGTCGTGGATGTCGTCGGGGCCGAAGTGCTCGCGGAGGTAGAAGACCTCGCGCTGGTAGTCGTCGCCGGTCCAGCCCCGGGCGTGGAGTCCCTTGAGGGGGGTCTGCCAGGCGTGCATATGGGTGTCGATGAGACCGGGGATGGCGATCATGCCGCGGGCGTCGATGACCTCGGCGTCGCCGGGCACCTGGTCCGCGAGGTCCGGTCCGACGGCGGTGATGCGGTCCCCGGTGATCAGGATGTCACCGGTGGTGAGGTCGCCGTAGCCGGGGTCCATGGTGAGGACGGTGGCGCCCTTGATCAGCAGGCGGCGCTCGTCGGTCGAGGTGTTCTCAGGCACGGCTGACTCCCTGGGTGACGGGGTGGGCGACGGGCAGCTCGGCGAAGGGCTTCGCGGTGTGGACGATCCGGCCGCCCACGAGGGTCAGCACGGACTCGATGCGCGGGATGACCTCTTCGTCGACGGTGAGGTAGTCGTCGCTGAGGACGGCGAGGTCGGCGAGCAGACCGGGTTCGAGGCGGCCCCGCTCGTTCTCCTCGAAGCTGAACCACGTACCGGAGGCGGTGTAGCCGCGCAGCGCCTCCTCGCGGGTGAGCAGATGCCGCGGGTCCAGGGTGTCGTTGCCGGTGACGGTACGGCCGTTGAGGAACCAGGCGAGGGTCGCGAAGGGGTTGTACGAGGCGACCCGCATGGCGTCGGAGCCGAGACCGAGCGGGATCCCCCGTTCGATGAGGGTGCGCAGCGGCGGGGCCTCGGCGACGGTCTCGGCGCCCCAGGCGGTGATGGCCTCGTCGCCCTGGAAGCGGAACAGGCCCTGGGCGAGGACACCGGCGCCGAGGGCGGCGATCCGGTCGACGTCGACGGGCCGCAGGGGCTCGGCGTGCACGAGGGACCAGCGCAGATCGCTGATGTCGTGCTCGGCGTGCACCTGCTCCCAGGCGGTGAGGACCGCGTCGATGGTCTCGTGGTGGTGTGCGTGGGTGTGCACGGTCCAGCGGTTGCGGGCCAGGTCGGTGAACATCTGCCGGAGCTGGTCGCGGACCTCGTCGTCGATGACGACGGGGTGGGCGATCTTGTCGACGGTGCGGTACAGGGCGACCTCGCCGGAGCCGATGACGCGCAGCATGTTGTCGCCGACGTCGAGCGGGGTGAAGCGGAGGTAGCCGGCGAGCTCGTCCATCTCGGTGCCGGCCCGGGACGCGTGGACGGCGAGGCGGCTGCGGACGGTCAGCAGACCGCGGCGCCAGGTCTCACGGATCGCGGGGTAGGCGTCGGGGCCGCTGTTGAAGCCTCCGCCGTCGATGGCGCCGGTGATCCCGAGCCGGTTGAGCTCGCGGGACATCTCGGCGGTGGAGGCGACCTGCTCCTCGAAGGTGGGGCTCGGCATCCGCCGGTAGAACCACTCCATCAGCGGGGTGCCGTTGACCTTGCCGGTGAGTTCGCCGTCGGCGCCGGTCTCGAACGAGGCCGGGTCGAAGCCCTCCTCGGCGAGTTCGCGGACCAGTGCGTGGTCGACGCCGAGGACACGCATCGCGGCGGTGTTGAGGACGGCCCAGTCGTAGAGGAACTGTACGTAGACCGGGTTGTCGGGGGCCGCGGCGTCGAGTTCCGCGCGGCTCGGGCCGCGGTTCTCGGGGAACTGGGCGGGGTGCCAGCCGCCGATGACCCTGATCCAGCTGCCGGCGGGGCGCTCGGCGGAGCGGCGGGTGATGGCCGCGAGTCCGCTCTCCAGGGTGAGCTCGTCCTCCCAGCGGACCTCGTCGCGCCAGGTGCGTCCGGCGCGGACGATGTGGACGTGCGAGTCGATCAGCCCGGGGACGACGCGCCGCCCGGCGAGGTCCACCACGGTGGTGCCGGGACCTGCGAGGTCCTCGATCTCCCGGCTGGTGCCGATCGCAGTGATCCGCTCGCCGCTGACGGCGACGGCTTCCACCTCGGCGCTGCGGGCGTCGGTGGACATGGTGGTCACGCGCCCGTTCAGGAGCACCAGATCGGGGTGCGCGGCGGAAGGCGGTGTGCTGCTCATGGGTGGGTTCTCCATCCGGGGTTTACGGAGGGTGGGTACTGAGAGGTGCACAGCGGGGGGGGCGGCGTGGGGCTCCGGCGCCTCGTGCGGCGTCCTGCGGATGCCGTGGGAGGCGGGCCGGGGTTCGGTGGGGTGGGTCCACCCGGCGGATCGGCTGCTGCGGTGTGTGGTTCTCGTGACGCGTGGTGCCGGTGGTACGTGATGCGTGGTGCTGGTGGTGCTGGTGATGTTCGTGGTGCGTGGTGCCGGTGACACGTGTGTGGTGCTGTGCCGCCTGGTTACTGCCTGGTCACCGCTTGGTTCTCGCGACGGGTGGCGTCGGCGAGGGCCGCGTACGGGGTTGCCGGGTGCAGCCGGCCGGGCGGCGGGTCGGCGAGGGCGGACCGGGGTACGGGCGCACGGTCCGTGCCCGCGGTCTGCGGGTGGCGCGGGGAGGTTCCCGCGATCCGGGGACGCGGCGTCCGGTCAGCCCACGATCTTGGCGTCCTTGTAGCGGAAGACCGCCACGTCGTTCGTCGTGGAGACGATGTTGTCGACCTTCTTGGGGTTGTACGCCCAGAAGCCGGAGTAGTCGAAGTAACCGCAGTCCAGCGCTTCGTCGTTCACTATCTTGGACATCTTCTTCCAGGCCGTCTCGCGTGCGTCGGGGGTCTTGGCGGCAAGGCCCTCCTCGGCGGCGGCCGTCAGCTCCGGGTACTGCGCCTTCAGCGGGTTGCCGGGTGCGGTGGGCGCGAACTTGCGGTTGTAGTAGTCGTAGGCGCCCGAGCGGGAACCGTCCGAGAGGATGGAGGCCGGGTACTTGCCGTTCTGGTAGGTGCTCAGGAACTGCGGGAAGTTCGGCAGTTCGAGCTCGACCTCGATCCCGATCTTCTCCATCTGGCTGCGGAACAGCTCGGCGATGGTGCGCTGGGTGTCATAGCTGATCAGGGTGAACGACTTCGGTGCGCTGCCGGCCTCGGACAGCAGCTTCTTGGCCTTGGCGAGGTCGAAGGGGTATCCGCCGAGCGCCGCGTCGTAGCCGGGCTGGCCCTCCGGGATGCGCTGGAGGTGGGTCTTGCCCTTGCCGCCGAGCGCCGCGTCGATGTAGTCCTGCGGGTTCATCGCGTGGCAGATGGCCTGACGGTACTTCTTGTCCTTGAACACGCCCTCCGTGTCGTACATCTGGAGGTGCCAGAGCACGGACGGGAACCAGGTGGACTTGAGTCCTTCCTTGTCCGCGCGGGACGCGAGCGGGGGTGTGGTCCAGACGACGTCGAGCTGTCCGGCCCGCAGCGCGTTGTAGAGGCTGTCGGGGTCGTTGATCTGCGTGATCTCGACATTGGCGGGTCCGACGGACTTCTTGTCGTAGTACTTGTCGAAGGCCTTGACCGCGGTCCGCAGCCCCTTGGTGGTCTTCGCGGCGTCGAAGGCCCACGGGCCGGTACCGGCCGGCTTGGTCTTCCAGGTGCCGTCGGCGAGCGCCTTGGGCGAGACCATGAACATCCCCAGCCGGGCGAGGTTGTTGATCAGGCTGGGCGCGGCCTGCTTGAGGTCGATCCGGACATGGGTGGCGTCCACGGCGGTGATCGTCTTCACGGCGTCGAGCTGGCTGCGGTACTGGCTCGGGCTGCTCTTGACGCGTTCCAGGTTCTTGACCACGGCCGCGGCGTCGAACGGGGTGCCGTCGTGGAAGACCACGCCCGAGCGGAGGGTGAGTTCGATGTGCTCCGGCGTCTCCTTCCAGGAGGTGGCGAGCTGGGGCTTGAGGGTGAAGCCGTCGGGGGCCACGCTCATCAGCGGTTCGTAGACCAGCGAGGAGAACGTGCTGTTCTGCTTGTTGACCGTGTCCCAGTCGTCGAACTGCTGGTTGGTGCCGACGCGCAGGGTGCCGCTCGGTCCGTCCCCGGAGGTCTTCGGGGCGCCTGCCGAGTCCTTCGTACCGCCGCACGCGGTGAGGGTGACGGCGAGGGCGGTGGCGAGCAGGGCGCCGCCGGAGCGGACACCGGGGGTTCTTGTCCGGGCCGAGCCGGCCCGTCTGCGCGAAGTGGACCGTTCATTGACTGTCACAGCGAGAACCTCCACACAAGGTTGTGCGCCCTCCTGGAAGGGGCTTGTGCGCTATAGTGCACGCTCCGTGCAGCATTCTTGTCAAGGGTTAAATCAAACCCCACCCCAATCTGAAATATCGCCCCCGATCGGGTGACAGCTGTGCACCATGTCAGCCATGCTGTACAGCGGTGCACACTCCTATACAGTCGGCATGTGCACGAAGACACGGGAGCGACCGGACCGACCGCACCAAGAGAAGCAGGAGCCGCCATGAAGCCAGCGGGGGGAAGTCCCGGACTCGGCGCGCGACTGAGGAGGGTCCGTTCCGAACGCGGCCTGTCCCTGCGCGAACTCGGCCGGCTCGCGGGCTGCTCGGCGAGCCTGATCTCACAGGTGGAACGCGGCCAGACCGCCCCGTCCGCGGGCGTGATCTACGGGATCGCCAACGCGCTCGGCATCTCCCTCGACTATCTCTTCGGGGTCGGCGAGGACAGTACGTCCCCCTCCTCCGCGCGCCGGGCCGACGAGCCGCGGTCGGCCATGGCGGCGAACGGGACCGCGCCCCGGCTGGCCATGGCGGTCGGCGCGGTGGCGGCGTCCGGTCCGGGCCCCGGCTCCGACGGTCTGCCGGACCCCGACGGCCTCCCGGACCTCGATCCCGTCCCCCCGCCGTCCCTCGCGCTGCCCGAGGAACCTGTGGTCCAGCGCCGGGGCCGGCGGCGCACCATCGATCTGGCGAGCGGGGTCCGCTGGGAGCGGCTCACCCCCCAGCAGGACGCGCGGGTGGACTTCCTGGAGGTCGTGTACCAGCCCTTCGGCCGGTCGACCGACAGCCGTGCCCCGATCCGCCACGACGGCCGCGAGTACCAGCTCGTGCTGCACGGCACCCTGCACGCGGACGTCGGCTTCGAGACCTACGTCCTGGAGGCGGGCGACTCGCTGGCGTTCGACTCCGCGACCCCGCATCAGTACCGCAACATGTCGGACCAGGAGGTCCGGGTCATCTCCGTGGTGGTCCACCACACCGCGTGACGCCCTGGGGCAGCCGGTCCGGCCGGCTGCCCCAGGGCGGGTCCCAGGGGACGGGTCAGCGGCGGGTCAGGGGGCGAAGTCCGCCAGGGCCGTGTCCAGCACCCGGCGGGCGGCGAGCCCGGCCGCCCCGGGCGGTGAGCAGGCCAGTACGGCGTGCTGCTTGCCGTCGGTCCCGGTGAAGACCCGGTCCACGCACTCGCGGACCCCGCCGACATCCTCGTTCCGGTACGAGTAGTGCAGCTCGGCCGCGTCCCCGGACGGGTTCTCCGGGCCGCTGTCCACCCGGCCGAGGGCGAGCCGCCGGTAGTCCTCCCGGGACTTGAGCGGCCGCTCCGCCAGGCCGACCGCCTCCAGCGGGTCCGCCCCCGACGCCCCGAACACCTGCACCAGACCACGCTGGTCGGGCGACCGGTAGAACACCGACCCGTCCTCCAGCGAGTGCTCCCAGCCCTCGGGTACGGCGATCGTGAACCCTCTGGTGGGCTCCGTGACCCGGACGAACCCCGGTGAAGGGGACTCCCCGCCACCCGGCGCCGTGTCCTGCCCGCCCGGGGTCGTGCCATCGGTACCGTTCGTGCCGCCCGTGCCGTCCGGCGAGTCCAGCGACGCACCGCCGCCCGTCGGCGAGGTCTGCGAACCGCCCGTCGCGGGCGGTGACCAGTGGTAGCCGGTGCTGTCCGTCCGCCGGGACTCGTCGCCCCCGCCGCCGTCCCGGTCCGCGGTCAGCCACAGCACCACCCCCGCCACGGCCAGGACCCCGCCGGCCACCAGGGCGATCACCGGACCCCTGCCCCAGCCGGGACCGCCGCCGGGAGCGGGGCCGCCGCCCCACCCCGATCCGCCGCCCCACCCGGGGCCGCCCGCCTGCCCGGGGCCGCCCGCCCAGCCGGGGGCGGGCGGCGCCCCCTGCGGCCCCGGGTCCCGCTCCCAGCGCTGGGTCTCCGGATTCCACCGGGGTACGCCCTCGCTCATGTCAGCCGCCCAGCAGCGCGGCGAGCAGTTCGGCGAGGGCCACGCCGGAGACGAGGGCGCCGGCGACCTGCCCCGCGTCGGCCAGGGAGTCCCGCAGGAGCGCCAGCCTGCCGGGGCCCGCGCCGCCGGAACCCGTGATCTCCGCCTCGGTGGCCACCAGTTCGGCGTCGAGGATCTGGGCGTCCCGGGTGGCCTCAAGACGCGTCAGGTCCGCACGCAGCGCCCGGACCGCCGCGAGCAACTCGTCCTGACCCGGACCGGCCGTCCCGGGAGGCGAGTTGGTGGTGGTCGCGGAGCCATGCGAGCCGAAGTTCAGTGCGCTGTGGGACACGGAACCGATCCGTATGCCCGCGCCGGGTCCGTCCCGCTCACTGCCGTCGCTGCTCATTTCCCGTCCCCCGGTTCGTGTTGTTGTCCGTGACGGCGGTGGACCGCTCGCCGAAGCCGAAGGCGCTGTTGCGCGCCGACTCGATGTAGACCCCGCCGCTGACATTGACGATCTTCTGCTCGAAGGCGGCCGTCTGCCAGCCCGCGTCGTACAGAGCGTGCTTGACGCCCTCCCCCACCCGCTCCTGGATGCTCTGAAGATAGCGCCGTACGTCCATCCACTCGAAGAGGGACGCCTCGTCGCTCGCGCCCAGTTCCCGGACGGCGAGGGCCGGACCCTCGGGCAGCGCGCCCCTGTTGCCCTCGACCGCCACGTTCCAGCCGCTGCCCGACCAGCCGCCGAGCAGGGCGACGGACCCCGCCAGCGACGACGGGGTACGGGTCAGCGCCCGAACCGCCTTGCTGAACACGCTGTTGTGGACGTAGCGGTGTGCCGTGCGGTCGGCGTCCCGGAACTCGCGGAGCACCGGCAGCAGCACATAGGGCGCGACCTCCAGCATCAGCATGCCGCCCTGGGTGTGGACGCGGACGTACACGGTGACCATCAGCTCGCCCTCCCAGCCGCCGACCCTGATCCGCAGGAAGTGACGGCGGGCCTCGCCGCCCTCCTCGATCGCCTCCCGGCGCTGCACCGCGAAACGCTCGGCGTCGTACGGGGCCTCCTCGCGGCGCCGGAGTCCGTCGGGCGGCAGGAACACGCACTCGTCGACCTCCAGCTCCCGCAGCCGGTCCCGCACCACCTCGGCGGCCCGCGGTGACCCGTGCGGGGAGGGTGTGCGCAGGGCTTCCACCAGCGGGCGGACCCGCTCCAGCGCCGCGCGGTTGTCCACGGGCTCCGGCTGATGCCCCGCGCGGGGGCGCAGTTCCACGGTGAGCGTCCAGGGCTCGTAGGGCTCGCCGGCGCCCCGGAAGGGGTCGGCCGAGTCGTAGATCGCGAGCGGTGAGTGCTGCTCCCGGCGCACCAGCGCCAGCAGCCGACGCGCACGGCCGTCCCGTACCGCCTCGGCCGGATCGACGGTGGGGTCGGGGAAGTGGGCGGCGGACAGCGGTCCGTCCATCAGCCGGGCGAAGCCGCCCTGCCGGAGCCCCACGAGAACGGCGAGCACCAGGAACGGTACGTACGACGGCACCAGAGGATCGGGCCAGTCGATCCAGGCGGAGAGCTCTCGCCACGGCACGAACGAGAAAAACATCGCCGGCGGGTGCAGGAGGAGCCCCAGGAGGCCGGACCCGAGCTGCCGGGCCTCGTCCCAGAAGGGGAACATGGTCAGCATCGCAGCCACCAGCATCAGCGTGACGTACCAGCGCAGGACGGTGCCGAGGGCGCGCAGCAAGGGCGATGCCCGGCGCAGTCTCCGCCGCGTCCTCGACACGGCGGTGAACAGCAGCGAGGGCAGCATGATCCAGAGGAATTCCCCGCCGGTGAGCGGCAGGGCGGCGACCCATACCGCCAGGATCGCGAGCGCCCACCGCAGTTCCAGCCGACGGGCCAGCAGGGCGTGGGCGAGGACCCGGGCCGCGTCGATCCCGAACGACGGTGCGGCGAAGCGCTCTTCGTGTACGTACAGCTCGTTGATGACCGTGTCGCGGAACCGTTTGTCGAGATGGGTCCCGGCGCACAGATAGCGGCACGCCTCGCTCGCCTCGGGCCGGACGGGGCTCCGCACCGTGACCCGGTCGGGCCGGTCGGGCCGGTCTGCTTCGTCCGGCTCGTCCTGCTCGTCGGACCAGCCGGGCCCATCGGGTCGGTTGGGCGGGGCGGGCGGGTCGAGCTCGTACCGCTCATCCGGCTCGTCGGGGCGGTCGGGCTCGTCGGACCGGTCAGGCGGGTCGGGGCGGTCGGGCGGGTCGGGGCGGTCGGGGTCGGCCCGCTGACCGGGTACCGGGCTCTCGCTCATCGTCCCCGTTCCTCTCGTACGCGCCGCCGTACGTTCCGGCCGGGTGGGACACAGGAGTTCCTCTGCCATTCCCCGGTGGGGTACCACTGAACCCCGGGATCGGACGTTCTGGTCGGGGCCGTCTACGGGGGTGCCCGGCCGCCGGCGACGCGGTCGGGGTGACGCGGTCAGCGGGGTCGCGCTGGGCAGGTCGCGGTCGATGGCCGCGCTCGACGGGTCGCGGTCGCGGTGGGCGCGTGGCGGGTGGCGCGTCGCGGGTGGGCGCGCGTCGCGGGTGAGTGCGCGTCGCGGGTGGGCGCGTCTCCGCCCCGCACTCCCCACACTCCCCACCCTGCGCGCTCGGCCTTGCCCCCACGCGCCGCCATCGGAAGCACGTGAGGCTGATTTCCCCCGGGCGGCACGGCGTACCGGGCCTTCCGGTACTCTGCCGCGCTCACCGTATTGCGGAGTGCGGATTCATCCCCCAGGATTCACTCGGGGCGACCGGCCCACGCCTTGAACTTCGTTCAATCCGGATACATCGACAGGACGGCACAGCGCTCCCCGGGGTGAATTCCCGGCGCGCGCGGCGGTTTGAGTTCCCCATATCCGCGCTCGCGCCGTAACCCACTCCCCCGGACCGGGAAGCAGTTCTTCCCGGGATTCCGTACCGAGCGGAAATACGGTGTTCTTTCTTTCGCCGGACGATCGTGCGAACAAACGGTCAGACGGATTGTCCCGATGGCCGGAACGAACGGATTCCCGGCCATCACCCCATGGAGACGCATTCCCTTTGCGCCCCCGGAGTCCCGGCTGCGGCAGCGGGCAGACGCGTCCGCGGCCGTGACGGCCAGGGGCACCACAGGGGGCGCGTGGCGTCCGGCGGGGGAGCGTTGATGTGCGGGGAGAGCGAATCACCGGCGCTTGCGCGCGGGGGTACGCCTACCGGACCGACGGAGCCGCACGCCGACACCACCGTGACCGTCCGGGCGCCCCGACGGATCACCCCCTCCCGGCGACACGGCGACGGGGCACCGGAAACCGCGAATCGCGCCCCGACCGGGGAGTTCCGGACCGCCACGGCGGGGCGTGCGCGGCACCGGAGGGGAGGAAGGTGACGCCGGGCGCTCCGGAACGTGCTCCGTCCCGCTCGGCCGCTCCGGCGTACGCTGCCCCGGACAGGGGGACATGTCGCCCACGAAGCCCGCTACGGGTGGCTGTTCGCCCGTTCCTGTCCGGTCGTGTCCCCTCCCTGACCGCTCCGGCGGACGGCCCGGCGCGGCGGCGGACGCCCGCCCGCTGTCATCCCGCCCACCACCGGGCCGCGCGGCCCATACCTTCCCGCCACCCCCTGCCGTACCACTCCGCACCCCCTCCGACCACGCCCCTTCCGCACCCCGGTGACATCCGGAACCCGTGACCGCGGCCCGGTACGTCCCGGGGGAATCCGCCTCGGACCGAAGGGCGCCGCACGGGCTCCCGTCCACGCCCGCGGGGCAGGACCGGACCGGCCCCCGCGCGGACCAGGGTCACCACTGCGGCCGTCCGCGCCCGCCGCCCACGACCGGCTCCTCCCGTCGTCCCCCAGCCGACGCCGCGCCCCCAGGCACCCCGGCAGCCCCTCGGCCCGCTTTGTCCACGGCACATCACATAGCCGTTCATTGGCGCCAGATCGCCGCATACCGACTTCCAAACCAGGGGGCGCGCCGACGACATGAAATGCGCCAGCTCGGAATGTCGTGACCCCGTCCGGAAGATCGCGCCCGTAATGCCTTGTGCGACAGCCGCCCCGCAGGACTCACCCTTCCCGGAGTCGCTGACCGGTGCGTATGCTGAGGAAGCTGCACCGACCGGCAAGGAATGCGCACCGACTTACCCACACCTGTTCACCGGACCGAATCCCACGGGAAGCATTCACGCAGCCGGTACTTGTTACGGCTACGGCTGTCGGTAACAGCACCGGACGTCACGGAGAACCAGCGCACATGGTCGACAGCACCCGCCGCAATGACGTGTCAACGAACGCGCCGCCGGATTCGAATCCCCCGGCGCCCACCGCCCTGTGCCCGATGTCCGTGGCACCCGAACACCGAGGGCGGTCGGCCAGAGCGTTCGACCTCCCCGGGCAGCGTCCCGGGCAGCCGGTCCGGCGGGACCAGCCCGGCACCGTACCCGGACCGTGGTGCGCGGTACCGGCGGCCGGGCGGGAGCGTCCGGCGGAGCCCCGTGGCGACGGAACACCCGACGCACTCAACCCTCACCCCCACGTGCAGGAGAGATCATGAACGGGAAGACCCTGGAAAAGCCTGACGACCCAGTCCCCCAGTTCCCGCCGGCCGTGGGCCGTCCGCTCCGTGGCCGCGACGGCCATCTGGAGCAGATACGCGCCTCGTTGCGGGCGACCGCCGAGAGCCGCCAAGGCGGCATCACCCTCCTGGAATCCCCCGCGGGAAGCGGCAGGACACGGCTCCTCCAGGAGACGGGCGCCCTCGCCGAGGGACTCGGCTTCACCGTGATCGACTGCTCCGCCGGGGGCGCCTGGCGCGGCGAGGAGGCGGCTTCGCCCGCCGTCGGCGCGGGCCGGGCCGTCGCCCCGCGGGTGCCGCGCCCGGTACGTCCGGCGGGCCCCGTGCAGGTCCAGGCCCAGATCGACGCGGGGCTGCGGCGCGGCCCGGTGCTCGTACTCGTGGACGACGCGCAGTGGGCCGACCCGGTGCAGCTGCGGACCCTGTGCGGACTGGCGCTCAAACTGCTGGCCGCTCCCGTGCGGTGGCTGCTCACGATGCGTACGGAGGACGCGCGGTCCGCGAACAGCCTCCTGCTGCGCAACCTGACCATCCACCGGGCGGAATGGCTCCCGCAGCTCGACGCGCTCGACGACCGGGCGGTCACCGAACTGATGGGCGACCTCCTGGGCGCCCGTCCCAGCGACGACGTACGGGCCCTCGGCGAGAGCCTGGGCGGCAGCCCCCAGGCGATCGTGGAGCTGGTGCGCGGTCTGCTGGACGAGCAGTGCCTGCGGATCACCGGGGGCACCGTGTCGCTCGTCGCGGAACCGCTCGCCTCCGGCTTCACCTCCGCCGTCGCCCCCGACCCCGGGGCGCATCTGCCGCGCGCGTTCCTGCGGCTGATGCACGACCGGCTCGACCGGCTCGCGCCCGGCACCCAGCGGCTCCTCCAGGTCGCGGCCGTCCTCGGTCCGTCCTTCATGCCGCGCGACCTGGCGGAGATGGCCGACGAGCGACCCGTGCAACTCCTCGGCCCGCTCCAGGAGTCACTGGCAGCGGGACTTCTCACCAGCGGCACCGAGGAGTTCTCCTTCCACCGCGAACCGATCTGGTACGCGGTGCTGGGCACCGTTCCACCGCTGATGCGGTCCCTGCTGCACCGGCAGGCGGCGAACATGATCCTCGGTCAGCTCGGGGACGGCACCGCCGCGGCGGTGCATCTGGTGCACTGCGCCCAGTCCGACGACGACCAGGCCATCACCACCATCCGGGAGGCGGCGGACCGACTGCTCCCGGTGTCCCCGCAGGCCGCCGCCGCGCTCGCGCTGCGCGGTCTGGAGATCACCACGCCGACCCAGCCCGAGCACATCGCGCTGGCCACCACGGCGACCGCCGCGCTCGTCCGCTCGGGCAGTCTGCACCGGGCGGTGGACGTCGCCGAACGCGTGGTCGCCGGACACCGGCGCGCGCATCCGGCCCGGCCCGGCGACGGCGCCCGGCAGGACGCCCGGACCTGGCCGCTGCGGGCCTGGCTCGCGACCGCGCTGCTGCTGCGCGGGGAGGCCGCCTCCGTACCGGGGATCCTGTGCGACGCCGCGGCGGGCGGGCCCCCGGACCCGGCCGCGGACGGGGCGGGCCCCGGCCAGGGCAGCCCGTCGCCGCTGCTGCTGCGGCTCACCATGCTGTCCCACACCGACGAACGGGCCGCGCTGGCGGCGGCCGACGAGGTACTGAAGGACGAGTCCGCCCACGAACGCGACGTGTGTACGGCGGCCCGCAACATCCGGGCGATGTCCCTGTGGGGCGACGGACGGATCGACGAGTCGCTGGGCCTGCTGGAGCGCACCCCCGCGCACGGTGACGACGGCACCGGCATCTGGCAGAACAACTCCCTGTGGAACACGGCGTGGATCCTGATCAAGCTCCGCGACCTCGACGGGGCCGCGGTCATGGTCGAAGCGGTCCGGCGCACCATCGACGCCGACTCCAACGGGGTACTGGACCCGTTGCAGTTCGCGTTGCGGTCCTGGGTGAGCTTCGCCCGGGGCGACCTGGCCGAGGCCGAGCAGCTCGCGCGGGCCGGGATCGCCGCGTCCGACGCGGCCCGGATGCCGCTGTGCGAACCACATCTGCGGGCCGTGCTGGTGGCCGTGGCGCTGCGCCGGGGCGATCTGGCCGAGGCCCTGGAACGGCAGGGCCACTGGGAGTCCGCCACCGTGCCCGGCGGGCCGTCGCGCCCGTGGTGGGCCATGCGGTGCCTGATCACAGCGCAGGTGACGGCCGCGCGGAGGGGGGCCGAACAAGCGCTGGAGGTACTGCGGGACGCCCGTCACGACGAAGGGCTGCGGCGACGGCTGGTGCTGGAGGACCCGTCGGCGACGGCGTGGTGCGTCCGTACCGCGCTGGCCGCCGGGGACCGGGAGTTCGCGGCGCGGATCGTGGACTGCGCCGGGGAGGTGGCGGCGCTGGCCCGGACGCGGCCCGCGACGGGTGCGGCGGCGGCGCACGGGCGGGCCCTGCTGACCGGCGATGTGACCCTGCTGGCCAGGGCCGTCGACGGGTACGGGGACCCCTGGGCCGTCGCCTCGGCCACCGAGGATCTGGGCGTGCTGCTGTGCGGGGGCGACCGGGAGGGGGCTATCGGCGCGTTCAACGCGGCCATGGCCGGGTACGACGGGCTGGGCGCCAAACGCGACTCGGCGCGGGTGCGGCGGCGGCTGCGGCGGCTCGGGGTGCGGCGGCGGCACTGGAATCTCGTCGCCCGGCCCCAGACCGGCTGGGACAGTCTCACCGGGGCGGAGGAGAAGGTGGCGCAGCTCGTCGCCCGGGGGCTGACGAACCGGCAGGTGGCCGGTGAGCTGTTCATCTCGCCGCACACGGTGAGTTTCCATCTGCGGCAGATCTACCGGAAGCTGGCGATCCAGTCGCGGGTGGATCTGACCCGGATCGTGTGTGCGCCGGGGGCGAGAACGGCTCCGGCGCCGTTCGGGGCCGAGTAGGCCCCCGCCGCCCGCCCCGGGAGCCCGCCAGGGGCCGAGCCGCGTTCCCTGGCGGGGCCTTCGGGGCGGTGGCCGTCGTCCGTTCCCGCGCGGGTCGCCTTCACCGGGCGCGGGGTGGTCGCCGCCCCGGG
Organism: Streptomyces uncialis; assembly: GCF_036250755.1. NCBI lineage: Bacteria > Bacillati > Actinomycetota > Actinomycetes > Kitasatosporales > Streptomycetaceae > Streptomyces > Streptomyces uncialis. Next base: position 8,361,360 of record NZ_CP109583.1, on the reverse strand, counting down.
GCCCCGGTCCGGTGCTGGTCCCCCGCACCGGGCGCGGGGTCCTGGCCTTCCCAGGGGACCCGGTCCGGTAGCGGCCGGGGGTCAGCTCCCGGCCGCTACCGCGGTGATGAGCCGCTGGGGGGAACGGGTGGGGGTGATCCCCGTGCGGCGCAGGCCGGCGGCCGCGAAGAGGGCGTCGTAGTGCGGGAGGTCGCGTTCGCGGCCCGGGAGGACCGCGAGCATGTTGAGGTCCAGGAGGGGGGCGAAGCCGGGCTCGCCGAGCGGGCCCAGGGGCATCTCCACCACGATCACCCGGCCCCCCGGGTTCAGCGCGGCGCGGCAGTTGCGCAGGATGGCCGTGCAGGCGTCGTCGTCCCAGTTGTGCAGGACCGCCTTGAGCAGGAAGAGGTCGCCCCGGGGCAGCGGGTCGAAGAAGGAACCGCCGACCACGGTGACCCGGTCGGCGAGTCCCGCCTCGCGCGCTTCGGCGCGGGCGGATTCCTCGACGGCGGGCAGGTCCACGACCACCCCGCGCGGTCGTGGGTCGCCGCGCAGCAGCGCGTGCACCAGCGCGCCGTTCGCGCCCCCCACATCCACGGCGACCCCGACGCCGTCCGTGTCGATCAGGGCGGCGACCTCCTCGGCGAGCCCGGCGGTCAGTTCGGTCATGGAGGTCGCGAAGCGTTCGCCTTCCTCGGGGTGGGCGAGGAAGTGGGCCCAGATGTCGTGGCCGAGGGCGGCCCCGGTCTGCGGGGTCCCCGACCGTACGGCGTCGGGGAGCAGACCCCAGGGCAGCCAGTGGCCGGGTGAGCCGTGGACCAGCGCGATCGTCCGCAGGGAGTGCGGGGTCCCGGCGCGCAGGGTGTCGAGCAGGGGTGTGCGGTGGAACGCGCGCCGGTCGTCCGCCTCGGTGAGCCCCAGCGACGCGCACGCCCGCAGCAGCCGGGCGACCGCGTCGGGGTCGGCGTCGATCCGCGCGGCGAGTTCGGCGGCCGTCAGCGGGCCCTCGGCGAGCTGGTCGGGGATCGACAGCTCGGCGACGGTCCGGACGATCTGGGTCACCCAGTAGCCGGTGATCATCGACATCATCCGGTCGGCCGGGGCGGGCCCGGTCCCCCCGGGGTCGGCTGCGCTCATGTCGGGTCCTTCTCGTGGTCGGCGGGGCGGGCCGGGGCAGTGCGGATGTGTTCGGGGCGGAAGCCGACCCCGATGACCCTGCTCATCAGGAGCTGTGCGGGCCGGAATCGTTCGAACAGCCGGGGCGCGGGCGGCTGTCCTGAGCCGTTGAGGGTGGTGTCGATGCCGAAGCGCTGGGTGGCGCGTTGCAGTCCCTGGGAGAGGGCGGTGGCGACCAGTCTGCGCCGGCGGACCTTGGTGAGGAGGGTGTCGTCGAACGCGGCGCCGGTGCGCTGGGCGCGCAGCAGGGGCGCGCAGAGCGCGTTGGCGGTGGCGACGGCGTCCTGGACGGCGAGGTTGACGCCGAACCCGGCGACGGGGGACATGGCGTGCGCGGCGTCCCCGATGAACAGCAGTCCGGGCCGGTGCCAGCGGGCGAGCCGGTCGATCCGGGCCTCCAGCAGGCTGATGTCGTCCAGGGAGCGCAGTTCGTGGACCCGGTCGGCGAGGAAGGGCACCAGTGCGGCGAGGTCGGCGCGGAACGCGTCGAGTCCCGCGCGCCTGACCCGGTCGAAGCCGCCTCGGGTGGTCTCGTAGGACATCTGCCAGTAGGTGCCGCGGTCGGTCGCGCCGAAGATCTTGCCGTTGCCGACCCGGACGCAGATGCCCTCGTCGGGGTCGGTCGGCCGGCGGGAGATCCGGAAGAAGCCCACGTCGAGGGAGGAGCCGATGAGTCTCGGCCGGGCGCCCACCGCTGCCCGCAGCGCCGAGTGGCGGCCGTCGGCGGCGACCACCAGGGCGCAGCGGAGGTCGGCGGCGCCGTCGGGGCCCCGGGTCCGTACGCCGCTGACGCGGCCGTCGGTGTCGCGCAGCACCCCGGTGGCCGCGGTGCCCATCAGCAGCCGGTACGCGGGGTGGCGGGCGCTCTCGGCGGTGATCAGGTCGAGGAAGTCCCATTGGGGGACGAAGGCCATGTAGGGGTAGGGGACCCGTAGCCGGCTGAAGTCCGCGATGTCGATGCGGTGGCCGTCCTGGATCACCCCGATGGTGGTGACCTTCTGGTGCGGGAGCGCGTGGAAGCGGTCGATGAGGCCGAGCTGGTCGAGAACGCGCAGGGTGGCGGGGTGGACGGTGTCGCCGCGGAAGTCGCGGTGGAAGTCGTGGTGCTTCTCCAGGACGACGACGTCCACGCCGGAGCGGGCCAGCAGCAGGCCGAGCATCGCGCCCGCGGGGCCGCCGCCGACCACGCAGACGGTGGTGCGGATGGGGGCCGGACCGCTCATCACATCTCCCGGGGGTCCATGGTGCGCAGCCGGTCGCCGATGAAGGCGAGGAGGTCGGCCACGGCGGGGGTGAGTGCGGGGCAGCCCCGGGCGAGGGAGGCGGTCTCGTCGAACTCGCGGGCCAGCCAGGCGGCGGCCACATCGGGCCGGGCGATGTACTGGGGGACGGTGCCGAGTTCGAAGGAGGGACCGGCGGTGCGGCCGGGACGTCCGGAGGGCAGGGTGACGACGAGTTCGGCGACCGGGCGCAGTACGCCGGTCATGATGTCCAGTGCCCAGTTCATCAGCCGGGAGCGGCGCAGGCTCTTGTCGGGGCTGTGGCCGAAGTGCTGGACCATCAGGTGCATGGCCAGGGCGTAGGACCGGTTGAAGACGGTCATGGCGCGGCGCGCGGGTTCGTGGGTGACGGGGTCCTTGGCGGTGCTCCGCAGGTCCAGGGTGGGGTTGCGGAGCACGGGGTAGGCGGGGTTCCAGGGCACGGCGCGGCCGTTCGGTCCCTGCGCGCGTTCGTGGACGAGGGCGTCGGAGATCCGCAGGAAGGTGTCGAAGTGGGAGTCCTCGTCGGGCAGGACGGAGGGGATGGAGCCGCCTTCGCCGTGTTCGGTGACGAAGTCGATGGCGAAGACGGCGCTGGTGACGTCGTCCACTTCGAGCTGGTAGTCGGGGTGCACGGCGTTGACGGACTCCCGCATGAACAGATGGTGTTCCCCGCCGCCGCGGCCCTTGCGGACGAGGAACGCGCCGGGGACGCGCTGGATGCCGTCGCGGATCGCGGCGTACAGCTCGCTGAGCGATCCGTAGCGGTAGGCGGTCCCGCCGTCGGCCGTGGAGTCGTTGCCCGCGATCTCCTGGGTGAGGGTGTGGGGCTGTTCGAGGGCGATGAACCGCTGGACGCTGCCGAGGCCGAGGGGTTCGAGGGAGAACTCCAGGGGGACATCGATGCGGTGGTTGAACGTCCCGAAGTCGATGTCGGGCACCTGGAAGGGGGCGCCCATGGCCATGAGGATGTTGTTGATGGCGAGGAAGTGCATCATCTCCTCGCGGGCGACGTTGGTGAGGCTGCCGCGGATGCCGTTGCTGAGGGTCTGCGGGCCTTCGCCGCAGGCGAGGAGGAACTGGGCGGGGGTCCATTCGCCGCGCTCGACGTAGTGGCGGGCGGCGCCGTGGGTGGGGACCGAGTACGCCGCGTACAGGTACTGGATCATGGTGGCGAGTTCGATGGCCGCGGCCTGGCGCAGGGCCCGCAGCAGGGCGTCGCGGGTGGTGATCGTGCCGGGGGTCCGGTGCGGGGGGACGAGGACGGGCGGGGTCTGCCGTTTCGCCTCGTCGGCGAGCATGTACCGCAGCAGCAGCCGGATCTGAGGGGCGCTCAGATCGCGGGTGGAGGGCATGTAGAACGTCCGGTCCCGGTGTTCGGGGGCGCTGACGTGCCAGATCAGCCGGGCGTATGTCTCGACCTTGAACTCGTCGGCGAGGCTGAGCACCTCGTCGCTCATGAAGGAGTAGAGGAGTTCGTAGGGGGCGAGGGCCTGGCGGTAGACCAGCGGGAAGGTGATGGCGCTGTCGGGCAGGTCGTCGAGGTGCCAGTGGTCGGGCAGCACCCGGACGGCGATGCTGCCGGCGGCGGGCCAGTAGCCGAGGTCGTCGTCGTGGTCGTAGCCGCGGGCGGCTGAGCCCGGCTCGGCGGGGTCGGCGGGGGGCTGTTCACCGGCGGGGAGCAGCAGGACCAGGGCGGCGCCGGCCGCGGCGCCCCGCAGGGTGAGGGTGCCGTGGCCGTGTTCGTCGGTGGACAGCAGGCTGTCGGCGGTGTAGTCGGCGCGGCCGGGGGCCAGGAACGCGGTGACGGGGATGTCCGCGGGGCGGGCGTCGGGCGACTGCGCGGCCGGGTCGAGGGGCCGGGCGCGGGGGTTGGGGTACTGCTGGACCCGGATGCCCGTGGCCCGTGCGGGGCGGCCCCGGACATAGGAGCGGACGGGCACCTGGACCGCGAAGTCCTCGCCGGTGCGGGGGTTGGGGTGTTCGAGGAACAGCGCCGCCTCGTCGGACTGGACGACGGTCTCCTCCTCGTCGGCCAGTACGGTGCCGTCCGGCGCGGTGATCCGCAGCGGGCCGGCGGGTTCGCCGGTGCGGCCGTCGATCCGGTCGAGGGTGAGCACTCCGCCGGTGCGCCGGTAGCCCGCACCGAGGTAGTCGGCGCCGCGGACGACGGCGACGAGGGTGCCGTCGGCGGCGCGCAGCTGGAGGTCGCCGAGGTCGGCGAGGGGTCCGGTGCGGTGGGTGGGGCCGGGGCCGCGCAGCGGGGCGCGGCCGGTGACGGGCAGCGCGGTGACGAGGTTCGCGGTGACGTGCTCGTCGTCCACGCGGACGGTGAGGTTGTGCAGGGGTGCGTGGTGACCGGCGGCCCGTACGCGGCGGCCGGTGAGGAGCCGTCCGGCGGGGTAGGTGCGCAGTTCGTGGGCGTGCCAGGGGGCGAGGACACCGCGCAGGTCCCAGAAGTCGGGCTGGTCGTTGTCGGTGGGGGTGGACATGTTGGACAGGGCGAGCTGGACGACGAGTCCGTCGGCGGCGCCGGAGTCCAGGAGGTCCCGCAGCGCGGTGAGGGCCGGTGAGTCGGCGGAGCCTTCCAGCCAGTGCAGTCCGGTGCCGCGTTCGACGGCGAACTGGTGGACGACGGAGCGGCGGAACCGGTCGGCGAGGGGGTGCGGGCCGACGTCGTCGATGTAGCGGGCGTTGGGCCAGCGCGGCGGGCTCATACCGGTCACGTCGCCGGTGAGCAGATAGCCCACGTCGTGGGAGCGGCCGAGGCGGCCGAGGGCGAGCTGGCCGATCATGACGGTGGTGGTCCACGGGGACGCGGGGTCGACGTCGAGGACGCGGCAGCGGTTGACGGTGCCCGCGGTGTAGTCGCAGAAGTGGCCCCACAGGTCGACGGCGCGGCCCACCAGCGGGTCGTCGGTCGCGGCGCGGCCGGGGGCGTGTTCGCAGCCGGTGACCCGGGCGTCGATCCAGAAGTGGCCGTTGCCGCCGAAGTTCCAGCCGGTGGTGGTGGAGAAGCGGCCGTCGGGGGTGAGGGTGCCGTCGGGTTCGTAGCGCTCGCCGCGGGCGCGCAGCAGGTCGTGGTACTCGCGGGCGGGGCGTTCCAGCGGGAAAGGGCCGTCGTCGGTGAGGGCCCGCCCGGTGGCGAGGTCGTACAGTCCGGAGCGGGGGCCGGTGGGCAGCCGGGTGACGGCGGCCCCGGCGAAGTGCACCCGGGGCACGTCGAGCACGCTCACGGGGCGTCCCAGACGGCGGCGCTCATGGTGGGGATGAGGTCGCGGGTGATACGCACCCCGGGCAGCTGTTCGCGGTAGGCGCGGACGAACTCGCCGTAGGTGAGCGGCATATGGGCGGCGCTCATCTCCAGCCAGCGCGGGTGGAGCATCATCCGCAGCGAGTCGGCGGCGGCGTCCGCGTCGCCGGAGACCTCGTAGATGGTGCGCGCGGTGTCGAAGGCGTACGTGTCGCGTTCGGCGGCCGGCGCGGCGTCGGTGTCCGTGCCGGTCGCGTCGGGCCGGGTGACGTCGATGACGACGAGCCGGCCGCCCGGGGCGACGAGGTCGCGCAGCCGGGGCAGCACCCGGGGGGCGGGGCCCAGATGGAAGACGGCGTTGACGGACATCACCAGGTCGAAGGTGCCGTCGGCGGCGGGGGTGAGGTCCAGCGCGCTGCGGTGCTGGTAACGCACCGGGACCCGGGCCGGTTTGGCGGCGGCGATGTCGAGCATCCGGCGGGAGATGTCGACGCCGACCACCTCGTCGTAGCGTTCGGCGAGCATCACGCAGTTGTTGCCGCCGCCGCAGCCTATGTCGAGGGCCCGTTCCCCCTTGGGCAGCTGGCCGACGAGCCAGGAGCGGACCGGGCTGGTGGCGCCGTCCCGGATGCTGGTGAACCGCTCGTACAGGTCCGCGAGGTCGTCGAAGTACGGCTGTGGTGGGGGCGGGACGGGGGCCTGGTCGGTCATCTGCACGTCCTCGGCGGGTCGGGGCGGGCCTCGGCGCCCGCCACGGTCAGGCCAGAACCTATAGTCCGGTCCCGGCGGCCGGAAGCGGTGGCGGCGGCGGTGCGCCGGATACCGCGCACTCGCGTAGGGTGCCGGGCCGCGCGGGGGCCCGGGGTCACCTCCGGCGGGCGGCGGGCGGGGCCGCCGTCCGCCGAGAACCGTCCGCCGGGTCGTGCGACGCGCGATGCGGACGGCTCCGCGCGCCGGGGACACTCGGGGCCGGGGGTCCCGGGACCGGCTCCGGGACCGACTTCCACGCTGTGAGGTCCTATGCGTGACGCACACGATTGTGACGTCCTCGTCGTCGGGGCGGGTCCGAGCGGACTGACCGCCGCGCTGGCGCTGGCGCAGCAAGGGGTCCGGGTCAGGGTCGTGGACCGCGCCGCGGGGCCCGTGGAGGAGGCGCGGGCGGCGATCGTGCACGCCCGCACGCTGGAGCTGCTGGACCGGCTCGGGGTCGCGGCGCAGGCGGTGGCGCGGGGGCTGCCGATCACCCAGGTGGCCATCCATGAGCGGGGCCGGCACGCGGGGCGGATGCCGCTCGCGGGCGCGGGCACCGCGGCCTGGACCCGGTTCCCGTACGCGCTGGCGCTGGAGCAGTTCGAGACCCAGCGGTTGCTGGTGGAGGCGCTGGCCGAGCACGCGGTGGACGTCGAGTGGGACAGCGCGCTCGACTCGCTGGCCGACACCGGTGAGGGGGTACGTGTCACGGTGCGGCGCACGGACGGCGAGGAGACGGTGACGGCGCGCTGGCTGATCGGCGCGGACGGCGCGAGCAGCACCGTCCGGCAGTCGCTGGGGCTGGAGTTCGGGGGGCGGACGTATCCGCAGAGCGGGATGCTCGCGGATGTCGTGCTGGACGCCGATCTCGGGGTGCGGGGGATGCGGCTGAACCTGACCCGGGGCGGTTTCGTCGGCATCCTGCCGCTGGCGAGCGGGCGTTGCCGGCTGTTCGGGGTGGTGCCGCCGTCGGTGCACAAGGCCCAGGAGCCCGTCGAGACCTCCCACGAGGCGTACGCGGCGCTGGAACCGGAGGTGCTGCACCGCTGGTTCGCCGACTACTTCCGGGTGGACGCGCGGCTCCAGGAGATCGTGTGGGCGTCGATGTTCCGTTTCCACAGCCGGATCGCGCCGCGGTTCCGGGTGGGCTCCTGCTTCCTGATCGGGGACGCCGCCCATATCCACAACCCGGCGGGCGGGCAGGGGCTGAACCTGGGGGTGGGCGACGCGGTCAATCTGGCGTGGAAGCTGGCGCAGGTGGTGCACGGCCAGGCGCCGCCGTGGCTGCTGGACACCTACGAGTCGGAGCGGCGGCCCATCGCGCGGACCGTCCTCAAGCGCACCGATCTGGGGTTCCGCGCGGAGACCGGCGACGGGGCGGTCGCGGTGTGGATGCGGACCCAGGTGGCGGCCCGGGTGGTCGGCGTGGTCAGCCGTCTCGCGCCGGTGCGGCGGATGTTCTTCCATATGTTCTCGCAGCTGTGGATCGGCTACCGGGGTTCACGCGCGGTCGCCGCCGCCCGGCCGGTGACGGGCGGGCTGCGGCCCGGCGACCGGGCCCCGTACGCGCTGCTGGCGCGGGCCGGTGACGGGACGGGCAGTGTGCTGGACCTGACCCACGGCAGCGGCTATCACGTCCTGGGGTTCGCGGCGGACCCCGGCGCGGCGGGGCTGGACGTCCAGGAGCTCGCGGAGCTGCTGGACGACCGCTACCCGGGGATGGTGACGGTCCACGCGGTGCCGCCGCAGGAGGCGGCGGCGTACCGCGCGTACCAGGTGAAGGGGGCGCGGCTGGTGGTGGTCCGGCCGGACGGGCATCTCGGGGCCGTGGTGGACCTCCCGGCCCCGGACGCCGTCGGCGCGCTGGTCGCCTTCCTCGACCGGGTGCTGCTGCGGGCGACCTCGCCGGAGGTCAGCGCAGCCGCAGGGTGAGCCGCTCGGGCCCGTGGAACACGAGGTCGTACGGGTAGTGGACCTCGTCGACCTCACTGTCGCCGAGGGCGGCCAGGGCGCGCAGCAGCAGTCCCAGTCCGATCTCGATCTCGGTGCGGGCGAGGCCGGCGCCGAGGCAGTAGTGGACGCCGAGCCCGAAGGCGAGGTTGCGTCCGCCGCGGTCCAGGTCGAGGGTGTCCGGGTCGGGGAAGCGCGCCGGGTCGCGGTTGGCGGCCCCGAGCACGGCGAAGAGCTTGCTGCCGCGGGGTACGTGGTGCCCGCCGAGCACCACATCGCGGTAGGCCCAGCGGGTCACGGCCTGCACCGGCGGGTCGAAGCGGACGAGTTCCTCCACCGCGGGCGCCGGGACGAGCGGCGCCGCCCGCAGCCGGGCGAGCTGCGCGGGCCGCGCGGTGAGGGTGAGGACGGACTTGCTGAGGACGTTGGTGGTGGTCTCGTGGCCCGCCGTCATCAGGTGCACGCAGGTCGCCACGATCTCCGCGTCGGTCAGCGGTTCGCCCCGGGTCTGCGCCGACACGAGCAGCGACACCAGGTCGGCGGCCGGTTCGGCGCGGCGCCGGGCGGCCAGTTCCAGGAAGTAGGAGGTGAGTTCGCGGGCGGCGGTCTCGGCGACGTGGTGCGCGTCGGGGCGCAGCGCGGCGCGGCTGCTGCTCGCCTGCTGCACCCCGACGGCTTGTTCGCGCAGCCAGGCCCAGTCGGTCCGGTCCACCCCGAGCAGTTCGGAGATCACCAGGATCGGGAAGGGCGCGCTGAACCGTTCGACGAGGTCCACGGTCCCGGTGCGGGCGGCCTCGGCGGTGAGTTCGGCGAGGAGGCCGACGGCGATGTCCTGGATCCGGCCGCGCAGATCGGTGACGACACCGGGGGTGAACTCCCGGTTCAGCAGGGACCGCAGTTCGGTGTGGCGGGGCGGGTCGAGGAACACCAGCCAGTTCTCGACCATGCTCCGCAGCGCGGAGTGGCCGTCCGGGACCGTCGCGGGTGGGGCGCCGCCGGTGGCGCGGCGGGGGCTGCGGCCGTAGACGGGGGCGCTGAGGACCTTGGCGACCTCGTCGTGGCCGAGTACGTAGAACGTCGGTGCCGTGCCGTCCGGTTCGGCCCGGTGGACGCGGGCGGCGGCGCGGTAGCGGCGGTAGACCGGGTAGGGGTCGGCGAGGCGTTCGGCGGGCCAGCCGGTGAGGCCGAACGGGGGCAGGGCGGCGGGGGCCGTGGCGGGGGTCATGGCGCTCCCCCGGTGCCGCTGGCGCCCGTACCGGAGTCCGTGCCGGTACCTGCGCGGGTACCCGTACCCGCGCCGGTGACCCGGGCGGCGACGGCGGCGGGGTCGTCGGGCAGTTCATGGCCGCGCCACGCCACATGTCCGTCGGGGCGGACGAGGACGAAGGGCCGCTCCAGGCTCTCGACGACCTCGGGGACCTCGCAGTGGACGACGGTCAGCGGGACGCGGCGGTCGGCGAAGGCGCGGGTGAAGCCGTCGGTGCGGGCCGAGCGGGTGCTGGACATCAGCACGAACCCGTCGCCGAACAGGTCCAGGGTCGACGTCCCGGGCTTCACCCAGGCATGCGGGGCGCGGGAGCCGGGCCGGGAGTTGGGCCGCCGGTCGTCGTGCGCGTCGGCGGGGACGGTCGGATCGGGGACGACCAGGGGGGAGTCGGCGTAGCTGAAGCCGAGATGGATCTCCGGGGCGTCGAACTCCTTGGCGACCGGCCCGGCGGCGAGGTCCGCGCCCAGGGAGCGGCGGTGCCGTTCGCCCTCGGGGGTGTCGTCGTTGAGTTCCCCGGGGATCTCCCGCGCCCAGGCCCGGACGAGATGCCGGTTGGCCTCCTCCAAGCCTTCCAGCGCCACGGGCCGCCGCTCGGTGGTGTAGCTGTCGAGGAGTCCGGGGCCCGCCCAGCCGTCGAACGCGGCAGCGAGCTTCCAGCCCAGGTCGGCGGCGCCGCAGATCCCGGTGTTCATCCCGAAGCCGCCGGAGGGCGACAGGGTGTGGGCGGCGTCCCCGACGAGGAACACCCGGTCCGCGCGGAAGTTCTCCGCGACCCGGTGCACCAGATGCCACTGGTTGTCGGACAGCACCTCGACGGGGGTGTCATGGGCGATGGCCCGGCGGACCAGGGTCTCCGCGTCGACCAGCGAGTCCGGGTGGCCCAGCAGGCCGACGGTGAGCCGGTACAGGTCCTTGCCGTCGAGGGCGCGCAGCGGGAAGCGCAGGGCGGAGGACATCAGCAGATAGAAGAAGTTGGCGTTGCGTTCGCCCAGTTCCTCGCGCAGCCGTGGCGCCCGGAAGAGGATGTTGCGGCAGACCCGGGTGCGGTGGCGGGCGGGGGCCTCGATACCGGCGTCCTTGCGGACCTGCGAGGAGGTGCCGTCGCAGGCGATCAGATAGCGGGCCCGCAGGGTGGTGGTCCGGCCCGTGGCCTCGTCGGTGAGCCGTGCGGTGACGCCGTCCGCGTCCTGGGTGAAGCCCGTCATCCGGGTCCGCATCCGGACCGGGCCGCCGGGGTGCACGCCCAGTTCCTCGCGGAGCAGGGGGCCGAGCCAGTGCTGGGGGCAGATGGCGTCGGGTTCGGGGGTGTGCCGGAACGGGGCGCGGGTGTCCATGGTGCGGCGCGGCAGCCGGTACAGCTCATGGCCGCCGACCCGGGTGACCCAGACGCAGTCCAGGGTGTGGTCCCCGGGCCAGCCCGCGCCGCGGACCCGGTCGGCCATGCCCCAGCGGCGGAAGAACTCCATGGAACGCGGACCGATCGCGCTGACCTTGGGGTGGGTGACGCTGCCGTCACCCGCTTCGACGAGGGTGAAGTCGACGCCGCGGGACCGCAGTTCCAGACCTGTGGCCATACCGGTGGGGCCACCGCCGACGATCAGTACGCCGGTGTCGTGCGAGGGGTTCATCGATCCTCCTGGGGATGGTCCGCCCCGGCCGTCCGCCGGGCTCATCGCGCGCCGCCCGCGCCCACCCGGTGTCCCGGCGCCGTCACCCCGCGGTTCAGCGGGACATGGCCGTGGATCTCCCGGGCCGCGGTCAGCCCCGACTCGATCGCGCCCTCGATCCACGCGGGGGTCGAGGAGCAGTGCTCGCCGGCGAAGAACAGGGCGCCCTGCGGCGCGGCGGCGAGCCGTCGTTCCTCCTCGGCGGTGTCCGGGTCCTTGCTCCACCGCACGGAGGCGGCGCCCATGCTCAGCGGGTCCTCGCCCCACACCTGGCTCCGGGCGTCGAGGACCATGCCCGGGGAGGCCAGTTCGGGGTGCATCGGCTTGAGTTCACCGAGGACGGTGGCGACGCGCTTGTCCTTCGGCACCTCGCTGAGCGCCTCCGCGTCGGGGCCGATGGTGTAGCTGGCGAGCAGCGCGGCGCCCAGCCGGGGGTCGCTCTCCACCGGCGGGTAGTAGGTCTGGCGGGTGAGTCCCCCGGTGAAGGAGCCGCCGCCGCTGATCCCGTCGTTCTCCCAGAACGCCTCCCGGCAGTGCAGGGCGATCTTGGTGGCGGGCCAGTACTGCATGTCGTTGACCACCGCGGTCTTGTCGTCGCCGACCCCGGTCAGCGGCATCCGGCGCAGTACGGAGAACGGCAGGGTGCACAGGACGTACGGGCAGTCGAACCGTTCCGTGGACAGTCCGTGCCGGGTGTCGACCGTGACCCCGTCGGGCCGTGCGTGCAGCCCGACCACCCGGCGGCCCCAGCGGACGGGTCCGCGCAGCTGGGCGACGAGCCGTCTGGGTATCTGGTCCATCCCGCCGTCCAGCCGGAACAGCGCCGAGGACGTCTCGGTGACGACGTCGTCGAAGAAGTAGCGGAACCGGCCGTGCGCGGCGAAGCCCTGGTGGTGGGCGAAGAACCGGTTGAGGTCGATCCGGGTCGCGGCGCCGCCGACGAGGTAGGGCCGGACGTCGATGCCGGCGAGCAGGCCGAGGAGTTCGACGGGCAGATCGGTGTGCAGTCCGCGTCCGAAGGTGCCGGGGGCGACCGCGTGGACGCTCGCCGCGAGCCAGGCCGCGCACAGCAGGGTCTCGGGCCGGTGGTCCGGGCCCGGCGGCAGGCTCCGGCGGAACTCCTCGACGAGGACCGGTGAGGCGTCCCGGACCCGGACGTGTCCGGCCGGGGTCGCCAGATAGCTGGCGTCGTCGGAGAAGAGGGTGCGGAACTGCCGTACGCGGTCGCTCAGCCGCAGCCGGTCGATCCACTGCATGGTGAGGTGGTGCGAGGCGGGGATGCGCATGGCGCCCAGTTCCACGAGCGGTCCGTGGGCGCGTCCGCTGAACCCGTGGGTGCGGACCCGGCCGCCGGGGGCGAGTCCCGCCTCCAGCACCTGGACGCGGTGGCCCAGGCGTTCCAGTTCATGGGCGGCTATCAGCCCGGCGATACCGGCGCCGATGACGGTGATCCGTTTGGGCCCCGGTGGCGGATGCCCGGCGGACGCGGGCGGGCGGGGGATGGTCGAGAGGGGCGGGTACGGGCGGGTGACGCCCGTGGCCGCCGAGCCGTTCCTGCGCACCGGACTCCTTCGGCAGAGGGGACGGGACCGGGGAGGGCGACGGGCCGTCCCGGGTGCCGGGGCCGAGGTGACGGCCTCCGCCATCCGCGACGGGACTTCGTCCGGAGCACCGACCGTCAGGGCGGTGGAACCCCCGGCCCCTAATCTTGTGGACCGGCGACCGCGCCCACATCCCCACTCACCGGGGGCCTTTGACGGTTTGCGGTGGCCCTGCGGGGCCGGTCGCGTGCGGGGCGGTCGTCCACACCGTGCGAGCCGGGGGAATCCGGGGGCCGGACCACCCACGGGCGCCGGGCGGGGGCACGCTGGCGCTCCGGCCCCCGCCCGAACGGAGTGTTGTGATGTCCGATGCGACCCTGCCGGCGGACCCGCCGGACACCGGCGCGGAGGTCCTGGTCCGCACCCATGACGGACTGCGGCTCGCGGGCACGCTCCTGGTACCGCCGGGGCATCACGACGGCTCCCGGGACGCGGCGCTGTTCCTGCACGGGTCGGGTGCCGACCGGGAGCAGGGCGGGCTTTTCACCCGGGTCGCCCGGGGTCTGGCGGACGGCGGGGTGGCCACACTCCGCTTCGATCTGCCGGGCCATGGGCACAGCGAGGGGCGGCAGGCGGAGCTGAGCCTGTCCGGGCTGCTCAATCTGATCGGCTCCGGGCTGCGGGAGCTGCGGGAGCGGACCGGTGCCGCCCGGATCGCCGTACTGGCGGCGGGACTCACGGGCGGGGTGGCCGCGGGGTACGCGGCGCGGCGCGGCGACGAGATCGGCCGGCTGGTGCTGTTCGATCCGCTGATCGACTACCAGGAGCACTTCACGGCGGATTCGCCGCGGTGGCGCGGCGGACGGCTGACCGAGCCCGCGGGCCGGACGCTGCTGGCAGACGGCGCGCTCGCGTCTGCCTGCGGGCTGGCGGCGGGCCGGGCGATGCTCAACGAGGTCTTCTGGCTCCAGCCGCGCGGGGTGCTCGGCGCGGTGACCGCGCCCACCCTGATCGTGCACGGTACGGGCGCGGCACGGGTCCCCGTGGCGTCGTCACGGTCGGCCGCCGGGGCGCTCACCGCCGAGCACCGTCTCGTGGAGCTCCCGCCCGGCGGGGACCCGCTCGCGGGGGCGGTGTCGGCGGCCCTCGCCTGGCTGCTGCCCGCGGCCACCGACGCGGGCGACGACGCCCCTGGGTGACGTTCCTGGGCGACCTTCCGTCGGTGGACGCCGTGCCCGAGTCGGGCGTACGCGTGGAGCCGTGCCCTAGCCGTGCGGAGCCGTCGAGGCGTGCGGAGGCGTGCCGAGCTGTGCCGGCGGGCCGCCGTCAGGTCGTCCAGGGGGCCGTCCAGGTAGCCGTCCAGGAGACGGCCGTCAGGGGGCCACCCACGAGACGGTGTCCACGTCGGGCAGGGGCCACGCGGCGTACCGGCGCAGCCCGTACAGCAGGGGTCGCGGCGGGCTCCTGTGGTGGACCGCGGTCACCTCCCCGAACACCACGGCGTGGCTGCCGACCACCTGGTGCCCGCTTACCTCGCAGTCCGCGACGGTGTGCGCGTCCTCGACCAGATGCGGCCCGCCGCCCGTCACCGGGTACTCCCAGCGGACCTGGTCGAACCGGTGGGGCGCCCCGGACGCGAACAGTTCGGCGGTGGCGCGGGCCCCGTCGTGGAGCAGGTTCACCGCGAAGGCGCTCCGGCGGAGCATCGCGTCCAGGGTGGGGCTGCCGGTGCGCACGCAGACCAGAAGGGTGGGCGGGGCGAGCGACACCGCGCACACGGAGGAGCACGTCATGCCCCACGGGCGCCCGCCGTCGGGGTCCGTGGCCGTGAGGACGGCGACACCGCTGGGGAACCCGGCCATCAGGGCGCGGAACCGGGTCGGGGTGATCTCTGGGGACAGTTTCACGGAACACCGCCTGTTCGCACGAGCGGCTCCCGGGAGGCCGCGTGGTGGTCGATGAGGGAGAGCAGCGGTCCGGTCAGGACGGTGGTGACGAGCGCCATGACCAGCATCGCGAGGAACAGCCCCGGGGTGAGGATGCCCGCCGCCCAGCCCACCTGGAGGACCACGATCTCGGTGAGTCCGCGGGTGTTGACCAGGACGCCGACCCGCAGCGCGGTCCGGCGGTCCTCCCCCGCCCACAGCGCGCCGAGGTATCCGCCGCCGACCTTGCCGACGATCGCCAGCGCGGTGCACAGCAGGGTCGCGGACCAGGGCAGCGAGCCCGCCGATTCGGTGAACAGGGTGATCCCGGTGCCGACGAAGAACACCGGGAGCAGCACCCGGCCGACCCGGGCGACGACGGCGACCGCCCGGGTCCAGGGGCCGTCGGGGTCATGGGGGACCATGACGCCCGCGAGGAACGCGCCGAGGACGGCGGTGAGTCCCGCGCCGTGGGCCCCGGTCGCCGCCAGCAGCGCGAGCCCGCCGAGCAGCACGGCGGCGGCCGTGGGGCGGCGGGCGGCGGCCGCCGTGATCCGGGGGCGGGCGAGTGCGCGGCGGCCTCCGTGCGCCAGCAGCAGCCCGACGCCGAGCGCGGCGAACGCCCCGGCCACCCCCCACAGTCCCCCGGCGGCCAGCCCCAGCGCGACGGCCAGCAGCAGCCACGCCACGGTGTCCAGCAGGATCGCGGACATCAGGGCGAGCGGCGCGGCCCGGCCGAGCCCGGGCCCGCGTTCGTCGATGACACAGGCGAGGACGGGCACCGCCGTCACGCTCATCGCCACGGGCAGCATCACCAGCAGCGCGGGCAGCGCCGCCGTACCGGCCAGGCCCGGCGGGCCGAGCCACAGCACCCAGCCGGCGAACAGCAGCCCGGTCAGCAGCGGCAGCAGGAACACCCCGGCGCTCACCCGGCCGAGGGCCCGGTTCGCCGGACCGGCCGGGCCGTGCCGCAGCCCGTGGACGACACCGACGAGGAACAGCACCAGCCCCGCCTCACCGACCCGGGCCAGCGGGACGGCGAGATGGTCCGGCAGCAGCCGGTCGAAGCCCGGTCCCCCGAGCAGGGCGAGCAGGGCGGGCCCGGCGCACAGGCCGACCAGTATCTCCCCGATCACCAGCGGCAGCCGCAGCCACCGCGCGACGGCCCGCCCGGTCAGCGCGACCAGGCCGAGGGCCCCGAGCAGGGCGGTCAGATGCAGTACTGACCACAGCAGATCGATCGTCATCGCCACGGCTCCGGCCGCCGCCGCTCAGCGGAACTGGGCGAAGTACGCGTACTGGCTGGGCAGTGTGCGCCGAAGATCCTCGGCCTGGGTGGCCAGCAGCCGGAACTCCCGCTGCGCGGCGGACGGGTCGAGCATGCGCAGCGCGGGTGAGGGTTTCAGCGGGATTCCGCCGAGCCCGAGCACCATGCACACATAGGAATAGGCCTCGAAGCCGTGATAGTGCGGATACACGGATTCCGGGTGCGGGAGTTTCGTCCGCCACTGTTCGACGCGTTCGGCGAGGGAGTCCGGGATCTTCCGGGTCTTGGTGTCCCGCCAGTACTCGTTGTCGGCGCGGGCGGCACCGTAGTAGTGCAGGACGAGGAATTCCCGGACGCCGTCCATGCAGCGGTTGACGAGCGTGTTGTACGCGCTGCGCAGGGCGGGGTCCCAGTCCGCGTCGGGGAAATGCTTCACCAGTTGCTCGATGGCGTGCTGGATGAAGAAGATCCCGGTGGATTCCAGTGGTTCGACGAATCCGGAGGACAGTCCGACGGCGACGCAGTTGTTCACCCAGGAGCGCCGGCTGCGGCCGATCCGCATCCGGATGTGGTTGGCCTCCAGATCGTCGGCGGCGGGGCCGACGAACCGGCGCAGGGTGCGCTCGGCCTCCTCGGGGGTGCAGTAGTCGCGGGCGTAGACGTAGCCCGTGCCGACCCTGCCGAACAGCGGGATGGTCCAGATCCAGCCCGCGGCCTGCGCGGTGGAGGTGGTGCAGGGGCGCAGCCCCTCGCGTTCCATGTCGACGGGTACCCGCAGCGCGACGGCGCTGTCGTTGGGGAGGGTGTCCTGGTACGACTCGAACGGCTCGTCCAGGGCGTCGTTGATGAGCAGCCCGCGGAAGCCGGTGCAGTCGACGAAGAGGTCCCCGGCCAGGTCACCGCTGCTCCGGGTGGCGACATGGCTGATCCAGCCGCGCTCGTCCCGGGCGACGTGGACCACGTCGTCCACCACGTGCCGCACCCCGCGCGCGACGGCGTAGTCCCGCAGGAAGTCGGCGAGCAGCGCGGCGTCGAAGTGGTACGCGTACGGGAACTGGGTGCCCTGTTCGGCGAGTGTGCTGCGGCCCGCGGGGCGGTCGGTGAGGTCCCCCTCGAACAGCGCGCCGTCCATGTGGCGGGGCGAGCGCATCGTGTCGCACAGGGTGCCGACGAGGAAGCACTCCTTGTCGAACCGTTCGGTGGCGCCGCCGTCGGCCAGCCACCAGTCGGGGAGGGTGAACCCGTCCACCACCCGCTGCCGTTCGAAGGGATGGTAGAAGTGGTGGCCCGGTGCCCGCCAGTTCTCGAAGCGGATACCGAGTTTGTAGGTGGCATTGCACGCGGGCATCCATGTCTCCTCGGAAAGCCCGAGGTATTCGAAGAAATGCCGCACGGTGCTGAAGGTCGCCTCACCGACGCCGATGGTCCCGACCCGGGCGGATTCCACCACCGTGACGGATATCCGCTCGCCGAACGCGGCGCTCAGATAGGAGGCCGTCATCCAGCCCGATGTTCCGCCACCGACGACAACGATGCTCTCCAGCATGGACAACCTCCGGGAACGGTCTCCGGTTCGAGACACGGACGGGCGGGGGCGACGCAGTGGGAATTCACGACGGCCGCCCCTGCTAATGTCCTCGGAAGGCTAGGCGCAGCGGTCGCCGCGCGGGGTCCCGGCGCCGGGCGGGAGCGCGTGAACCATGCGCACGCGCGGGCTGGAACCGCGCCCGACCGGGCACGCCGCGAAGTGACCCGCACACCCGGTGGTCGCGCTGAGGGGGTGCGCACGGTACGCCGGGGCACCCGTCCGCGCTCCGCGCGCGCTCCGTCCGCCGCGAAGTCACGCCGGCCGTACCGGTGCTGGTGCTGGTGCCGGTGCCCGGACCCGTACCGACGCCCGCGCCCGTGCCCTGGCCTATGTTCCTGCCGATGTCGCGGCCGTCGGCGTAACCGGCTCCGGGTGCGGGGCGTTGGTGCGGTATGTCTACCAGTCACGCTCCGTCGCCGCCGTCCTCCCGGAGCGGGACGCCGTCCATGCTGCGGCTCGCGACGGCCTCGCTCGCCGGGACCGCCGTCGAGTTCTACGACTTCTTCATCTACGGCACGGCCGCCGCGCTGGTGCTGGGGCCGCTGTTCTTCCCGTCGTTCTCCCCGCTGGCCGGGACCATCGCCGCGTTCGCCACGTTCGGCGTGGGTTTCGTGGCCCGGCCCCTCGGATCGGTGCTGTTCGGCCATGTCGGGGACCGGTACGGGCGGCGGCCCGTGCTGTTCGCGTCGCTGCTGCTGACCGGGGTCGCGACGGTCGCCGTGGGATGCGTGCCGACCTACGCGTCGATCGGGATGGCGGCGCCCCTGCTGCTGCTGGTGCTGCGGTTCGTCCAGGGCATCGGACTGGGCGGTGAGTGGGGCGGCGCGGTGCTGCTGACCGCCGAGCACGCCCCCGCCGGTCGGCGCGGGCTGTGGGGCAGCTTCCCGCAGATGGGTCCCCCGCTGGGGTTCCTGCTGGCGAACGGCATGATGCTGCTGCTGACGGCCACCCTCACCGACGCGCAGTTCAACTCCTGGGGCTGGCGGGTGCCGTTCTGGGCGGCCGGAATCCTCGCCGCGGGCGGTCTGCTGCTGCGCTCCTCCCTCGCGGAGACCCCCCAGTTCAAGGCCCTCAGCGAGAGCGGGGAACGGGCCGCCGCGCCCGTCGCCGAGGTGCTGCGCGGCCACTGGCGGCTGGTGCTGCTGACCGCCGGCGCCCTGTCCAGCGGATACGCGGTGTTCTACTCGGTGTCGACCTGGGCGCTCGCGTACGGGACCGAGGTGATCGGGGTGAGTCCCACGCTGATGCTGCTCTGTGTGATGGTCCCGGTGGCGGTGAAGGGGCTGCTGACGCCGGTGGCCGCGCTGCTGAGCGACCGGTTCGGACGGCGTCCGCTGTGCCTGGCGGGCAGCGCGCTCGCCGTGGTGTGGATGTTCCCGCTGGTCGCGCTGCTGAGCACGGGGGAACCCGTGCTGATGTCCCTGGGGTTCATGGTGGCGCTGATCGCGTTCGTCACGATGTTCGCGGTGATCGCCGCGTATCTCCCGGAGCTGTACGAACCCCGGGTGCGGTGCACGGGCGCCGCCGTCGGCTACAACCTAGCCGGGGTGCTGGGCGGCGCGGTCACCCCGATCGTGGCGACCGCGCTGTCCGGCGGCGGCCGACCGCCCTGGGGTGTCGCCGGGTGGCTGACCGGGGTCGCCGTGCTGAGCCTGTGCTGCTTCGCCGCGCTGCCGGAGACCCGGCCCCGGCCCACGGAGGCGAAGGACGCCGGACGGCCCGGGGAGGAGGAGCAGCCCGCCCGGGTGTGAGCCGACGCCGGGTGCGCGGACCGCCGGCCGGCCCCCACGGCCTACTATTGGCCTGCGTTCGCGCGGTGTCGGAGGAGGAGCAGAGGATGCGTCGGCTGGGGGATCTGGAGGCGGAGATCATGGACCGCCTGTGGCGCTGGGAGCGCCCGGCGACGGTCCGGGAGGTCGTGGACGACATCAACAAGCGGCGTCCGCTGGCGTACACCACCGTGATGACGGTGGCGAACATCCTCTACAACAAGGGCTGGCTGCTGCGCGCGAAGGAGGGCCGGGCGTGGGTGTACACCCCGGTCCGCAGCCGTGAGGAGTACGCGGCGGCGCTGATGGAGGACGCCCTGGGCGCCAGCGAGGACCGCCCGGTGGCCCTCGCGCACTTCGTGGAGCAGATGAGCCCCGAGGAGGTCGGCGCGCTGCGCAAGGCGCTGCGCGCGGCCGGGCGGCAGGACCGCGCGTGAGCACGGCCCCCGCGCTGTTCGGCTACGCGGCGGCCGTCGGGGTACTCGCGCCCGTCCCCCTGTTGCGGGCCCGCTGGCCGCACCGCGCCCCGGCGCTGGCGCTCGCCGTCTGGCAGGCGCTCACCCTGTCGTTCCTCGTGTCGCTGGCGCTGGCCGTCTACGACGTCGTGGTGCCCGCCGGTCATCTGCACACGGAGATCGTGGGGCTGCTGCACAGTTGCGGGGTCGGTGACCCGGCGGCCGTCCCGGCGGCCTCGGTGGCGGCGCGGCTCGCGATGGCGGCGCCCGGCGCGGTCGTGGGTACGGTCGCGCTGGCCGTCGCGGTGGAGGTGCTGCGGGGTCGGCGGGCGCGGTCCCGGCACCGGGCGGTGCTGGACATCGTGGGACGCCGCTCGCGGCGGCTCGGCGCGACGGTGCTCGACCATGACCGGCCCGCCGCGTACTGCCTGCCCGGCCGCGGCCCCCGGGTCGTGGTCAGCGCGGGCGCCCTGCGGCTGCTGTCGGACGACCAGCTCGACGCGGTCCTGCTGCACGAGCGCGCCCACATCACGGGGCGCCATCATCTGGTGCTCGCCGCGGCCGGCGGGTTCGCCCGGGTGTTCCGGTGGCTCCCACTGGCCCGGCACGGCCAGGAACAGACCGCGGTCCTGCTGGAGATGATCGCCGACGACCACGCGCTGCGCCGTCAGCCCGGGGATGTCCTGGCGGCGGCGATGTACGGGATGGCGACGGCGACCGCCCCGGCGGGCGCGTTCGCGGTGGGCGGCCCCACCGCCCTGCTCCGGCTGCGGCGCGTGCTCGCCCCGCGCCACCGACCCCCGTTCGTCCTGCGGACGGGCCTGGCCGCGGCCGCGGCAGCGGTCGTGCTCCTCCCGCTGGCGATGGGCTGTCTGCACGGCGTCGGCTGACGCCCGTACCCGGCCGCGTACCCGGTCCCCCGCCGCTCCCGCGTATCCGGTGCCCGGGATTGTGGGCCGAACTACGAATCTACTAAGTTGTTGACGATATCGACGTCACAACCCCACCGGCACGTGCGGCGGACGCCCGCCCCGGCGTCCGCCGCCCCGGTGAGCGAAGGAGTGGTCCGCCATGGGGACGCACCGCCGACCGAAGCCGCCGAGCCGTCCCCGGCTCGCCGTCCTGGCCGCGACGGCCGGGACCGTCTCGCTGCTGCCCACCCAGGGGCAGGCCGCGCCGAAGCCCTCCCTCGACGAGGTACGCCAGCAGGTGGCCGCGCTCTACGAGGAGGCCGAGGCGCCGACGGAGGAGTACAACGCGATCCTGGAACGGAAGGCGAAACTCCAGAAGGAGGCCAACGCGGCCCACCGCCGGATGGCCGACCAGCAGGCCGAGGTCGACGAACTGCGGGCGCGGATGGGGCCCATGGCGGCGGCCCAGTACCGCAGCGGCGGGGTCGACCCGACGCTCGGACTGTTCCTGTCGGCGGACCCCGACAGCTATCTCGACCGGGCCCAGGCGCTGGACCGCATGAGCGCGCGCCAGGCCACCGAGCTCACCGCCCTGGAGTCCAAGCGCCGCGAGCTCGCCCGAACACGCGCCGAGGCGGGACGGAAGGTGGGCGCGGCGGAGAAGGCGCGCGAGCGCCTGAGCGGCAAGAAGGAGGAGATCCAGGGCAAGTTGGGTGCGGCGCGGAAGCTGCTCAACAGCCTCACGGCCGAGCAGCGGACCGAGATGCGGGAGGCGGAGAAGAAGGAGGACAAGGCCGCGGGCAACAGCGACAAGCCCGCGGCGTACCAGGGCTCGGCGAGCGGCCGCGCCCGCGACGCGGTCCGCTTCGCGTACGCGCAGCTCGGCAAGCCGTACGAGTGGGGGTCGACCGGCCCGGACTCCTTCGACTGCTCGGGGCTCACGGGAACGGCGTGGCGCACGGCCGGGGTCTCACTGCCGCGCACGGTCATCCAGCAGTACTCGGCCGGTCGCCAGGTCGCACGGGAGGACCTCCAGCCGGGCGACATCATCTACTGGTACAACAACACCCAGCACAACGGGATGTACGTGGGCGACGGGAAGGCGATCCACGCGCCCCGCACGGGCAAGAACGTCGAGCTCACCCCACTGGACTCGATGCCGTACTTCGCCGCCACCCGCCCCTGACCCGGGGTGCATCCGGTCTCACCGACGATCGGAGGCATCGAAGGGGCTCCGGCCGGGCACCACTCGTGCGCCGGGCACGTTGATCGGCTGGAGCCGCCGGACCGACTCACGAGTGAGCGCGACATCGGCAGTGCCACCCTCGGGATGCGGATCACGACCTCCGGTCGCGTTGGCGATCGAGATGGTCGATCAGTTTCACCTCGCTGCGGCGCAGTCGAACACGCTCGTCCGCAGGCAGGGATCCCAGCGCGTCGACGAGGACACGCGTTCGGGGAATCCGGACCATCGCAGCGGAGTAGATCCGGCACCCGGAACACCATGCCAAGCCGACGCACCGCTCGAACATCGAGGACTCAGGCTCATGGAGACGGAACTGGTAGGAGCGGACGGGTGTCCCGCAGGCAGCGCAGCTTCGGCGATCGCCGTGGCTGACCGTGTCCCAGGTCGCGACCTTGACCCAGCGCTGCCGCCCGGTCGGTGCTCTTCAAGTCGTCATGCCCAGCATTCTCTCCCATGGCGACCACCAGATGGTTCTGTGCACTGCCCGAAGAGGCTCCCGCTGCTGAAGAATCTGACACATTCGCTGGACGAAACCGCTGACAAGTCACCTGGACGACCATCAAAGCCGCAGGTCAGCGCGGCACCAAGCGGCAAGCCGAAGCGGAACCCA
The DNA here is from genome assembly GCF_036250755.1 of Streptomyces uncialis. Lineage (NCBI taxonomy): Bacteria > Bacillati > Actinomycetota > Actinomycetes > Kitasatosporales > Streptomycetaceae > Streptomyces > Streptomyces uncialis. Next base: position 8,338,747 of record NZ_CP109583.1, on the reverse strand, counting down.
CCGGACGCGGCGCAGGTGCCGATCGGAGATGTCACCGGCCAACCGATCTTTCGTCGACTCGCCGGTCGGCACGCTCTGTGCGGTCGTCGCTGAGCCAGGACCGTTTGCGGCGTCCGCTCAGCAACGCACAGAGAGCAGCGATGTCGGACGGCGCGGCCGTTCAGCGGTGCCGCACCCACACGTTCGGCTCCACCAGCACGCCCTGGTCAGTCGCGCGGTCGATCACGAGGGGAGCAAGGGCCCCCGGGACCACATAGCTACCGGAGGCCGGAAGGGCGAACCCGACCCACTTCTCCCAGTCGGCGACCGAACCCTTCATCGTCATGGAACGCTCGGCGGAACGCAGCACGCGGGCGCCCATCCGATGGTGGGTCCTCAACCACGGGTCCGACGGAGCGCCGTCCGCCCGCGCATTCGACTACTAAACTACTTAGCAATAGTATGACTCAGGCACCGCGCACACCGGGTGGTCCGCCCGTGCGCCGCCCCCTCGGCGCCGACAGGAAGGCGGGCGGGCGCCCGGTGCGCGGTGCCGCCGGGTGGCGGGCGGGTGCCGTCGGGCGCGCGGCATCCGGCTGCCCACCCGGGCACCCGGGTGCCGTCGGCCATGTCACGTCACGCGGGCCGGGCGTCCGGTGCGAGGCGGACGCCCTTCTCCGCCAGGGCCGTCAAAACCGGTGCGTACATACGGGACTTGATGGTGGCGAGCGAGGCTCCCGCCTTGGCCAGCTGGGCGCGGGCCAGGTCGACGGCCGTGCCGCGCAGCGTGTCCGCGTCGGCCACCCGGTCCACGATCCCGGTGGCGAGGGCGTCATGGCCTCCGTAGCGGCGGGCGGTGACCATCGCCTCATGGGCGGTGCGCGGGTCCAGACGGGCCTGGATCAGCGCGGACATGCCCGCGGTGAACGGGATCCCCAGGTCGGCCTCGGGCAGGCACCAGTAGCCCCGGTCCGCGCGCATCACCCGGAGGTCGTGCGCCAGCGAGAACATCGCCCCCGCCGCGAAGGTGTGCCCCTGGAGCGCGGCCACGGTGACCATCGGCAGGGTCAGCACCCGGGCGAGGAGCGCCTGGACATCGGCGACGAAGGCGTCGGCGCGGTCCGGGTGGGCGAGGAACCAGTCGAGGTCCAGGCCGTTCGACCAGAACCGGCCGCGCGCCGTGGTCACCAGGGCGCGCGGGCCGTCGGCCCGCTCGGCCTCGTCAAGAAGGGCGTCGACCTCGGCGGCCCAGTCGGGGTGGAAGCGGTTCTCGGTGTCCCCGAGGTCGAGGACGAAGACGCCGTCCTGGCGGTCAAGGGTGGGCATGGCGCTGCTCCTTCAGGGTCGGGGCGCGGACGGGTCCGGGGGCCGGGGCGCGCGGGGGTCCGGTCAGTCCGTCCGTACGATCCGCTCGACCGCCGCCGTGACGAGCGCGTCGCGCTCCTCCTCGGAGAACACGCCCGGGAGCGTGAGCTGTTCGACGATGAGCCAGTTGAGGGCGAGATACAGCAGCCGTACGGCGGTGGCGTCGCCGGGCAGCCCCGACTGCTCGTGATAGGCGACATTGGCGGCGACGTCCGCGCTGACCCGTTCGGTCAGGATCGCCCGCAGAGCGGGCCGCCGGGTCGCCTCCAGCCGCAGCTCCAGCAGGGCGAGATAGCCGGTACGGAAGGAGCTGACACGGCCGACGAGTTCACGCATGAGTTCCGCGTAGGTCTCCCGGTCCCGGCTCGCGGTGCGGTGCCGCGTGATCGTCGCCTCGTCCGGCTGGAGGCGTTCATAGACCCGGGCGCCCGCCTGGGTCAGCAGATCGTCGCGGTTGGTGAAGTAGTTGGACGCCGTTCCGGTGGGGACGGCGGCCGCCACGTCGACCGCCCGGAAGGTGAGCCCGCGGGCACCCTCGCCGGCCAGTACCTCGATCGCCGCGTCCACGAGGGCGGCTCGTCGCTCGTCGTTCCTGCGCGCCATTGACATCACTCCATATGTAGTACTACATTCCCACCACTACAAACATAGTACTGCACAACGGGGAGCCTCTTGCGCAAGCTCGTGTACTACATCGCCGCGTCCCTCGACGGCCGGATCGCCGGTCCGAAGGGCGAGTTCGGCTTCTTCCCCACAGGGGACGCCCAGCAGTCCGCCGCGTACGCGGGCTGGGTCAACTCCCGGCTGCCGGAGACCGTCCCGACCGCCATGCGGGAACCCGCCGGTGTCGCGGACGTACCCCCCGCCCGCTTCGACACCGTGCTGATGGGACACGGCACCTACCGCGACGCGCTCGCGCTCGGCGCCCCGAGCCCGTACGCCCATCTGCGGCAGTACGTCGTCTCCCGCACCCTCGGCGCCGCCCCCGATCCCGCCGTGACGGTGGTGGACGGCGACCCGGTCGGCTTCGTCCGCGCGCTCAAGCGCGAGCGGGGGCGGGACATCTGGCTGTGCGGTGGCGGCAAGCTCGCGGGCGCGCTGCTGCCGGAGATCGACGAACTGATCCTCAAGAGCTACCCCGTGGTCGCCGGGGCCGGGGTCACGCTGTTCGACGGGGGCTTCGACCCGACGCCGTTCCTGGCCGCCGACCGCGAGGTGTTCCCCAACGGGGTGAGCGTCACCTGGTACACCGCCCGGCGGTAGCGGCCCGGTACGGTACGCGCCCTGCGCGGTACGACGCGGTGCGCGTCCGGTGCGGCGGCGCACGGGTTCACACCGGGCGCCGGGTGCCGTCCTCGCGCAGGACGGACAGCAGTTCACGGGCGGTCAGCGCGGCCTGGAGGCGCAGCGTGACCTCGGGGTCCAGGGGATCGGCGTCGAGGAGTTCACGGATCTGGCCCACCCGGTAGCCGACGGAGTTGCGGTGCAGATGCAGCAGTTCCGCGACGGCGGCGCGGCTGCCCTTGGTCGCGAGCCAGGCGCTGAGGGTGTGCACCCATTCCTCGCGCTCCAGGATCGGGCCCAGATGCTGTTCCACGAACGCCTGGAGGCGCTCCGGCGAGACCCCGAACAGCAGTTGGGCGAGCCCCAGCGAGGCGAACCGCAGCTCCACCTCCCCCGGCCGGCGGCGCAGCAGTCCGAGGACGGTCTCGGCGTCCCGGAAGGAACGGGCCGTCTCACGGACGTCCGAGACGACCGGGCCCGCCGCCGCCAGCACCGGGAACTCGCCGACCATGCCCTGGAGGCGGACCCTGATCCGGGTGATCTCCCGGTCCATGTGCCCGGCGAGCACCGCGAGGCCGAACCGGCCCTCCTGACGGACCGGCATCTCCAGCCACGACAGGGCCGTGGACCAGGTCCGCTGATTGGGGCCCGCGTACGCGAAGACGACCGCCGCGTGGGGCTGGTCCAGCCGCAGACCGAAGCGGGCGGCGGTGCGTACGACCTCGGTGTGGTTGCGCAGCGCGCCGTAGCGCAGCTCGTCGATGAGCCGTCCGCCGGTCTCGGTGGTGGCGGCGGCGACCGCGTCACGGCGTATCGCCTCGATGGCCACGGCGGTCGAGGCCGCACGCAGGACCACCTCGTCGTCCGGGTCGGCGGGGGACCGGGCGCCGCCCAGCAGCAGGACGCCCACCCGGCGCTCACCCGCGCGGACCGCTCGCGCGCTGGCGTGCCAGCCGGTCTCGCAGGTGACGGGGACCACCCCGTCCTCGGCGAAGACCCGGGCGACACCCACCGGGGTCATCGCGGTGGCGCCGTCGTCGGTGGCGGCGAGCACCCCGCCGTGCACCCCGATCAGCCGGACGGGACGCCCGGTGTGCTGGGCGATCGCCCGCAGGACCGCGGACCAGCCGTCGCCGGACAGGGCGAGGGTGTTGAGCCGGCGTTCGAACACCTCGGCCCCGCCGGGGGTGCGGGCGGGGCGGACCGGTCTCCCGATTGTCTGGTTCATGTCGCTCCACACTGTTCGGACGACGGATCGTCCGGCCGCTCGACACGGTGTCCCTGTCCATGGATGACGCCCACGGTCCAGGATGTCCCCCATAGGCCCCATACGGTGAAATCCCCGCATCGGCCATATCGGTACCGGGAACGTATCTCGTTGCGATCGTCCGCTCTACCCCCTCCACCTCTCCAATCGCGCGAACGCCCGGCCCGGGTACGTCCACCGGAGCGCCGCTGACGCGGGGCTGTCCGGCGGAAGTCGTCCCGTCCCGGGTATCGCATGGTTCCGGCCACCCGTGGCACGATGCGCGAATGCTGACGAACCATGGGATACCCGGTGATTCCGCCGACACGGCACGGGTCAAGTCCGCCGCGCGGGCCGCCGTCGACCGCGCGACGGACGAGCTGGTCGCGCTGAGCCACCGGCTCCACGCGCACCCCGAGCTGGGCTTCGAGGAGGAGCGGGCGTGCGGCTGGCTGGGGGACGTCCTCACCGCGCACGGGTTCACGGTCACGGCGGGTGTCTGCGAGCTGCCGACCGCGTTCGTCGCCGAGCGCGGGAGCGGTCCGCTGGTGATCGGGATCTGCGCCGAGTACGACGCGCTGCCGGGCCTCGGGCACGCCTGCGGGCACAACGTGATCGCCTCCGCCGCGGTGGCCGCCGCCCTCGCGCTCGGGGCGGTCGCCGACGAGATCGGGTTGACGGTACGGGTGTTCGGTACCCCCGCCGAGGAGAACGGCGGCGGCAAGGTCCTGATGCTGGAGCGGGGCGCCTTCACGGGCGTCCACGCGGCGATGATGGTCCACCCCGCGCCCCGGGAGCGGCTCGATCCGGTGTGCCTGGCGCGGGCGCAGCTCGGGGTGCGCTACGAGGGGCGGGCGGCCCACGCGTCCGCGTGTCCCGAGGACGGGCTCAACGCGGCGGACGCGCTGACCGTGGCACAGGTCGCGATCGGGCTGCTGCGCCAGCACATGACGCCCGACCAGCGGGTGCACGGGATCGTCACGACCGGGGGGCAGGTGCCCAATGTGATCCCCGAGCTGACGGAGGCCGCGTTCTATGTACGGGCCGCGACGCTGGACGGGGTCGGCGCGCTGGAGCGGCGGGTGCGGGCGTGCTTCGAGGCGGGCGCGGTGGCGACGGGGACCCGGTTGACGATCGGGTCCGACTCCCCCACGTACGCGCACTTCCGTCATGATCCTGTTCTCCTTCGTGCGTACGAGCGCAACGCGGTGGCCCTGGGGCGGGTCTTCCCGCCGGTCACCGCGGAGGACGACCGGCAGGCCGGGTCCACGGACATGGCGAACGTGTCGCTCGCCGTGCCCGCGATCCAGCCGCTGGTGTCCATCGGGTCCGGGACGGTGGGGCTGCACCAGGCGGGGTTCGCGGCGGTGGCCGCGGGGGCGGCGGCGGATCGGGCTGTGGTGGAAGGGGGGCTCGCGATGGCTTGGGCGGGGATCGATGTGGCGCGGGCGGTGGCCTCGGGCGGCGGCGTGGGGGTCCTCGGTTCCCCCTGACCCGTTCCGCGCGGGGCCGGTTCCGGTGGGTCCGGTCGTGGGGTGCGTGTTCCGGTGGGTCCGGGTCTCGGGTGCGTGTTCCGGTGGGTCCGGGTGTCGGGTGCGTGTTCCGGCGGGTGCCGTTGTCGGGTGCGCCCCTTCGGGGCGATCCTGGGCGTCGGACGGGACCTCCACGTCTGTACGGGGATTCGCGCAGTTCCCCGCGCCCCTGTCGGGGCACCCTGCCTGAGCCTGTCCGGTCCGTGAGCCTTCCGGCAGGTGCCACTCTCGGGTGCGCCCCTTCGGGGCGATTCTGGGCGTCGGACGGGACCTCCACGGCTGTACGGGGATTCGCGCAGTTCCCCGCGCCCCTTTGGGGCACCCCGCCCGGGCTTGTCCGGTCCGTGTGCCTTCCGGCGGGTGCCGCTGTCGGGTGCGCCCCTTCGGGGCGATCCTGGGCGTCGGACGGGACCTCCACGGCTGTACGGGGATTCGCGCAGTTCCCCGCGCCCCTGTCGGGGCACCCCGCCTGGGCTTGTCCAGACGGGGCCTGTTCCGGCGGGTGCCGCTGTTGGGTGCGTCCCTTCGGGGCACCCCGCCGGGTCCTGGTGGGTTCGGTCAAGGGGCTGTTGTCACCTTTGCCTCGGTCAGGTAGGACTCGACGTTTCTGCGGGTCTCCGTGACGCTGTCGCCGCCGAACTTCTCCAGGACCGCGTCCGCGAGGACCAGTGCCACCATGGCCTCGGCGACCACGCCGGTCGCGGGGACGGCGCACACGTCGCTGCGCTGGGCGATCGCCTTGGCGGGGTCCCCCGTGCTCACGTCCACCGTGGACAACGGTCGGGACAGGGTCGAGATGGGCTTCATCGCGGCGCGCACCCGCAGCGTCTCGCCCGTGGTCATGCCGCCCTCGATCCCGCCGGTCCGTTCGGTGATCCGGCGGACCGCGAGCCGCCCCGGGTCGCCGCCGGCCACGCCCTCGATCTCGTCGTGCGCGAGCGAACCCCGGCGGGACGCCGTGGTGAAGCCGTCGCCCACCTCGACGCCCTTGATGGCCTGGATGCCCATCAGGGCGGCGGCGAGCCGGGAGTCCAGCCGGCGGTCCCAGTGGACATGGCTGCCGAGGCCCGGCGGCAGCCCGTGGACGACGACCTCGACAACACCGCCGAGGGTGTCGGCGTCCTTGTGGGCGGCGTCGATCTCCGCGTCCATCGCGGCCGAGGTCGCCGGGTCGAGGCAGCGCACCGGATCGGCGTCAACGGCGTCGCGGGCGCCCCGGACCGGGACCAGTCCGTCCGGGAGGGCCACCGAACCGATCCGGACCACGTGGCTCAGGACCTCCGCGTCGAGGACCTGGGTGAGGAACGCGCGGGCCACCTCGCCGAGCACGACCCGGGCGGCGGTCTCTCGGGCGCTGGCCCGTTCCAGCACCGGACGGATGTCGTCGAAGCCGTACTTCTGCATCCCGGCGAGGTCGGCGTGGCCGGGCCGGGGGCGGGTCAGCGGGGCGGAGCGGCCCCGGTCGGGGAACCGGCCCGGTTCGTCGTAGCGGCGGCCGTCGGCGTCCGCGGGGTCCGGGGACATCACCTCCGACCACTTGGACCACTCGGTGTTGGCGACGCGCACGGCGACGGGGCCGCCCATCGTCCGTCCGTGCCGGACGCCTCCGTTGATCTCGACCTGGTCGCGTTCCAGGCGCATCCGCGCGCCGCGGCCCTTGCCGAGACGGCGTCGGGCGAGCGCGTCCGCGAGGTCGTCCGTCGTGATGCCCACTCCCGCGGGCATCCCTTCCAGTACCGCGGTCAGCGCGGGTCCGTGGGACTCCCCCGCAGTCAGCCAGCGCAGCATGTTCCCAGCCTTTCGTCGTCGTTCGTCCGTCGTGCGTGGGGGCACGGGGTCCGGCCCCGGGCCCGGTCCGTTCACCGCATGAGCAGCGTCACCCCCGCCACCGTCCCGACCGTGACGACCACCGCGCGCAGCACGGCGGGGCTCACCCGGCGGCCGAGCGCGGCGCCGAGGAGCGCGCCGGGGACGGAACCGGCGGCGATCAGCGCCACCGGCAGCCAGGCCACGTCCGCGGTGAGTGCGAACAGCACCGCGGCGATCAGGTTGACCAGTGCCTGGAGGAGGTTCTTGAGGCCGTTGAGCTGCCGCAGGTCGTCGTCCAGCGCGATCGCGAGCGCGGCGAGCAGCAGTACGCCCTGGGCGGCGCCGAAGTAGCCGCCGTACACGCTGACGGCGAGGACGGCGGCGGGCAGGGCGCGTCCCGTGGTGCGCGGGGGCCGGGTGGCGAGCGTCCCGGGGGCGTGGGCGTGCCGCGCCAGGCGGGCGGCGACGAGGCGGGTGAGCCGGGGCTGAAGGGCCATCAGCAGTGCGGCGAGCAGCACCAGTGCGGGGACGACGGCGCCGAAGGTGTCGGCGGGCAGGGCGAGGAGCAGCAGGGCGCCGGTGAGTCCGCCGAGGACCGCGGCGGCGCCGAGCGGCAGCAACCGGTGCCGCTGGGCGGCGAGTTCGCGGCGGCAGCCGTAGACGGCGCTGAGGGAACCGGGGGCCAGGCCGATGGTGTTGGAGACGTTCGCGACGACGGGCGGGTGGCCGAGGGCGACCAGTACGGGGAAGGTGAGCAGGGACCCGGAGCCGACGACGGTGTTGAGCGTGCCGGCCGCCAGTCCGGCGGCCAGCACGAGGACGATCTCGAACGCGGTCACGGGACGGTGGCCACTTCCACGGCCGTCGCGGTGGAGCGGGTAGCGGACGGGCGGCCGTGCGGGACGGGCGCGGGGCGGGGGGCGGCGCGGGTGGTGCGGGCGGCCGGGCCGGGATGGGTGTCGCCGGGGACGAGGACGACCTTGCCCATGGTGGCGCCGCTCTCCAGGCGGTGGTGCGCGGCGGCGGCCCCGGCGAGCGGGAGCAGGGTGTCGACGACGGGTTCGAGGTCGCCCTCGACCCCGCCGCCGTCCCCGAAGCAGAAGTCGATCATCGCGCCGAAGTCGGCGTACCCGCACGATCCGGCGCCGAGCAGGGTGATGCCCCGGTGGAAGGCGTGCGGCAGGTCGAACTCCGCGGTGCTGCCGGTGGTGTCGCCGCAGAACACGAGGCGTCCGCGCAGCCGCAGGGCGTGCAGGGAGGGCTGGAAGAGGGCGGGCCCGATGTGGTCGAGGACGAGGTCGACCCCGGCGCCCCCGGTGGCCTCGTGGGCGCGAGCGGCGATGTCCTCGGTGCGGTTGTTGATGACGACATGGGCGCCGACGTCCCGCATATGGTCGAGCTTGGTGTCGGAGCCGGAGGTGACGAGGACCCGGGCGCCGATCCGGCGGGCGATATGGACGGCGGCCATGCTCACCCCGCTGCCGCCGCCGTGGACCAGGACGCTCTCGCCCGCGCGCAGTTCACCGCGGACGACGAGCGCCTGCCAGGCCATGCCGTACGCGGTGGGCAGCGAGGCGGCGGCGACATGACCGGTGCCGGGCGGCAGGAGATGGGTGTGGGTGGCGGGTACGGCGACGAGTTCCGCGTAGCCGCCGGGGCGGTTGCCGCCGATGATCCGGACCCGGCCGCAGTAGGCGTCGTTCCCTGCGGCGCAGTCACCGCAGTCGCCGCAGGCGATGGTCGGGTTGACGACGACGCGGTCCCCGACGGCGCGGCCGGTGGTGCCGGGGCCGAGGGCGACGATGTCGCCGGAGACGTCCATGCCGGGGATGTGCGGCAGCCGGAAGCCGGGCAGGACGCCGGGGCCGCGCCGCTGGATCAGGTCGAGGCGGTTGACCCCGGCGGCGCGGACGGCGACGAGCACCTCGCCCGGGGCGGGTTCGGGGTCGGGCAGGGTGCGGAGCTCAAGGGTCTGAGGTCCGCCGTGGCGGGTGTGCATCACGGCTTTCACACGGTCCCCCGGACGAACGGCCGGCCGAGCGCGCCGGGGGCCCGGTGGCTCTTGGCGAAGAACATCATGGCGAGCAGGGCGAGCACATAGGGTGCGGCGATCAGGAGTTGGGCGTTGAGCTGGAGGCCGAGCGCGGGCAGCGCGAGCCGCATGGCGTCGGCGGCGCCGAAGACGAGACAGCCGGTGAGGGTGCCCCGCAGCGTCCAGCCGCCGAAGATGACGGCGGCGATGACGACGAAGCCGCGGCCCGCGGTCATGTTCTGGTTGAACATGCCCACCTCCCCGACGGCGAGGTAGGCGCCGCCGAGTCCGGAGAGCAGCCCGCAGATGAGCAGGGCCTGGCGGCGGCGCTTGCGGACGTCGATACCGGTGACGTCGGCCGACCGGGGGTTCTCCCCGGCGGCCCGCAGTTCCAGGCCGAAGCGGCTGCGCTGCACCAGCCACCAGACGAACGGGACCAGGGCGACCAGCAGATACACGGGCCAGCGATGGCTGAACAGGACGGGTCCGAGCAGCGGGAGGTCGGAGAGGAAGGGGATGTCGACGGCTCCGACCTGCTGGTTCTTGTCGAGGTCGACGGAGTCGAGGAGGAAGCTCGTCAGACCGAGCACCAGCGCGCTCAGCACCAGGCCGACGACGTAGGTGTTGACGCCGAGCCGGTGGCTGAACTGGGCGTGCACGAAGCCGACGAGCAGTCCGGCGGCCATCCCGAACAGCAGTCCGGTGGCGGCGGAGCCGGTGACGGTGGCGCCGAGGACGGCGCTGAAGGCGCCGCCGAGCATCATGGCCTCGACGGAGATGTTGATGGTTCCGGCGCGTTCGGCGATGTACTCGCCGCAGGCGGCGAAGGCCAGGGGCACGGTGAGCCGTACGGCGCTGGCGAGGACCACGGAGGACTCGTCGATCATGGTGCCTCCTCTCAGGCTTCCTTGGTGCGGGCCGGGACACGCCGCCGGATCTCCGCGACGGCCGTCGGGAAGACGACGGCGAGGACGAGCAGCGCGGTGACGACGGCGACGATGTAGCGGGGGATGCCGGTCGCGGCGAGGAAGCCGCCGCCGGCGCGCAGCGCCCCGAAGAAGAAGGCGACGGGGACGGCGTGCAGCGGGTTGTCCTTGGCGACGAGGGCGACGAGGAGTCCGTCGAAGCCGACGTTCCCGGCGAAGCCGTCCTGCATGCGGTAGCCGCTGCCGGTGAGCATCACCCCGCCCGCGGCCCCGGCGAAGGCGCCGGAGGCGAGGAGCGCGCCGCCGCCGACGACGACGGCGCCGACCCCGGCGCGGTGGGCGGTGCGGGCGTTGAGTCCGAGGAGCCGGATCCGGAAGCCCCAGCGGGTGCGGGTCAGCGCGAAGTACACGGCGACCGCGAGGACGACGGCGAGGAAGATCCCGGCACCGATGTTGAAGCCGGGGAACTCGCCGAAGCGCGGCAGCCACACCGATTCCCGGAGCATGTCGGACTGGGAGGTGGTGGTCTGGCCGGGGACGGCGGTCTCCCGCAGCAGATAGTCCCGGTTGACGGCGAACGACACGACCTGGTTGGCGACGAAGATCAGCAGCAGGGTGCTGATGACGACGTCGACCCCGCGCCAGTAGTGGAGGAGGGCGGCGACGCCGGCCCACAGGGCGCCGCCGAGCGCGGCGCACAGCAGGATCATCGGCAGGACGAACCAGCCGGGGCCGGGCATGAAGAGCCCGACGCCCGCGCCGAGCGCGGCGCCGATGACGACCTGTCCCTCCTGGCCGATGTTGAAGATCCCGGCGCGGGCGGCGATGACGGAGCCGACGGCGACGAGCAGCAGCGGGGCGGCCTGGTCGACGCTCTGGCCGAGGGCCGCGCCGCTGCCGAGGCTGCCGTCGAACATCGCGACGGCGGCGTCCTTGGGGGACTTGCCGACGACGGCGACGAGGATCGCGGCGATCCCGAAGGCGGCGGAGAGGGAGAGGACGTACAGCGCGGGGGTGCGCAGCCGCTCCGTGAGCGGTGGGCGCGGTGGGGGCGCGGGTGGTCCGGGCGCGCCCGCCGCGCTGTTCGCGCGGGGCGCCTGGAGGAGTCCGGTCATGCGGTCTGGCCTCCCATCATCAGGCCGAGGCGTTCGATGTCGACGTCGGCGCGGTCCATCCCGCCGACGACCGTGCCGCGGTGGATGACCGCGATCCGGTGGGAGAGGGTGAGGATCTCGCTGAGCTCGGTGGACAGCAGCAGGATCGCGATACCGCCGCGGGCCGCCTCGTGCAGCCGCTCGGTCATGTACTCGATGGCCCCGATGTCGAGCCCGCGGGTGGGCTGGGCCGCGACGAGCACCCGGGGCCGGGCGGAGAGTTCCCGGGCGAGGACGACCTTCTGCTGATTGCCGCCGGACAGCAGCCGCATCGGGGTGTCGGGCGACGGAGTGGCGATCTCGAACCGCTCGATGAGTTCGCGGGCCCGGGCGACGAGTCGGCGTCTGCTGAGCAGTCCGCGCCGGGTCACGGTCCGCAGGTCGGCCAGTACGAGGTTCTCGGCGACGCTCATGTCGAGGACGCATCCGGAGGCGTGCCGGTCCTCGGGGATGACGCCGATCCCGGCGTCGTGCATGGCGCCGGGGCGGCCCGCGGGCACGGTGGTGCCGTCGACCTCGACGCTGCCGGAGGTGAGCGGCAGCAGACTGGAGAACAGCTCACCGACGGCTGCCTGTCCGTTGCCCTCGACCCCGGCGATGCCGAGGATCTCCCCGGCCCGCAGTTCGAGGGAGAGTCCGCGCAGCAGCGGTATCCGTTCGGGGCCGACCGCGTGGGCGTCGCGGACCCGCAGGAGCACACCCGTGGCGGCGGGGTGCGGTGGGCCGGCCGATCCGGGCCCCGGGTCGGCGTCCGCCCGCCGGGGCGCGGGGACGGCGGGCAGGGGTGAGCCGTACGCGGCTCCGGTACGGCTCACCCCCGGCCCGTCGCCCGAGCCGGACTCCCCCGCCCCGCCGGACGCCGTGTCCGCCGTGCCGGACTCCCCCGACGCGGCGGTCGGAGCGGTCCCAGGGGTGGCGGCCGGGGTGGCCGAAGTAGCGGGCAAGGCCGCCGGGGTGGCGGCCGGGGTGGCCGCCGGGGCCTCGGTGTCCGGTTCCTCGCGGACCTCGACGGGTGAGCCTCCGGCCGGTTCGGTGCGGCCGGGTTCGATGAGGGCGTCCAGCGCGCCGACGGCGGTGGCCGCCGTCCACTTGGACAGTTCCCGGCCCACCATCTCGCGGGCGAGGGAGCGTTCGTCGGTCCCGGCGGTGGTGCGCCGGGCCACGACGCGGCCCTGGCGCATGATGGTGACCCGGTCGGTGGCGTGGACGATCTCGTCCAGCTTGTGGCTGATGAGGATCACCGCCTTGCCCTGGTCGGCCGCCGCCCGGCGCAGCACGGTGAACAGGTCCCGTGACTCCTCCAGGGTGAGTACCGAGGTCGGCTCGTCGAGGACCAGCACATCAGGGTCCCGGCGCAGGCACTTGACGATCTCCACCCGCTGGCGTTCCCCGGTGGACAGGTCCTCCACCCGGGCGTCGGGGTCGACGGCCAGTCCGTAGCGCTCCCCGACCTCGCGGACCGCCGCGCGTACCCGGTCGCGGTCCACCCGGCCCCGGTCACCGAGGGCGATGTTCTCCCAGATGGTGAGGGGGCCGACGAGGCTGAAGTGCTGGTGGACCATGGCGATACCGCGGGCGGCGGCGGTGAGCGGGTCGGTGATGTCCTCGTCCCGGCCGCGCAGCAGGACCCGTCCGGAGTCCGGGACGACCAGGCCCAGCAGGATCTTCATCAGGGTGCTCTTGCCCGCGCCGTTCTCACCGAGGAGACCGTGGATCTCCCCGGCGGCCACGCTCAGATCGACCTCGCCGCAGGCGCGGACGGACCCGAAGTGCTTGGAGATGCCGAGCATCTGGAGCACGGGCACGTCCGCGGCCATGACCGGCGCGGTCGCGCTACCGCTTGCCCGCGACGGCGTCATCGACGTTCAGCCTTCCGCTGCCGATGTCCTCGATGAGCTTCGCCAGCTTGGCCTCCTGGTCACCCTTCGGCTCACAGAGCTTGACGGTGGGGACGGGGTCCTTGCCCAGGTGCCACTCACGGGCGACGCCCATCCGCAGGGTGCCCTCCTTGAAGTCCTTGAGCGCTCCGGCGAAGTAGGCGCCGGGGCTGAAGACCACGGACACCGCGTACTTCACACCGCCCGGTTCGGGGGTGCAGCGGTCGGTGCCGGGGGTGAGGGCGGGGACGCCCTTCTTGTTGGCGATCCGGGTGACGGAGTCGGTGGCGCCGCCGAGGTAGGGGTAGATGACCTTGACGCCCTGGGAGAGCTGGGCGTTGGCGGCCTCGTTGGCCTTGCCGGAGTCGTTGAAGTCGCCGGTGTAGTTCTCGACGAGTTCGGCGTCGGGGACGACGGACCTGATACCGGCCTTGTACGCCTTCGCGACGGCTCGCGCGAAGTCGAGGTCGGGCCCGGTGATGTAGCCGGCCTTCTTGCCGCCGTTCTCCTTGAGGATGAGTCCGGCGGCGTAACCGGCGGCGTACAGGCTCTCGTTGATGAAGTCGAGGGACTGGGTGAACGCCGGGGTCTGCTTCACGCCCTGGCCGCCGCTGATGTACCAGGCGACGCCCTTGCACTGCGGTTCGGTGGACGCGGACAGCGCGTCCTTGAGCTCGCTGGCGCCGATGGCGATCAGGTCGACCCGCTGGAGGCACAGGTTGCGGGCCTGCTGGACGGCGGTGGCGGGGTTGATCTTGTCGACGATGGTGAGCTTCCAGTCGTGCTCGTCGGCGAACTTCCGGGACTCGTCGACGAAGCTCTGGTAGTAGCCCTTGTCCTTGGTGTCACCGGGGCTCATCACCCCGATGACGACCTTGCCGTCGCCGTTCACATCGGGCTCGCCCGCGGGCAGTGTGCCGTCGGCCTGCGTGGTGGTGGCCGCTCCCCCGCTGCTCTTGCCGGCGGCCGGGGTGGCCTTCGGGCTGTCCGTCCGGGTCTCACCGCAGGCGGTCAGCAGCAGTCCCGGCGCGATGACCAGGCCCGCGACAGCTCTCAGTACTTTTCTTCGCATCGCACTTCTCCAGACGACTCAACGCGGATTCGGTGTCACGCGGACCCGGTGGCGGGTCCGCGGACCGTTCGAGGGTGCTGCGGGAGCTGCTAGGAGTGGGGGGTGCTGTGGGGGCCCTCAAGGTGGGGCGGGCGGATCATCCGGGGTGGGTGCCCGGTTCGGCGCCCCACTGGATGATCTGGACGTAGTTGCCGTCGGGGTCGGCGAGGGTGCCGATCAGTCCGAAGGGCATCTGCTCGACCTTGCGCACCCAGGTGACGCCGAGGGTGAGCAGATGGGCCTCCAGGGCGCGGCAGTCGTCGACGTCGAGGTTGACGATCACCCGGGCGGCGTCCGCGTTGGGCCCGGAGACCTCGCTGTGCTCCTCGATGAAGAGCTGGACGTCCCCGAGAGGGAAGGCGCCGCCGTCGTTCTCGGTGACCGAGAAGGCGGAGCGGTACCAGGACTTCATCTGCTCGGCGTTCTCCGAACCGATCAGCAGGCTGCCGATGCGCACGGTGTCCTCCAGGATGCGTGGGTGGGTAGGCGGGTGGCGCGTGGGTGAAGTGGCGCGTGGTGCGCGGGTGAGTGAGGCGTGGGCGGCGCGGTCAGCCGCCGAGGTACTCCTCGCGGGGCGGGGTGAAGATGTCGAGGATCCAGGTCTCGCCGTGCTCGGGGTCGCCGATGAAGAGGCTGTCGCCGTGGTCGTGGCCCTTGGGCGCCCAGTAGACGTCGCCGGGGCCGAGCGTCCGCCGCTCGTCGGAACCGATCCGGAAGTCGAGCTTCCCCTTGAGGACGACGCCCCACTGCTCGTTGTCCGGATGGTTGTCGTACGGGGTGGGGCCGCGGCCCTCCTCGATCCGCCAGAAGGTCAGCATCATGTCGTCGCTGGACCAGACGCGGCGCCGGAAGCCGGGCCGCACCTCCTTGAACTCGGCGTCGTCGAAGGCCCAGACGTGCTGCGCGTCCTCGGTCGGCCGTTCGTCGTCACTCATGGGCGGGTCCGTCCTCTCTGTCGTGCGGGTGCCGGTGCCGGTGCCCGCGCCCCGCGGTCCGGGGAGCCGAGAGCCGGGGAGCCGGCCCCGGCGGCCAGCGGGCGGCCCGTGGGTCAGAACATGCGGGCGATCATGTGTTTCTCGACCTCGCCCAGATGGTCGGCCGCGGCGAGCGCGGCGGTGTGCGGGTCCCCGCCCGCCACCCCGGCGGCGATCCGTACATGGGCCAGGCAGGCTTCCGCGATGACCTCGCGGACGGCCCCGGCGTTGTCCTCGGCGTCCAGCAGCGAGGAGAAGTCCTCGGAGGCGAACACCGCGTCCAGGGCCTTGCGGTACAGCTCGTGCAGGGTGGGGTTGCCGCAGGCGCGGGCCAGGGCGAGATGGAAGCGGCGGTCGAGGTCCCGGAAGTCCTCCAGCCGCATGCCCGGCCCGAACTCCGCCGCGAGGGCGGTGATCTGGGCGCGTTCCGCCGGGTCCGCGCGGGTGGCGGCGAGCCGCGCGATGGCGACCTCCATCACCTGCCGTACCTCGAACAGTTCGCTGATGTTGCGTTTGCGCCGGTCCTCGCCGCCCAGCGGCATGTCGGGCAGGGAATCGGCGACGACGAAGCGGTTGCCCCGCTTGGTGACACAGCCGAGGACGACGAGTCCCTGGACCGCTTCGCGTACCGAGGTGCGGGCCACGCCGAACTGTTCGCACAGCGTGCGCTCCGCGGGGAGCCGGGACCCGGGCGCCAGGCTGCCGTCGCGGATGCCGTCCAGGAGCGAGTCCCTGATCTGCTCGGGGACCGTGGCGCGGGAGACGGGGGCGAAGCGCTTCGGGTCCATGGGGACGGCCTCCGGTCCTCGTGGTGGGTACGCCCGCCCGGTGGGTCGGCGCGGTGTCCGGTGCGCACCGGGACGGGGCAGGGTCAGGTCCTAGACCGCGCCCGTGACGGATGCGAAGCGGCGCATCTCCGCGTCGATGTCCAGCGGGCGGACGATGGCCTGGTGCGCCTCGTCGCCCCAGTGCTCGGCGGGGACCAGCCACATCACCTCGAACTCCAGTCCGTCGGGGTCCGTGGCGTACAGGCTCTTGTTGGCGCCGTGGTCGCTGGCGCCCTTCAGCGCGCCGGCGGCGGCCAGGGTGTCGCGGGCCCGGGCGAGGGCCGTCAGCGAGGGGACCTCCCAGGCGATGTGGTACATGCCCACGGTCCGGGAACCCGCCTCGGACGCCTTCGCCTTGTCGCCGATGGTGAAGAACGCGATGTCGTGGTGGTTGTCCGAGGCCGGGGCGCGCATGAAGACGAAGCTGCCCGGCGGGCCCTCGATGACCGTCTCGAAGCCCAGGACGTCGTGGTAGAAGGCGGCGGTCCTGCGGGCGTCCCGTACATAGAGGACCGCGTGGTTCATACCGGTGATCGCCATCGTCGGCGACTCCTTCCGGTGGTTCGGTGGGCCGGTTCGTTCCGGACTGATGGTCTGACGGTCAGAAGGTATGGACGCCAGGCCAGGGGGGTCTTTGGTTCAGGAGCACAAAGCGGGGATTCAGCCACTGTGCACGGAGATGTTCACGGCCTTGATCCGGGTGTACGCGTCGACCCCGGTACGGGAGAAACCGCTGGCCCGACGGGGTTCGCCCCGGCCGCCGTTCATATCGGGCGCGAAATGGCAGTTGACGTTGACCTCGCCGCAGTCGAGGGTGTCCGCGAAGCGGAACGCGCGCTCCAGGTTCCCGGTGAACACCGTGCCGTTGAGCCCGTAGGCGGTGCCGTTGGCCAGTTCACCGGCCTCCCGCTCGGTACGGAACGGCATCGCCGCGAGCACCGGGCCGAAGACCTCCTCCTGTTCCAGCTCGCAGCCTCGCCGCACCCCGCCGAGCACGGTCGGCGCGGCGTACGCCGGACCCAGTCCCGGGGGCAGTTCCGGGGTGCCGACCAGGGTGGCGTCCCCGGCGCCGAGAGCGCGGCTCACATAGCCCCGTACCCGGTTCGCGTGCCGTTCGTGGATCAGCGGGCCGATGAACGTCTTCGGGTCGAGAGCGTCCCCCACCGGCAGCGTCGCCGCCGCGGCGGCGACCGAGCGCACCACGTCCTCGTAGACCGACTCCTCGACCAGCAGCCGGCTGCCCGCGACACAGACCTCGCCCATGTTGACGAACGCGGCCATCATCGCCCAGCCGACGGCCTGTTCCAGATCGGCGTCGGCGAACACCACGACCGGGGACTTGCCGCCGAGTTCCAGATGGACGGGGGTGAGGTTGCGGGCGGCGGCGGCCATCACATGGCGGCCGGTCGCGGTGCCCCCGGTGAGGCTGATCAGATCGACCCGGGGGTCGGTGATCAGCTGTTCCCCGACGGTGGCGCCGGAGCCGAGGACGATGTTCAGCACCCCGGGCGGCAGTCCGGCGGCGGTGAGCAGACGGCCCAGCTCGACCAGGGTGATCACCGCGTCGGCCGGGGGCTTCGCCACGATCGAGCAGCCCGCGGCGAGCGCGGACGCGATGCGCTGGCTGCCGGTCATCAGCGGCCCGTTCCACGGCAGCAGCTCGACGACGACCCCGGCGGGCTCCGGTTCACGGACGGTGAGGACACGCGGCCCGCCGCCGGGCAGCAGTTCCGGCGGGAAGGTCGCCCGGCGGACATCGCCGTGCGCGGTGCGGGCCACGGCCGCCGCGTAGGAGAAGGCGTTCGCGGCCTCGTAGACGTCGTTGGTGAGCGCGCCGGACACCGCCTTGCCGGTGTCCAGGGCCTCCAGCGCGGCGAACCGCGCGGCGTCGGCGCGGATCGCCGCCGCGGCGGCCTCCAGCACCTCCGCCTTGCGGGGGCCCGGCATCCGCCGCCACACCCCGGTGTCGAAGCTGGCGCGGGCCGCGCCGATCGCGGCGTCCACCTCCTCGGCGGTCGCGGCCAGATAGCGGGCGGGCCGCTCCCCGGTGGACGGGTCGGTGATCGGCAGGGGGGTGCCGCCGGTGGCCTCACGGCCCCCGATGAGCTGCGGATAGGGGTCCGTGCTGAGCCAGCCCGGACGGAGCCGGGGCTCGGCTCCGGGCTGCGGGCCGGTGCTGTGTTCCCCGGCGGACATCGCGGCGGACATCGCGGTCACTCCCTCTCGGCTGCCTGGCCGTGCGATACGAACGCGAGTCAGGCTGGTCGCAGCGGGGAGCCGCCGCATCGTGTTCCCGGCATGGACCGGGGGGCGTTGATTGTGCTCCCGGCCACGATGTCCGGCGGCCCGGGGCGGCCTAGTGTCCGTGGCCATGGTGAGCGAACAGGAGCCGCACGGCCCGCCCCCGGAGCGCCCCGATCTGCTGGTGACGGGCGGCGACGTGGTGACGATGAACGCCCGCCGCGAGATCCTCGCGGGCGGCGCGGTCGCGGTGGCCGGGGAACGTGTCCTGGCGGTCGGCGCGACCTCCGCGCTGCGGGAGCGCTGGCCCGGCACCCCCGAGCTGTCCGCCGGCGGCTGTGTCGTCACCCCCGGTCTGGTCAACGCCCACCAGCACCACACGGGCGACCCGCTGGCCCGGGCCCGGATCCCCGACGATCTGCCGCCCGGCGCGTCGGTGGACTCCTGGGCGATCCCCCTGCACCGCGCGCACACCACCGCGGACGACGGACTGTCGGCGCTGCTGACCTGCGTGGAGAATCTGCGCAACGGGGTCACGACCGTGGTGGAGGCGGGCACGGTCGCCCATCCGCACCGGGTCGCGGACGCCCTGCGCACCGCCGGGATACGCGGCACGGTCGGCACCTGGGGCTGGGACGTGCCGGGGGCGCCGTTCGCCGCCCCCGCGCCGCGGGTGCTGGACCGGCTGCGCGCACTGGTGGAGACGTATCCGGCGGGCGGCCGGGTCGAGGGCTGGGTCACGCTCGTCGGGCACGGGCTGGCCAGTGACGAACTGCTCGCCGGGGCGGCCGACCTCGCACGCGCCACGGGTGCCCCGATGACCATGCATATGTCGCCGTCGGCGGCCGACCCCGCGCACTATCTGGAGCTGACCGGCCGCCGGCCGGTGCTGCACCTCGCCGACCTCGGGGTACTGGGCCCGCATCTGCTGCTCGCCCACGCGGTGTGGCTCGACGACGCGGAGGTCGACGCGCTCCTGACCAGTTCCACGGCCGTCGCGTACTGCCCCTGGGCGTATCTGCGGCTCGGGCAGGGGGTGACCCGCGCCGGGCGGCACGCGGAGCTGTTCGAGCGGGGCGGACGGCTCGCGCTCGGCACCGACGCGCAGAACGCGGGCGACTCCTCCGACATCCTGAAGGCCGCCGCGCTCGCCGCCGGACTCGCGAAGGACATGCGCGCCGACCCCACCCGGTTCGGCGCCGCCGAGGCCCTGGAGCTGGCGACGATCCGGGGCGCCGAGGCGATCGGGATGGCCGACCGGATCGGTTCGCTGGAACCCGGCAAGTACGCGGACCTCGTCGTCCACACGACGGCGGGACCCGAGTGGACACCGCGCGGGGACATCGCCCATCAGCTCGTGTGGTCCGCCGACGGCCGCTCCGTACGGGACGTCCTCGTCGGCGGCCGGGTCGTGGTCCGCGACCACCGCTGCGTCACCGTCGACGAGACGGAACTGCGGGCCGACGCGGCGCGCGCGGCGGCGGACCTGCTGCACCGTTCGGGCGTCCCGGTCCGGTCCCGATGGCCCGTGATCGCGGCCCACTGAAGCGTTCCCCACCCCACCTCTTCCGTTCCGTCCTCTCGCATCCCCTAGCACCGGGAGTCGTTCTCATGAAGATCGCCGTCATCACCGCCGCCGAACAGGTCTCGCTGCGGGAGGAGCCCGATCCGGTCGCGGGAGCACGGGAAGTGCTCGTACGGATCAGGGCCTGCGGTCTGTGCACCATGGAGCGCAGGCTCTATCTGGGCACCAAGCCGGTCTATCCGGTCGCCGCCGGGCACGAGGTCGCGGGCGAGGTCGTCGCCGTCGGCGCGGAGGCCGAGGGGCTGCCCGGCTCGCCCCGCGTCGGTGACACGGTCACCCTCGATCTGCTGACCCGCTGCGGGACGTGTGTCTCGTGCCGCCGGGGGCGCAGCGCCCTGTGCAAACGCCCGCAGGGCGGCGCGCTGTCGGACGGCACCGTCTCGATGGGCGCGGGCCTCGCGGAGCTGGTCCGGGTGCCCGCCGCGCAGGCGTTCGGGACGGGTGCGGCGCCGGTGCGCCACGCGGTCATGGGCGAACCCCTCGCGTGTGTCACGCACTCCGCGCGGCTCGGCGGGCTGCGGGCCGGGGACCGGGTGGCCGTCGTCGGCGCGGGTTTCATGGGGCGGCTGCATCTGGCGCTGGCGAAGCTGCGGGGCGCGGCGTCCGTGGGGCTGATCGACATCAGCGAGGACCGGCTGACGGAGGCGCGTGCCGCCGGGGCCGACTGGACGAGCACCCCGGACGCGGCGGTGGCGACGGGCGGCAAGCAGGATCTGGTGTTCGTGACGGCGGGTGCGCCGGACGCGCTGGAGACGGCGCTCGCGCTGTGCGACGACGGGGGCACGGTGGTGCTGTTCGGCGCGTTCCCGAAGGAACTCGTCGCGGGGGTGGGCCCCGACGCGATCCACCACCATGAGCTGACCGTCCTCGGGGTGTTCAGCCATGAGCCCGAGGACTGGACCGAGGCGGCGGCCCTGATCGCCTCCGGGCGGCTCGCCGCCGACCTCGACGCGCTGGTCACCGCCGAGTTCCCGCTGGCGGAGGCGGACGCGGCGCTCCGGCTCGCCGCGAAGAGCCCGGTCTACCGTGTCCTCGTGGGCGGCTGAGCGTGCCGCCCGTGTCCGCCCCGGTCGTCGTCGGGGTCGACCTGGGAAGCAACTCCGCCCGTGCGCTGGCCCTGGACCCCGGGGGGAACAGCCTCGGCAGCGCCACCGCGCCCTATCCGGGTGCCGCGGACTGGACCGCGGGACGCGCCGATCCGGCGGGCTGGCTGGCCGGTGCGGTCGAGTCGGTGCGCCGGCTGGCCGCGCGACTGCCCGCGGCGGCCCGTCCGGTGGCGCTCGCCTTCGGCGGGCAGAGCCCGACGACGGTCGCGGTGTCCGACGGCGGTTCCCCGGTCACCGCCCTGACCTGCCGTCATCCAGCGGGGGCGCAGGGGTCCCCGGTCGCCCAGCACCAGGCGCAGCGGACGGTGCTGCGCGCGGACGACCCGGACGGCACACCGTGGCAGCTGTACGACTGGGTCGGAGCCCGGCTCGGGGCGGACCGGTACCAGTCGCGCTGGACCGGTGATCCGCTGCTGGACGGTTACGGGCCCGTCGCCCGGACCGGCACGGTGACCGGGACGACCACCGGCACCGAGGGCATGGCGCCCGGGATTCCGCTGGTGGCGGCGGCGCAGGACGCGTATCTGGCGTTCTGGGCGGGGGGATTGGACCGGCCGGGCCGGGCGATGGACCCGGGCGGCCGGACCGGCGGCCTCGCGGTGGCGGTCGCCGCGGGTTCACCGGCCGCCGACCACTACGCGCTGCCGAGCGCGGTGCCGGGCCTCGACATCGTCGGCGGGCCGGTCGCCGCGCACGGACTGATGCTGGAGTGGCTGAGCTCCCTGACCGGCCGGGCCGTGCCGGATCTGCTGCGGCTGGCCGCGCGGGTGCCGCCGGGCGCGGGGGGCGTCACGGTGATCCCGTATCTGGAGGGTGAGCGGGCGCCGCGCTGGAACCGCGCGCTGCGCAGCGAGATCCACGGGCTGTCGTCGGCGGCGGGTCCGGGGGAGCTCACCCGGGCGGCGCTGGAGGGCGCCGCGTACGGGCTGGCGCACATCGCGCTGGGGCTGGCCGCGCACGGGGCGCCCATCGACACGCTGGTGTGCGCGGGGTCCCCGGCGCGCAGTCGGCTGTGGTGCGGGGTGAAGGCCGCGGTCCTCGGGGTGCCGGTGGAGGTGCCGGAGCCGGTGGACGTGGCGGCGTTCGGGGCGGCGCTCGCCGCGGGCGCCGGGGCGGGCTGGTGGCCCGTGCCCGGCGCCGGGGCGGGCGGGGACTGGCCGCGTCCGCCGATGACCGTGATCGATCCGGAGCCGGACCCGGTGTACGCGGAGGGGCTGCGGCTCTTCCTGGCGCTCGGGGACGCGGAGGTGGCGCGTCTGTCGGCTCCGGTGAACACCTCCACCGCCGCGTGAAGGGCCGCCGCCCGGTGGCCCCTGTCCGTCCCGCCCGGAGAACGGAGTCCCGATGCCCAATCCCGTGATCTTCATGGATCTGCCGACGCCCGATGTGGAGGCCACCTCGCGCTTCTACGCCGATTTGTTCGGCTGGACCTTCAACCGCCGCCCCGCCGGGGAGTTCCACGAGGTGCTGCCCGGGGTGAAGCCGAATCTCGGCATCCACCGGGAGGACCGTCCGGTCACCGGTCCGGTGCCCCGGATCTATGTGATGGTCGACGAGCCGCCGGCCTGTCTGGAGAAGGCCGTCGCCGGTGGCGCCACGGTGCTCTGGGAGGAGAAGCCGTGGGCGGAGTTCGAGGCCCGCTGCGCGGCGTTCCGTGACCCGTGGGGCAACGAGGTCGTCCTGTGGCGTGACAAGGGGACGTACTTCAGGAGCGGTCACGCGCCGCGGACCGGGTGACCGCCGCCGGGCACCGGACGCGGTCGGCAGAGCAACCGAAACGATCCCAGGAACCGAGGAACCACCCCATGGCCAACACCCTTGTCTTCGTCGACCTCCCCAGCACCGATGTAGAGGCGTCCACGGCGTTCTACCGTGAGCTGTTCGGCTGGACGATCAACCCGCGCCCCCAGGGCGTCTTCCATCAGGTGGTCCCGGGCGAGGGGCTGCACCTGGGTCTGTTCAGCGAGACGGAGCAGCACCCGGACCCGGCGCCGCTGCCCGCGCAGCCCCGCTCCGGTCTGCACACCCGGGTGTACATCCTGGTGGACGGTCCGCCCGGCGACTACCTCAACAAGGCGGTCCTGCTGGGCGCGACGGCCCTGTGGGAGCAGACCTACTGGGAGGAGTTCAACGGCCGGCACGCCTCGTTCCTCGACCCGTGGGGCAACCAGATCGTGGTGTGGCGGGCGAACTCCTGACGCCGGCGACTGCCGGGCCGGGACCTCGCGGGGGACCGTCCGGGCCGGGACCCCGCGTACGACCGGGGTCCCGGCCGGAGCCGGGTGTCCGACCGGGGTCAGGGGGTCGGCCGACGCCTGATGCGCGGGGCCGTCCGGCGGGGGCCGAGGCGGCTCGTCCGCTGCCCGGCCGCGGCCGTGTCCTCGGGCCCGGCCGCCCGGGACGGGGCGGCCCGGCCCGGTCGCGTGGCGGCGGTCAGGCACCGCCCCCGGGCAGCGCGCCTTCGGGCAGCGCGTGGGCGCGGCGCCGCAGTGCGGCGTCCGTCAGCGCCGGGGACGTCTGGTCGGCGTCCCCGGGGTTGAGGTCGGTACCCGGGGCGACCAGCTGGTCGAGCCGGTCCATCACGTCCGGGGCGAGCCGTACCGACCCCGCCGAGAGCTGAGCCGCCAGCTGCTCCTCGGTGCGGGGTCCGACGATCGCGGACCCCACCGCGGGATGGGCGAGCACGAAGCCGAGCGCCAGCTCGATCATGGTGTGCCCGGACTCCTCGGCGAGCCGGGCGATCTCCTCGACCACCGCGAGCTTGCGGGCGCGCACACCCCGCTGCCCGTGGTCGAAGTGCCCGGCGTTGCGCACCGCCCGGGAGTCGGCGGGGGCCGGGACCCCGGCGCGGTACTTCCCCGTGAGCCATCCGCCGTTCAGGGGGCTGTACACCAGCACGCCCATCCCGTGCCGCCCGCACGCGGGCAGGGCCGCCGCCTCCGCGTGCCGGGCGAGGACGGAGTACCCGAGCTGCTCGGTGCCGAAGGGTTCCAGACCGTGGCGTTCCGCGGTCCACCGGGCCTCCACGATGCGGTCCGGCGGGGTGGCCGAGGCGCCGATCGCGAGGATCTTGCCCTGGCGCACCAGATCGCCGAGGGCGCCGAGTGTCTCGTCGAGCGCGGTCCCGAAGTCGGGCCGGTGCAGCTGGTAGAGATCGATCCGGTCGGTGCCGAGCCTGCGGAGGCTGTCCTCGACCGCCCGCACGATCCACCGGCGGGACGCGCCACCGGTGCGCGGGTCGTCGGGGTCCGTGCGCTCACCGAACTTCGTGGCGAGGACGACCTCGTCACGGCGGCCCCTCAGCGCGCGGCCGACGATCTCCTCGCTCTCGCCGAAGGCGTACACATCGGCGGTGTCGATGAAGCCGATGCCCGCGTCCAGCGCGGTACGCACCATCCGGGTGCAGGCGTCGTGGTCCGGGTTCCCCCAGGCGCCGAACATCATCGTGCCCAGACAGAGGCGGCTGACCCGCAGTCCTGTACCGCCGAGGTTCACAGAATCCATGTCCCGAGCCTGACAGCTCGCCCCGCGCGTACCGATGTGGCCGGGGAGCAGCAAGGGCGGCCCAGGTTCGTGCCTGAAGCACATACCGGGGCGGTGGGCCGCGGACCTACCTTCGAGCTCATCGCAAGCATCAAGAGCACGCAGTCGGTGCAAGCAAGTCAAGTGTTTGGGGAGGAAGCCGTGCTGGACCGGATGACCGCTTCGGAACTCGCCCTGGACGAGCAGGTGGCCGCGGGCCGGGCCGCCGGGCCGGCGCGGGAGAGCGACGGACTCGTCGAGTCACCCCTGCCGAGCGACATGCTCCAGCCGTGGGAGGTGTGGAGCCAGGAACTGTTCGACCTGGAGATGATCCGGGTGTTCGGCCGGTCCTGGGTGTGGCTCGGGGACACCGAGGACCTGGTGAAGCCGGGCGACTTCATCACCGGGCGGATCGGCACCCAGTCGGTGCTGGTGGTGAAGCAGCGGGACGGCTCGGTCAAGGGCTTCCTGAACAACTGCCGGCACCGCGCCTCCGGGGTGGCCTTCGAACCGGCCGGGAACTGCGGCAAGGCGTTCGCGTGCCCCTACCACGCCTGGACGTACGGCCTGGACGGAAAGCTGCTGTCGATCCCGGACCGGGAGCGGATGTACGGCCCGGACTTCCCGATGGACCGGTACGGGCTGGTGCCGATCCGGGTGCACATCGCCTTCGGGAAGCTGGTGTTCGCCTGTCTGTCGCGCAGGGCGCCCTCCTTCGAGGAGTGGATCGCGCCGCTGCTGCCGCGCTACGAGGCGTACCGGATCGACGGGTACCACCGCTACCACCGCGAGCTGAACGACGAGTACCCGATGAACTGGAAGGTGTTCGTCGAGAACTCGAACGACGACTACCACGTGCGGTTCGTGCACCGGCGGCTGAACAAGGTGCGCAAGCAGATGGACACCATCGTCCGTTTCCAGGGGCGGACGACCAGCGGCTACAAGCCGCACAGCGACAACTTCGATCTGTCGCTGGGCCGCACCGACCTGAACGAGGAGGATCTGCGCGGCAGTTACGCGGAGTTCGTCTATCCGAACCTGACGCCGCTGCCGTACGCCTCGCAGCTGATCATGGTGCGGGTGGACCCGATCGCCCCGGACCGGAGCCGGCTGGTGTCGCGGATCTACGGGCTGACCGAGGACATCGGGCTCCAGGAGCGGGAACTGGTCAATCTGGAGCTGACCAACAAGGAGGACACCGACATGGTGACCGTCCTGATGGAGAACCTCCGCTCACCGTTCTACCGGGTCGGCCCGCCGAGCACCTGGGAGGGCCGGGCCCGGCACATGATGCGTCAGATCCGCGAGGACGTGGCGACCCCGCTGGCGCCGGACGAGTTCGAGGGACCCGTCGGCTGAGGGGACGGGCAGCGGCGGCCGGTACGGCCGCGAGCGGGGCCGCCGAGGAACGAGAGACAAGAGGAGTGGTGACCGTGGCCGACACGGAACCGGGCAGGAAGCTCACCGAGGCCCGCTGGACCCATATCGCGCTTCCGACGAGCGATCTGGAGGCGGCGGTCGAGTTCTACACGTCCTTCACCCCGCTGGTGGTGGTGGCCCGGCACCAGGACAAGGACGGCGCCAACGCGTGGCTGTCCAACCAGGGCCAGGTCGAGACGCCGTTCGTGCTGGTGCTCGTCGGGTTCGACAAGGACAAGGGCAGGAAGCAGCCGCAGCTCAGCCCGTTCGCGCACCTCGGCATGGAGGTGCCGAACCGCTCGGACGTGGACGACACCGCGGCGCGGGCCCGGGAGGCCGGCTGTCTGCACTGGGAGCCGATGGAGCTGCCGCCGCCGGTCGGTTACATCTGCGCGCTGAACGACCCGGACGGCAATGTCGTCGAGATCTCCCACAATCAGCGGGTGTTCGAGGAGGTCCGCACCCTCTGGGGCTCCGGCGGGGACCGGTGAGCGGGTCCGCCCCGGCCGCCGGCGCGGGTACCGCGCAGCGGACCCGGGAGGCCGTGGAACGCTATATCGCCGCGCTGAACAGCGGGGACCCGGACCGGATCGCGGGGCGGGTGACCGCGGACTTCCACAACGAGCACACCGCGTCGCTCGGCCGCAGTGTGCGCGGCCGGGCCGCGTACCGGGAGCGGCTGACGGGATTCCTCGCCGAGTTCGAGGAACTGCGGTACGAGGTCGAGGACCTGATCGTGGACGGTGACCGGGCCGCGGTGGCGTATCTGATGACGTTCCGCTGGTCGGGGGCCGCGCACCGGCCGCGGATCAGGATCCGGGGGATGTTCCGGTTCCGGGTCAGCGGCGGGGAGATCGCGCACCGGGTCGACTACTGGGACAGCGGCACCTTCCAGCGGCAGAGCACCGAGCAGCGGCGGTGGCGGACCCGGCCGGAGCAGGACGGGTAGCCGGCCGGGACCGCCGCCCGGATGACGTGTACAGCGACGAAAGGAACGATTGTGCAGACCCATTCCGCCCTCGGGGCGGGCAAGCTCCGGCGGATGCGCCGGATGTTCGGCGCGGACGGCCGGGCCGTCTTCGCGGCCATCGACCACGCCGCGTACATGGGTGAGGGGCCGCCGCTCGGGGAGCCGATGACGCGGATCGCGCAGGGCCGCCCGGACGCGGTCCTCGCGACCTGGCATCTGGCCCGTGCGTACGCCGAGGTGTTCGCCGGCGCGGGGCTGGTGCTGCGGGTGGACGGCGGTTCCTCCGAGATCGGTGAGTTCGCCTCCGGCGACGTCAACGCGATCATGCATCTGCCGGAGGAGGCGCTGCGGATCGGCGCGGACTGCGTGGTCGTCCTCGCCTTCCCCGGGGCGCCCGACGAGGATCTGTCGCTGAAGCGGCTGGCCCGGCTCACCTCGGAGTGCGAGCTGCTGGGTCTGCCGGTGATGGCGGAGATGATCCCCGGCGGCTGGGCCAAGGCGGTGCCGTGGACCACGAAGAACGTGGCGCGGGCCGCGCGGATCGGCGCGGAGCTGGGCGCGGACATCATCAAGACGGTGTGCCCGGGTCCGACGGAGGAGTTCGCGGAGGTCGTCGCGGCGACCCCGGTGCCGGTGGTGGCGCTCGGCGGTCCGAAGACCGACAGCGAGGACGAGGTGGTCGCGCTCGCCCGGGGCGTGGTCGAGGCGGGCGGCGCGGGTGTCGCGTTCGGCCGCAACGTCTGGGGGTCCGCGGCGCCGGACAAACTGGTCGCGCGGCTGCGTGAGGCGGTCCACGGGACCTGACCGGACCGGTCGCGCCCCGTACGCACCGTGTGCGGGACCTGAAGGGTCCCGTGTCCCGCGCGGTCGATGCCCATCACGCGTACGGGGCGCGGCCACCCCCGCCCACCACCTCCCCTTTTCGCCCCTGGCCGCCGCCTCCGCCCCGGTCCCGGGCGGCCCGGACGGCTTGCCCGTACCCTCCGGGCAGGCCCGCGCCGCAGCGGCCCGCGGAGTTCCCCGCACGGACTCCCGCCGGCCCCGGCGCCCGGTCCCGGTGGGCCGACGCCCCGGTCGCGCGGCCCACCGGGACCGGCCCTCCCGCCCACGGCCTTCCCACCCCATGTCTCTCCCCCGGCCCGCGCCGGGCGTTCCGGTGCGGTATCCGGTACGGCGTCCCGGGCCGCGTCCCGTACGGCCGGTGCCCCGGGCGTCCGCACCGGACGACGCGAGACACGGTTACCCACCGGACCGGGCACCCCGGAGCCCCCTTGCGGGACCTCCCTGCGATCTCAGGAGTCGCGATCATGTCCAAGCAGGTCAGAGCCGTCCCCTCGGTGGTGATCCGGTTCGCCGGTGACTCCGGTGACGGTATGCAGCTCACCGGTGAGCGGTTCACCGCGCAGACGGCGGCCTTCGGGAACGATCTGGCGACGCTGCCCGACTTCCCCGCCGAGATCCGCGCCCCCGCCGGCACCCTCCCCGGGGTCTCGGCGTTCCAGCTCCACTTCGCCGACCACGGGGTGAGCACCCCGGGCGACAGCGCGGACGTACTCGTCGCGATGAACCCGGCCGCGCTGCGCGCCAATCTCGGACATCTGCGGGACGGCGCCCAGATCATCGTGGACGCCGACCGGTTCACCCCGCGCGCGCTGACGAAGGCGGGATACCAGGCCGATCCCCTGACCGACGGCACGCTGGACGGGTATGTGCTGCGGCCGGTGCCGCTCACCACCCTCACGGTCACCGCGCTGAAGGACTCCGGGCTGTCCCGCAAGGACGCCGAGCGGGCCAGGAACATGTTCGCGCTGGGGCTGCTGTCCTGGATGTACCAGCGGCCGACCGAGGGCACCCGGACCCATCTGGAACGGAGGTTCGCGCGGAAGCCGGAGATCCTGCGGGCCAACCTCACCGCGTTCGGGGCGGGTTGGAACTTCGGTGAGACGACCGAGGCGTTCGCCGTGACCTGCACGGTCGCCCCGGCGCCCGCGCCGCCCGGTGTGTACCGGAACATCACCGGCAATCTCGCCCTGTCGTACGGACTGGTGGCCGCCGCCCAGCGGGCCGGGCTGCCGCTGTTCCTCGGCTCGTACCCGATCACACCGGCCTCCGACATCCTGCACGAGCTGAGCCGGCACAAGGACCTCGGGGTCACCACCTTCCAGGCGGAGGACGAGATCGCCGCCGTCAGCGCGGCGCTGGGGGCCGCGTTCGGCGGATCGCTCGGGGTGACCACGACCTCGGGGCCGGGGATCGCGCTCAAGGCGGAGGCCGTCGGGCTCGCGGTGACCCTGGAACTGCCGCTGGTCGTCGTGGACGTCCAGCGCGGCGGGCCCTCCACCGGGCTGCCGACCAGGACCGAGCAGGCGGATCTCCTCCAGGTGCTCCACGGCCGCAACGGCGAGTCGCCGCTGCCGGTGCTCGCGGCGAGTTCCCCGGCCGACTGCTTCGACACGACGCTGGAGGCGGTACGGATAGCTCTGGCGTACCGGACCCCGGTGGTGCTGCTGTCCGACGGATACCTCGCCAACGGCTCCGAGCCGTGGCTCGTCCCGAAGGCCGCCGAACTGCCGGACCTGTCGGCCGTGTTCTCCTTCGCGACCGGCCCCAACGGCACGGCCGCCGACGGATCGCCGCGGTTCCTGCCGTACCTGCGGGACCCGGTCACCCTGGCCCGGCCCTGGGCGGTGCCCGGCACCCCGGGTCTGGAACACCGGATCGGCGGGCTGGAGAAGGCCGACGGGACGGGCGACATCTCCTACGACGCGGACAACCACGAGTTCATGGTGCGCGTGCGGCAGGCGAAGGTCGACGGGATCGCCCGGGACCTGCCGCCGCTGACGGTGGACGACCCCGGCGGGGACGCCCGGGTCCTGGTGCTCGGCTGGGGCTCGACCGCCGGGCCGATCGCCGCCGCGTGCGACGCGGTCCGGGCCGCGGGACGCCCGGTCGCCCGGGCCCATCTGCGGCACCTCAACCCCTTTCCCGCGGAACTCGGGGACATCCTCGCGGCCTACGACCGGGTCGTGGTGCCCGAGATGAACCTGGGTCAGCTCGCCCTGCTGCTGCGTGGCCGCTATCTGGTCGACGTGGTGTCCGTGACCCAGGTGCGCGGGACCCCGTTCAAGGCCGCCGATCTGCGGACGGCCGTCGAGAAGGTGATCTGCGATGTCTGAGACGGTGACCACGCCACCTGGCGCCCGGGGCCCGGCGCTGGAGCTGACGGCGAAAGACTTCCGCTCCGGTGAGGAGGTCCGCTGGTGCCCCGGCTGCGGCGACTACGCCGTCCTCGCCGCCGTCCAGGGGTTCCTGCCGGAACTGGGGCTGCGCCGGGAGGACATCGTGTGCGTCTCCGGGATCGGCTGCTCGTCCCGCTTCCCGTACTACATGAACACCTACGGTATGCACTCCATCCACGGACGGGCACCCGCGATCGCCACGGGTCTGTCGGTGTCCCGGCCGGATCTGTCGGTATGGGTGGTCACCGGGGACGGCGACGCCCTGTCCATCGGCGGCAACCATCTGATCCACGCGCTGCGCCGCAATGTGAACATCACGATCCTGCTGTTCAACAACCGTGTCTACGGCCTGACCAAGGGCCAGTACAGCCCGACCTCGGAGCCCGGGAAGATCACCAAGTCGTCACCGATGGGCTCCGTCGACACCCCGTTCGACCCGGTCGGTCTGGCGCTCGGCGCCGGTGCCGGGTTCGTGGCCCGCACCATCGACTCGGACCGCGCGCATCTGACCTCGGTGCTCCGGGAGGCCGCCCGGTACGAGGGCACCGCGCTGGTGGAGATCTACCAGAACTGCAACATCTTCAACGACGGCGCGTTCGAGGTCCTCAAGAACCGGGCGACCCGCGACGACCATCTGCTGCGGCTGACCCACGGGGCGCCGCTGCGGTACGGCGCCGGGGGCGCGCGGACCGTCGTACGCGGGCCGTCCGGCGCGCTGACCCCGGCCGGCCGGGACGGCGCGGAACCACCGGGCGAGGTGGTGCACGACGCCCATGACCCGGACCCGGCGGGCGCGTTCGCCCTGTCGCGGCTGCCGGAGAACGGCGGTCCGACCCCGGTCGGCGTCTTCCGCTCGGTGGCCAGGCCCTCGTACGACCGGCTGGTGGCCGACCAGTTGCGCCGGGCCGCGGCCGACGGCGCCGGCCGCGATCTCGACACGCTGCTGACCGGCCGCGACACCTGGACCGCCGGATGAGCCGCCGCCCGGCCCACCGCCGCCCCCGCTCCCCCCGGCCGCCCTCTCCCCGTCCCCCTTCGCGCCCCAGGAGGTGCCCATGGCCTATGTGATCGGGACGAACTGCGTCGACGTCAAGGACCGCACCTGTATCGACGAGTGCCCCGTCGACTGCATCTACGAGGGGGACCGGATGCTGTACATCCACCCCGGCGACTGCGTCGACTGCGGCGCCTGCGAACCGGTCTGCCCGGTCCAGGCCATCTACCCGGCCGACAGCCTGCCCCCCGAGTGGCAGTGGCATCTGACCGCCGCGGCCGAGGTGCTGTCCGGCCATCCGGACGAGCCCTCGGCGGGCCCGGTGCCCGATCACCGGGACGTCACCCTGCTGCCCCCGAAGCCCGACCCCGCATGACCCCCGGACCGGGACGGACCCTCCTTCCCGCCACGACCAGAGAAGAGGCCAGACGTGACTGATTGGCGCCTTGCCGTGGACATCGGCGGCACCTTCACCGATGTCGTCCTCCTCGACGCCGACACCGGACGTGTCGTCGTGGAGAAGACGCTCACCACCCCGTCCGCGCCGCTCGGCGGCGTCCGGGCCGGTGTGCTGTCCGCACTGGACAAGGCCGGGATCTCCCCCGGCGACATCACCCGCCCCATCGTCCACGCGACCACCCTGATCACCAACGCGCTGATCGAGGGCAAGACCGGCCGCGCGGCCCTGGTCACCACCGACGGTTTCGGTGACACGCTGGAGATCCGCAGCGAGCACCGCTACGACATGTACGACCTCCAGATCGAGTTCCCCGCGCCGCCGATCCCCCGCGACCTGGTCTTCGAGATCAACGAACGGACCTCGGCGAGCGGTACGGTCCTCACCCGGCCGACGGAGACGGGGCTCGACACCCTCGCCGAGGAACTGCGCCGGCACGATGTCGAGGCGGTCGCGGTCTGTCTGCTGAACTCGTACGCCAACGCCGGGAACGAGCGGCTGGTGACGGAGGGGCTGGCCAAGCGGCTCGGGGTGCCGGTGTGCGCCTCGCACGAGGTGACACCGCAGATCCGTGAGTACCCGCGCATGATCACCACGGTGTGCAACGCGGCGACGATGCCGGTCATCGGCCCGTATCTCAAGGAGCTCCAGGACTGGCTCACGGAGACCGGGTTCGGCGCGTCGGTGCTGATGATGCTCTCCAACGGCGGTGTGGTCTCCGCGGACGACGCCCGCAGGGTGCCGATCCGGCTGGTCGAGTCGGGTCCGGCGGCGGGCGCCCTGGCGGGTGTCTGGTACGCGCGGCGGCTCGGCGAGGAGCGGCTGTTCTGCTTCGACATGGGCGGCACGACCGCCAAGTCGTGTCTGATCGAGGACTACCGGCCCGAGCTGACCAACGAGTTCGAGGTGGCGCGGGTCTACCGCTTCAAGAAGGGTTCCGGCTACCCCTGTTCGATCCCTTCGGTCGACCTGGTGGAGATCGGCGCGGGCGGCGGCAGCCTGGCCCGGGTGGACGGCCTGGGCCTGCTGAAGGCGGGCCCCGACTCGGCGGGCGCGGACCCGGGCCCGGTCAGTTACGCCCGGGGCGGGACCGTCCCGGCGACCACCGACGCGGACCTGGTGATGGGCCTGCTGGACCCGGAGTACTTCCTGGGCGGTGAGATGCCCCTGGACCTCGCGGGGGCACGCGACGCGTTCGCGCCGCTCGGCGAGCGGCTCGGCGCGTCCGCCGACGACACGGCGGTCGGGGTGTACGAGGTCATCAACCAGAACATGGCGGCCTCGGCCCGGATGCACGCCGTGGAGCGCGGTATCGATCTGCGGGGCGTGGCGCTGATCGCGTTCGGCGGCGCGGGACCCGTGCACGCGTGCGGGGTGGCGACGCTGCTGGAGGCGCCCCGGGTGATCTTCCCGGTGAACGCGAGTGTGCTGTCCGCGTTCGGCACGCTGGTCTCCCCGGTCCGGATCGACCTGGCGCGGTCGATGGTCCGTGCCCTGGACGGGCGGGTCGACGCCGACCGCGACCTGCTTCTGGAGGACATGCGCCAGGAGGGCCGCCGGGTGCTCGCGGCGGCGGGCGCGGCCTCGGGGGATGTGCGCTTCCGCTACGGCCTGGACGCCCGCTACGAGGGCCAGGGCAACGAGATCACGCTGTGGGTGGGCGAGGGCGCGGCCTGGCCGTCGTCGCTGGCGGAGACCCTGGAGCTGTTCCACGGCGAGTACGAGAAGATCTACGGTCTGCGCATCCCCGATGTGGGGGTCGAGGTCGTGACCTGGCGGGTGGCCGCCTGGTCGGACGCCCCCGGGTTCGAGGTACCGGCCGTGGCCGCCGGCAGCGGTACGCCGGTGCCGGACCGGCACCGTCCCGCCCGCTTCCGCCGGGGCGAGGAGCCCGTACCCGTACCCGTCTACCGGCGGGCCGAACTCGGCGCGGGCGACCGCTTCGAGGGGCCCGCGCTGGTCGAGGAGCGGGAGACGACATCGGTGATCCCCGGCGGCTGGAGCTGTGAGGTCGCCGCCGACGGGTCGATCGTCGCGACCGCGACCGCGCCGGCCGAGCGGCCTGTCACCGTCGAGCAGAACGAGGAGGTCTCCGCATGAGCCGTACCTTCGACGCCATCGAGCTGGAAGTCCTGTGGGGCTCCCTGGTGGCGACCGTCAACGAACAGGCCAAGGCCCTTCAGCGGTCGGCGTTCAGTCCGATCGTGCGGGAGGCGGGCGACCTCGCGAACGCGCTGTTCGACCGGCGCGGCCGGATGGTCGCGCAGGCCGTGACCGGGACGCCCGGCCACATCAACTCCCTCGCCATCGCGTGCCGCAACATCCTGGACCGGCACCCGGTCGACTCCCTCACCCCGGGGGACGTCCTCATCACCAACGACCCGTACCAGACGGCGGGTCAGCTCCTCGATGTGACGGTGCTGGTCCCGGTGTGGCGGGGCGGCCGGGTCATCGGCTTCTTCGGCTCCACGATCCACCACACCGATGTCGGCGGGTACGGCATCGGCGCGGGCGCCCGGGACGTGTTCGAGGAGGGCCTGTGGATACCGATCAGCAAGCTGATGACGGCGGGGGTGCGCAACGAACCGGTGTGGGACTTCATCCTGGCCAATGTCCGCCAGCCCCAGCACATGGCGGGTGATCTGCACGCGCAGATGGCGTCCGGCGAGGTGGGCGCGGTCCGGCTCCAGGCCCTGCTGGACTCGTACGACCTCCCGGACGTGGAGGAGCTGGCCGACGAGGTGATCCGCCGCTCGGAGGAGGCCACCCGGCGGGCGATCCGTGAACTGCCGGGCGGGGTGTACCGGGCGTCGTCGGTGCTGGACCTGGCGGACGGTTCGGAGATCACCATCGAGGTCGCGGTGACCGTGGACGCCGACAAGGGCGAGATCCTGGTCGACTACGCGGGTTCGTCGGGCGCCAGCCCGTTCGGGATCAACGTCGTCAAGAACTACACCCACGCGTACACCACGTTCACCCTGCGCAGTCTGCTCAACCCGGAGATCCCCAACAACGCGGGCTCGCTGGCGCCGATCTCGGTGGAGGCGCCGGAGGGCAGCATCGTCAACGCGCGGCCGCCGTCCCCGTGCACGGCCCGTCATGTGGTGGGGATGTTCCTGCCGATGCCGCTGCTCCAGGCGATGTCGCAGGCGCTGCCCGACGCGGTGATGGCGGAGGGTTCGGCTGCGGTGTGGACGATGCAGGTCAGCGGCCATGATGCGGAGGGCAGGCCGTTCATCACGGCGATGTTCACCTACGCGGGCGGGGTCGGCGCGCGGGCCACCAAGCCGGGCCTGTCGACGACGTCGTACCCGACGGGTGTGTCGGCGGTGCCGCTGGAGGTGGTGGAGGCGTCCGCGCCGATCCGGTTCCTGCGCAAGGAGCTGCGCCGGGGTTCGGGCGGCAAGGGCGCCCAGGTCGGCGGGATGGGCCAGACCATCGAGTTCACCGTCGACTCGCCCTCGCCCTGGGTCCTCAACGCGGTCACCTCCCGGCTGGCCCGGGGACCTCTGGGTGTCTTCGGCGGCGGCGCCGGGGCGACCGGCCGGTTCCTGGTGAACGGTGAACCGGTGCGCACCCAGGCCCGGATCACGCTCCAGCCCGGGGACGTCGTCCGGCTGGAGCTGCCCGGCGGCGGCGGGTACGGGCCGGTCCCGGCGACCGCCGCGGTGTGACCCGCGCCCCGGGCGCCCGGGGTGTCCCCGCACACCGGCGGGCCGCCCCGGGCTCCCGGCACCCTGACGTACCCCATCCGCATCGGACCGGAGGCTGACATGGCCGGCACACCACCCACCTTCGCGGACCGCTGGGCGGACACCGCCGCGGCCCTCCCCGGGACGACGTTCCTCGTCTGGGAGGCCCCGGACGGGAGCGTGACCCGGTGGACGTACGGCGCGTTCGACGACCTGGTGGCCCGGGTCGCCGGGGGCCTGCGGGAACGGGGGGTCGTCCGGGGTTCCCGGGTGGGTGTGGCCCTGCCCAACTGCCCGGCGTTCGTGGCGCTGTGGCTGGCGCTGGCCCGGCTGGGCGCGGCGATGGTGTGCTCCGATCCGTCGGCGCGGGCCCCCGAGTTCGCGGAGCAGTTGCGCCGGACCGGTGCGCGGCTCGGGTTCTGCGGGCCCGAACAGTACGCCGAGTACCGCCGGGGGGCGTCGGCGGCCGGTGCCACGGCGTACGAAGCACCCCTCACGGATGTCGAGTTGTCGACATTGACGGGCGAACAGCGGGTCCGGGAGTCCGAGACGGTGGCGGACGACGTCCTGGGGCTGATGTTCACCTCGGGGACGACGGCCGCGCCCAAGTGCGTGATGGTGACCCAGGCCAACTACGTGTTCGCCGGGGAGGTGATGGCGGCGGCCTCGGCGCTGCGGACGACGGACCGTCAGCTCGTGGTGCTGCCGCTGTTCCACGCCAACGCCCAGTACTACTCGTTCGCCCCGGCGATCACCAGGGGCGCGAGTGTCGCCCTGATGCCGCGGTTCTCCGCGAGCGGGCTGCTGGGCCAGGCGGCCCGCCACCGGGCCACCCATCTGAGCCTGTTCGCCGCGCCGATCCGGATGGTGCTCGCGCGCGGCGCGACCCCGGTGAGCGGGCTGTGCGTCACGCACTGCTGGTACGCGCAGAACGTCACCGACGAGCAGTACGAGCGGTTCGCCGCCCTCATCGGCTGCCGTCCGCGTCAGCTGTACGGCATGACGGAGACCGTTCCGGCGGTGCTCACCAACGGCGCGGTCGGCCCACAGCCCCGCTCCATGGGGGTGGCCACGCTGGGCTGCCGGGTGACGGTACGGGACCCGGACTCGGGCCGGACGGCCGGGACCGGCGAGGAGGGCGAGGTGTTCGTCGGGGGTGAGCCGGGCCGGACGCTGTTCGCCGGGTATCTGGACGACCCGGTGACGACGGCGGCGTCGTTCCCGTTCGGCGACGGCTGGTTCGCCACCGGGGACCGGGCGCGGGTGGACGCGCGGGGCAGGTTCTTCTTCGCGGGGCGGCGCGGCGATGTGCTGAAGGTGTCCGGCGAGAACGTGTCGCTGGTGGAGGTCGAGGCGGTGCTGGCGGACCATCCGGCGGTCCTGGAGGCGGCGGTGGTCGGTGAGCCCGATCCGGTGCGTGACGAGGTGCCCGTGGCGTATGTGGTGGCCGTACCGGACTGCGCGCCGGACGCGCTGGACGACCTCGCCGCGTGGTGCGCGCGGCGGTTGGCGAAGTCCAAGCGTCCGGTGCGGTTCGAGCGGGTGCCGGAGCTGCCGCGCACCTCGGTGGGGAAGATCCGCAAGTTCCGGCTCACCGAAGGGGGCCGTCCATGACGACCTGGCGTTTTCCGTTCGCGTCACCGGACCGGCTACCGGCGGCCACCGCGCTGGCCGATGTCCTCCAGCTGCGGGGCGCCGCCGGCTGGCTGACCCCGCCGCTGCGGCCCGTCCGGCGCGGCCCGGCGGTCCCGGTCCTCGCGGCAGCCCGTACGGTCCGGCTGGCCCCGGGCCCCGGGCCGCACGGGCTGGGCCCGTTGCGGTCGCTGCTCGGGGAGGATCTGACGGGCCGGGTGCTGGTGATCGCCGGGGCGTCGCACGTGCCCGGCGCGGTGTGGGGCGAGATCTTGACGGAAGCGGCCCTCGCGCGCGGCGCGTGCGGGGCGCTGGTGGAGGGCCTGGTCCGGGACGTCCCGGCGCTGGAGCGGCTGGCGTTGCCCGTATGGGCGCTCGGCGAGGCGACGGCGGGACCGGGCACCGGGGTCCATGTCGCGGAGGTGGGCGGCCCGGTGTCACCGGGCGGCGTGCCCCTGACCGACGGCACGCCCGTCCTGCTGGACGACGGCGGGGCGGTGGCCCTGCCGGACGCGCCGGACGAGGCGGCCACGCTTCTCGCGGACGCGGCGGCGTACTCCGCCGCCGAGGAGGAGGTGCTGGCCGCGCTGGGCGCGGGCCTGCGGATGCCGCTGGCCTACCGCCCGAAGGCGGCGCTGGTCACCCGGCTGCGGGGCCGCGGCCCCACCGGGTGACGGGGGCGGTTCCCCGCCCGGACGGCGACGCCGCCGCTCCCCCTCCACGGCTACAGCTCCACCCACACGACCTGGTGATGGTCGGAGTCCCGGGTGCCCCAGGCGCCGGACAGCGCCTCGACGATCTCCAGCCCCCGGGGGTGCTCGCGCAGCGAGTGCGGCGAGCCGGGTGTGCTCTCCCGGCTGTGCGCGCCCCGCTGACCGGGCATGCACACGCACGGCCCGCTCTGGACGGTGAGCCGGACCGTGCCGCCCGGCCAGTGCTGGACCTGGCAGTGGACACGGCCGTCGGAGGGCAGACCGCGTTCGGCGGGGCGGTGCCGGACGGCGTGGGTGACGAGCTCGGACATCAGCAGGGTGGCCGTGTCGGTGACCTGCGGGTCCACCCGCCAGCGGGCGAGCGCGGCACGGGTGTGGGATCGCGCCTGCCGGGGGCCCTCCGGACCGGCCTCCACCCAACGGCTGAGGGTCCGGGGGCGTTCCCCCGCCCCCGCGTCCCCCGGCGGCACCGGCCGCCGGGTGGGGGGCTCGTCGTCCGTCATGATTTCAACGATCCACGCAATGCGCGCGTTCCGCAATATGCATACATAAAGTAATAGGGTGTGACGAAGAGTGTGATCCGCTCAGGCCCCGAGGAGCCCGACCGTGACCGACCCCACGCCCGCGCGGCGGGCACCGACGGGCGTGGACACGAGCGTCCCCCACTCCGCGCGGATCTGGAACTTCTGGCAGGGCGGCGAGTACTTCTACGAGGCCGACCGGATCGCCGGGGAGGCTTTCGCGGCCGAGGTGCCCGAGATCCGCGAGCTGGCGCTGTCGAGCCGTCAGTTCCTGCGCCGGACCGTGCGCTGGGCGCTGGCCGGGGCGGGCCTGCGCCAGGTGCTCGACCTGGGGGCGGGACTGCCCTCCGCGCCGGACGTCCATGAGATCGCGCGGGCCGTCGACCCGCTGTGCCGGGTGGTGTACGTCGACAACGACCCGATGGTCACGGCCCACCGGGTATCCGGTCCGGACAGCGCGCCCGACGACGCGACCGCGTACGTCCACGCCGATGTCCGGGACACCGCTCATGTGCTGGCCGAGGCCGCGCGCGTCCTGGACCTCGGGCGTCCCACGGCGCTGGTGCTCAGCGACATGCTGGGCCACATCAGCGATCTCGACGAGGCGTACGGCGTGGTGGAACGGCTGGTCGGGGCGGTCGCGCCGGGCAGTCTGCTGGTGCTGAGCCACAGCGCGCCCAGTTCCCTGCTGCCCCGGCTCACCGCCGCGAACGACGCGTACGCCGGCAGCGGCGGCACCCCCTATGTGCTGCGGACCCCGGAGCAGATCGCCGGATTCTTCGAGGGGCTCGAACTGGTCCCGCCCGGCCTCGTCCCGATGCCCCGCTGGCGTCCGGACGGCAGCACCCTGAGGAGTACGGCGGATGTCGGCTGGGGCGCGGTCGCCCGGATCGGCTGACCCGCAACGTCCCCGCAACGTCGGGCACGGCACCCTGTCGGGCAGGGTGCGCCATCGACAGGGCCGCGCGAGGGCCGGGACGGCGTACCCGTGGTCCGCCCACCGGACGGGCCGTACGCGCCCCCCGTAGCCGAGCCCCGGGACACCGTATGGACAGCACGGACCCCACCGGCCCCCCGCCCGCCCGGGTGGAGCTGACCCATGCCGCGGCCGAGCTGCTGCGCCGACTGCGCGCGGAGCACGGGCCGCTGATGTTCCATCAGTCGGGCGGCTGCTGCGACGGCAGCGCCCCCATGTGCTTCCCGGCGGGTGAGTTCCGTACCGGTGACTCCGATGTGCTGCTCGCCGAGCTCGACGTCGAGGGCTGCGGCGAACCCGTCCCGTTCTGGATGTCGCGCAGCCAGTTCGCGCTGTGGAGCCACACCCGGCTGATCGTCGACGTGGTGCCGGGGCGCGGTGGCGGCTTCTCCCTGGAGGCACCCGAAGGAGTGCGATTTCTGATCCGTTCGCGTCTGGTCGGCACGTAGTCACCCCTGACACGGCCCTCCTTCTGATGGACTCGCCCACCGACCGAAAACCGGCCTTCCGGACAGAAGTTGGCGCGGCGGCCGGCGGAAGGAGCGCGATCAGTGACAGAACGCGGTACGGGAGCCCCACCCCGGCTCGGTACGGAGCGCCACGACGGACCCGCCGCCCGCACCCGTGAACGCGGGCGGTTCAAGGCTTTGCTGGCGGTGGGCCTGACCTGTGCGGCCCTGACCGGCACTGCGCTGTCCGCCGCGCCGCAGGCCAGCGGCGCCCAGGCGGGCGAGGCGTTCGCGGGCGCCGCGAAGCGCCCCGGAAGCGTCAAGGTCCACGGCGCCCCGCCCGGCGCCCACGGTCTGCTGGGGGTGACCGAGCGGATCGCCACCGGGGTGACGTACCGGCACTACGACATCGGCACCCCGCGCGGTACCACCCACGCCCATCTGCTGACCGTCGATCTGGGCGACCCCGGGGTCAAGGTCGATCTGCTCTACCCCTCGGTGGTGGGCGGCCGGGCCACCGTCTCGTCGCTCGCGAACACGGGCGGCGCGATCGCGGGTGTCAACGGCGACTTCTTCAACATCACCGAGGCGCAGCACCCCGGGGTCTCCCCCACCTACGCGCCGGTGGGCCCCGCGATCGCCGCGGGACGGGAGCTGAAGGCGGCCGTCCCGCGCAAGCAGCGCTTCGGTCCGTCGCTGCCGCCCGGCACCAGCACCGAGGACGTGCTGGGGGTCGACACCGAAGGCCGGGCGCGGCTGGACCGGCTGCGGCTCGACGGCGCGGTGACCACCCCCGGCGGCACGCTGAAGCTGCACGGCCTGAACCAGTACGCCCTCAAGGTGGGCTCGGTCGGGGCGTTCACCGCCGACTGGGGCAGCCGTTCCCGGGTCCGCGCGACCTGCGGCAGCGACACCAAGCGCGGCGATCCGTGCAGCGACGACACCCATGAGGTGACCGTGCGCGGCGGCGAGGTCGTCGCCACCCGCGCCACCCCGGGTGACGGACGTGTCCTCCAGGGCACGACCGTGCTGGTCGGCCGGGAGGCGGGCGCGCGTGAGCTGCGCAAGCTGTCGGTCGGCGACCGGGTGACGGTGCGCCACCGGCTGGTTCCGTCGGTGGCGGGGGTGGCGTACCGGTTCGCGATCGGCGGGCACCCCGTGCTGCGGGACGGGGCGCCGCTCAGCGGGCTGGACACCTCGGCGTCGGCCGTGCGGACGGCCGTCGGCATCGACGCCGCCGGGCGGCGGCTGCTGCTGTTCGCGGTGGACGGGGCGAGCGCCTACCGCAAGGGCCTGACCATGGCGGAGCTGGCCCGGGAGCTGCGGGACGCGGGCGCCGACGACGGGTTCAACCTCGACGGCGGCGGCTCGTCCACCCTCGCGGCCCGTAAGGCGGGGGCGACCCGGGTCACGGTGCGCAACCACCCCAGCGACGGCTCGGAACGCATGGTCGCCAACGGGATCGGGGTGTTCGCCACGGGGTGAGACCCCGTCCCCGCCACCGGACGGGGCGGGCACCGGGGAGCGCGCACCCCGTCGATCGTCGTACTTACCCTACGATCGGCGGGGTGTGCGCATATGTCATGGTCGCCGAGGACGACGAGAAGCAGGCCGAGCTGGTCCGCCGCTATCTCGAAAGAGAGGGCCACGGTGTGACGCTGGTCCATGACGGACTGGCGGTCCTGGAACGGGTCCGGCAGCGGGAACCGGATCTGATCGTGCTCGACGTGATGATGCCGAAGGCGGACGGCCTGGACGTGGTGCGGGTGCTGCGGGCCGAGGCCCGTACCGTGCCCGTGCTGATGCTGACGGCCCGCAGCACCGAGGACGATCTGCTGCTCGGGCTGGACCTCGGCGCGGACGACTACATGACCAAGCCGTACAGTCCGCGCGAACTGATGGCCCGGGTACGCACCCTGCTGCGGCGCACCGCCCGGCCGGTGCCCGCCGCCGCTCCCCCGGCGGTCCGGACCCTGGCCGTCGGCGCGCTGGTCGTCGACCCGGACCGCCATGAGGTCCATGTCGACGGCGGCGCCGTGGAGTGCACACCGGGCGAGTTCCGGCTGCTGGCCGCGATGGCAGCCGAACCGGACCGGGTCTTCAGCCGGCAGCGGCTGCTGGAGGAACTCCACGGCTTCGACCGGTACATCAGCATCCGCACGGTCGACGTGCATGTGATGAACCTCCGCAAGAAGATAGAGCGGGCCCCGCGCCGTCCGGCCCGGCTGCTCACCGTCTTCGGGGTCGGCTACAAGCTCACCGATCCGGAGCGGGGCCGTGGCGGGCCGGGCGGGGCCGGGCGACATGCCCAGGCGTGAACGAAGGCGCGGCAAAAGGGCGGAGCGCCGGGCGGAGCGCGGCTCACGGCTGCCGCTGCGCAAGAGCCTGCTGGGCCGGTTCCTCGCCGTGTCGGCGCTGGTCGCCGCGTGTTCGGTGGCGGCGACCGCGTGGATCGCCGTGCAGACGACCTCCGGCGCGATCGAGCAGGAGCAGGGCCGGGCCATCGCGGACGACGCGCGGGTCTACGACACCCTGCTCGCCTACGGCGCCACGCACGCGGGGTGGGAAGGCGTCCAGCGGACCGTGGACGAACTCGCGGAGCGCACGGGACGCCGGGTCACCCTCACCACCAACGAGCAGCGGCGCCCGCTCGCGGACTCCAGCGACCGGGCCGTCCCGCCCGCACTGCCCCCGCATCCCTCCGCGGTCGTCAACCCACTGGCCGTGGACACCGCCCTGTCGGGCCTCACCTCGGGCGGTCCGGGCACGGACCCCGTCACGAGCCGTACGACCGTGACCCCGGGTCCCGTCCGCGAGGGCGAACGGGGCGGGCCCATGCCGGCCCCCCGGACGCCGTTCAAGGAACCCGCTCCCGTGCCCTCCGCGAGGCCCGGGGTCCCCCCTCGGATCGACATCGCGGGATCCGCCGAGGTGCTGCCCTCCCCGCAGGGCGAGCGGACGGCCGCCGAACTGGCGGCCGACCGGATCGACCCGAGAGCGGTGGGGCCGTTCGCGCTGTCCGCGGCCGACCGAGGGGTGCTGCGGGCGCTCGCCGAGCGGCAGGCCCGTTGCTACACCGACCGCGGTTTCACCGTCACCATCGTCACCGGGCCCAGCGGCCGTCCCCGGCTGGAGACCGAGCGGCCGTCCACGACGGCCGACCGCGACGTCTATGTGACGGATGAACTGGACTGCGGCACCGAGGCGCTGGCCACCCCGACGGCGTCCGAGCGCAAGGCGCTGGACACGCTCAACGACCTCACCAACGCCTGTCTCGACCGGCGGGGCCACAGCGAGGTGGAGGTGGCCCTGGATCTGACGTGGTCCTCCGGGTCCCGGGCCGCGAAGTCACGCGCGGACGGCGGGGACCGTCCGGTCGCCACATGTCTGGAGAACGCCCGGCTGGAGCAGCTCGCCTCCCATGTGGCGGAACCCGCGCTGCTGTTCCTCACCGCCCCGGACGGCGGCGCCGAATCCAACTTCGATCTGTCGCCCGCCAACACGGCGAAGATCGCGGGAGCCGCGGCCCTGGTGCTCGCCCTGACGGTCGGGGTGTCGGTCCTCGCGGGCACCCGGCTGGTCCGTCCGCTGCACGCCCTGACCGGTGCGGCCCGCCGGATGCGGGACGGCACGGACGGGGACCGCTGGACCCCGGTACGGGTACCCGCCGACAGCGAGATAGGGCGGCTGGCCGCCGCGTTCAACGACATGGCGGCGCACCGCACCCGGCTGGAGGAGCAGCGCAAGGTGATGGTC
Source organism: Streptomyces uncialis (assembly GCF_036250755.1). Lineage (NCBI taxonomy): Bacteria > Bacillati > Actinomycetota > Actinomycetes > Kitasatosporales > Streptomycetaceae > Streptomyces > Streptomyces uncialis. The sequence goes on along the minus strand of NZ_CP109583.1, from coordinate 8,295,359 downwards.
AGCGATGTGGCGCACGAGCTGCGGACCCCGCTGAGCACCATCCGGGGCTGGCTGGAGGGTGCCCAGGACGGGGTGGCCGAACTGGACAAGGCGCTGGTGGCGTCGCTGCTGGAGGAGGCGGTGCAGCTCCAGCACATCATCGACGACCTCCAGGACCTGGCCGAGGCGGACGCGGGCGCCCTGCGGCTGAGCCCGGAGCCGGTACGGGTCACGGAGCTGCTGACCCAGGTCGCCGCCGCGCACCGGACCCGGGCGGACGCGGCGGGCGTCACCCTGACCGTGCGGACGGAGGCGGACCCCGTGACGGGGCCGGGCTGCGGGCCCGGCAAGAGTGTGACGGCCCCTCACCACGAGGACCCGTGGGCCGATCCGGTCCGGCTGCGGCAGGCCGTCGGGAACCTCGTGTCCAACGCGATCCGGCACACCCCGTCCGGTGGTGAGGTGTGTGTACGGGCGTTCCGCCGTGGCCCGGACGGTGATCTGGTCGTGGAGGTCCGGGACACCGGGGAAGGGATATCCGCGGAGCAGCTGCCCTATGTCTTCGACCGTTTCTGGCGGGCCGAGAAGTCCCGCAACCGGCGTACCGGCGGCAGCGGTCTGGGGCTCGCGATCGTCCGGCGGCTGATGGAGGCGCACGGCGGGACGGTCGACGTGTCGAGCGTCGTCGGCGTGGGTACGGTCTTCACCCTGTGGTTTCCCATGGCGGCACGGTGGGACCGGGCCACCGGCCCGGACACCGACGGTCGGGGCGTTCCCGCCGATGGTTGAACCGGTGGCGGGTGAACCGGTGGCCGGGTGAAGCGGTGGCCGGGTGAAGCGGTGGCGGGTGAGCGGTGGCCGGGGTGATGCGGTGGCGGGTGGGCCGGTGGCGGGTGGGGGCCGCGCGCGGCCTGATGCGATCAGCACAGTGAGCTGACAGGTTCCTCACAACTGCCCGGCAGCCTTGCGGCATACCCGGGAGGACGGCACCACCGGCCTTCCCGGGTACCCGTAGTCCCTGCTGAAAGGCAACCACGTCATGTCCTCTCGCTCCATCCTGCGTCGTGCGACGCTGCTCACCGCGGCCATCGGCGGGGTGCTCGCCCCGGCCGGCGCGGCCGTAGCGTCCGACGGCGCGCCGGACCGCAGCATCTCCGTGTCCGACTCCGACTCCCCCGCCAAGGCGGAGGTCGTCCAGCCCGACCGCGAGGCCCCCGGCGACAAGGTGACGGTGACCCCGCGCGGCGGCGTCGCGGCTGGCGCGACGACCCCGCCGCGCTCGGCCCCTGCTCCCGAAGCGGCTGCCGGCTCGACACCGGCACCGCGTGTCGTCGACGGCAAGCCGGCCGACAAGAAGATCTCCCTCGCGCCCCGCGGCGGGGTCGCCGCCGGTGAGCCGACGGCCACCCCCGCACCGCGCGTCGTCGACAGCAAGCTGGCCGACAAGAAGGTCTCCCTCGCCCCCCGTGGCGGGGTCGCCGCCGGTGAGCGAGTCGCGGCCGAGGGCGGCGGCTCGACCGCCGTCGCCGGTTCCGCGGCCGGTCGGGTGATGCTCGCGGGCGCCGGGACCATCATGCTGCGCCGCCGCGCGGCGCACCGCAACGGCTGATCCGCCCGGGTGGCGCCGCTCCGTGCGGCGCCACCCGTCCGCGTCATCCGTCCGCGCGGCCCGGACACGCGCCGCGTCCCCCTCCCGAGACCCGGAAGACCCCGAGGCACCGTGACGCCGACCCACCGCACCCCGCAGGGCCCCGAAGGGCCCGCCTCCCGTCCCGCCCGGCTGTTCGGGCCGGTCCACCGCGTACGGCGGGCCGGCGCGCTCGCGCTCCTCGCGGTCACCCTGACCAGCACCCTCACCGCCTGCGGAGCCGGTACCGGTGACGAGGGGACGCGCTCCGCGCCGACCTCGTCCGCCGCCGGTTCGGCCCCCGCCACCGAAGCGCCGTCCGGCACCCCTTCCCCCGGCCGTACCGCCCGGGGCGACGAGGTACCCGCTCCCACCGAGGTGACGATCCCGTCGATCGGGGTGTCCTCCACGCTGATGTCCCTCGGACTCAACAAGGACGGCACGGTCGAAGTCCCCCCGGCCGAACAGGGCATGACGGCCGGGTGGTACACGGGCCGTCCGGCCCCGGGACAGCCGGGCCCCGCGGTGATCATCGGCCATAACTCCACCCGGCACGGCCCCGCGGTCTTCGAGAAGCTGCACCAGCTGCGCGAGGGCGCCCGGATCGACGTCCGTGACGCGTCCGGCGGGACCTCCCGGTTCACCGTCACCAGTACGGAGACCGTCAGCAAGAAGGCGTTCCCCACCGAGCGGGTCTACGGCGCGACATCCGAGCGGGTCCTGCGGCTCATCACCTGCGACGGCGACTTCGACGCCGAGGGGCACCCGGTGGACAACCTGATCGTGTACGCGGAGCTGCGCCCCTGACCGCTTCAGCCACGGCGTTGCTGTCGTGCGTCGAGGTACGCGGCGAGGCCCGCCAGGTCGTCGGTGTTGAGGTGGTCCACCCCGGCCGCGAGGAGTTCGTCCCAGACGGCCTCCCGCTGCGGTCCTGGTGCGTCGGGTGTGGCCCAGAACCGCACCCGCAGGCCCCGTGACCGGGCCTCGGCGGTGACTCTCCGCAGGGTCTCGCGCTCGGTCGGCGGGACGGGTCCCGCGCCCCGCCAGGTGAAGTGACGGCCCCAGTTGTCGCTGATCAGCGGGACGAGCGAGGGGCGGACCGCGGGCCCGAGGTCGGTGAGGCGGCCGTCGTGGAAGGCGTACCGGACCCGCTGTGCCGCCATCGGCTCCCGGGCCGCCCGGTCCCCCGAGACCACCACGGTGACCGGTCCGCGTCGTACCCGTCCGGCGCGGTACGAGCTGAGGAGCCCGGGGTACGCGCGCAGCCGGCGGTCCAGGGCGTGGTACGCCGACACGCCCTCGGTCTTGAGGTCGACGAGGAGTTGCAGGGACAGCCGGGAGCCCCGGTACACGGTGCCGTGGTGGGCCCGGACCAGGGCCGCGAGCGGTGCGAGGTAGAGCGCGTCGAGGGTGCGGGAGGGGTCGAGGTCCACCGGGTCGTGGGCCACGAGGAGTTGGCCGTCCACGAGGTGTACGTCGGCCTCGACGCTGGTGAAGCGGTGCGCCAGGGCGTCGTGCAGGGGGCGGGGGTGGGCGAAGTCGTTGTGCGCGTGTGCGTGCCGCAAGGGCCCGGGGTTCTGGGTGGCCCGTCCCTGCCCTCGCGCCTCGGTGGACCCGACCGCCCAGACGGTGAGCCCTCCCCCGAACCCGGCCAACACCCGCCGCCGCTCCATCCCGCCGCCCCCTCCCCGTCGCTCACGCCCCCGGGTTTCCTGTGCTTGGCGCACTTGTTCCTGTGCGGGTACTCGTCGGCTGCGCAGTTCCCCACGCCCTGGGTCTTCTGTGCTGGGCGCACTTGTTCCTGTACAGGTTCCCCGGGGTCGCGCAGTTCCCCGCACCCTAGGGTTCCCCGCCTTGACGCACCTCTACCTGTGCGGGCCTGACGTGAGGCATCGGCCGACGAACGGTTGGACGCGAACCCTGCCGGTCCCCTCAGCCGCCTGCCGACGATGCAGAACTGGACGGGTGGAGTTCGGCGTGCCGGATCATGGGGACCGACAGGCCGAGCGCTGCGGCCAGCAGGCAGATCGCGCCACATCCGATGAAGAACATGTCCGCTCCCCACAGGGCCACCGTGATGCCGACGGCCGGGAAGAGCACGGGAGCGAGGCCCAGCGTGCACAGAGTGGTGACCGAGACGACCCGTCCGAGGTAGCGGGGGTCTGTCTCCGTCTGGACCAGGGCACCAGTGAGGGTGGTCGTGAACCCGCTGGTCAGTCCGATCAAGGAACCGAACATGACGGCGATGGGCAGTGAGGCCGCGTGCCCCAAGGCGACCGCTCCCGCAGCGGTGGCGAGCAACGCGCCGCACATCACCAGCCCGGCGCGCGGTATCCGGGTCGAGACGGTGAGCAGCAACGCTGAGGCCGCGGCTCCGACGCTGAACGCGCTCGCGATCCATCCCATGCCCGAGGCGCCCCAGCCGCGTTCGTCGGCCAGGAGCACCAGGCCGGTGGCGACGGGACCGCTGAAGCACATCTCGCTCAGCCCGATCACGGTGACCAGCGGTGCGAGCATCCGGTGCCGACGGACGTATCGCAGACCGTCGCCCAGTTCACGCCAGGCGGAGGCGCGCTGGGGTACCTCCGCGGAAGGAGTGATCCGCACGGTGAGCAGAGTGACGAGCGAGAGAGCGAAGAGGACTCCAGCGGCTGTGAAAGCGCCGGCCGCGCCGCCGATCACCAGTACGGTTCCCGCCAGGAGCGGTCCGACGGCGTTGCTCAGCCGGATGGATAATCCGCGCATCCCCTGGACCCGGGCGAGCTGGTCAGGTGCCGTGATACGCGGCGGGAGCGCGCCCACCGCCGGCATGAATACCGCGTCGACCACTCCGAAGATCAACGCGACCGTGACCAGGAGCCACACGCTCGGGGACGCCAGCATGACTGCCACGGCGGCGGCGAGGACGACCGCGCAGCGGACCGCGTCGCTGACGACAGCGACCCGGCGTGGCCCGAACCGGTCGGCCACCAGATGTTGTGGACATCCCGAACCTCGACCTGAGCCTCGCGTTCGAGACCCCTGCTTCGCGGCGACCTCGCGGCCGCGAGTGCGGCGGATGCTTCCCGCGGGCGCTTCACAGGTGGGGCAGCCGGACTGTTCGACGATGGCGGCCGGTTCGGTGAGCTCCGGCACGGCCGGCCTGATTCCTTTCCACTTGACGCATGCCGATATCGGCATACGATTGTCCCATGGCACGAGCAGCGACGACGTCGGACGTCTTCAACGCGATCGCCGAGCCGCAGCGCCGGGAGATCCTGGTACTGCTGCGGGCGGGTGAGCGGTCGGTGACCGAGTTGGCCCAGGAGTTGGGGATCACCCAGCCGGGAGCGTCCAAACACCTGCGGGTGCTCCGGGAGGTCGGGCTGGTGCACGACCGCAAGGCAGGCAAGCAGCGCCTGTACGGCCTTGACGCCGACGGGCTGCGGCCCGTCCATGAGTGGACCGGCGGTTTCGAGCAGTTCTGGAACGAGAGCTTCGACCGACTGGACGCCTACGTGCAGGACCTGAAGCAGACAAGGAATGCGGAGTAGCTGATGAGCACGAAAGAACAAGGAACGCCGGCGCGGTCGGCGACAGCCGACCGCGAGATCGTCGTCTCCCGGATCATCGACGCCCCACGGGAGCTGGTGTTCGAGGCGTTCACCGAGGTGCGGCACCTGTCGCGGTGGTGGGGACCGGAAGGGTTCACCACCACCACGCGGGCGTTCGAGTTCCGCGTCGGCGGAGAGTGGGACTTCGTGATGCACGGACCGGACGGGACGGACTACAGCGAGTGGATCACCTGGACCGAGCTCGCCCCGCCGGAACGGATCGCGATGCTTCACGGTGAGCGCCGCGACGACCCGAACGCCTTCGAGTCGGTCCTGACGTTCACGCCCGACGGTGCGGCGACCCGGATCGAGATGCACGCGGTGTTCCCCACCAAGGAGCAGCGCGACGAGGCGGTCGAGAAGTACCACGCGATCGAGAGCGGCCGGCAGACTCTGAGCAACCTGGCCGCGTACGTCACCGAGATCGCTCGGAAGGGGGTTGAGGGCTGATGGCCGGGAAGGTGTTCTTCAGTGTGTCGATGTCGCTGGACGGTTTCATCGCGCCCGAGTCCTCCGAGGAATTGATGGGGCAGCAGTGGGTGGAGCTCCAGCGGTGGATCTTCCCGCTGCGGTTCTTCCGGGAGAACCTGAAGCTGGGCGAGGGCGGCAAGGAGGGGCGTGACAACGACATCGTGCGGGAGACGTTCGAGCGCACCGGCGCGAGCGTGATGGGCAAGCGCATGTTCGATGCCGGCGAGCGGATGTGGCCGGAGGAGGCGCCGTTCCACACGCCGGTCTTCGTCGTGACGCACGAGAAGCGTGACCCCTGGGAGCGGCCCGGAGGGACCACCTTCCACTTCGTCAACGACGGCATCGAGTCCGCCCTCGACCAGGCCCGCGAGGCCGCCGGCGACCGGGACGTCCGCATCTCGGGCGGCGGCGCAACGATCCTGGAGTACGTGAACGCCGGCCTGATCGACGAGTTCTCGATCGCGCTCTCACCCGTGCTGTTCGGCTCCGGAATCCGCCTGTTCGAGGGCGTGGACGCCGGGCGCGTGGCCCTGGAACAGGTCCGCGCGGAGCCCTCCCTGAGGGTGACGCACCTGACCTACACCGTCCGGAAGCGGTAACTGTCCCGACGGCAGCAAGCCCAGGGGCGCGAGGAACTGCGCACCCCCGTCCAGCCCGCGCAGGAACAAGTACACCCAGCACAGCAGACCCAGGGGCGCGGGGAACTGCGCACCCCCGTCCGACCCGCGCAGGAACAAGTACACCCAGCACAGCAGACCCAGGGGCGCGAGGAACTGCGCACCCCCGTCCGGCGCCCGCAGGGACAAGTACGCTCAGGTGGGGGAACCCAGGGGCGCGGGCCGAGGGCGGCCCGTCACCGCGGGGACGGCGCCGTGAGGTCCGGCCACGCGACCGTACGTGCGCACCAGCGTTCCAGCAGCACCCGGTCGTGCCCGACGGCAAGCAGCGCCGCCCCGCTCCGCGCCCGGTACTCCTCGACCACCCCGACGAGCGCCGCGGTCGTCGACGCGTCGAGCATCGCCGTCATCTCGTCGCAGATGAGCAACCGCGGCCGCAGCACCAGCGCCCGCGCGACACAGGCCCGCTGCAACTGCCCGTCGCTCACCTCATGGGGCCGCCGTCCGAGCAGGTCACCGCCGAGCCCGACGGCCTGGGCCAGTTCCTCGGTCCGGGACCGCGCCTCGGCGCCGCGGCCGGTCGCCCGCAGGGGTTCCGCGATGATGTCGGCGATCCGCAGCCGGGGGTCGGCGGACAGCCGGGGCTGCTGGAAGACCACACCGATCGCGGTGCGCTGGGCCCGCGGCGCGTGGTGACGCCAGCCCGCGACGGGCACCCCGTCGAGGATCACCTCGCCCGCGAAGGGCCGGTGCAGCAGCGCGGCGACCCGCGCGAGGGTCGACTTGCCGCAGCCGCTGGGACCGAGCAGGCCGACGGAGCCGCCCGCCTCGATGGTGAGACCCATCCCCCGGACCACGGGGGCACGGCGGTCGTATCCGGCGGTGACGGAACGGAGTTCAAGCACCGCTGACCTCCCGGGCGGTGGCCTGCCGGGGCAGGGGATGGTGACAGGCGACCCCGTCGAACACGGGCAGCGTCCCGCAGAGCCCGGTGGCCCGGTCGCAGCGTTCGGCGAAGGCGCAGCCCCCAGGCAGCGCGGACAGCTCCGGCGGCATCCCGGGGATGGCGGTGAAGGCCCGTTCGGGCAGGGCGTTCAGCAGCCCGTGGGCGTAGGGGTGGCGGGGCCCGCGCGCGCCGAAGAAGCCGGGCGCGTCCTGGATCTCCACGATCCGGCCCGCGTACATCACGGCGACCCGGTCCGCGACGCGTTCCGCGGCGGCGAGGTCATGGGTGATGAGGAGCAGGGCGCGGTCCTCGCCGGTGTGGCGGCGCAGTTCGTCGACGGTCCGGTCGACCAGCGGGCGGTCGAGGCCGGTGGTGGGTTCGTCGGCGAGCAGCAGCGGGGCGTTCCCGACGAGCGCGAGGGCGGTGGCGGCGCGCTGGGCGAGGCCGCCGGAGAGTTCATGGGGGTAGCGGTCGAGGTGGTCGGCGGGGAACGCGGCGCGTTCGGCGGCGGCCTCGGCGGCGGCGCGCAGCTCGGGCCGCCGGGTGGCGGTGACCTCGCGGAGGGTCTCCTCCAGCTGGGAGCGGACCGTGCGGACGGGGGTGAGGTGGGCGGCGGGGCTCTGCGGGACGAGGGCGACGCGGCGGCCCCGTACGCTCCGGGCCAGGGTTGCCTCGTCGGCGGTGAGCAGGTCGGTGCCGTCGGCGAGGACGGCGGAGCCCGCGGTCTGGGCGTTGGCGGGGAGCAGTCCGAGCAGCGCGGAGGCGAGGACGGACTTGCCGCAGCCGCTCTCCCCGACGAGGGCGAGGCACTCACCGCGCGCGAGGTCGAATCCGGCGTCGGTGACGGCGCTGACGTAGGTGGTGCCCCGCATCCGGAACCGGACGGACAGCCCCCGGACGGACAGCACGGGTGACTCGGCGCCGGGTGCCGTGCCGGGCACCGGACCGCGCGGCCCGTCGGCTGCCGTACGAGGAGCCCGCGAGCGGGCGGCTTCCGTGCCGGGGGCGGCCGGGCGGTCCGGTGCGCCGCGCGTTGCGCTGCTCACAGCATCAGCTCCGATCGGCGTCGTGGGTTGAGGCGTTCGCGCCAGGCTCCGGCGAGTCCGGCGACGGCGAGGGTCGGGACGATGATGAAGAGCCCGGGGAAGAGGGTGGGCCACCAGTCGCCCGCGAGGAGGGAGCCGCGGGCGCTCTGCACCAGGGTGCCGAGGCTGGCCTGGTGGGTGGGCAGGCCGAGGCCGAGGAAGGACAGCGCGGACTCGTGCCAGATGGCGTGCGGCACCATCAGCACGGCGGCGAGTCCGGCCTGCGGCAGGACGCCGGGCACCAGGTGGCGTACGGCGACCCGGCGGCGTGAGGCGCCGCCGGATATCGCGGCGTCGATATAGGGGCGGGAGCGCAGCGACAGCACTTCGGCGCGGACGATCCGGGCGGTGGACAGCCAGTGGGTGAGGGCGACGGAGAAGACGACGGGCCAGACCCCGGGGCGGAACATCGCGACGATGAAGATGCCGAGCAGCAGATGCGGGACGGACGCGAAGGCGTCGACGAGGCGCATGACGAGCCGGTCGACCCAGCCGCCGAACACGGCGGCGGCGGTGCCCACGGCGGTGCCGATGACGGTGGCGACGACCGCGGCGACCAGGCCGACGAGCAGGGAGACCCGCAGTCCGTAGACGCAGCGCAGCAGCAGGTCGCGCCCGACGTCGTCGGTGCCGAAGGGGTGCTCCCAGGACGGGGGCTGGAGTTTCGCCGCGAGGTTCACGGCCTGTTCGTCCAGCTGGACGAGCGGCGGGACGAGGAGGACCGCGATCACGACGACCGCGACGACGACGGCGGAGGACCGTATGCGCCAGGTGCGGGTGGAGCGGCGGGTACCGCCGCGGGAGGTCCAGAGGGTGGTGTCAGCCATCGAAGCCCACTCTCGGGTCGGCGAGTCCGTACAGCAGGTCGGCGAGCAGGTTGCCGAGCAGGACGGCGGCGGTGGCGAGGACGGTGAGCGCGGCGAGCAGCGGGAAGTCGACGGAGGTGGCGGCCTCGACGGTGGCGGCGGCGATGCCGGGCCAGCTGAAGACGGTCTCCACGAGGAGGGCGCCGGTGATGAGTTCGGGGACGCGGGAGCCGACGAGGGTCAGCACGGGCAGCATCCCGGAGCGCAGGGCGTGGCCGACGAGGACGGTCCGGGGGGCGAGGCCGCGGGCGCGGGCGCCGCGTACGGGGTCCTCGTCGAGGGCGTCGCCGACGCCCTGGCGTACGTAGAGCGCGAACCAGGGCAGCTGGGAGATCCCGAGGACGGCGGCGGGCAGGATCAGATGGCTCGCGACCTGTCCGGCGGTGATGACGCTGCTGCCGGTGTCGGTGAGCCCGCCGGCCGGGAGCACCCCGAGTTTGAGGGCGAACAGCCAGACGGCGAGCAGGCCGAGCCAGAACGGCGGGGCGGCTTCCAGGGTGTACGCGAGGGAGGTGACCGCGCGGTCGACGATCCCGCCGCGGCGGCGGGCGGCGAGGACGCCGAGGAGGGTGCCGAGCAGGATCGCCAGGGCGAACGCGGTGGTGGCGAGGAGGACGGACCAGCCGATGCGTTCGGTGATGACGTCGGCGACGGGCTGGCGCATCACGGAGGAGTCCCCGAGATCACCGCCGACGGCGGCGGTGAGCCAGTCCCACCAGCGGGCGGTGAAGGGGCGGTCGGCGCCGAGGTTGGCGCGGAGCTGGTCGAGGTTCTCCTGCGAGGCGGTGAGTCCGGCGGTGCCCGCGTACGCCTTGACCGGGTCGAAGGGGGAGGCGGCGGCGATCGCGAAGACGCCGAAGGTCACCGCGAGCAGGATGGGCACGGCGAACAGCGCCCGGCGTCCCGCGAGCCGGGCCATGGGTCCCCAGGGCAGCCCCCGTCCGGTGCGGGGGCCGCCGGCGGCGGCTTTCCTCACTTGGCGGGCTGCCAGTCCTCGACGTTCCACCAGGGCCCGGAGGCGAGGCCGTGGTCGTGCGGCTCGACCTGGGTGGTGAGGGTGCCGTAGCGGTCGTCGACGACGTACAGGTGGTCGATGTGGGTGAGGAAGGTGTAGCCGGGGTTCTTCACCAGTTCGCGCTGGACGGTGTCGTAGGCGGCGGCGCGTTCGGCCTTGTCGCCGCTGCGCCGGGCGTTGTCGAGGGCCTTGTCGACGGCCGGGTTGTCGTACCAGGCCATGTTGTTGAAGCCGTCGCCCGCGAGGTCGGACTTCAGCAGGGTGTACTGGTCGAAGTCGGGGTCGGCCGGGGAGCCGCCGCCCGCGAGGACGGCGTCCTTGGGCATCCGGGGCTCGATGACCTCCCAGGTGCCGGCCTGGACCTTGATCTCGACGCCGGCCTTCTTGGCGTCGGAGGCGTAGGCGAGGGCGTGGTCCTGGCGGAGCTTGTCGCCGGAGACGTACCAGAGCGGGAAGGAGGCGCGGACGCCGTCCTTCTCACGGACGCCGTCGGAGCCGGGCTTCCATCCGGCGTCGTCGAGGATCTTCTTCGCCCGGTCGAGGTCGTGGGCGCGCTCGGTGCCCTCGGTGAACCACTCGCTGTCGGTGGGGACGGGGCCGTACGCCTCCTTGCCCGCGCCGTTGAGGATCGAGTCGACCATGGCGCCCCGGTCGACGGCGATGTCGAGGGCGCGGCGTACGGCGGTGTCCCCGGCGACCTTGTTGCCGGTGGGGAGGGTGACGACGCGGTAGTCGAAGGTCTTGGCCGCGTGGGTCTTGCGGTCCTTGTCCTTGGCGAAGGTCTCCGCGAGGTTCGGCGGGAGGATCGCGCTGTCGAGGTCACCGGAGCGCAGCCGGGTGGCGCGTACGTCGTCGTCCTTGATGACGGCCATGGTGAAGTTCTTGACCTTCGGGGCGTCGCCCCAGTGCCCGGGGTTCGCCTCGAAGACGAGCTTCTCGCCCTTGGACCAGCTGACCAGCTTGTAGGGGCCGGTGCCGATGGGCTTGGTGGTGAAGGCGCCGGTGTTGACGTCCTGGCCGCCCGCGACGTGCTCGGGGGCGATGGGCAGGACGGTCCGCTCGGCGAAGGGCGCGTAGGGGTACTTGAGGCGGAACACCACGGAGTGGTCGCCCTCGGCGGTGACGGTCTTCAGGGCGTCGAGTTCGCCCTTGGACGCGTTGTTCGTCTTCGCGTCGAGGATGGTGCGGTAGGTGAAGACGACGTCCTTGGCGGTGAACGGCTTGCCGTCGCTGAACTTCACGCCCTCGCGGAGGGGGTACGTGTAGGTGAGGCCGTCGTCGCCGACCTTCGGGAGTTCGGCGGCGAGCGCGGGGCGCAGGTTCATCTGCGCGTCGTGCGTCAGCAGTCCGTCGAAGATCTTGGAGTTGCCGTCCTTGCCGAAGCCGAGCAAGGGGCTCAGGCTCTCGGGTTCGTAGCCGATGCCGACGACCGCGGAGTCCGCGTTCCCGCTGTCGCCGCCGCCGGGTGCCGAACAGGCCGTCGCGGCCACCGCTATCGCGGCGACGACCGCCACGGTGCCCGTACCACGTATCGATCGGGCCCTCATGCCGCTCCACCCCTAAAGGTTCTCTGAGTCGTTGAAGATCAGAAGTTGTTGCCACTCGTTCGCAGTTGTGCATTATGCACCAGGTAATGGGCGTGTCAGGAGTGGGTCCCGTACGACGGGCTGCCCTCCGGGGCGGCCGGAGGGCCGTGGCGGGCCGGTGCGCCGGGAAGGTTCCCGCTGGTGACGGCGGGCGTGTGGGGGAACTCACAGCCGGTGGACCGGGTGGGGCGCGGGCACGGAAGAGGCCGGTCGCGACCGTGGGCTCGGCCGTCCGGGTCGGCCGTCCGGGTCAGTCGTCCGGGTCAGTCGTCGGGGTCGGTGTCGGCGCGGGGGCGGGTGGGCCTGGCGCGTACGTGCATCCGCTCGCCCTGCGGTCCGAACAGGCTCAGGAACTCCACCGGACCCTCGCCCGTGGAACCGAACCAGTGCGGCAGCCGGGTGTCGAACTCGGCGGCCTCCCCGGCGGTGAGCACCACATCGTGCTCACCGAGCACCAGCCGCAGCCGCCCGGACAGCACGTACAGCCATTCGTAGCCCTCGTGGGTGCGCGGCTCGGGGTCCGGGGAGCGGGCCGGTTCGACGACCTTGTACGCCTGGAGGCCGCCGGGCTGACGGGTCAGCGGGAACATGGTGCGGCCGCCGCGGTGGATGGGCTTGGCCCGGATGCGGGGGTCGCCGACGGGCGGGGCGCCGACGAGTTCGTCCAGCGGGACCTGGTGCGCGCGGGCGATGGGCAGCAGCAGTTCCAGACTGGGCTTGCGCTGCCCGGACTCCAGCCGGGACAGCGTGCTCACGCTGATGCCCGTCGCGGCGGACAGTTCCGCGAGGGTCGATCCGCGTTCCTTGCGCAGGGTGCGCAGCCGGGGCCCGACCCCCGCCAGTACGTCGCCGGTACGGTCCTCGTCCTGGGCGGGCTCGGGGCGCTGGTCATCGGTCACGGGTTCAGTGCAGTTTCGGCAAGGAGATTTGTCAAATGACGCGGTGCCCGGCCCGCCGGGGAGCGGACCGGGAGACGCGGGGGCCGCGGGTCCGCGCGGCCGGTGGGGACGGCCGCACGGGTTCGTGCGCGCCGGGGCGTACCCGGGGGCGCGGCACCGACCGTCAGGGCTTGTAGGTCTGGTCCAGCAGATAGAGCGTGGAGCCGACCTCGGTCATCACGCTCTCGGCGGTCGAGGTGTCCTGACAGGCGACATTGAGATCGGTCTCGAAGCGGCTGATCTCCTGTTGCGCGGGCGCCTCGGCGCCGTCTCCGCGTTCGTCGGTGAGGACCTCGGCGGCCATCACCCAGCGCTCCTCGGGGGTCATCTGCTGGCGGAACTGGTCGCAGGTGGTGTCCGCGGTGGCCCGCTTCCAGGTCTGCTCGTACCTGCCGTCCGGACCGGGCACGGGAAGCGACGCCTTGGTGGTGCCGGCCGGCGCCGAGCTCCCGGCCTGGGCGGCGGTGCTGGATCCGCTCTCGACGGTCCCCCCGCCTTCGGTGCCACAGGCGACGAGTGCCGCCGACAGAGTGGCGATGGTGAGAAGAGCGGACCTGGTGCGCATGACGGTGCCCCCACGATAACGGTGCTGTGGAAGGACATTCTTGAGGGGAATGGACCGCGCGGCACTAGAGCCCAACGCTTCGTGTCCTACCCGTGACGCACCGCCGATGTGGTCTGGACCAGCAGTTTTGTCCTCGGAAGGGGTTTCCGGCGCCTCTTCGGGAACCCCCGGCGGACCGACCTGCGACGCAGCGCGGCCACCCTGACGAACCGTCACGGCGGTCCGCTCCGGACGGCACCCCGCGCACCCCCGCCGCCACGGGGGTCCCGGCCCCCTCCGGACCGGGGAGGCCGGGCCGCCGAAGGGCAGGGAGGCCGGGGCCGTCGAAGGGCGGGGCGGGCGGGCTCAGACCTCGTCGCGGACCAGTGCGAGCAGTCGGTCCAGGACCCGGTCGCCCCCGACCCGCACCCCGTCGTGCTCGAACTCGTCGGTCACCCAGGTGCGCAGCCCCCGTACGGTCCCCGCCGTGGCGAGGGAGTGCGCGGTGTCCACGTACATGTCGTCGTGGTAGACGGCCGCGGCGACCGGCACCTCGTTGCGGGCGAGGCTGTCGGCGTCGTACAGCGGGGCCCAGTCGGTGCGGTCGGCCAGCAGGTCGGCGGCCTCGCGCAGCGGGCGCAGCGCGGGGTCCGCGTCGAACATCCACGGGTGCACCGTCTCGCCGGTGAACAGCAGCGGGCCGTCGCCGGTCAGGGCGCGCTCCGCGTCGAAGGCCGGGAACTCGGCACGGACCCGCTCGGCCGACCACGCGGTCGGACGGTGGTCCTGGGCGTAGATGGACTCGTGCACGAGCGCGTACAGCGGGTGCCCGGCGTGCGACAGGAGTCCGTGGACCTCCGCGAGGAAGGCGTCCGCGAGCGCGGGGCCCGACGGGGTGCGGACGAAGGCGTTCTCCAGCAGATAGTGCAGCCGGTGGCTGCCGTCCCCGCCGCCGAGGAGGATGCCGAGCGACTGGAACGCCTCCACGGTGAGGCGGTAGCCGCCGTCCGTGACGACCTCGTGCTCCCGCAGATGCGCGGCGATCCGCCAGGCCCGCTCGACGTCCATCGGGTAGCGGGCGTAGTGCGCGGCGACCTTGCGCGCGATACGGGGGTACGCCGCCCGGTACACGTCGTCGGCGTGACCGTCGAGCGACGGCAGACCGCCGGTGATCAGGGCGGCGGCCAGCCCCTCGGGCGCGGACGACAGATAGCGGGTGGCGCAGAAGCCGCCGAAGCTCTGGCCCAGGACGGTCCAGGGGGCGCCGCCGGTGAGGGCCGGGCGGATGGCCTCGCAGTCGCGGACGATCGAGTCCGAGCGCAGCAGCGCCAGATGGTCGGCCTGTTCGCGGGGGCCGCCGCGCAGGGGCAGCGTCTGCCGGGTCGCCGGGGTGGAGCGGCCCGTACCGCGCTGGTCGAGCAGCAGGACCCGGAACTCCTTCAGCGCCCGGGGCAGCCACGCGCCGCTGCCCGCGAAGCGGTTGGCGCCGAAGCCGGGGCCGCCCTGGAGGTAGACCAGCCACGGCAGTTGCTCCGGGTCCTTGCCCGGCGCCACGGCCTCCCGGGCGAAGAGTTCGATCTGCTCACCGGAGGGGGCGTCGTGGTCCAGCGGGACCGAGAAGTGGTGGTCCGTGAAAACGACGCCCGGCTGGCGGTAGGAAAGCGGCACGGGGTCCTCCTGCGGTGATCGGTATGGGGGCTTGTGCGCCCAGTTGACCACAGGGGCCGGTACGTCCCGCCGCCCGGGGCGCACCGGGGCTCCGGGGCCGCCGGGCGGCCTTTCGTCCGGTCCGGCCGGGGCTCGCGCGCCCCGGTTCCCGTGTTCCGCCCGGTCCGGACGGGACGCCGCTACACCGGCCCCCGGGTGGAGTCGCGGACCACCAGTTCCGGCGGGAGCACCACCCGGCGGTGCCGGTGGGACGCCGAGGAGTCCGTCTCCTCCAGCAGCAGTCCCGCGGCGAGCGCGCCCATCTCGGCGGCGGGCTGGCGTACCGAGGTCAGGGGGACGGCCGCGGCCGACGCGAACTCGATGTCGTCGTAGCCGACGATCGCCAGTTCGCCAGGGACCCGGGTGCCCGCCGCGAACACCGCCTGGAGGACCCCGAGGGCCAGCAGGTCGTTGGCGCAGAACACCGCCGTGGGCCGCTCCGCGAGAGCCAGCAGCCGGGCACCGGCGTCCCGGCCCGCCGCCACGTCCAGCCGCTGGGTGGGCAGTTCCCGCAGCGCGTCCGGGGACAGACCGGCCTCGGTGAGCGCCAGCCGGGCGCCCTCCCGGCGGTCGCGGACCTGGTGCAGTTCCTGCGGACCGCTGACGTACGCGATGTGCCGGTGCCCGGCCCCGGTCAGATGGCGTACGGCGAGCGCCGCCCCGGCCACATGGTCCACGGACACCGAGCACTCCGTGGTGCCCTCGGAGACCCGGTCGACCAGGACGAACGGGATGCCGTGGCGCCGGAACGCCGCGATGTTGGCGCCGGTGGCGTCCGCCGGGGTCAGCAGCACCCCGCGCACCCGCTGCTCCGCGAACAGCCCCAGGTACTCGGCCTCCTCGGCGGCGCTCTGCGCGCTGTCGCAGACCATCACCCCGAGCCCGGCGGCCCGCGCCGCGCGTTCGGCGCCCCGCGCCACGTCCACGAAGAACGGGTTGCCCAGGTCCAGGACCAGCAGCGCCATCATCCGGCTGCGTCCGGCCCGCAGCTGGCGGGCGGACTCGCTGCGGACGAAACCGAGCTCCTCGATGACGGACCGGACCCGGTTCCTGGTCTCCTCGGAGACCAGGTCGGGACGGTTGATCACATTCGACACGGTCCCCACGGACACTCCGGCCGCTCTGGCCACGTCCTTGATGCCGACCATGGATGCCCGGTGCTCCCGTCCTGCCGCGCGGCGGCCCGTGTCGGGCCCGAGCGTGTCAGGTTATGCCGCCTCGGGGCCCCGGTCCGGACGGCCGGTACGGCCCGGGGCCGGGGCTCTCCCCCGGCGGGGCGGGTCGGCGTAGGGTGCGGACCGTCCGGTGATCGCCGAAGGAGGAACCCGCGATGCGTGTCGCCCTGTTCCTGACCTGCGTCAACGACACGCTCTACCCGGGCACCGGGCGGGCCGTGGTGAAACTGCTGGCCGGGCTGGGGGTGGACGTGGACTTCCCCCTGGGGCAGACCTGCTGCGGGCAGCCCCAGTACAACACCGGGTACCGGCGCGGGACCGAGCCGATCGCCCGGCGTCTCGCGGAGGTGTTCCGCGACCACGACGCGGTCGTCACCCCGTCCGGGTCCTGCGCGGCGATGGTGCGGGAGATGTATCCGCGGCTGGGTGAGCGGGCCCGCGCGGAGGGCCGGGGCGACGCTCTCGCGACGGCCCTGGCACCGCTCGCGGACAAGACGTACGAGCTGACGGAGTTCCTGGTCGACGTACTGGGGGTGACGGACGTGGGTGCCTGGTACCCGCATACCGTGACGTACCACCCGACGTGTCACGGGCTGCGTTCGCTGCGGCTCGGGGACCGGCCGCTGCGGCTGCTGCGCGCGGTCCGGGGGCTGGAGCTGGTGGAGCTGCCGGGCGCCGAGGAGTGCTGCGGGTTCGGCGGCACGTTCGCGGTGAAGAACCCCGGGGTGTCGGTGGCCATGGGCACCGACAAGGTACGCAGCGCGGAGGGCACCGGCGCCGAGGTGCTGTGCGCCGCCGACAACTCGTGTCTGCTGCATCTCGGCGGGCTGCTCGGCAGACAGGGGTCACGGATGCGGCCGGTCCATATCGCGGAGATCCTGGCGAGCACCCGGGAAGAGGTACGGCGATGAGCGCCACCCCCCTCGGGATGCCCGCGTTCCCGGACGCCGCGCGGGACGCCCTGCGGGACACGACCCTGCGCGGCAACCTACGGCACGCCACCCACACCATCCGCGACAAACGTGCCCGCGCCGTGGCGGAACTCTCCGACTGGGCGCGGCTGCGGGAGGCGGGGAAGCAGATCAAGGACCACACCCTGCGCCATCTCGACCACTATCTGCTCCGGCTGGAGGAGTCGGTGACGGCGGCGGGCGGGACCGTGCACTGGGCCGCCGACGCCGCCGACGCCAACCGGATCGTCACCGCGCTGGTGAAGGCGACCGGTGAACGCGAGGTCGTGAAGGTCAAGTCGATGGCGACCCAGGAGATCGGGCTGAACGAGGCGCTGGCGGCCGAGGGCATCCGCGCCTACGAGACGGATCTGGCCGAGCTGATCGTGCAGCTCGCCGACGACCGGCCCTCGCACATCCTCGTCCCCGCGATCCATCTCAACCGGGCGGAGATCCGGGACGTCCTCGTGTCCGCGATGGGCGACTGGGGGCGTCCCGCGCCGGACGGGCTGACGGACGCGCCCGCCGAGCTGGCGGAGGCGGCCCGGCTGCATCTGCGGGAGAAGTTCCTGCGGGCGAAGGTGGGGGTGTCCGGGGCGAACTTCATGGTCGCGGAGACGGGAACCATGGTCGTCGTGGAGTCGGAGGGCAACGGCCGGATGTGTCTGACCCTGCCCGAGACGCTGATCTCGGTGGTCGGCATCGAGAAGGTGGTACCGGCCTGGCGGGACCTGGAGGTGTTCCTCCAGACCCTGCCCCGCTCGTCGACTGCCGAGCGGATGAACCCGTACACCTCGATGTGGACCGGGGTGACGGACACCGACGGGCCGTCCGCGTTCCATCTGGTGCTGCTCGACAACGGCCGCACCGACACCCTCGCCGACGAGGTGGGCCGTCAGGCGCTGCGCTGCATCCGCTGTTCGGCCTGCCTCAACGTCTGCCCGGTGTACGAACGGGCGGGCGGTCACGCCTACGGGTCGGTGTACCCGGGTCCGATCGGCGCGATCCTCAGCCCGCAGCTGCGGGGCACCGGGAGCGCCGTGGACGCGTCGCTGCCGTACGCCTCGTCGCTGTGCGGGGCCTGCTACGACGTGTGTCCCGTCGCGATCGACATCCCGGAGGTGCTGGTACGGCTGCGTGAACGCGTGGTCGAGGGCGGTCCGGCGGTGCGTCGGGGCACCCGGGTCGTGCTGCGGCCCGCGCGGGGGCACGCGGCGCAGCGGGCCGCGATGCGCGCGGCGGGCTGGGTGTTCACCCGTCCCACGGCGCTGGCCGCCGGTCAGCGGCTGCTCTCCCGGACCCGGCGGCTGCATCCGCGCAGGCTGCCGGGTCCGGGCCGGGCGTGGAGCGCGGACCGTGATCTGCCGGAGGTGCCCGAGGAGTCGTTCCGCGACTGGTGGCGGCGTACCTCGGGCGGCCGCGACAGCGCGGGCGGAAGCGGGCGGGAGGAGCGGTCGTGAACGGCAGGGAGGTCGTCCTCGGCCGGGTCCGGCGGGCGCTCGCGGGCGGGTCCGGCGCCTCCCCCGGGCCGGACGGCCCTGTCGCCTACGACGGGGTACGGGACTATCTGCGCGTCCATGGCGAGCGCACCCCTGAAGAGTCCGTGGACCTGCTCGCCGCGCGTCTGACGGAGTACCGGGCGCTCGTCCACCGGACGGACGACGAGGGGCTGCCGGAACTGCTGATGCGGCTGCTGTCCGAACAGGGCCCCGACGAGATGCTGGTGCCGCCCGCGCTGCCGCCGTACTGGCTGTCGGCGGCCGATCCGGTCCGTGTCCACGACCGGGCGGCGGTCACCGCGCGCAGGCTGGACCGGGTGGGGAGCGTCGTCACGGGCTGCGCGCTGGCGATCGCCGAGACCGGCACGATCGTCCTGGACGGCGGGCCGGAACAGGGCCGCCGCCGGATCACCCTGATCCCCGACCACCACATCTGCGTCGTGCGGGTGCCGGACCAGGTGGTCTGCTCCGTGCCGCGGGCGATCGAGCGGCTGGACCCGCGCCGGCCGCAGACCTGGATCTCGGGTCCGTCGGCGACCAGCGACATCGAACTCGACCGGGTGGAGGGGGTGCACGGTCCGCGCACCCTGGAGGTGGTGCTGCTGAGCGGGGACGGCCACGCGTGTGCGGGTGGTGACGGACCCGGTTAGCGTGGGGGAATGATCCGGTTCGAGCAGGTCGGCAAGCGCTACCCGGACGGGACGACGGCCGTGGACGATCTGTCGTTCGAGGTGCGTGAGGGCGAGCTGGTGACCCTGGTGGGTCCCTCGGGGTGCGGCAAGACGACCACGATGATGATGGTCAACCGGCTCATCGAACCGACCTCCGGCCGCATCCTGATCGACGGCGAGGACATCTCCACCGTCGACCCGGTCAAGCTGCGCCGCCGTATCGGGTACGTCATCCAGCAGGTGGGACTGTTCCCGCACCGGACCGTCCTCGACAACACGGCGACCGTCCCCACCCTGATGGGCTGGAAGAGGACACGGGCCCGGGAGCGGGCCGCCGAACTGCTGGACCTGGTGGGCCTGGACCCCGCGCTGTTCGGCTCCCGCTATCCCGAGCAGCTGTCCGGCGGCCAGCGGCAGCGGGTGGGGGTGGCCCGCGCGCTGGCCGCCGACCCGCCGGTGCTGCTGATGGACGAGCCGTTCGGCGCGGTGGACCCCGTGGTGCGGGAGCAGTTGCAGGACGAGTTCCTGCGGATGCAGGACGCCGTGCGCAAGACGGTGCTGCTGGTCACGCACGACATCGAGGAGGCGGTCCGGCTCGGTGACCGCATCGCGGTGTACGGGCAGGGCCGCATCGAGCAGTTCGACACCCCGGGCGCGGTCCTCGGGACCCCCGCCACCCCGTACGTCGCGGAGTTCGTGGGCGCGGACCGGGGTCTGAAGCGGCTGTCGGTGACGGCGATCGAACCGGACGACCTGGAGCAGCCCGTGGTCGTCCGCACCGGTGAACCGGCCGGGCGGGCCGCCGGGCGGCTGCGCGGCGAGGACGCCCGCTGGGGTGTGGTGCTGGACACGGACGGGGATCTGCACGGCTGGGTCGGCGTGGACGAGCTGGCGCTGGCGGGGCCCGGCGCGACGGTCGGGGACCTGGCGCACCGGATGAACGCGTGGGTGCCGGTGGGTGCCCCGCTGAAGCAGGCGTTCGGGGTGATGCTCCAGCACGACGCGGGCTGGGTGGCGGTGATCGACGGGGCCCGGTTCCTGGGGGTGCTGACCCCGGCGAAGTTGCACGAGGCGTTGCGGCGGTCGGTCGACGCGGACGCGCAAGGGGTCGCGCGGGACGAGGTCTCGTTCGACTCGGTGTCCGACGTCTGAGGGTCGTCCTGGCTCGTGCCCGCCCCCAGGTCTTCCCACCTGGACGGGCTTGTTCCGGCGGGGCCGTTCGTGGGTGCGCGGTTCCCCGCGCCCCTGGGGTCGCGCCCCTCGTTGTCGCCGCTCGGGTGCGGGTCGCCCGTGGTTGCTCGCGCAGTTCCCCGCGCCCCTGGGGTCGCGCCCCTGGACGTACGTGTCTCCGTGCGGGCCGTTCGTGGGTGCGCGGTTCCCCGCGCCTCTTTCGGGGCGCGTCCGCAGCGGGTCAGAGGAGGCCCTTGTCCTCTAGGTAGGTGCGGGCCACGTCCTGTGGGAGTCTGCGCCAGCTGTCGATCTGCTGGTTGAGGGAGGCCAGATCGGCCGTGGTGAGGACCTTGTTCAGCTTGTCGAGGGCCTTGGTCGGCCCCGCCCCGCCCGCGCGGGAACGGTTGACGACGGGCACGATGTAGTCGGCGTTCTGGAGGTGCTTGTCGTCGGCGAGGATGACCAGCCCGAACTGGGCGAGCGTCGCGTCGGTCGTGGTGGTGAGGACCATCTGGTCCTGCCCGGACTGCACGGCCTTCTTGGCCTGGGTGGTGCCGACGCCCTTGGGGTCGATACCGGTGATGTCGATCCCGTACACCTTCTTGAGGCCGGGCTCGCAGTACGGCCGCTTCACGCACTCGTCCCCGGCGGCGAGCCGCACCTTCAGCCCCGAGCGTCCGAGGTCGCTGAGGGTCTTCAGCCGGTGCTCGCGCGCGTACGACGCGGCCACCGCGAACGCGTTCTGGTCCACGGCGCGGCCCGGATCGAGGACGGTGAGCCCCCGGGGCGTGGCGAGACGGCGCAGATTGTCCATGGTGGTCGTCAGATCGGGGGACCCGGCGGGCGGGGCGTCGGGGCCGTTCGCCTTGGCGTTGAGCCAGTCGGCGAACGTGGCGGCGTACTCCGGGACGACATCGATCTGGCCGGACTCCAGGGCCGGTTCGTACAGCTCGCGGTTGGCGACGGTGAGCATCCGGGTGGAGTAGCCCGCGTCCTTGAGCAGCAGGGCGTACATCTGGGCGAGGACGTCGCTCTCGGTGAAGCCCGCCGAGCCGACGACGAGGTTCTTGTTGTCGCCGGGTGAGGCGGCCACCGCGTCCCGGGTCTCCAGGGACGGTCCGCCGGCGCAGCCGCCGGCGGTGAGGCAGAGCAGGGCGAGGACGGCGGCGGGGGCCGCGCGGCGGTTCATCCGCCGCGCCCGGCGCGGGCCCGGTTCGGCGCCAGCCGTTCCACGGCCTCGAAGACGCCCTCCACCAGCAGCGCGAACACGGCGACGAGGACGGCGCCCGCGACGACCTGCGGGGTGCTGGCGAGGTTGAACCCGGCGGTGATGATCCGTCCGAGTCCGCCGCCGCCCGCGAGCGCGGCGATGGTCGCGGTGGCGACGAGCTGGACGGCGGCGATCCGGACCCCGCTGAGCACCATCGGCGAGGCGAGCGGCAGCTCGACCCGCAGCAGGACCTGCCGTCCCGTCATCCCCATACCGCGGGCGGCCCGCACGACGTCCTGGTCGACGCCGCGCATCCCGACGTAGGCGTTGGTGAGCAGCGGCGGTACCGCGAACAGCACCAGGGCGATCACGGTCGGGCCCTCCCCGTACTCGCCGACCGGGGTGAGCAGCAGCAGGACGAGGACGGCGAAGGTGGGGACGGCCCGGCCGACGTTGGAGATGTTGACGGCGAGCGCGCCGCCCTTGCCGAGATGGCCGAGGACCAGGGCGACGGGCAGGGCGATCAGACAGCTGATGACGAGGCAGACGACGGTCAGCAGGAAGTGCTGGAGCAGCCGGTGCCAGACGCCGTCGTCCCCGGACCAGTGGGCGGGGTCGGCGAGCCACTGCCAGGCGTCGGTGAGGGTGGTCAGGGCCGCCGCCTCCCCTGGTCGGCGCTCATGCGCGGGCGGCCCGGGTCCAGGGGGTCAGCAGCCGCTGGACGCCGAGGAGCAGGAGGTCGGCCGCGACCGCGATGACGACGCAGAGCACGGACGCGGTGAGGACCTGGGCCTTGAAGTAGGTGTTCATCCCCGCGTAGATCAGATTGCCGAGGCCGCCGAAGCCGACGATGGCGCCGACGGTCACCAGGGACACCGCGGAGACGGTCGCGATCCGCAGTCCCGCCATCGAGGCGGGCAGGGCGAGCGGGAGTTCCACGGTGAGCAGCAGCCGGACCGGTCCGTAGCCGAGGCCGCGGGCGGCCTGCCGGGTCTCCTCGGGGACGCCGCGCAGGCCGACGAGGATGTTCCGGACGAGCAGCGTCAGCGAGTAGAGGACGAGTCCGGCGACCACCAGGGACGCGGACAGCCCGTACGCGGGCAGCAGCAGGGAGAACATCGCCAGCGACGGGATGGTGTAGAGGACGGTGGTGACGGCGAGGACGGGCCCCGAGGCCCAGCGCCAGCGCCGTGCGGCGACGGCCAGCGGGACGGCGACGACCAGGGCGATCAGCACCGCGAGGAAGGTGAGCTGGAGGTGCTGGACGGTCGCGTCGGTGAGGATATGGCTCCTGGTCGTCAGGTACTCGCCGCAGATCCAGTCGTTGCGGGCGAGGCAGTCGTCCGGCGGGGTCATCTGCCCATTCCAGCGGCGCGGCCGCGGGGTCGCCCGTCGGGGTGGGCCGTCCGGGGGCTCCCGGGCCACTCGGGGGTGGTGAACGGCGCCGGGTCGGCCCAACGGAATGCGGGGTTTGCGCCGGGGCCGGGCACAGATGTCACACCGGTGCCCCGGAATCCGTCCGCGCGCCGCCCCGAGCCCCGCTCCTCGTCGTCGAAAGGCCCCCTCCCGTGCCCGCGAGCCCCACCCGGACGTTCCGGACCCGCCCTGCCGTCCGGACCGTCGCCCGGACCTCCCGTTCCACCGGTACCGCTCGTACCGTCCGCGCCACCCGTTCCGCGCTGGCCGCGCTCTCGTGCGGTGCCCTGCTGCTCACCGGCTGCTCCGCCGGGGCCGGGTCCGGACGGGCCGGGGGCGGTGGTCCGGCCCCGCTGAACGCCAAGGCGGGCAGTGCGACGGGCCCGTCGGCCCGGCCCCCGATCGAGGGGCGCCCCGGGCCGGGCACGGCCGGTGAGGTCGCGGCGGTCCCCGGGCTCGGGCCGGGGACCCGGGCCCGGATTCCGGCCCGGACCCGGCAGGCCCTCGTGGTGACCGGCGCCGGACGGGACTCCAGCGCGGGCACGGCCGCGCTGCACCAGCAGGGCGCCCAGGGCGTCTGGCGCACCGTGGCCGGACCCTGGCCCGCGCACAACGCGCTGCGCGGCTGGACGGACGACCACCGGGCGGGCGATCTGCGCAGCCCGATCGGGGTGTTCGGCCTCGGTGACGCGGGCGGGCTGCTGCCCGACCCGGGCACCGCGCTGCCGTACGACCAGGACATCGAGTTCGGCGACTCCGGCACGGGCTACCTCGACGAGTCGCTGGAAGGCTCCTTCGACTACGTCCTGGCGATCGACTACAACCGGGTGCCCGGTACGTCGCCGCTCGACAAGACCCGGCCGCTGGGCGCGGACAAGGGCAGCGGGATCTGGCTCCATGTGGACCACGGCGGCCCCACCAAGGGCTGTGTGTCGCTGCCGCGCGGCCGGATGCGGGAGCTGCTGCGCGCGCTGGACCCCCGGCTGCGGCCGGTCGTGGTGATGGGTGACGCGGCGTCACTGCGCGGCTGACGTCCACGGCGGGCGGGCTCCGACATCGGCCACACGGGTGCGCTCACCGACCGCCTCACCACTCTCGTCGGCCCCCCGCGGTCCCCCTGACCGCCGCCCCGGTGCCGGTCGGCGGTCGCCTCCGGTCGCGCCGGACGCCCCGGTCACCCCGGACGCCCCGGACGCCTCGGTCGCCGCCGGGACACGAGGGGCCGTCGTGGGTCACTTGAGGGAGCGCAGCATGAACGAGTGCCCGGCGGGGTCGGACAGCAGCCGCCCCTCACGGGTGGTGCCCCGGCCCTGTACGTCCATCGGGGTCGCCCCGAGACTGACCGCCTCGCGCTCGGCCTCGTCGAGGTCCGACCGCGCCACCATGATCAGCAGATGTGCCTGCTGCGCGTCCTCGGGCCGGGGCCAGCTCGGCGGCGCGAAGCCGTGGTCGCGCTGGAACCCCAGCACGGATCCGTCCTCGCCCCTCACCTCCACGAGGTCGGGGTCACCGGTCGGGCGTATCTCACCGCCGAGCAGGGCCGCGTAGAACTCCGCGAGCGCCTCGGGGTCGGCGCAGTCGAGCGCCAGGACGGCCGTCTTGGGTACAGGCATCTTTCCTCCAGTTGGCCGTGGGTCACCTTGGGCCGTCTACCCGCGTTCACACACCTCATGCGGTACGGGAACGTCGGCGTTCCGCCCGGCGGAACACCGGCGCCGAGGCAACGGACGAGCGGCCCGAAATCCCGTTCATGGCACGGAGTTCCGGCCCCCGGGAATGCTCCGGGCAAAGGACCGGCGGAATCGCGGACCAGCGGACCATCACACTTTGACCCCGCGCGGGTGAATGGATCGGGGATGCCGGGAACGGCCCGGATCGGGCATGCCACAGTTCCGGTGCGCGCCGCTCGACGGCGACGCCCTCACGGTTCCCGGCGCTTCGCGAACACCGCGTCACGGGGACTCTCTTGAGTGCGGTTCGGGGTTCGGAGAGGAAGTCGTTGTCCACCCAGCAGTCATCAGCCGTCATGCGTGTGCTCCGTACCCGGAGTGCGGTGCGGCAGTTCACCGACCAACCCGTGTCGGACGACCAGTTGGAGCAATTGATCGACGCCATACTGGCCGCCCCCACCGGGGGGAACAAGCAGGCCTGGGCCTTCGTGGCCGTGCGCGACCCGCGCACCCTGCGGCTCGTACGGGCTTTCTCCCCCGGGATGATCGAGCCGCCGCCGCTCGTCGTGGTCGCGTGCTTCGACCGTTCCCGCGCGGTCAAGGACGACGGCGAGTTCTGGGACGAGGGACTGCTGTGCGTGGCGATGGCGGTGCAGAACCTGCTGCTCGCCGCCCATTCCCTGGGGCTGGGCGGCTGTCCCGCGGCCAGTTTCCGTCGTGGTTCCGTCGCCACGATCCTCGGGCTGCCCAGCCATCTCGAACCCCTGCTCCTGGTTCCCCTCGGCCACCCGGCCAGGGATCTCGTATCACCGCCCCGCCGAGACCGCAGTGAGGTAGTCAGTCATGAGTTCTGGGGAAACGGCACTCCGGCCGATCGATGAGGAACTCCTCCTTCTCACCGCGTATCTGCTCAGCAGCGGGCGGGGACTTCTGGAGGAGCCCCAGCAATACGGCCCCTTCCGCTGCATCGACGCCGCCCGGCGGGTACTGGTGCTGCTCCGGGACCGCGGTGTGACCAACAGCGAACTCCAGGAACTGCACGGCCGGTTGGAGGATTTCATGTGCGGGCCGATGGCTCCCAGGGATCTCACCGCGTTCCTCGACGAGGTGTGCGGGAAGCTGACGCTGCTGCTGCGGGACTCCGATCTCATCCGGCGGGGTCCGGCTTCCCCCGCCACCACCTGACGGCGGGGAATCCGAACGGCCGAGGGAAGCAGAGACATGACGAAGTTCGAGGTGGAACCCGTCACCCCGACCTGTCGGCGGATCTATGAGCGCGGTGACCACGCGCTGATCGGCGTGAGTGCCGGGAACAGCTATTTCCATCAGGAACGGCTGGGTTCGCTGCTGGCCTGGGCGGAAGAACACTTCACCCTGGTCGACGTCCTGTACATCGACACCCATATCGACGCCATGCTCATCGCGACGGGACTCACCCCGGCCCAGGCCGGCAGTCGCACCAGAAGCATGCTCAAGGATGTCCGGCGAAGAATCCGGCGTGCCCTGGAGAAGACCTCGGGCACCGCGCACGGGCGGCTCCGGGTGCGGTCGATGTCGGAATGCGCGCAACTTCCCGCGTATCAGGCGGTGCTGCGCCGGCTGGACCGGGATTTCGACGACAGCGGGCCGGTGCGGCGGGCCGCCGAGGAACAGGTACGCGAACTCCTCGAACACCATTCCGGCCCCGTCACGGAGCACTCCGCCGATTCCGTGCAGATACAGGCGGGACTCGCGTACGTACGCTCGGAGATCCCCTTCCTGCTCGACACCCCCGCCATTCTGGGCGTCCCCTCCTCGGTCACCTGCTATCACAAGCTGATGCCGGTGGTCACCGCGCTGTACCAGGAACCCGGGAGCCCCGGGCGCAGCCCCCGGCAGGGATTCCTCGTCGTCAGCCCGGAACCGGTCGCCGCGCCGGATTCCCCGCCCCAGCAGACCCGTTCACGTACAAGGAGAGAGCAGTTGACCCTCACGGAGCAGTACGACGAGATCGCGGCGGACTACACCGATGTGGAGCGGGTGTTCAGCACCTACCGCAGCCTCATCGAGATCCCGTCGCTCCTGCGTGCCCTCGGCCCGGTCGAGGGGGCCTCCGTACTGGACCTCGGGTGCGGTTCCGGGGCGTACGCCCGGCTGCTGCGGCGCCGGGGCGCGGCCGAGGTGCTGGGTGTGGATGTGTCGCCCGGCATGATCGAGGTGGCGCGGGCGCTGGAGGAGCGGGAGCCGGTCGGGGTGCGGTACGAGGTCGTGGACGCGGCCGACATGCCCGTCCTCGGCACCTTCGACGCCGTGGTGGCGGTCGCGGTCCTGCACTACGCGGACAGCCGGGCGACGCTGGCCCGGATGATGAGGCAGACCTGGGCCAATCTGGCGCCCGGGGGCCGCTTCCTCGCCTATGTGGGCAATCCCCGGCTCCCGGCGGACAGCGCCCAGATGAACGGTCTCGTGGTGCACCGTCCCGACAACGCCCGTGACGGTGACCCCTCACCCCTGACGATCCCCACGACTCCCCCGACGACGCTGCCCGCGCGGTACTGGAGTTGCGAGACCATCGAGAAGACCCTGCGGGCCTCCGGGTTCACCGATGTGGTGTGGGAACCGCTGGACGGTCTGCCGTCGGGTGCGCAGGAGCCGGTGAACCTGCTCGTCAGCGCTCGCGCACAGCCCGTGGGCGCGGCGGAGGCCGTCGCTCCGTCCGCCCATGAGCGGGCTCCGCTGGCGGCCACGGCGGCTCAGTAGCCGTCCCAGGCCCGCACGCCCGTGTCGCCCCGGGATCAGAGTGCGGCGAGGGCGCTGTCCGCGACGGCGAGCAGCGCCTGCCGGTCCTTCTGGACCCGGGCGAGGACCCGCAGCCCGTAGTACGTGCTGAGGACCTGGCGGGCGAGGGTGCGCGCGTCGCCCGGTGCGGTGATCCCGCCGTCGCGCTGCCCTTCCGCCACGGTGTCGGTCAACGCGTCCTCCACGGCGCCGAAGTGGCGCTGGAGTTCCTCGGCGACGTCCGGGTCCTCGCTCCCCATCTCGATCAGCGCGTTGACCGCGAAGCAGCCCGCGGGTCCGGTCCCGGACAGGTCCAGGTCGACCGCGTGGACCATGAGGTGGCGCAGCCGTTCCTTGGCCGGTCCCGGTGCGCGCAGCCCGCGGGTCTGTTCGGCGGTGTGGACGGCGAAGTACTCGCGCAGGGTCCGCAGATAGAGCTGCCGCTTGTCGCCGAAGGTGTTGTACAGACTGGACGGTCCGACGCCGGTGCGGTCGGTCAGGTCCCTGGTGGACGTCGCGTGGTAGCCCTGCCGCCAGAAGGCGTCCATCGCGGAGCCGACCGCCCGGGCCTCGTCGAACTTCCGTGGCCGTGCCATGACGCGATCGTAGGGGTTCTGAAGCGACCGCACCAAACCCCCGGTTATCGCCTCTCAACGGCCCCGCGCCATGCGCGCCTTGGCCTCCGGCGGCCTTCCGCCAGTTCTGAAGCGGTTGCTTCAAAACATGCTAGCGTCCTTCGGGCCGGGCACACCGCGACGTCGAACGCCGCTGTGCCGTATCGGCGTTGACCTGTCCACCGCGGCACCGCCCGTACACCGGAGGAACACTCATGCCCTTAGCCGTCTACGTCCTCGGACTGGGGATCTTCACCCAGGGAACCTCGGAGTTCATGCTCTCCGGGCTGCTCCCGGGGATGGCCGACGATCTGGGTGTCTCGATCCCCGACGCCGGGTTGCTCATCTCCGCCTTCGCGATCGGGATGGTCGTCGGCGCGCCCCTGCTCGCCGTCGCCACACTGCGCTGGCCGCGCCGCACCGCGCTCGTCGCCCTCCAGGGCGTGTTCATCGCCGCGCACGTCGTCGGCGCGCTGGCGCCCGGCTACGGGCCGCTGTTCGCCACCCGGATCGTCAGCGCCCTCGCCTACGCCGGGTTCTGGGGGGTGGCGGTGGCGACGGCCGTGGCGCTCGTACCGGCGGACGCGAAGGCCAGGGCCGTCGCGGTGGTGGCGGGCGGACTGACCCTGGCCACCATCGTGGGCGTCCCGGCGGGTACGGTGCTCAGCCAGTTCGCCGGATGGCGCGCGGCCTTCTGGGGCGTCGCCGTCCTGACCCTCGTCAGCCTCGTCTGCACGGTGTTCGCCGTGCCCGGCGGCAAGGGCGCGCGCGAGGAGCCCCGGACGGTCCGCGCGGAGCTGCGGGCCATGCGGCGGCCCCAGCTGTGGCTCTCGTACGCCGTCACGGCCTTCGCCTTCGGCGCGGTCATCGTCACCTTCAGCTATCTCGCCGCGCTGCTGACCGGCGTGAGCGGGATGTCCGAGGGGT
This sequence comes from Streptomyces uncialis, assembly GCF_036250755.1. NCBI lineage: Bacteria > Bacillati > Actinomycetota > Actinomycetes > Kitasatosporales > Streptomycetaceae > Streptomyces > Streptomyces uncialis. The sequence goes on along the minus strand of NZ_CP109583.1, from coordinate 8,266,326 downwards.
GGGTGCCCGTGGTGCTGGCGCTGTTCGGGGTCGGCGGGCTGGTCGGTATGACGATCGGCGGACGGCAGCCCGAGGAGCGGTCCGTGCCGACGCTCGTCGCCGGACTCGCGGTGCTGACCGTGGCCTCCGCCGCGCTCGCGCTCACGGCCCGGCACACCGTCGTCACCCTGGTGCTGGTCTTCGTCCTCGGCCTGGCCGGATATGTCACCAACCCGGCCCTCCAGGCCCGGGTCTTCACCCTCGCACCGGGCGCCCCGACCCTCGTCGGCGCCACCAACACGGCCGCCTTCAACATCGGCAACACCCTGGCCCCGGCACTGGGCGGCGCGACGATCGCGGCGGGCTGGGGCTATCCCTCGGTCGCCTGGGTCGGCGCCGCGCTCGCCCTCCTCGGACTCGCCGGGGCCCTGTGGGCGGGGGCGCTGGAGCGGCGCGACCGCCGTACCGGCATACCCGCCGTACCGACGGCGTCCCGGCGGGCGGCCTCCCGGCGGACGGCGGAACACGCCGACGCCTGACGGTGTCCGCGCCGCACCCGGTCCTCGGGAGGGGACCGGGCGCGGCGGGGCGGGACGGTGCGTGGCCGGTCGGGGCGTCGACGGTCGCGGCGTCGACGGTCGCGGCGAAGCGGGTCAGCGGGCCACCGGTCCGCACGTGGTCGGTCAGTGGGTCGCCGGTGGACGCGGTCGCCGGGCGGAGGGCAAGCCGATCGGAAGGCCGTCGGTCCGCGCGTCGCCGGGTCGGTGGGCCGCATGGTCAGTGGGTCGAGAAGCCGCCGTCGACGAAGAGGGACTGGCCCGTCACATAGGCGGACGCCCCGCTCGCCAGGAACACGGCGGCGCCCGCGAAGTCCTCGGCCAGGCCGTTGCGTCCGACCATGGTGCGGGCGGCGAGCGCCGCGACCCGGTCGGGGTCGGACGACAGCCGCTGGTTGAGCGGGGTCATGACGAAACCCGGTACCAGGGTGTTGCAGGTGACACCGTGCGGTGACCACGCCTCGGCCTGCGAGCGGGCCAGCGACTCCAGCGCGCCCTTGGAGACGCCGTACGCGCCGCTCTGCACGAACGCCCGGTGCGCCTGCTGCGAGGTGATGTGGATGATCCGGCCGAATCCCCGCGCGGCCATCCCGGGGCCGAAGCGCTGCCCCAGCAGGAACGGCGCCTCCAGGTTCACGGCCATGGTGGTGTCCCAGACGTCCTCGCCCAGCTCACCCAGCGGAGGACGGAGGTTGATGCCCGCGCTGTTCACCAGGATGTCCGGCTCCCCGAACACGGCCGCCGCCGCTTCCGCCGCCGCGCGCACCCCCTCGCGGGCGCTCAGATCGGCGCTCACCCAGGCCGCCTCGCGGCCCTCGGCCGTCAGCTCGGCCACGGTCGCCGCGAGTTCCGTCTCGCCGCGCGCCACGATCACCACCCGGGCGCCCGCCCGCGCCAGCGCCCCGGCCACCGCCCGGCCGATCCCCGAGCTGCCGCCCGTCACCAGGGCCACCCTGCCGTCCAGTGAGAACAGCTCCGAGAGGTACGTCACCGAGGTCATCCCGGCAGCCTAGTGGTGAGCCCCGCACGCCCGCCGGTGGGTACCGGGCGGCGGCGGGAAGGCGCCCGCCCTCGTGGGATCCGGCACGGCCGCCTGGGACGCCAGGGCGGCCCCGACCGGCCGGTTCCTGGATTCGGGACGATCGGCCCTCCCCCGGCGGGCCATGATCCGGAAGGCTGCGGGGAGGGGCGGTAGCGTTGCCGCTCCGTCGCGTCACAAGGAGGCATGGCAATGGCCCGCGCAATCGCTGTTGGGGTGGACGGCTCACCGGAGAGTCTGGCGGCCGTCGACTGGGCGGCCCATGAGGCGGCCCTGCGGCGGCTCCCCCTGCGTATCGTCCACGCCCCCTGGTGGGAGCCGCGCGACGTCCCGTTGACCGGCGGCGGGGACGCCCTGAGCCGCGCGGCCGAGGCCGTCGTGACGAAGGCCGACGCACGGGCGGCCGAGGGGCGCCCGGAGCTGGAGATCAGCTCCGAGGTGGTCGCCGAGGACCCGGTGGACGCCCTGCTCGGCGCCGCCCGGACGGCGGAGATGCTGGTGCTCGGCTCCAAGGGACAGGGCCCCGTCCTGGGCTTCCTGCTCGGCTCCTACGGCCGGCAGGTGATCGCGGAGGCACGGCACCCCGTGGTCTCCGTCCGGTCCCCCGGGGACAGGCCGCCGCCGCGCGCGGGCGAGGTCGTCGTCGGCCAGCAGGGCAGCGCCGAGGACAGCGGACCGGCGCTCGCGTTCGCGTTCGCGGCGGCCGCCGCGCGCGGCGCCGCCCTGCGCGCGGTACGGGCCTGGAGCCTGCCGCCGCTGCACGCCTACAGCTCCGAGTTCCTGCGGCTCACCGACGAGGCCGGCGGGCTGGAGCCGCTGGAGCGCAAATCCCTGCGCGAGGCCCTGGCGCCCTGGCGCGAGAAGTTCCCGGACGTCCGCGTCGTGGAGCATGTGGAGATCGGCAGCGCCGGTCAGGTCCTGCTCGCCGCGTCCACCGGGGCACAGCTGCTGGTCGTGGGGCGCAGGGCCCGGTACACGCCCATCGGCGGCCGTATCGGTTCGGTGGCGCACGCGGCGCTGCACCACGCCCCCTGCCCGGTGGCGGTGACCTCGCACCACTGACGGTTCCGGCGGGGCGGCGACCGGGGTGCCGGGGCCGACGGCGCGCGCACCCGGTGGCATGCTCCGCGGGCGGCCCGGGCGGTCTCTGCGAGTATGTGCCATATGGATGTGCGGAGCAGGAACCATGTGACGGTGTCGGGGCGGCCCGGCGGCCCTGTGGTGATGCTGGCGCACGGGTTCGGGTGCGACCAGAACATGTGGCGGCTGATCGTGCCGGCGCTGGAGCGCGACTTCACCGTCGTCCTCTTCGATCATGTCGGCGCGGGGAACTCGGACCTCTCGGCATGGAGCCGGGAGCGGTACTCGACCCTGCACGGATACGTCGACGACCTGCTGGAGCTGTGCCGGGAGCTGGCACTGGGCCCGGTGACGTTCGTCGGGCACTCGGTCAGCGCCATGATGGGGGTGCTGGCCGCCGCGAAGGAGCCCGGGGCGTTCACCGGGCTCGTCCTGCTGGCCCCGTCGCCCTGCTTCATCGACGACCCGGACACCGGCTACCGGGGCGGGTTCAGCGCCGAGGACATCGACGAGCTGCTGGAGTCGCTCGACGCCAACTATCTGGGCTGGTCGGGTGCGATGGCGCCGGTCATCATGGGCAACCCGGAGCGGCCGGAGCTGGGCGAGGAACTGACGAGCAGCTTCTGCCGTACCGACCCGGAGATCGCCAGGGTCTTCGCCCGGGTCACCTTCCTGTCCGACAACCGCGCCGACCTCGCCGGGGTGACGGTGCCCACCCTCGTCGCGCAGTGCTCCCGTGACGCGATCGCCCCGCCCGAGGTGGGCGCGTTCGTGCACGCGCGGATACCGGGCAGCCAGCTCGTCACGCTGAACGCCACCGGACACTGCCCGCAGCTCGCCGCCCCCGACGAGACCGCCGCGGCGATCGCCGCGTTCGCGGGAGGCACCCCGTGATGAGCAGGACCGACGACGACCAGAACGGTCCGAGAAAGGACGAGGCCCCGGGGGACGAGCAGGCGCAGTTCTCCGCGCTGCTGGAGGACAGCGTCGAGGACCTCTACGAGCACGCCCCCTGCGGCTATCTCTCGACCCAGCTGGACGGCCGGATCGCGAAGGTCAACACCACGCTGCTGGACTGGCTCGGCTACCGGCGCGGTGACCTGGTCGGCCGCAAGCACTTCTCCGACCTGCTGACCGTCGGCGGCCGGCTCTACCACGAGACCCACTTCGCCCCGCTGCTGCGGATGCAGGGCGAGATCAGCGGCATCGCCCTGGAGCTGAAGGCCGCCGACGGCACCCGCCTGCCGGTCCTGGTCACCTCCACCCTGAAGAGGGGCAGCAACGGGCAGCCGCTGCTCGTCCGCACCACGCTCTTCGACGCCCGCGACCGGCGCGCCTACGAGACCGAGCTGCTGCGCGCCCGCAAGGAGGCCGACCAGGAACGCGACCGCCTCCGGGTGCTGGCCGCCACCTTGCAGAAGACGCTGCTGCCGCCGGCGCTGGAGAACATGCCGGGCCTGGATGTCTCCACGCACTACCATCTCGCCTCCCCGGACGAGGTCGGCGGCGACTTCTACGATCTCTTCCCCCTGGCCCCGGACACCTGGGGCCTGTTCCTGGGCGATGTGTGCGGCAAGGGCGCCGCCGCCGCGGCCGTCACCTCCCTGGCCCGCTACACCCTGCGCGCCGCCGCCGTCTACGACCCCGACCCGGTGGCCGTGCTCGGCAACCTCAACACGGTGCTCAACCACGAGTACAACGGTGCCGATCCCCGGTTCTGCACCGTCGTCTTCGGACTGCTCACGCTCGACCCCGAGAAAGGCGGTTTCCACATCACCCTGGCCGGTGGCGGACATCCGCCCGCCCTGCTGCTGCGGGCCGACGGCACCGCCGACTTCCTGCCCACCCCCGGCGGACAGCTCATCGGTGTCCTGCCCGAGGCCCATATCGCCACCACCACCGTGCGCCTCGCCCCCGGCGACACCCTGCTGCTGTACACCGACGGCCTCACCGAGGCCCGCACCGACGCCACCTCCGGCGGCGGGGAACGCTACGGCGACGACGCCCTTCTCGACTTCGCCCGCGCGCTGGCCCCCGCCACCGCGTCGGACACCGTCGACGCGGTCCGCGGCCTGCTCGACACCCTCGGCACCGGCGTGGACGACGACACCGCCGTCCTCGCCGTCCACGCGCCCCGGCCCCCCGGTGAGGAGCAGCGGTGACCAGGCAGCTGACCGTCCGTACCCGCAGCACGGCCGCCGGGCCGGTCGTCGCGGTCGCCGGGGAGCTCGACCACCTCACCGCGCCGGAGGTACGCGCCGTCCTGCCCGGACTGGCGTTGTGTCCGGGCCAGCAGCTGGTCGTCGATCTGGGGAGCCTCACCTTCTGCGACTCCACCGGCATCACGGTCCTGCTCGCCGCCCGCAACCACGCCCTGGCCGCGCAGGCGACCATCGCGCTGGCCGCGGTCCCCGACCGGGTCAGCCGGATCTTCCGCATCGTCGGCCTGGACCAGGTCTTCCCGACCCATCCCACCGCCCAGGACGCCGAAGCCGCCTGGCGCCCCACGCCGCGCTGACCGTCGGGCGCCCCTCGGCCCACGGCTCCACGAAGACGTACGTCTCAGGCGCCCCTCGGGTGCGCCCCCGCGAGGCGTCACGGGAGCGCCCGTGGTCCGCGCGGCCGTCCGTCAGGCGACCGGTGCGCCGTCGGCCTTGGTGGACGACGCGGTGACCGGCACCGGGCAGTCGGCCACCGTGCGCAGCCGCCGCACCAGGGCGTGGACGAGCAGCGCCAGTGAGGCGATCGCGAGCAGGGGCTGCGCGGGGGCCCAGTAGGACAGGGCCCCGCTCGTGCCGAGGGCGAGGACGACGAGCTTGTTGCAGACCGGGCAGCCGACCGCGAACGCGGACAGCAGGGCGGCGGCGACGGCGCGCGGTCCGCGCGGACCCCTGGCCCGGACCGCGGGCGGCTGACCCACGTACGTCGCCACCAGCAGTCCCACGAGCAGCGAGGACAGCGCCCAGACCGGGTAGTTCCACCAGAGCACGGCGGTCATCCGGGCGTACAGCGGGGTGTCGACGACCCCGGTCGGAATCCCGATCGCCGCACCGGCGGCCACCGTCACCGCCGCCGCGGCCAGCCATTGACGTGCTGTCCAGGTCCGCATCGGTCCGCCTCCCTCAGCTCCGTGCCCGTCGCCGTGGCACGTGCTACCGCGTACGCGTGGTCGCCGTGGAGTCCTCCCGGCGCGACGCATGTGGGAACCACCTTAGTAGATCCGTTGATCATCGCACTCCCTCCCCCGGCCGCCGGTACGGCTCACCGCACCCGCAACAGGCGCCGCCGGTCCGGATCATGGGGGTCGCCGTTCATGATCCGCCGCCCGGTACGACCGTCACGATCCGGCCATTGATCTTCTACACACCGTAGTAGGTCGGCGCGGGCCGCGAGCGCGGTGCCGGGTACGGCGCCCGTCGCGGGGTTCGCGCTGGAAGGCGCGGAAGCGGGGTGCTCCCGTGTCGGTCTTGTCACGCCCACCGGGGAGGGCGGGGCCGGGGGTTTCCACGTCCGGCGCGGTCGGCGGCCCGGCGCGCGGCGCGGGGCAGCGGACGGCCGTCATCTCACGGCGTGCGAACTGCCGCCGGGTGAGGGCCCGCAGGCCGGGCGGGCGGGGCCGGGCCGGGGGCGCTGGGACGGTGTCCGGGCGGCGAAGCGGGGAAGGCGACGGTAGCGGCCGGTGGGCCGGTGGCCGGTTATCCCTACCTCCGTTTCTTACTATTCGCTTACTTATGGCACGGTAGCGTCCAGTGCGTTCGTCACACCGGCCGGGCCATGTCCGGACTGATCCGTGCCGGTCATCTTCTGGGAGTCCCATGCGCCGCCGAATACATCCCGCCGCCGTCGCGAGTGGCGCTGTCGTGCTCGGCGCGGGGGCCCTCTATCTGACCGGGCTGCTGGTGACCGGCGACGAGGCTCCCTCCGGCACCACGGTGCGCGGGGTGGACCTCGGTGGGCTGAGCCAGCCGGAGGCCAAGGAGAAACTGGACCGGGAGCTGGCGGCCACGGCAACGGCCCCGCTCACGGTGACCGTCGGGGACCGTACGGACCGGCTCGACCCCGCGGCGGCCGGGCTCCGGCTCGACACCGAGGAGACCGCCTCCCGCGCGGTCCGCTCCAGCTACGACCCCTTCACGGTGATCGGTGATCTGTTCACCTCCCGTGGCGGCGCGGTCGACCCCGTGCTCGCGATGGACGAGGACGCCACCCGGGCCGCCCTGCGGGGGCTCGCGGAGAAGCACGACCGCAAGGTCCGTGAGGGCGCCGTCTCCTTCAGCGAGGGCGCGGCGAAGGCGGTACGGCCGGTCACCGGCCAGACGCTGGACATCGACGGATCGGTCGACCCGGTGCGGGACGCGTACTTCGCCGAGAACCCCGGGCGGATCGAGCTGCCCGTGGAGGAGAAGGAGCCGAGGATCGGCAAGGCCGAGACGGACCGCGCGCTGCGCGAGTTCGCGCGGCCCGCGATGTCGGCGCCCGTCACGCTCACCACCGGTGAGGGGCGCGTCACGATCGACCCGGCGACGTTCGGCGATCATCTGACGATGCGGCCCGACGACAGTCAGCGTCTCGTCCCGCGTCTCGACGAGAAGGGCCTGTACAAGGACCCGGCCGTGGCCGCTTCGGTACGCGCGGTGACGACGGAGCCGGTCGACGCCACACTTCGCGTCGTCGGCGAGCGCGTCGAGGTGGCGCGGGACGGCAAGCCGGGGCAGAAGGTCACCGCCGAGGCCCTGGGCAAGGCCGTGCTGCCGCTGCTGACCGGCTCGGGACCGGAGCGCATCGGCAAGGTGGACACCGTCCTCTCCCAGCCCGAGCTCACCCGGGCGAAGGTCGCGGAGATGGGGATGACGGAGAAGGTGTCGTCCTTCACCGCGAACTTCGAGCGCGCCGAGTACCGCACGAAGAACATAGGCCGGGCCGCCGAGCTGATCAACGGTTCGACGGTGCTGCCCGGGGAGACCTGGAGCTTCAACGACACCGTGGGCGAGCGCACCACGGAGAACGGTTTCGTCGACGGCATCATCATCCTCGACGGCAAGTACACCAAGGCCGGTGGCGGCGGTGTCTCCACCGTGGCGACGGCGATGTTCAACGCGATCTTCTTCGCGGGGGTCAAGCCCGTGGAGTACGGCGCGCACTCCTTCTACATCGAGCGCTATCCGGAGGGCCGGGAGGCCACGGTGGCGTGGGGCAGCCTCGACCTGAAGTTCACCAACGACTCGGGCAAGGCCCTGTACATCGCCACGGAGGCCACCGACACCTCGGTGACGGTGACCTTCCTCGGCACCAAGAAGTACGACGCGGTCGAGGCGAGCAAGGGACCGCGTACCAATGTCCAGGAGCCGAAGAAGCTGCCCGGCGCGAAGAAGGACTGCCAGCCGCAGACCCCGTTGGAAGGGTTCGACGTGACCGTCGAGCGGATCTTCATCGACGGTGGCAAGGAGGTCAAGCGGGAGCCCTTCAACACCCGTTACACCCCGCGCGACGAGGTCACCTGCGACTGATCCCGCCCGGGAGCGCACGGCACCGGGACAGTCCCCGCCGGACCGGTACCCTCCGCCGCACCCGCACCCGATACCCGGACCCGGATCGTCCACCGACGGCCGCCCCGCGCAGCACTTCGCGCGGGGCGGCCGTTTCGGTCCCGTCCTTGGATCGTCGCAGCAGGTCCGTCCGCCGGGTCCCGGCCCGCCGGTGGCGTCAGCCGACGGTGAAGGTGCCGGATGTGCCGGTGAAGGGGGTGATCCGGCCCCAGAAGTTCTTCGCGTCGCCGTGGTGGACGAAGCGGTAGGTGCCCGCCGGGGTGCCGGGGCCGATCCGCCAGGTCAGGGTCGCCTTGGAGGTGCCGAGCACGGCGTTGAGCCGGGTCCAGCGGTAGGTGGTCGCCCAGTCGCCGTCGTCCAGTACACGTTCCCAGCGGCCGTCGACGAGCCGCTGCACCTCCAGGAAGGTGCCGCCGCGCCGCAGGTTGTTCTTGGGATGGCCGGTGACGAACGCGGCCGTCGCGGTGGCCCCGCGCGGATACGACGCGGCCGGCGGGGTCAGCACCTCACCGTAGGAACGGCCGGCGGGCGGGCTGTCGAGGACCACACCGGTCTGGAGGTTGATCTGGCGGCCCGACTCGTCGGGCGGGGTGGCGCCCCCGGGGATCGGGGTGCCGTCCCGCAGGGAGGCCGCGACCTTGGCGAACTCCTGCTGGTACGCGGGCAGGGTGTTGCGGCCGTAGAGGGTGGAGCCGCCCTCGTAGTTCTGCGCGTCGTACTCCTCGGGTGTCGTCGCGTACTGGCTGTAGGAGTTGGCGTAGCCCTGGAGGAGGACGCGTTCGAGGGGCACCCCGAGTTCCCGGGCGACCGTGCGGCGGACCCGCAATCCCGCGGTGATGGTGAACTCCCCCGGTGCGGCGACCAGATGCAGCGGTCCGAGACGGACGATCTGGAGCGGCAGGATACGCGGGGTCACGGGGTACAGACCGCTCATCAGACCGGTGGGGACGAGGCTCGCCTTGGGGTACTGGCAGCTCTTCAGCCAGGCCGGCACCTCGGTCCTGAGCGATTCGGCCAGCGACGCGACGGGGCTGCGCATGCCCTCGGTGAAACCGGGGAGCGCGGGTCCGTCCTCGACACTGCCCGCGAGGGTGGAGGCGCCGACGACGGCCGGACAGGTGCGCTGGGGGCGGCCGTCGGTGGTGTACGCGCCGGAGACGGCCACGTTCTCCATGTCCACGTGGGTGAGCCGGGCGTCGACACCGCCGGGGGCGGGGGCCGCGTCCTCGAAGACCTCGCGGGCCTTGGTGAACTGCCGCTCACCGATGATCCGGGTGTTCTCGAACTCGTCCTCCGTGGGGCCGGAGCCGGGCCGCAGATTCAGATTGGGTGACATGTCACCGGCGTTGGTGTTGGCGAACGCGGCGACGAACCCCGGGGTGTCGTCGAGATAGCGCACCCCTTCGTGGTCGTGTTCCCAGGTGTAGGCGGCGTAGCCCTTGTTGTCCGGGCTGATCAGGGTGTTCTTGTTGGTGACCGAAGTGTTGTGGGTGGCGAACCAGCTGATCGCGCCCGCGTCCTTGTCGCCCTGGCGCAGCCGGAGCACGGTCATCGCGGGGTCGATGGCGTCGGGGAAGGCGGCCTTGTCGGCGGCGGGGTTGCGGTCGAAGGCGGACCGGGAGCGGTTGACGCTCGCGTCGGTGAGGGTGCCGGTGCCCACGGCGAGGGTGCCGGGCCGCAGGTCCTCGTGGGCCGCCACGACGGACTCGACGATCCCGTCGACCACCGCCTGGTAGGTGCCCTTCTGGAAGCCCAGCACGGACAGGTTGTAGGCGAGGTGGTGGGAGTAGCCGCCCGGTCCGGAGTGGGTGTGGTTGGCGGAGAGCAGGACGTTCTCGCCGCGGTAGAGATCGCCGTACCGCTCGCCCAGCCGGTCGAGGACGCCCTGGCGGACGGACTGGAAGATCATCGCGAGGTCGGCGTTGACGTACACCACACGCCGTCCGCTCGCGCGGTCCGCGACGACGAAGGCCCGGGAGCGCAGCCGCTGGTGGATGCCGGAGGTCTTCTGGTCGAAGCTGGAGTAGCCCATCATCCCGGTCTCCGCGGCCTCCCCGGTCACATCGGAGATGCCCCGGCCGACGAGATAGGGGGCGTCGGCGTCCGCGGCGGCGGCGGGCGGGGGCGGGAGGGTCAGGGGGACCGCGGCGACCGTCGGGACGAGGACGAGCGCGAGAAGTCCGCGTCGGAGACGGCGGGACGGGGGCGGCATGGAACCTCCTGTGCGCGCTGATGCGCTGGGGACGTCATCTCGGACACGGTCTGTGTACGGCTCAACCACCCGGAGCACAAGACCGCCGACGGCGGGAATCCGGTCGGGGGCGCTGTCCGGCGCGCGGCGGGGGATGTGCCTGTGCCGGGTGGGGGCGGGATTTTCGAGTCGTTCCTGGTCGGGGGACATGGCTCCGCCGGGCCCGGGGCCTGCGGGAATACGATCAGGGACTCACCATGTTGTTCGTTGCGCAACTAATAAATCGACGCGCGGAGAGATCCGAACCATGGCTTTTGAACTGGGCATCTACCACTTCGGCGAGCTGACGCCCGACCCCACCACCCACCAGCCGCCCGCCCCGGGTACGCGACTGCGGGAACTCGTGGAGCAGGCGCGGACGGCCGACGAGGCGGGGCTGGACATCTTCGCCGTCGGCGAGCACCACCGTACGGACTTCGCGGTGTCCTCCCCCGCCGTCCTGCTGGCGGCGATGGCGGAGAACACCCGCACGATCAAGCTGTCCAGCGCGGTCACCGTCCTCAGCTCCGACGACCCGGTACGGGTCTTCCAGCAGTTCGCGACGCTCGACCTGCTGTCCGGCGGCCGGGCGGAGATCATCGCGGGGCGCGGCTCGTACATCGAGTCCTTCCCCGTCTTCGGCTACGACCTGAACGAGTACTCGGAGCTGTTCGCCGAGAAGCTGGACCTGCTGCTGAAGCTGCGGGAGGAGAACCCGGTGACCTGGCGGGGCTCGCTGCGGCCCCCGCTGATGAACGCCGACATCACCCCGCGCCCCGACCGTGAGCTGCCCGTCTGGGTGGCGGTCGGCGGCACGCCCGCCTCGGTGGTGCGCGCCGGGCGCCTCGGACTGCCGCTGTCACTGGCGATCATCGGGGGCAGCTACCGCCAGTTCGCGCCCTTCGTCGACCTGTACCGCAAGGCCGGGGCCGAGGCGGGGCACGCCCCGGAGAAGCTCAAGGTCTCCGTGAACTCGCCCGGCTTCGTCGCCGCCACGCATCAGGAGGCCGTCAAGGTGTCGCATCCGTACTTCCAGGCCGGGTGGATGGCCAACCACCATCAGCGCGGCCAGGGCGTCCCGATGCCGAAGATGGCCTATGAGGCGCAGGCGACCCCGGCGGGCGCGTTCTTCCTGGGCAGTGTCCAGGAAGTGACCGACAAGATCATGGCCCAGTACGAGGTGTTCGGCCACGACCGCATGATGATCCAGCTCGGCTTCGGCAATGTGCCGCAGCGTGAGGCGCTCAAGTCGATCGAACTGCTCGGCGCGGAGGTCGCGCCGGTGGTCCGCAAGGAGATCGCCTCGCTGGAGGCGTCCGCGGCGCGGGTGACGGCATGACCGCCGCCCCGCTGCGGGTCGTGGCGGTGGTGGGCACGCTCAGCGCCCCGTCGAGGACGACGGCGCTGGTGGAGCTGATCCTCGCGACCCTGGCCGCGCGGACCGCCGTGGACACCCGGCTGATCGAACTGCACACCTTGGGGCCGGCGTTCACCGGGGCGACGGACCGGGACCAGGTGGACGACGAGGTCGCCGACGCGCTGCGGGCGGTGGAGGAGGCCGATCTCGTGATCGCGGCCACCCCCGTCTTCCGGGGCTCGTACACGGGACTGTTCAAGCACTTCTTCGACCTGGTCGACCAGTACGGACTGGCCGCGAAGCCCGTGCTGCTGGCGGCCACCGGCGGCAGCGACCGGCACGCGCTGGTGATCGAGCACGCGATGCGCCCGCTGTTCGGCTTCCTCCAGGCATGGACCGCCCCGGCCGGGATCTATCTCAACTCGGGCGACTTCGACGGGACGACGATCCTCAATCCGGAGGTGTACGAGCGGATCGAGATGGCCGTGAACGATGTGGTGCCCGTCGCCGGAGCGCTGGCGGCCGTCCGGGCCGGGAACGCCGCCCCGGTGGGCCCGGTACACGTTTGACCCTCTCCCCCCACCCCTCATATAGTTCGTTGAGCAACGAAATATATGAGGGGTTTGTCCATGCCGGGAAGCGGCCCTGGACGCCCTCGACGGCCGGTGCCGCCCGCTCGGGCCTCCCCCGCGGCCACTCCGCCTCCTGCCGTCATCAGTGAGGAACAGTGATCATGCCCCAGACCCCGCCAGGCCCCCTGCGGACCGACGAGCAGCCCACCCGACCGATGCCCATGGCCCCGCCCGCGGACACCCCGCCGGACCCGCCCGGACCCCGCTGGACGTCGTTGGCCCGGCCGGTCCTGCTGCCGGTGGCCGTGGCCGTGGCGATCGGCGCGATCTTCATCGGGGTGTACCTCTCCGCGTTCCACGCCCCGGTGGCCCGGGATCTGCCGGTGGCCGTCGTCGGCGGCGCCGCGCAGACGGCGACGGTACGGGAGGAGCTCGCCGGATCGCCGTCGGGCACCTTCGAGGTGCGCGCAGCGCCAGACACCGGGTCGGCCCGCGCGGCCGTGGAGACGGGTGAGGTGTTCGCCGCGTACGTCCCCGGGGAACGGAGCGCCCAGCTGCTGTTCGCAGGGGCCCACGGTCCGGCGGTGATCACCCTGGTGACGGACGAGTTCGGGGATGTGGCCCGCGCCGGCGGCCTCACCCTGACGACGACCGACGTCGTCCCCGCGTCCGCGCAGGACACCCGGGGGCTGGCCGTCTTCTACACGACCTTCGGTCTGGTGCTGGCGGGCTATCTGTTCGGGATCATGTCGTGGCAGCTCGCACCCGGGCTCTCCCCGGGGCGGCGGCTGGTGGGACTCGCGGCGTTCGGCGGCGCCGGCGGGCTGGCGGTGGCGTCCGTCGTCGGGGCGTTCGGGGCGCTGCCCGCGCCGTTCGCCGGGGTGGCCGCGCTCGTGGGCCTGGTGGCGCTGGCCGTGGGGGCGTCCACGATGCTGCTGGTCCGGGCGCTGGGGGTGCTCGGGTCGAGCGCCGCGGCGGTGCTGTTCATGACGATCGGCAACGCGACCAGCGGCGGCAGTCTGCCCGCCGAGTTCCTTCCCGGCTGGCTGGAGCCCTTCTCCCGGCTCCTGCCGGTCGGGGTGGGCGTCCGCGCGGTGAACGGGCTGGCCTACTTCGACGGCGACGGGGTGGCCACCGGGGTCGTCGTCCTGGCGCTCTGGGCGGCGGCGGGTGTCGGCGGTCTGCTGCTGGTGGAACGCTCCCGCGCCCGCGGGGCGGCGGCACGGACGGGCTGACGACGCCTCGGCGCGTGGGAAGGCCCCCGGTCCTGGGACCGGGGGCCTTCCCACGCGCCGAGGGGGGCTTCATACGCGCCGAGGCGGAGGCGGGAGTCCGCACCGAGGGCGGAGGCGGGAGCCGTCCGGCCCGGCCGGGGTCAGCAGGCGTCCGAACGGTCGTCGAAGCCGAGCGTGCGCCAGATGTCGGCGAGCCCGGCAAGCTGCTCGTCGCTGAGCTTGTCGAGGAACTCACCGCGCAGATTGGTCAGATGGACCTTCCGGGCACGCCGGTACGCCTTCTTGCCCGCCTCGGTGAGGACCGCGTCGAAGCCCCGGGCGTCGGTGGGGCACTTCTCCCGCACCACCAGGCCCTGGCGTTCGAGGTCGTCGACGATACGGGTGAGTCCGCTGCGGCTGATCAGCAGGGACGCGGCGATGTCCTTCATCCGCACCCGGCCCCCGGCCGACTCCGCGAGGGTCAGCAGCACCTCGAAGGAGGACATCGGGATGCGTTCGGCGGCGACGAGTTCCGCGTCGAGGGTGCGCAGCAGCTTGAGATGGGTGGAGAGGAAGCCGAGCCACACCGCCCGCTCCGTGTGGTTCAGGGCGCGCGAGGGTGCGCCCCGCCGTGGTCCGGCCGGGCCGTCCTCGCTCGTGGCGTTCTCGGTGTTCAGGCTCATCGCCCCTCCGCTGATGTGGTTCCTGGCCCATGGTATCGGGGGTCCGGGACGCGGGCGGCCCGGCGGAGGGTCTCCTCCGCCGGGCCGCCTCCCCGGGTGTCCCTCCTCGTCAGGTCAGGCGCCCGCCTTGGGGAGGATCAGCTTCTCGAAGCCGGAGACCATGCCGTACTCAAGGCGCAGGGCCTCCAGCACGGAGTACGCGTGGTACTTGGTCATGACGTCGGCACCGGCGAGACGCTGGGCCCAGGTCTGGCCGTTGTCGGTGACCTTCTCCAGGGTCTTCTTGGTGACGTAGTTGGTCATCTCGTTGAAGTAGTTCTCCCACAGGACCCAGGCGTTGGAGAATCCGATCTTCTCGATGTACTCGAACTCCTGGCCGTGCGACAGGGCCTCCTTGGAGAACTCGACGATGTCGTTGGTGTAGTCGCGGGACGCCTTGGCGTCCTCGGGGGTGCCGTAGCGGTTGACGTGGCCGGAGACGACGGCCTTGAAGTCGTAACCGAGGATCCAGTCGTGGGCCTCGGCCCAGCCGCGGATGTTCTCGGAGGCGTCGCAGTGCTTGAAGGCCGACCATCCGGGGCTGATAATGTCGATCGCCGCGAGGGCCTTCTGCTGCGGGGCGTAGATGAAGATGTTGCCCGGGGTGTGGTTCACACCGTGGTAGTCGAGGTTGAACCGGACGCCGTTGACGTCGAGGGTGTCGCTCTCGGTGATCGTGTCGGTGGGCACGGGCAGTCCGCGCTCGCCGCCGAGGTCGGGCCAGCGCTGGATCATCTCGCGGGTGTAGTCGTGCGCGATGACCTTGGGCTTGTCGGCCGCGAAGATCCCGGCCGCGCCGATGTGGTCGGAGTGCCAGTGGCTGTAGATGAGATGGGTGACGGGCTCGTCGGTGACCTCGGCGATGGCGCGCTTGAGGTTCTCGCCGAGCAGCGGCGGGGCGTCGACCACGACGACACCGTTGCCGGTGCGCACGAACATCGTGTCGTAGGCGCCGGAGGTGACGTAGTAGGCGCCGTCCTGGATCTCTTCCAGGTGGTAGCCCTTGGCGATCCGGTCGGGGAGGAAGAGGGAACCGTAGCCGTCGGCGGGGATGGGCCGGTAGTCGGCGAGGGTGTTCAGCGGCATGCCCGCGGCGCCGAGCTGGTGGCGGTCGGTGGGTGTGCCGGGCTTCTGGAAGTCGGTCATGGTGATGTCCTCTGGAGGGTCGTACGGAGGAGCTGGGCGCGGGTCGCGCGAGGGCTCCGGGTCGGCGGCGACGGCACGGGGGTGCCGCCGGGGTGTCCGGTCAGGACACGTCCGGGTCGCCGATGCGCAGCACGGGCTTGATGACAGCTCCGGTCCGCGTGTCTTCGACGGCTTCGTTGATCTCGTCGAAGCCGTAGGGGGTGATCAGCCGGTCGAAGGGGAAGCGGCCGGCCTTGTACAGCTCGATCAGCTGGGGGATGAAGAGCTGCGGAACGGAGTCGCCCTGCGCGATACCGCGGACCGTGCGTCCGCCGAGGAGGGCGTTCATGTCCACCTCGGCGCGTGCCCCGGCGGGTGCTCCGCCGATCAGCGCGGCGGTGCCGAGCGGCGCGAGGGCGTCGACGGCGAGGGTGAGCATCTCGGGGCGAGCGGTGATCTCCAGGACGTAGTCCGCGCCGCCGCCGGTGATCTCGGCGATCCGGGCGGCCGTGTCCTCGTCCTTGGCGTTCACCGTGTGGGTCGCGCCCAGCTCGGCCGCGAGGGCGAGCCGCTCGGGGACGATGTCCACGGCGATGACCGGGGCGGCGCCGGTGGCCTTGGCGGCCATGACGGCGGCGAGTCCCACGGTGCCGGTGCCGATGACGACCACGGACGCGCCCGCGGGAATCCTGAGGGAGTTCAGGACCGCGCCCGCGCCGGTCTGGAGTCCGCAGCCGAGGGGGGCGAGCAGTTCCAGCGGGATGCCGTCGTCGACCTTGACGACATTGCGCTCGGTGGCGAGGGCGTGGGTGGCGAAGGAGGACTGGCCGAAGAAGTGGCCGTGGATCTCCCCGCCCCCGGCTTCCGGGGTACGGCGCAGCGCGTTGCTGCCGTCCAGCCGCGCCCCGCCGAAGTTCGCGGGGAACGAGACGGCGCAGTACGCGGGGTTGCCGCTGCGGCAGGGGCGGCAGTGGCCGCACGCCTGGTAGGACATGACGACCCGGTCACCGGGTGCCACCGAGGTGACACCGTCCCCGACCCGCTCCACGACGCCCGCGCCCTCATGGCCGAGCACCGCGGGCAGCGGGACGGGCAGCGCCTGGTCCCGGACATGGATGTCCGTCTGGCAGACGCCCGTCGCGACGACCTTGACCAGGACCTCGTCGGGCCGCAGGGCCGTGTCGAGTTCGAGGTTCTCGAAGACGAACGGCGCTCCCTTGCCCTCGGTCACCGCCGCCCGTACGGGCGTGATGGAGGCACCGGACGTGCCCGGTGCGTGCGGTGCGGGGGAGCCCGCTGCTACCGCCATGATCGATTCTCCCAACCGGATGCGCTCCCCGGGCGGGCGGTCGGCTCCGGGCGGGGGCGGTGATCCCTCAGCCGCCTTGGGCGGCGTGGTACGGAGGGCCGGATCTGCTCCGGCGAGGGCGGGAAGGGCGTCCCGCCCTGTCCCGTCCGACCTCCATTTAGTTCGTTGCGCAACGAATAATAGACACGCCGCAGAGCCAGGGTCAAGCGACTCCCCGGACCGGGGATTCCGATCCGCGAACACCCGGAATATCCGCCCCCCACCCGGCGCTTCAGCTGTTACGCTTCGTTGCAGAACGAACTATATTGCCGAGTGAACACCCGACTGCACACCCGGGTGAGCCCGGCCGACGATTCCTGGAACGGCCGCCTCCACGGCTGCCGACCGCCCGTCGGCGCGGTACGGCGCTCACCTGACCAGCGTCTCTCCGAACCCCGCGGCACGCACCCCGTGGCCACCGGCCCCACCGGGGCCGGCGCACCGGGCACCGTGTCCGCCGGACCCGTCCGGAGGGCACGCGCGGCGAAGGGGGACGGACCGCACCCCGGCCCTTCCCCTCATCTCTCACCCCTCTCCCCTCTCCCCCGCATCCGAGCGACCTCCGAGGAAGACCCCATGAGCACCGAACCCCAGGACACGCCCTACGCCCGCAACCACATCGACGGCGTCTGGACCGACTCCGACACCATCCGGGAGTCCGTCGACCCGGCCACCGGCCTGACCCTGGGCCGCTACGCCGACGGCGGCCCCAAGGAGGCCCGCGCCGCGATCGACGCCGCCCGGCGCGCCTTCCGTACCGGCGGCTGGTCACGCGACCGGGATCTGCGGGCCAAGGCCCTGTTCGAGATGTCGGACCGGATGGCCGC
This sequence comes from Streptomyces uncialis, assembly GCF_036250755.1. Classification (NCBI taxonomy): domain Bacteria; kingdom Bacillati; phylum Actinomycetota; class Actinomycetes; order Kitasatosporales; family Streptomycetaceae; genus Streptomyces; species Streptomyces uncialis. Next base: position 8,248,730 of record NZ_CP109583.1, on the reverse strand, counting down.
GCGGCGCGACGAACTCGTCGCCCTGCTGTGCCAGGAGAACGGCAAGATCCCGTCCGAGGCCGCGCTGGAGGTCGATCTGACGATCTCCAAGATCCGTTACTACGGCGCCCTGGCGCTCACCGAGTCGGGCCGCGCCTCCGAGGTCAAGCCGGGTCTCTACTCGATGACCCTGCGCCAGCCGGTCGGGGTCGCCGGGGTCATCGCCCCGTGGAACTCCCCGGTGATCCTCTCCGTGCGCTCCTTCGCCCCGGCGCTCGCCGCGGGCGCGACGGTGGTCCTCAAGCTGCCCGCGCAGACCGCGCTCACCAACAGTCTGCTGTTCGAGATCATCGCGGAGACCCCGTCGCTGCCGCGGGGCGTGTTCAACGCCTTCACCGAGTCGGGCAGCCAGGGCGCGCGGCTCATCGTCGCCGACCCGGGCGTGGACGTCATCAGCTACACCGGCAGCACCCGCGTCGGACGCTCGATCATGGCCGACGCGTCCGCCTCACTGAAGGGGATGTCCCTGGAACTGGGCGGCAAGACCCCGATGATCGTCTTCGACGACGCCGATCTCGACGCGGCCGTGCCGGTCCTCGCCAAGGCCGTCACCACCTTCACCGGACAGTTCTGCATGACCGGGAGCCGCATCCTGGTACAGCGCGGGATCGCCGACGAGCTGCGCTCCCGGCTCTCCGCCGCGCTGGAGGCGGTACGGGTCGGGCCGGGCACCGATCCGGCGAGCGAGATGGGTCCGCTGGTGGACCACGCCAACGCCGACCGGGTCGACCAGGTGGTCGCGGACGCCGCCGCGTACGCGAAGATCCTCGTCCGGGGCGGCCGGATCACCGAGGGTCCGCTGGCCGCCGGGGCGTTCGTCCGGCCGAGTCTGGTGGAGGTCGAGGACGTGGAGCGGCCCATCGTCCAGCAGGAGGTGTTCGGCCCGGTCGCCACGTTCGAGGTCTTCGACGACGAGGCCGACGCGATCAGCCGTGCCAACGCGACGGAGTTCGGTCTCGCGGCGAGTGTGTGGTCCCGGGACGTGGACCGGCCGCTGCGGGTGGGGCGGGAGCTGGAGGCCGGCACGGTGTGGGCCAACACCTGGGCCGTGATCGTCGACCAGATGGAGGAGGGCGGCTTCAAGCAGAGCGGGGTCGGGCGCCTCAACGGCGAGCGCGCGCTGGAGGAGTTCCAGGAGATCAAGCACTTCGTCCACGCCGCCCCCAAGCTCCCCTGACCCGGGCCGGCCTGTAGGTGAGCCGGTGCGGGTACTCGGTGGGTGCGCGCACCGGGACGAGTGGGGCCGGGCGGAAGCACCCGGGGCCCGCCGCGTCAGGGCGCTCCGTGGAAGCGGTGGTGCAGGGCCCGGACCTGGTCCACCAGGGCCGGTACCGGACCCTCCACCCGCGCACCGGGCACGACGTCCCGGATCGGCAGGGCGCTGACAGGGGCGGGCGGCACACCCCACTCGGCGAGCCAGCCCGCCAGTTGCGCCGAGGAACAGATGTAGACGATACGGCCGAGGCCGACCCAGCCATGGGCCGCCGCGCACATCGGACAGTGCTCGCCGGAGGTGTAGACCGTGGCCGCCGCGCGGTCCTCCGGACGCAGACGCGCCGCGGCCCAGCGGGCCAGTTCGAACTCCGGATGACGGGTTCGGTCCCCGGAGGCGACCCGGTTGTGATCCTCGAAGAGGACGGCGCCGCCGCCCGCGACGAGGACGGAGCCGAAGGGCTCGTCGCCCGCCTCCAGTGCCTCGGTCGCCAGTTCCACACAACGCCGCAGATGCGGCAGGTCGGCGTCCTCCACCACAGGTGCCTCCTCGCCGGGAAGATCGTCCTTCCAGGCTACCCGGCCGATGAGGCGCGTTCACCGGGCTCTTCGGCCGGGGAGGCACCGGGCCGGGCGGTCACTCCGTGAAGTCGACGCCCGTGCCGCGGCGGCGGCGGTCGACGGAGAGGCGGAAGATGTCGGGGCGGGCGTAGTGTCCGGCGACGTCCAGGTCGAGGGCCTCGCCGTAGCGGCTGCCGGTGTCGAGGGTCGTGGTGATCAGCCGGGCCTCGCCGTGGACGGGCGGCACGATCCAGGTCCCGTCCGGTCCGGCGATGCTGGAGCCGCCGTCGAAGAGCACCCCCTGCTCGGGGGCGTCCGGACCGACACCCGCCCGGAACGCGTCACGCAGATCCGCCGGGAGGTCGTCGGTGGTGAGGAACTGTCCGGCGGACACGACATGGCAGCGGCCCTCCAGCGCGTAGGACCGGGCCGCGATGGTGTGGCTCTCAGGCATGTCGGGCCAGAGCGCGACATGAAGCTCCTCGTCCTGCGCGTGCAGCGCGTGCCGGGCGAGCGGGTTGAAGTGCTCCCAGCAGATGAGCCCGCCGAGCCGCCCGGCGGGGGTGTCGACGACCCGCAGTCCGGCGCCGTCGCCCGCACCCCAGACGATGCGTTCGGTGTGGGTGGGCGACACCTTGCGGTGCAGGTTCAGGGTCCGGCCGTCGGGGCCGAGGACGAGCAGCGAGTTGTAGAGCGAGCCGCTGGTGCGGGTGGGGCGCTCGTTCAGCCCGAGGACCACGGTGACCCCGTGCTCACGCGCGGCGGCGCGGACCGGGGCGAGGTCGTCCTCGTCGCCGCCCTCGTGGTCGAGGACCGGGCTCTGTTCCAGCAGCCGCGCGTGCCAGTGGCGGGCCTCGGCGTCCCGCCATCCGGCGAGGCCGAACACCCAGGCCGGGTAGCAGGTGAGCCAGGTCTCCGGGAAGACCACCAGGGACGCCCCGGAGCGCGCGGCGTCCCCGATGTGGACGACGGCGCGGCGCAGGGACTCCGCGAGATCGAGGAGGGCGGGGGGCTGCTGGACGATGGTGACGGTCGTCCGGGTCATGACGGGTCCGATCCGGGGTGGGCGTACAGCGTGGGACGGCGGTCCTGGTGGACGTCGTTGTGTTCGCTGATGGACTTGTCGCGGGCCTGGGCGAGGTCGACCGTCGCGGTCAGGATCGCCTCCTCGCCCAGCCGCGACGCGGTCACCGGGTAGCCGTCGGCGTCGACGACGGTGCTGCCGCCGAGCCAGTCCTGGCCGCGTTCGGTGCCGACACGGTCGGCGACCGCGACGAACATACGGTTGACGGCGGCGTCGGCCTGGACGCGGACGATCTCGCCGGGGCGTTCGCCCTCGGGGCGCGGGTACAGCGGCCAGTTGACCGGGCCGCACAGCAGATCGGCGCCGTCGAGGGCGGCGAGCCGTACCCATTCGGGGAATTCGAGGTCGTAGCAGACCATGAGCCCGATCCGGCCGTGCCGGGTGTCGACCACCGGGGGGCGCTGTGAGCCGGGGGTGAAGCCCCAGGTCTTCTCACCGTTCCACAGATGGGCCTTGCGGTACGCGGCGCGCGGCCCGGTCTCGTCGACGAGGACGGCCGAGTTGTAGGTGCGGCCGTCGTCGCCGCGTTCGGCGAAGCCGCCGGCGATCACGAGCCGGAGCCGGGCGGCGAGCTCGGTCCACTCCCGGACGGTGGGGCCGTCGAGAGGTTCGGCGAGGGCGTGGAGCTCGGCGGCGTCCTCGAAGACGTAGCCGCAGTTCGCCAGCTCCGGCAGGACGACGATGCCGGCGCCCTGGGCGGCGGCGTCCTCGACGGCGGCGCGGATACGCGCGCGGTTCTCCTCGACGCGGCCGACCTGGAGGGCGAGCTGGCAGCAGGCGACCGTGACGGGCCGGGGCCCGGAGGGGGTGCCGACGGGTGCCGTCGGGGTCATCGCGGGGTTCCTTCCAGTTCGGCCTCGCTCGCGGCGCGGGCCTCGGCCTCGGCGCCGCGGTCGAGGTTACGGGAGAGGTACAGGTAGAGCAGCCCGGACACGGTCAGGCCGACGACGAACGAGAAGTCGGCGCCGCCGAGGGCGTCCGCGACCGGTCCGACGTAGAAGGTGGTGGAGAAGAACGGGATCATCGCGACGAAGCCGACCAGGTAGGCGGTGACCCCGCGCCAGGCCCAGCGGCCGTACATGCCGTCCGGCTTGAGGATCTCGGCGATGGCGTACTGGCCGCGGCGCACGAAGTAGAAGTCGACGAGGTTGACCGCGGTCCACGGCACCAGGAAGTACAGCATCATCAGCACGAAGTTGTTGAAGCTGCCGATGTAGTCGTCGGGGATGAGCAGCGCGACGACGAGCGAGATCACACCCACCACGATCAGCCCGACGACCCGGAGCCGGACGGTCGGACGGACCTTGCGGAAGCCGTCGAGGGCACTGGCGCCGGTGAGCATGGCGCCGTACGCGTTGACGCCCATGATGGAGATCAGGGCGAGCACCGAGGCGAGGACGACGATCAGTCCGAAGCCGGGGAACAGCAGGTCGCCGACCTCGCGCAGGGCCAGGATCGGGTCCGGGTCGGGCAGGTAGCTGGCGAGGATCGCGCCCAGCGACATCAGCCACACGGCGGAGAACGCGGCGCCCGTGTAGACGGCGGTGATCAGCTTGCGGGCGGGGGCGTTGCGCGGGAGGTAGCGGGTGTAGTCGGAGACGTACACCGAGTAGCTGATGTTGTATCCGGCGGCGAGGGAGAACTGCACGAGGAACGCCGTGGAGTCCCAGCCCGCGGTGGCGGCGGGGGCGCCCGCGGGGATCGGGTTGCCGGAGAAGTGCACGATGGCGACCACGGTGAGGACGGCGAACACCACGATCAGCAGATACGTCAGCCAGCGCTGCACGAAGTGCAGCAGGTCATGGCCGACGACGGCGATGACGATGGAGACCGCGATCAGCACCGGGTACCAGAAGAGCTTGCCGTCCGGGAAGATCAGCCCGAGGCCCTGTTCGGCGAGGACGGTGTCGAAGACGAGGAAGCCGACGTAGACGAAGACCGTCGCGGCGAACGGCACGGTGGAGCCGCGGCTGCCGAACTGCGCGCGCGACTGGATCATCTGCGGCAGACCCATCCGGGGCCCCTGGTTGGCGTGGAAGGCCATGAAGAAGGTGCCGACGCCGACGCCGAGCACGATGGCCAGCACGCTGTACCAGACGCTGAGTCCCATGGAGGCGCCGACGAATCCGGCGACCATCGTGGGGAGCACGAAGTTGCCGGTGAACCAGAACGGCCCCTGGTGCCACACCTTGCCGTGCCGCTCGGAGCTGGGGACGTAGTCGATCGAGTGCTGCTCGATCGCTCCTTCGCGACTGGTCGCGGTCTCTGGGGTAGACATCGTCGTCGTCCTATCCGTGGTGGTGGCGGTACCGGCCGGTCGTCCCGCGGGAGCCGTGTCGGGGGAGAGATGTGCGGAGACCTTCGTACGCCGGTGGGGCCACCGCGACCACGAGGACGCGCGGGGCGACCTGCGGGCGCGTGGGGCGCGATGAGGCGGGGACTCCGGCGCGAGGGGGGACGTCGCCGGTGTCCGGGGGGCCGAGCGGGGGTTCGACGGCGTTCATCGGAACCTCGGATCTGGTGCACGAGAAGTTACCTATACACAACAAAGAATGCTTATTAGGCAACTTGCATTCCGGGTAGTCTGGCTCCGGGTCATCACCCTGTCAAGCGTCGTCAGTGGGCCGATCGAGCTATCCGAGGACTGCCATGAAAGCGCTGCACCCGACGCCGTCGGCCGATCCGGTCCGCGTCGGCGCGCGGCTGCGCGCCTGCCGCAAGGACCAGGGGCTGACCATCGAGCAGGTGGCCGCCGCGGCCCAGCTGACCAGGGGTTTCCTCAGCCGCGTCGAACGCGACGAGACCTCCCCGAGCGTCAACACCCTGGTCACCCTGTGCCAGGTCCTGTCACTGCCCGTCGGCTCGCTCTTCGAGGACGCCGACACCGAGGTCGTCCGGCTGGCCGACGCGCCGCACATCAACATGGGCGGGCACGGGGTCCTGGACCGGATGGTCACCCCCCGCGCGCAGTCCAAGGTGCAGGTGCTGCGGTCCCGGCTGGAGCCGGGCGCGCACGGCGGCGACCAGCTCTACACGATCAACTGCGACGCCGAGGTCCTGCACGTCATCAGCGGCGAGGTCGAGGTGCTCTTCACGGGCCGCGCGGAACGGCTGGCCGCGGGCGACACCCTCACCTTCTCCGGCCGCGAGCCCCACAACTGGCGCAACGCGGGCGAGGGTCCCGCCGAGGTGCTGTGGACGTTCGTCCCCGCCGCGTGGAGCGGCTCGCGCTGACCGTCCGGCCGTGCCCCCGGGGCCGACGGGGAACCCGCAGGGGCGCCCCGAAGGGGCGCGGGGAACTGCGCACAACCCACGAGCGACAGCACAAGACCAAGTGCGCCCAGCCGGACAGACCTCGCAAGCCCGAGCGAAGGCGACCCGCGGGGAACCGCGCAGAACCACCGAGCGACGGCACAGCAACAACCACGCCCACCCGGACGAACCCCGGAAGCCCAAGCGGCTCAACCCCGCTGCTCCCGGTCCAGCACCCGGGTGAACGGACCGGGCACGGCGGTGAGTTCCGCCCACGTGCCCTCCTGGGCCACACGGCCGTCCTCCAGCACCGCGATCCGGTCCGCCCGCCGGATCGTCGCCGCGCGGTGGGCGATGATCAGCGTGGCGCAGTCCGGCAGCGCGGCCAGCAGCTCGGCGTCACCGAGCCCGTCGAGGTTGCTGGTGGTCTCGTCGAGCACCAGCACCCTGGGGCGCGCGATCAGCGCCCGCGCCAGCGCCACCCGCGCGCGCTGACCCCCGGAGAGGGTCGACCCGCGTTCACCGAGCATCGTGGCGAACCCCTGCGGGAGTCCGTCGGCGATCCGGTCGACACCGGTGAGCGCGGCGACCGCGACCAGGTCCGCGTCGGAGGCCGCCGGGGTGCCCAGCCGCAGGTTCTCGCGGAGGGTGCCGTGGAACAGCGGGGCGTCCTGGCCGACGACCGCCACGGTCGCCCGCAGCTCGGGTTCGGCGACCTGGCGCAGATCCACGCTCCGGCCGTCACCGGCCAGCAGTTCGACCCGGCCGTCGGCCGGGTCCCAGAAGCGGGCCAGCAGATGCGCGCAGGTCGACTTGCCCGCACCGGACGCCCCGACCAACGCCACCGTCTCGCCGGGACGTACGAGCAGGTCGAGACCGTCGAGGACGGGCCCGCCGCCGTACCCGAAGCGGACGCCACTGAGCCGGAAGCCCAGCGGACCGTCGGGGACGGGCCGGGGCGAACGGGGTTCGGGCGCGCCCCGGGGCGCCCGGACCGCCGCGCCCACCCGGGCGGCGGCGGCACGCAGACAGGCGGCCTGGCCGAGCGCGGCGGCGGAGTCGGCCACGGGTGCCAGCACCCCGAGGGCGAGGGCCACGGCCGCCGGGACCCACGCGCCTTCCAGCGTGTGCGCGGACACCGCGACGACGGCGACCAGCGAGATCACCACCAGGATGTCCCGGACGGCCGCGGACCGTGCCTCCCGGGTCTGCTCCGCACGCTGGGCGGCACCGAGCAGCCGCCCGTACCCGCGCAAGTCCGCGCGGCGCCGGTCGAACGCGCCGAACGCCAGCAGTTCCGGCAGGCCGTCGACGGTCTCGACCGCCCGCGCCGACAGTTCCGCCGCCGCCGACCGGGTGCGCGCGCCGAGCGCGGCACGGTCGCGGCCTTCCAGTACGGGGCCCAGCATCAGCGCGGCGGCCATCGGCAGCACCGCCGGCAGCAGCCAGGGTTCGAGGTCGGCGAGGACCACCGTACCGGCACCGAACACGGCGGTGGTGGCGAGGAGTTGGGCGACGGCGTGGGCGTAGAAGAACTCCAGTGCCTCGACGTCGGCCAGCGCGGCGGACGCCAGGTCCCCGCTGCGGCGGCCACCGATCCGCAGGGGCGCGCTGCGGGCGAGCCCGTCGAAGACCCGGACGCGCAGTTCGGCCAGCACCCGGTAGGCGAGGTCGTGGGAGAGGTCCATCTCCCACCAGGTGGTCGCCGCGCGGACGAGGACGAGCGCGACAAGGGCGAGGACGGTGCCGGTGCCGGTGCCGGGCGCGGCGCGGGTCATGACGGCCGTGCCGACGGTGTGCGCGGCGAGCACCACAAGGGCGGCGAGCGCGGTCTGTCCGGCAAGCGCGGCGACGAAGGTCCGTACGGTCATGGAGCGATGGGCGCCGAGCACCGGCAACAGGGCACGCAGCGAACCGCGTTCCGGCGAGGGACTCGCAGGAGAACCGGGACCGGGGGCGGCACCGGGTTCGGTGGTGCGGTGGTCCATGGTCATGCCGCTTCCCCCGCCTCGACCAGTCGTGCGTACATCCCGTCGGCGGCCAGCAGGGCGGTGTGGTCCCCGACGGCTTCGACCCGGCCGTCGCCGTCGAGCACCACGATCCGGTCGGCGTGCCGTACGGAGGCGAGCCGGTGGGCGACGACCAGACAGGTCCGGCCGCGTGCGGCACGCAACAGTTCGCGGACGATCCCGGCCTCACGGTGTTCGTCGACGGCGCTGGTGGCCTCGTCGAGGACGAGGACCGGCGCGTCGGCGAGCAGGGCGCGGGCGAGGGCGAGCCGCTGACGCTGCCCGCCGGACAGGGTCGAGCCGCGTTCCCCGATCACGGTGGCGTAGCCGTCGGACAGGGCGAGGATCTCGTCGTGGACGCCCGCCGCGCGGGCGGCGCCGCGCAGTTCGCCGTCGGTGGCGTCCGGGCGGGCGAGGCGCAGGTTCCCGGCGACGGTGTCGTGGAAGAGGTACGTGTGCTGGGAGACCACGGCGATCTGGCGGCGGAGCGAACCGAGGGTGTGGGCGCCGACCTCGGCGCCGTCGAGCAGGACGCGTCCCCCGCCGGGTTCATGGTGCCGCAGCAGCAGGCCGACGAGGGTCGACTTGCCCGCGCCGGAAGGTCCGACGATCGCGGTGGTACGTCCGGCGGCGGCGGTGAAGCTGACACCGCGCAGGGCGGGCCGTCCGGTGCCCGGGTAGGTGAACCGCACGTCGTCGAAGCGGATCTCCGGCCCCTGCCCGGGGCCCGCGGTGAGGTGTCCGGTGTCGGGGACGCCGCCCGGGGCGGTGCGCAGCGCGGCGATCCCGTCGGCGGCCGAGACGCCGAGGTAGCCGGAGTGCCATTCCCGGGAGAGATCGCGCACGGGCCGGAAGCACTCGGCGGTGAGCAGCAGGACGAGGTACGTCGAGGTGGCCGCCGGATGTCCGGCGGCGGCGGACCAGCAGGCGACGAGGACGGCGGCGACGGTGCCGCCCTGGACGGCGAGGTCGGTGATCCCGGTGTCCACGAGCGAGACCCGCAGTTTGGCGACGGTGGCCCGGTGCAGCGTGTCCGAGCGTTCCGCGAGCCGGGCCCGCACCTGGCCGACCGCGCCCAGCGCGCGCAGCGCGGGCATGCCCTGGAGCGCCTCCAGGTAGTCGGCGGCCAGGGCCTCGTAGGCGCCCCAGTGCCGCTCCCCGCGGCGTGCCAGCAGCCGGTCCCACCAGCGGGGGGCGAACAGGGCGAGCAGCAGCGCGGGCGCCAGTACGGCACCCGCCCACGGTTCGAGGACGGTGACGGCGACGAGTGGCGGCAGGGGCAGCACACAGGTGACCAGGAACTGGGGCAGATAGCGGGAGACGTACGCGTCGACCCCTTCGACGCCGTCGACGAGGGTGGCGCGGACGGCACCCGAGCGGACATCGGTGTGCCGGGCCGGTCCGGTGCGGCCGAGCCGGACCAGCAGTTCGTCACGCAGTCCGACCCGTACGGCCGATCCGGCGCCGACGGCGACCCGCCGCTGCCACCGGGTGAGCAGCGCGCGGGCCGCGACGGCCGCCAGGACGGCGGCGAGCAGCGGGGGCAGGCCGGTGAGGTCCCCGCTCGCCACCGCGCCGAGGACGAGGGCGAGCAGGACGGCCTGGAGGAGGTGGGTGCAGGCGGTCGCGGCGAGCAGGGCGGTCGCGAGGAGCAGCGGGCGGCGGGCGGTCCGGGCCGCGCGCAGCAGCTCCGGGTGGAGCATCATCGGGTGTTCGTCTCCTGAGTCGTACGGGCGGTGCGGGCGGTGCCGCCGTCGGAGGCCGCCGGGGTGCCGACGGCCAGTGCGTGCACGATCCAGTCGCGGCCCGGCGGTCCGCCGAGACGGGCACCGAGGTCGGCCTGCTGCCAGGAGCCGACGGGCCGGGACACCAGGCCGAGGGCGGTGGCGGTGAGCTGGGCCCGACCGGCGCCGTACCCGGCGAGGAGGTGTTCGCGGCGGACGCGGGCGGGGGTGGCGTCCCAGGGGCAGCCGTGGGCGAGGAGGACGGCGCCGGTGGCGGCGATCCACCGCTGTCCGGCGGCCCAGACGGCGAGGGTGGGCAGTACGGGTCCGGTGGCGAGGGTGGTCAGCGTGTCGCCCTCAAGTCGAAGAAGGCCGGGTGCGGGGCCGCCCACGGCCACGCACCAGCGGGGCCCGTCGGGGGCGGCCGACACGGCCGCTTCCAGGAGCAGGGCGAGCGCGGCGGACGAGGGCCGGCCGGCGGTCGCGAGGACGTCCGGATCGGCACTGCGGCGGCCGAGGAGGACCGCGTCGGGTGCGGCGGGGGCGCGGGGCGTGGTCCAGCTCCCGGTGCCCTTCCCGGCCGCCGCGAGCCGCGCGAGGATCCGCGCCGCCTCGGCGAGGTCGTCGTCCTGGGGGGATCGTGTCCCCGGGCTCGCGGAGTCACGAGCCGGGGCGGGTACAGGGGCGGGTACGGGTGCCTGGGCGCGCGCGGGTACCTGAGCCGGTGGGGGTCCGGGCTCTTGGGCCGGTACGGGTGCCTGGGCGGGCGCGGGTACGGGTGCCTGGGCCGGTACGGGTACCGGAGCCGGTGGGGGTACCGGTGTGGGTCCGGGTGCGCCTGTCGTTGCCGGTACGCACCAAGGGTCCAGGGTGCCGTCCCTGGTCAGCCGGACCACGGCCAGGACGGCGCCGCCAGGTTCCGTGGCGGGGCGGTCCGTCGAAGGGTGGTCCGTCGAGGGGCCGACAGCCGTAGCACAGCCGGTCGCGGGGCGGCCCGTCGAGAGGCCGACAGCCGTGGCACGGCCCGTCGCCGTGCGGGGCAGCAGCACGCGACCGTCCAGGTCGAGGGTGAACGCCGGTGCGCCGGCCGCCACGAGGGCGGCCACCGTGTGCCCGGTGTCCAGCAGGACCAGCGGCCAGCCGCGGTGCCGGTAGTGGGCGACGGTGCGTTCCGCCCGCGCGTGGAGCACGGCGAACACCCCGGGCGGGGCGGGGACGGGCGCGGCGGCGACCCGCTGGAGCCGGTGTTCGGCGGGCCGGTACAGATAGCGGCCGGGACGCACCCCGCTGCCCGCGCCCATCAGCAGGAGCACATCGACGGGGTGCAGGGCTCCGGCGGACGCGGCGGGCCGCAGCCGGGCCCCGGCGACGGATCGCGCGAGCAGCCGGTCGAGTGCGGCGGGTACGGCCACCAGGACTCCAGGGGCTCGGCGGTGGGCGGGGGGCCGGAGGTCCGGTCCGGGGACGGCCGAGGAGCGGGCCCGCGCGAGCGCGTCGGATATCAGGGTGGGCATGCCGGGCTCACATGTGCGGAGGCGGGACGAGGGTGAAGTCGCCCGGTCCGCGCGGTGGTCGGGAGCGCCAGCCGCGTGCCTCGGCCGCGTCGGCGAGGCGGGGGCAGCCGAGGTACCCGAAGGCGGCCGGGGCGTTGGGGACGAGTCCGGAGACGAGGACCCGGGCGACCCTGAGTTCCGTCTCGGCGATGTCCTCGGTGGTCAGGTCGAGGGTGACCGTCCGGTGGCCGCCCTCGGCGAGGCGCGCGTCGAGACGCGTCCGGCTGCCGGGGGCGATGTCGTGCACCGGGACCGTGCCGAGCGCGGGGTGGGTGAAGCGGCGGGCCAGGGGCGCCGTCCGGGGGTCGAGCCACACCTGTACATGGGCGCCGAGGTCCCGTACGGACGCGAACTCGGGTCCGCAGTCGTCGAGGTAGCGGCGGTCGGCGCGGTGTTCCAGGTACAGACCGCGGGCCAGGGTCCCGGCGTCGACCGCGCGGAACACCCAGCCGTCGGGGTCGAGGGTGCCGAGGGTGAACACCCAGGTGTGCACGGCTTCCAGGACGGCCTTGCGTACCGCTTCGGCGGGGTCGTAGCGGCAGGCGAAGCCCGCCGCGTACAGATCGCGGACGGGGTCGTACGCCAGCGCGGCGACGCACGGCGCGAACTCGGAGGGCATCTCGACAGCGCTGATCTCCAGTCCGCCGCCCGCGAGTTCCCGCTCCAGGCCGGGGACGCTCGCGAGGTCGATGCCCCGGGTGGGCCCGTCGAGCCGCCACCACACCTCCAGGGCGTCCCGCTCCACCACTTCGAGCAGCCCGCGTTCCACGGCGTCGTCGAATCCCTGGCCGGTGGCGATGCCCGCGTAGTTGAGGTGATGGGTGCGCGGGAGGTCCCGCAGGGCGCCCTGGCGCCAGTTGAGGTGGGTCAGCGCGACCGGCGCCCACACTTCCGTACCGGCTTCGTCGCCACGTGCCCAAAGGGCGGGGGTGTCGTCGGTGAGGGGCCGGTAGGGGAAGCCGGGGCGGGCGTACTGCCAGGGGGCGTAGGCGGGCAGGTCCCCCGGTCCGTACACCGTGCGGCCCTCGGCGCGCAGTTCGGCGGCCGTGGCCCGGCGCGGGGCGGATGGATGGCCGGGGGGTGGCAGCCGGTTGCCGCAGTAGCGTTCCACCGCTTCGGCGACGGCGGCGGTCCGAGCGCCCTCCGGGTCACCGAAGGTGGTGCCCAGCGAGACCCGGTCGGCGGGCCAGAGCCCGAACCGGCGCGCGTCCGCGACCTCGGCGGTCATCGCGGTGTAGCGGGGTGGCGCGCCGGTCGGATGGGGCACGGGGGCGACCGAGCGGACGATTCCGCAGACCGGGTCCACGAGTTGGTCCAGGGACAGCGGGGCGGTGGTCACGTGCATATCTCCTGGAGGGGGTCGGTGAGGGGGCGGCGGCCGGTGCGGACGGGTAGCAGCAGGGCGCTGCCGTCGGTGTGCAGGGTGCGCCGGGAGGGGCGCAGCCGGGTGGCGGTCGTCGGGTCGTCGCCGGTGTGCGGGTTGCGGGCGTGGGCGGGGAAGTGGTGTCCGCCGATCTCGACCCGCAGCCGGGTGCCCGCGCCGAGGCGGCGGGCGAGGAAGCCGAGCGGGACGGTGAACGTGACGGGTGTGCCGGGAGGATCGGTGCGGCGCGCGGTGCCGAGGGCGAGGGGCTCGGCGCGGCCACGCGGGTCGAGCGCGACGAGCCGCACGAACCAGTCGGCGGCCGGGGTGTCCGCCGCGACCCGCAGCCGGGCGCACGCGATGCCGAGGAGGTCCAGGGGGCGGGGCAGCGGCGGGGTGAGCAGGAGCGCCCGGTCGGGGTGGGCACGGGGGTCCGTGTCGAGCCGGTCGGAGCGCATGGGGTGGGCGGGGTCGGCGGTGAAGTCCCGGCCGCGCAGCAGCCGTGGCCCGGTACCGCTGCCGCTGCTGACGAAGGGCAGGGCGGTTCCGGTGTCCGGGGCGGTGTCCTGCGGGGTGACCGGGTACCAGTGCTCGCTGCCTCCGAGGGCCACCGCGCCGTGCGCGCCGGGCCGTCCGGTCGGGGCGAGGGCGGCCCGGGCCCAGCGGACGTAGAGCCTTCCCAGGTCGGTCCGGTGGCCGGGCCGGGCCTCGGGCGCGGGTTCCGCGGTGAGCCCGTGGCCCCAGGGGCCGAGGACGAGTCGTGCGGGACCGCCCCACTTCCGCCAGAGGGCGAGCGTGTCGGCGGCGAACGGGTCACGGGTGCCGCCGACGGCGAGGAGCGGGACTCGTCCGTCGGCCCAGGGGGTCCGGTCCGGGGCAGCCGAGGACCAGACGTCCGCCCATGACGGCAGGGGGCGTCCCAGCCGCTCGGGCAGCGCGCTGACGGGGAGGTGTTCGAGGAGGCGGGGGTCGTCGGCGAGCGCCTTGCCGAGGGCGGCGGGGTCGGACCCGGCACGGTCGCCGTGGGCCGCCCACCATCCGGCGCGCCCCAGCAGCCTCTCCACCCCGGACGGTTCACGGGCGACGGCGGCCGGGCCCACGGCGGGAACCGCGGCGATGACCCCGTCGGGGGCCGCGGCGGGCCGGGGCACGGAAGCGGCGGGGGCCGGGGCGCCGGTGGTCGCGGGCGGGGCCGGTTCCGCGCCGGGCACGGCGGTGACCAGCGCGCAGTAGGCGGCGTAGGAGGCACCGACGGCGATCACCCGTCCGTCGGACCAGGGCTGGGCGCGAATCCAGCGCAGGGTGTCGGCGCCGTCGCCGGCCTCGTACCGGTACGGGTGCCAGTCGCCGCCGGACGCGTGGCGCCCCCGGACGTCCTGGACGACGGCGGCGAAACCGTGGGCCGCCCAGGCGCGGGCCTCACCGCGATGACCACGGCGGTCGTAAGGGGTCCGGAGCACGACGGCGGGGAAGGGGCCAGCCCCGGCGGGCAACCGGACATCGGTCGCCAGCGCGGCCCCGGGGACGGGAACCTGTACGGACATGGGGCCGGGTGCAGGGCCGGGTGCCGGACCGGTCGTACCGTCGGTCGGCACGGTGGTCGACGGGCCGGCCATCGGGCCGGACGGCGGGCCGGACGGCGGGCCGGACGGCGGGGCGGTCGGCGGGATGGTCATCGGGGGGCGCGGTCGGCGGTCCGGGGCGCGGGGACGGCCGCCCGGGAACGCGGTGGGCCGGTCACGGTGGACTCGGGTGCGCGGGTGGTGGACGCGGGTGCGTGTGCGGGCACGGCGGGCACCGGTTTGTCGGACTCAGGCGCGATCGACGCCGGTGCGGGCCGATCGGACTCCGACGCGGCCGACGCGGGTGCGGGCGTACCGGCCTCCCGGGCAGGCAACACGGCCGTACCGGACTCCGGCGGGACCGACCTTGGCGTACCGGACTCCGGCGCGATCGCCCCGGACTCCGGCGGGACCGACCCTGGCGTACCGGACTCCGGCGCGGTCGGCATGGCGGGCGCGGAAGCGTCGCGCGGCGGTTCGGCGGATGCCGGGTCGGTGGGCACGGGTAGGGCGGAGGCGGGGGCCGAGGCCGGGTACGGGGCCACCTCGGGGACCGGGAGGACCGGGTGTCGCGAGACGGTGAGCCCCCGTACCCGTACCCGCCGCAGTCGCCGCCGTGCGCTCCGGTCGCCGGACGCCCAGGCGACAAGGTCCTCCATCAGCAGCCCGGCGGTGAGCGCCGCCGAGGCGGTGGAGTGCCCGGAACCGGGGCCTTCGGCGGACAAGGACGCCCAGTACGCGCCGAGTTCATGGTGGGCGGCGGTCGCGGCGAGCCTGCGCAGCCGTACATGGGCGGAGGTGACGTCGTCCGTGGTCGCGGCGAGGGGCTCCAGCCAGGCCGTGTCGCCCTCGCGGTGGCACCGCAGCCAGGCGACGGAGTGCCCGGGCAGCCGGTCGGCCTCGTCCCAGAGTCCCGGCGGCACCGGTCCGTCGAGGCACCAGACGACCACGGTACGACCTGAGCCGCCGGACCGCCGTGCCGTGCGCGGGAGCCGGTCAGGTGTGATCGTCCCGACCTCGGCGCCCTCGTCCCGCGCACAGCGCATGAGGGGGTCGACGAGCACGGGGTCGCCCAGCAGCAACACCTGACAGCCCGTCAACATGCCGGTGCCGAGAGGCTCACGGGTCGCGTACCCCGCGCCCTCGAAGGCGGCGACCAGGGCGTCGAGCGCCGGGTCCGTACCGCCGGACGGGCCGTCGCCGTCGGCGGAGGCCGCGGCGGGTCCGTCAGGAGCCCCGTCCGGGGCGTGCAGCCGTCGGCGCAGGTCCGTCTCGCGCACCTCTCCGGTCGCCACCTTCAGGAACTCTCCGCCAGGGGTGCGGACGGCGAGCCCTCGGCCGGGGACGGTGACCAAGGCGACGCCGGGGGCGAGTCGCACGCTGTTCACGGGGGCACTCCTCGTTTCCTGTGCTGGAACTGCTCGGACTGCTCGAACTGCTGAGACCCCTGGGCCACTTGGACCGCATGGGCCACTCGGACGGGCGGGCTGCTCGTGTTGAAGGCAAGGGGGGGCCGGGCCGGGCCCGCCCGGAACCGTGGTCCGGACGGGCCCGTCCGCGCGTGTCGCCGCCGACGTCGCGGGGCACCGGTCGCGCGAGGCGCCGGTCGCGCGAGGCGCCGATCACGCGAGGCGCCTGCCGCGCGGGCGGCGGCGGAACTGCCCGGTGGTGGTGCCGGTACTACTTCTCGGTGTCGGCGTCGCCGTCCACCGGGGCGTCGTCGAAGGGGTTCTCGACGAGCGCGTTGGAGTGGGTGGCGGACAGGTGGGCGAGCTGGCTCTGGTCGGCGATCGGGCTGAACACGCTCTGCTGGTCCATGAGTCGGGACTCCAATCGTGGAAGGAAAGCCCCCCTCCGGTGTCGTCCGGGGGGAACATCGATGACTCTAGTGAATATGATTTTCATTTTACAAGAGGGGTCTCGTCCTTCACCGGGTGATCCGGGTAACACACGGGCCAGCCCCCTTCCGGATCACGACCCACCCGCCCCACCACACCGAGGACATCGGCGAGCAGCGCGGGCGTGACGACCTCCCGGGGCGGGCCGTCGGCGGCCACGGTGCCCGAGCGCAGGGCGACGATCCGGTCCGCGAATCGCGCCGCGTGCCCCAGGTCGTGGAGCACCATCACCACGGTCAGGCCCCGTTCGTCCCGCAGCCGGGCCACCAGGCCCATCACCTCCAGCTGATGACGCAGGTCCAGATAGGTGGTGGGTTCGTCGAGCAGCAGCACGCGGGTGCCCTGCGCCAGCGCCATCGCGAGCCGTACGCGCTGGCGTTCACCTCCGGAGAGCGAGTCGACCGGGCGGTCCGCCCAGCC
Organism: Streptomyces uncialis; assembly: GCF_036250755.1. Taxonomy (NCBI): domain Bacteria; kingdom Bacillati; phylum Actinomycetota; class Actinomycetes; order Kitasatosporales; family Streptomycetaceae; genus Streptomyces; species Streptomyces uncialis. The sequence continues at coordinate 8,232,053 of NZ_CP109583.1, read as the reverse complement.
GGTCACGCCCACGTCGGCCATGGCGCGGGCGCACACGGGATCGTCGCTGTCGCGGAGCATCCCGAGCGGACCCCGGTCCGCGTACCTCCCCTGCCGTACGAGCTGACGTACCGTCATGCCCGGTACGGCGGGTGCCGACTGGTGGAGCAGCGCGACACGGCGTGCGGCGGCGCGGCGGGAGAGCCGGGTGAGGTCGTCGCCGCCGAGGAGCACCCGGCCGGCCGACGGGCGCAGCAGTCCGGCGCAGAGCCGCAGCAGGGTGCTCTTGCCGCAGCCGTTGAGTCCGACCAGGGCAACGGACTCGCCCTCGGTGACGTGCAGCGTGACCCCGCGCAGGACCTCGTGGCCCGGATAGCCGAACCGCACCTCTTCCAACCGGATCATGTCCCGCTCCTCGCCGTCCGTCCCGGTTCGCCCGGGGTGCTCACCGCTCATGTCCCCTCCTCCCTCGACCGCCGCGCCACCAGGAGCAGCAGCACCGCGCCGACGCCGGTCGTCAGCGCGCCGGTGGGCACGCTGAGCCGGTCGGTGTCCGTCATGTCGGCCAGCAGCCGGGACAGCCACTGGGCCGCGGCGTCCGCCCCGCACACCACGCCCGCGCCGAGCAGCGCGGCGCCGGGCAGCGCGACGCGCAGTCCGGCGCCGAACAGCGCGAAGGCCAGATGGGGCACCAGGAGCCCCACGAAGCCGAGCGCCCCGACGGCCGCCACCGCGCCCGCGGTCAGCGCGACCGCGCAGACGAGGGCCGCCACCCGGGCCGGGCCGGTGCGCAGCCCCAGGGCCGCGGCCTGTTCGTCGCCGCAGCGCAGCAGGGTCAGCGGGGCGGCGAGGGTCCAGGCGGCCAGGGCCCAGAGAAGGGCCCAGGGCCACAGCAAGGTCCAGTGGTCCCATACGCGGCCCTCCGTGGAGCCGACCAGCCACTGGACCACGCTGCCCAGTTCGCCCGGTGCGACGAGCAGCACCATCGCGGTGAGCCCGGACAGCACGGCCGACACGAGCACGCCGTACACGGCGGTGCCTACGGGGTCGTCCGCCTCCCGTCCGGCGAGCAGCCACAGCAGGCCCGCCCCGGCGAAGCCGCCGATCATGGCGGCGGCGACCACGGCGGCCGGTGACTCCCAGCCCGCGAGGCCGAGTCCTGTCGCGGCGACCGCGCCGAGCACCGCGCCCGGGGTGACCCCGGTGACCTCGGGTCCGGCGAGCGGATTGCGCAGCGCGGCTTGCAGCACGGTTCCGGCGAGTCCCAGGCAGGCGCCCGCCCCGAGCGCCACCAGGGTTCTGGGGAGCCGCAGTTCGAGGACGATGTGCCGGGCGAGCGGGTCGCCGCCGCCGCTGAGCACCCGCCATACGTCGGACGGTCCGAGCGCGCGTCCGGCGACCAGGTCGGCGCAGCCGACGGCGACGACGGCGAGCGCGAGGATCAGCAGCCGCTTCATCGGGTGCCTCCGTCCGTCTCGGGGAGGGCCGTCGTGCGCCGTTCCCCCGGGTCGGCGTCCCGGGGCGCGGTGACGGCGGCCGAACGCGTGCGGCGACCGCCGCCGGGCGGCGGGTGGCCGCGTCCCCGGGCCCGGAGCAGGGCGACGCCCGCGGGCACCCCGAGCAGCGCGGTCCAGGCGCCGACGGGGGTCTCGACCGGGGCGAGGGCGAGCCGGGCGGGGAGGTCGGCGCAGGCCACGATGACCGCACCCCAGGCCGCCGACCAGGGCAGCCAGCGGACGGCGTCCGCCCCTGGGCGCAGCCGCCGGGCGAGCTGGGGGGCGAGGAAGCCCACCCAGGCGACCGGCCCGCAGACCGCGACCACGGGTGCGATGAGCACGATGGCGATCGCCAGCGCGGCGAGCCGGGCCCGGCCGACCCGGACGCCGAGGGCGCGCGCGTCGTCGTCACCGAGACGCAGCACCGACAGGACGGGCGCGCACAGTGCCAGGGCGGGCAGCGCGACGGCGAGCCAGGGCCACAGCCCCGTCACGTCGTGCCAGGTGCGCGCCGAGAGACTGCCCAGCAGATAGCGGTAGATGAGCTGGAGGTCGAGCTGGTCGGCGAGCACCATCAGTACCAGCAGCGCCGATTGGAGGGCGGCGGTGACGGCCGCGCCGGTGAGCAGTACGGCGGAGGGGCTGCGGCCGAGACCCGCCGCGAGCAGGGTGAGGGCGCCGCCGAGGGCGGCGCCGGCCAGCGCGAGCAACGGTTGCACGGCGAGCGGTACGGACAGGGCGAGGACCAGCGGGGCGGCCACCCCGAGCGCGGCCCCCGAGGAGACGCCCAGCATCTCGGGGACGGCGAGCGGGTTGCGCAGCGCTTCCTGGAGGACGAGTCCGGCGGCGCCCAGACAGGCGCCCGCGACCAGGGCGAGCACCAGCCGGGGCAGCCGCAGTTCGGTCACCACGAACTCGTGCGGCAGCGCGGCGAGGGGCACATAGGGGGTGCCGAGGGTGAGCGCGCCGACGGCGAGCGCGAGAAGCGCGCAGAGCACGGCCAGGGAACGGCTCACTTCAGCTTGGCCGTGGCCTCGTCGAGGACGATCCCGAGGGACCGGGTGCCGCGGCCCTTGGCCCATACCTCGGGGTCGACCTCGTGCACCGCGCCGTTCCTGACGGCCGGGATGCGCGACCAGAGCGGGTTCTTGGCGAGCTTCTCGGACAGCTTGCCCTCGGCGGGGCCGCCGAAGGAGAGAGTTTCGACGAAGAGGACGTCCACGTCCCGGGCCAGGATCTCCTCCATGCTGTAGGAGCCCTCCACCCCGCGGCTGCGCCAGGGGTAGGAGGCGATCTTGGGGAGGAGTCCGGCGGCGACGTCGTTGCCCTCGGTGGCGACCCCGAAGTTCTCGTCGCTGCCGAAGATGACCAGCGCGGTCCGCTCGCTGCGGGCCCGCTCGGCGCGGGCCAGCTTCTCGCGGAACGCGCGTTCGGCCGCCTCGCCCTCGGTGGTGCGGCCGGTGAGCGCGGCGAGGTCCCGGAGGTAGCCGACACTGTCCTGCCAGCGGGCGGGCTGCACGGGCCAGAAGACCGTGGCGCCCTTCAGCGCGGGGGCGAGCTTGCCGTGGGTGTCACCGAGGCCGATGACCAGGTCCGGCTCGTGGGACAGGATCGCCTCGGCCTCGGGGCTGAGGAATCCGCCGGGGACGACGGGGACGCGCGCCGCCTTGGCCTTGCCCAGGAAGCGCGGGTGGGCGAGGAGTTGGCTGTTGGTGGCGGTGGGGGTCATCCCGAGTTCGGCGAGCATGTCGTCGCAGAGGGCGACCAGGCAGACCACGCGCCGGGGTGGTGCGGGGGTGGCGACGGTCTCACCCTTGGCGTCGGTGATCTTCCGGCGCTCCGCTATGGGTTCGACCCGCACGTCGGTCCGTTCCGAGGCGGCCCGGCCGTCCTCTCCGGCGTCGCCGCCGTCCGTGCTCGTGCCGCAGCCTGCCAGCAGGGCCGCCAGTACGGCGGCGGCGGTCCAGCGCCGGGCCGCCCGCAGATCGTGTCGGGACATCTCTTCCTTCTTTCTTTCACCAAAACAGGCGCTCATGATAATCATTCTCAATAGAATGGGTCACGCCCCCTCCCCCGCCCCGACCAGGAGCCGCCATGCCGCCCGTGCCCGTCACCCCGCCCCGACTCCTCGTCGCCGATCAAGTGGCCGGGAACATACGGGTGCTGGACCTCCCGTCCGGTGAGACGGCGGGGCTGGTCGAGGGCCGCCACCTCGCCGAGCACGCCGGATTCCTGGCGCTGCCCGGGGGACGCACCGCCTTCGTCGACGACCTGGCGGGCGAACTCGTCGTCCTCGACCCCTACGGCCCCGACCGGGGACGGCCCCTCGTCACGGCGACCGTGCCGGTGGCCGTACCCGCCGAACATCTGGCCGCCGACCCGTCGGGAAGGCTGCTCGCGGTCACCACCGGGCTGGGCCGCAACGATGAGCCGTGGAGCGATCTGCTGACCGTGATCGACCTCACGGACCCCGCGGCGCCCCGGTCGGCGCGGGTCCGGACGCGGGTCGGGGAGCCCGGGGTCACGGTCCTCGCCCCGAGCGGGCCCGGCGCCGAGGACGCCCTCGTCGTGCTGCGGCACCGTGAGCCCGGCTCGCTGACCGCCTACCGGCACGCCGATCTGCTGGCCGCCGGGCCGTCCTGCCCGCCCGCCGTACCGGCCGGCGGCCTTCGGCTGTCCGACGACGACGGACACGGCGACGCCCATGACCCGCGCACGGGAACGCTGTACGCCGCCGCCGGTTCGGGAGTCCACCGCGCCCGCCGCGCCGGCGACGGGCTCACCACCGGCACCCCGCTCGGCTGGGGCGGCCCCGGACGCGGCTACTATCTGCGGCTCGACCCGGTCCGCCGGCTGCTGTGGTCCTGCGTCCGCTCCGGTCCCGCCGACCCGGGACGCTGGCCCGAATGGGAGAACGGCGCCTGGTGGCACGCCCTCGACCGGCGCACCACCGGCCGGCTCGCGCTGGGCCGCGGGCTGGTCTTCCGCCTCGCGGTCGCCGCGCGGCGGATCGCCTACGCGCGGGTCCACCCGGAGGGGGACGAGCTGATCCTGCTCGATCCCGAAGGGCCGCGCATCAGCGCGCGGATCGCGCTGCCCCCGATGGACGGCGCGCCCAAGCGGGGCGGCACCCCCTGGGACGGGGTGCAGCGCCGGGCGATCGCCGCCTCACCCGGCGGCCCGCTCATCGCCGTGAGCCGGGGCGGCCACGGCGAGATCGAGGTGATCGACTCGACGGCCGGGACCCATGTCACCACACTGCGGGTGCCCACCCCGCTCGACGACGGCGGCCATCTCGCCCTGGTACAGCCCGGGGACGCGGCCCACGAGGACCCCGTCGGCCGCTGAGACCCGGGACGGGACGGAAGCCGGGCGGCACGGCCGGAACGAGGACGGAGCGGGAACGAGGACGGAGCGGGGACGGAGCGGGGACGGGGACGGGCCGGAGCGGCCGGAACAAGGGCGAGGGCGGAACGAACACGGGCCGGGCACAGGCACAGGCACGGGCTGCCGGATCAGGGACAAGTCGGGGACGGCACGGGGACAGGGACGAGCACGGGCCGGAGCGGTACGGGTACGAGCGCGGGCCGGAGCGGTACGGGTTGCGGGTTGCGGGCCCGGACACGGACGCTGGGGGACGGACGCGGCGGGGATACTGATGGCCGACGTCGTCGCGCCGGGGGGCTGTTGTGGACTGGGTGGCCGGGCTGGGCGGGCTGACCGCCGGACTGCTGATCGCGGTGGTCACCGCGCCGGTGGGGGTGTCGGGCGCGGTGTTCCTGCTCCCGGTCCAGCTCAGTGTGTTCGGCGTACCCAACCCGGCGGTCACCCCGACCAATCTGCTCTTCAACGTCGTCGCCGGGCCCGGCGCCCTGTGGCGCTACCGGCGGCACGGCACCCTGCGCGGCCCGCTGACCCGGCGTCTGGTCCTCGGCACACTCCCGGGTGTGGTCGCCGGGGCCGCGCTGCGGGTGTTCGTCCTGCCCGGTCCCGCCGTCTTCCGGCTCCTCATCGCCGCGTTGCTGCTGCCCCTGGGCCTGTGGCTGTGTGCCCGCACCCTGCGACCGGCCCGGAGGGGACCGGGCGGCGAACCGTCCCCGCGGACGGTCACCGCCCTCGCCCTCGCCGTCGGTGTGGTCGGCGGGATCTACGGCATCGGCGGCGGTTCCCTCCTGGGGCCGGTGCTCGTCGGCCGGGGGATGCCGGTCGCCCGGGTCGCGCCCGCGGCGCTCGCCGCGACCTTCGCGACCTCGGTGGTCGGCGCCGCCACCTTCGCACTGCTGTCGCTCGTCAGCGACGGGACCGTCGCCCCGGACTGGTTCCTCGGCCTGTCCTGCGGTCTCGGCGGACTGGTCGGCGGCTACCTCGGCGCCCTGCTCCAGCCCCGCCTCCCCGACACCGCGCTACGGCTCCTCCTCGGCACCCTCGCCACGACGACCGGGGCGGTGTACGCGGCCCAGACGCTGGCGTGACGTTCCCCCGGGCGGCGCGGCCCGGCGGACACCCGCGCCCCGGGGTCGCGCCCTACCGGTGTGTCACGAGGTAGGTGAGTCCCGTTGCAGCAGCGGGAGGTTGCGCGTCAGGGCCTTCTTCCAGGAACCGTCCGCGATCATCTTGTCCAGCGCCGCCTGCACCCTCTGCTTGAGGAGGCTGTTCGGCGGAAGGCCGATACCGTACCTCTCGTCGCTCATCTTGAAGCCGCCGAGACGGTACTTGCCGGGGTTCAGCTCCGCGTACCCGGCGAGCAGCGCGTCGTCGGTGGTGACCGCGTCCACCGTGCCGTTCGCCAGATCGGTCAGGCACTGGGTGTATCCGGGACGCTCCACGAGCACGGCCTGGGTGGCGACCGTGTTCTGGAGAGTGCGCCCGGGAGAGGTACCGGTCACCGAGCAGACCTTCTTGCCGTTCAGGTGGTACGGCCTGGCGATGGCCATGTTGTCGATGCTCATCAGCACGTCCTGATGGGCCACGAGGTAGGGGCCGACGAAGTCGATCTCCTCCTCCCGGCTTTCGTTCATCGTGTACGTGGCCACCATCAGATCGACCTCCTGCTCCTTGAGCATCGACTCGCGCTCGAAGGCCACGGCTTCCTTCCACACGATGTCGGCGGGGTCGCGGCCCAGATGGCGGGCGATGTAGGTGGCCACGTCCACGTCGAAGCCCTTGAACTTGCCGTCCTGGTCCCGCTCCCCGAAGCCGGGCTGGTCGAACTTGATCCCGACGGTCAGCTGCCCGGCACCGCTCGAACCGGACACCTGGGGCGACTTGGTGGAACGTCCGCCGCCCGCGGCGTCGGGGTCGTCGCCGCTGTCCGGGAGCAGGTTCCACACGAGGACGCCGACGAGCGGGACGGCCACGAGCGCCGCGTACGCGAAGCCGCGTCTGCGCCGGATCCGCCGCGGGTCCCCCGAAGGCGGCGGCCCGGGGGGCCGGGAAAGAACCACGGAGGGCTCCCGCCGGGACGGAGACGGCGACAGGGAGGGGGACGGGGACGAGTCGGCAGGCTCGGCGGGCCGCTCGGGGGGTGCCAGGGCGTAGGAGGTCGGCTCACCGGGAACGGCGTCCGGATCCGGCTGCGCGGCCGGGCCCGGAGGCGTACCGCGCGGGGACCTGGGCACCGCCGTCGTCCCCGACTCCGCTGCGGCCAGCAGTTCGTCCAGTTCCTCGGCGTCGGGCCGCGCCGCCGGGTCCCGTACCAGGACGGCCATCAGGGCCGACGCGAGCGGGCCGGCCTGCCGGGGCGGTGGCACGTCCTCGCTGAGCACCGCGGCGAGGGTGGCGAGGGTGTTGGCCCGGCGCAGCGGATGGCGGCCCTCGACCGCGACGTACAGCATCAGGGCCAGCGACCAGAGGTCGGCCGCCGGGCCGCCGTCCTGACCGCCGACTCGTTCGGGGGCCATGTAGTCGGGGGTGCCGATGACGGAACCGGCGATCGTGAGGGCGGTGGAGCCCTGGATGGCCGCGATGCCGAAGTCGGTGAGGACGGGACGGCCGTCCGGGCGCAGCAGGATGTTCGGGGGTTTGATGTCCCGGTGCTGGATGCCCGCGGCATGCACGGCCCGCAGCCCGGCGAGCACCCCGCGCCCGATCCCGGCCGCCGCCACCGGGGAGAGGGGGCCGCCCTGGTCGAGCCGCTCCTGGAACGAGCCCCCGGTGACCAGCTCCATGACGAGCCAAGGGTAGGGGTGTTCGCCGCCGTCCACGATGTGGTGGATGGTGACCACATTGGGGTGGTCGATCAGGGCCAGGGCCTGGGCCTCGCGCAGTACCCGGGCGCGCAGCGCGCGGGCGCCCTCGGGGTCGTACTCGGCGAGCGCCGGGTCCGGGGGGCGTACCTCCTTCAGGGCCACCTCGCGGTTCAGCGCCAGGTCGCGCGCCCGCCACACCAGTCCCATGCCACCGCCGCCGAGCCGTGTCAGCAGCTCGAACCGGCCGTCGATCACCCGCGCCACAACAAGTCTCCCTCACCACTCGGCCGGGGTGCCGTATCCGGTCACCACGGCCCGCCGGCCCCCCGGACCGGCTCGCGGCCCGACTCTGCCACACCCGGGAAGTGCCTCGACAGCGGATGTGGCAACGAGTGCCCGGAAGGCCGGAAAGGGCCCGGTACGGATGCGGTCACGCGACCGCCGGGCGCTGTTCTCCCACGGGTACACGGCCGTTCGTCCGGGGTCCCTACCTTTCCTGGCATGTCAGTCCGATCGCTTCGTACGTCAGCCGCGTTCCTGGCGTTCCTGGTGACCGCCACGCTCACCGCCCTGTCCGTCCCCGTGCCCGCGGGGGCCGTTCCCACCGAGGAGGGCAGGGGGGCGGCCGGGAAGGAGGTGGTGCTGGCCACCGGGTTCCCCGGTAAGGCGCTGCCTCCTGGATTCCGTGCCGTCGAGGGGAACTGGGAGGTGCGGGACGGCCGGTTGCACGGCTCGTCCGCCCATTCCGGGGTCCTGAGCCGGATCACCTTCGGTGCGCACCTCAAGAACTTCCGGATGGAGGTGACCGCCCGGTTCGAGTCGGTGACGGACCCCTCCCGGTGGGCCGCGCTGGGGCTGGACGTGCCCGCGGACGGTTCGGTGCCGTGGTCGCTGGCCACCGTGCGCAGTGGTACCACCGCCGCGAACGGACTGGAGTTCGCCCGGCGTACGGCCGGGAACACCTGGGACGTGACCGACACCGGACCGGCCCCGTCGGCCGTCGGCACCGGCCGTGACGTGCGGCTCGCGGTGGAGGTCCATGGTTCCCGGGCCCGCTGGTCCGTCGACGGGCGTGAGGCCTTGCGTACCAGCCGGGTGGCCCGTTCGGCGGACGGTGTCGAGGCGCTCGTCGTCAACGGCGCGACCGTGTCCTTCGACGATCTGCGGATCACGGCGCTGCCCGACCGAGGCCATCTCCGGCCGCCGGGTGCCCCGTTGACCGTGATCGCGCACCGCGGCGCCTCGTCCGCGGCGCCGGAGAACACCCTGGTCGCCGACGAGGTGGGTCGCCGTGGCGGGGCCGAGTACATCGAGAACGACGTCCAGCCCAGCAAGGACGGCGTCCCGTACGTGCTGCACGACAGCACCGTCGACCGCACCACCGACGGCAGCGGGGCGGTCCGCGAGCTGACCTCGGCCCAACTGGACGCGCTGGACGCCGGGTCGTGGTTCGGTCCCGCCTTCGCCGGGAACCGGGTGCCCACCCTCGCCGCGCAGCTGGGCGATCTGCGGGAGCGGGGTGGTGACATGCTGCTGGAGATCAAGGGCAGGCACTCCCGCGACGAGGTCGCCACGATCGTCCGGATCATCCGTGAGCAGCGGATGACCGACCGGGTCTTCGTACAGAGCTTCGAGCCCGACGCGCTCCGGTACACCCGTGAGCTGGCGCCCGAACTTCCCCTGGGTCTGCTGCGCGGCACCCTGGACGCCGATCCGGTGGCCGTGGCGAGGGAACTCGGCCTCACCTCGTACAACCCGTCCGACGCGGCGCTGGGCGCGCGGCCCGGGGCGGTGGCCGAACTGCGGGACGCCGGGGTCGCGGTGATGGTGTGGACCGTCGACAGTCCCGACCGCTGGGCGGCCCTGGAGGAGGCCGGTGTGGACGCCGTCATCACCAATCGTCCCGCCGAACTCGTCGGCTGGAACGCGGCGTCCCGGCAGCACCGTCCCACGGCACCGGCCGTGGCGGTGACGTCCCCGGCCCCCGGCGCGCGGCTGGACCGGGCGCAGGTGCCGGTGGCGGCCGTGCAGTCGTCGGGCGCCGCCTCGACGCGGCTGACGCTGGACGGCCGTCCGGTCGAGGCGGGCGAGCCGCTGGACCTGACCGCGCTCGGCGCCGGTGAGCACACCCTGCGGGCCACGGTCACCGGTCCCGGCGGCACGGCCACCGCCGAGTCGGCCTTCACCCTCCGGGCGTCCCGGACCGGGCTGGCCCATCTGATCCTGACCTCGGGCGCCGCCGACCACCATGTCGCGACCCTCACCACCATGCTGGGCCACGGCCACTACCGGCAGCTGGCCCGCTGGGCCGAGCACGGCCGGGGCCTGCCCGCGCCACGCGCGGCGCTGATCGCGAAGGAGGCCCGCGCGCTCGCCGGCGGGTGAGGCGACGGCGCTGCACGAGAAGCGCCGTCAAGTGACCCCGGGGTGCCGCGCGAGCGGACCAGGGATGCCACGCCGACGGACCGCGGGCGCCGCACCGGATCAGTCATGCGCGGGCCACGGCCGGTGCTCCGCGAGCCAGCCGGTGGCGTGGGCGACCGCGTCGGCGAGCGGGAACAGCCGGGCCTCGGCCGCGCCCACCGGGCCACGGACCACGGGGTGTTCCTTCTCGAACGCCGCGCCCAGCTCGTCGAACCGGTCCTCGCGGATCGCGACGTCCCGCACGGTGGTCCAGCGGCGGCCCCCGGACGTCATGACCGCGAAGGAGTTGTCGGCCGTCGGCGACGGCACCCGGTACTCGGCCAGATGGAACGCGGTGCAGGCGCCGTAGCCCGTCCCGAGCAGCAGCACCCGCGCCCCGGCCGCCTCCAGCCGGGCGAGCGGGCTGCGCTCCCCGAGGCGGCAGTCCGGTGCGTGGCCGTCCGTGATGCCCGTGGCACGCGGACCGACGGCCGCGAAGGAGGTCTGCGGATGCGCGCTGCGCACGGCTCCCGGCCAGCCGCGCACCGTCTCCGGGACGATCCCGACCCCGAAACAGGGGGTGAGGTCCGCGTCGTACGGGGGCATCGACCGGCGGATGTCCGCCCACCATGACTCGGGCACCGGCGGGTTCACCCACCCGGCGGGGTCCGAGTTGTCACCGGAGTGCGTCGGCACCACGAGGGTCCCGTCCGTACCCAGGACATCGAGGAGCGCGCGGACGACGGTGACGGCGCCGCCGCACACCCAGCCCAGCGAACCGAGGGAGGAGTGCACGAGCAAGGTCTCGCCGGGGGTCACGCCCAGCCCCCGCAGTTCATGGGCCAGCGACTCACGTGTACAGAGCGGCCCGGCCTGGAGCGTCGTAGACATGACGGCGAGTGTGCACCGCCCGCGCCGTCCCGACCAACGGATTTCAGAGCCGCTGGGCTGCGGGCAAGGTGGAGCGGATACCACCACGGGGGGGATATCCCGCTCCCGTGCGGACGGGGAGCGCGCGCCATGGTGGGGCACCCGTCTCCCTTCCTACGCTCCAAGTACGGCCGAACCCCGGGGCAGTGGCCCCGCCACCACGGCGCCCACCACCGCGTCCGCCCACCCGTGCCCCCCGCACCGGCGTACCCGGAAGGCCGTGCCACCGGCGGACCCGCCCGTCCACGGGCGGGTCCGCCGGTGGCGTACGACGGTGGACACGCGAGGTGTCCCGCACGAGGTAAGGAGACCTTGGATGAACGACCGCTCGCCGAACCCGATGTCCCGACGGGCCGCCACGCGCGCCGGGGTGCTGATGCTGGCCACAGCCGGCCTGGTGGGCACCCTGGCCCCGCAGGCACCCGCCGCTTCCGCCGCACCCGCCGCACCCGCCGCTTCCGCCACGCCGACCACCGGTGCGCCGGCCCGGGTCACCGGCGTCGATCCGGCCGAACGGCTGCGCGTACTGCGGACGGTGGTAGACAGCGGGGCGGCCACCTGGGACATGGCCCGGATCGTGGAGGGCGGCCGTACGGTGTGGAAGGGCGCGGCCGGCACGGCCGTGCGGGGCACCGGGCGGCAGGTCGACCCGGCCGGACGGTTCCGGATCGGCAGCATCACCAAGACCTTTACCGCCACGGTGGTGCTCCAACTGGTCGGCGAGGGGCGGATAACGCTCGACGAGCCCGTGGAGACCTACCTGCCCGGAGTGCTCCCCGACGGTGACCGCATCACCGTCCGCCAACTGCTCAACCACACGAGCGGCCTGTACGACTACACCGACGACCCCCGGTACGTCCCCGTGGACGACGCCGGGCTCGCGCGCTGGGTGCGTACCGACCGCTGGCGGACGTACTCGGCGGCGACGATGGTGGCCGAGGCGTCCGAGCGTGCCCCACACTTCCCGCCGGGGCAGGGCTGGCGGTACTCCAACACCAACTACCTCGTCGCCGGGATGCTCGTCCAGCGAGTGACGGGCCGCACCTGGAACCAGGAGGTGGAACGGCGGATCGTCCGCCCGCTGCGGCTGCGGGACACGTCCATGCCATCCGCCTCACCCCTGATCCGGGGCCCGCACGCCCGCAACTACACCCGGCTGCCAACCGGTCCGGTGGACACCACCGAGCTGAACCCGTCCGTCGCCGGGGCGGGCGGGGCCGGTGTCTCCTCCACGGCCGACCTGGCACGTTTCCACTCGGCCCTGTTCCGCGGCACCCTGCTGCGCCCCGCCGAGCTGACCGAGATGAAGCGCACCGTCCCGACCGGGCTCGGCGTGCGGTACGGGCTGGGAATCCAGCGCCTCGACTCACTCGACGGGCTGGGCTGCGGGCCGCTGTGGGGCCACGCGGGCGGCATACACGGCAGCGCGGCCTATCTGTTCGGTGACGCGGACGGCCACCGGCAGGGCGTCACCGCGGTGAGCCTGTACGGCAGGGCCGACACCAACGCGATCGTCACCCGGTTGAACGAGGCCGTCGCCTGTACGGGGAAGGGTGGCGCGGCGTAGCGCCCGGCGCCCGCCGCCGCATCGGGGTGACCCGGTCCGGCGGCGGGCGGCGCACCGGGCCAGGACCGCCCTACGGCCAGTTCGGGCCAGGTCAGGCCAGATGGAGGCCCGTCCAGTAGCGCAGTTGGGGCAGCTGGTCCACGGTGACGATTCCCGGCCTCGCCGCGATGACGTCCGGGATCCTGTTGACGAGGCTGGCGCAGGTGGTGTGCGCCGTACTCAGATCACTGTTGCGCAGATGCAGTGTCGGCTTGCCCGATCCGTCCGTGACCCGCCACTCGTTGTAGTCCGTCTCATGCTCGTCGTAGACCTTCCCCTGCGAGCTGACGGAGAGCGTGATCCCTTCCTTTGTCCGCAGGGTGTCGGTGTCGGTGTAGCCCAGAAGGGTCCCGCTGCGCACCGTCGTGCCCAGGGCCTTGCTGTGGACGTCCCGCTCGGCGAGCACCGGCTCGGTCACGCATTCCGCGGTGCCGTCCGGGGTCAGACCGACGGCTGCGGCCAGGGCGTACAGCGAGTAGTGGGTGAAGCTCGGCGGCCGTTCGGTGCCGGCCAGCCAGCGGCTGAAGTCCTCGGTGGTCGTGCCGACCCGCTGCTGCTCCGCGAGGGCGGGGCCGAAGTCGTCGACGTTCCAGGCGAGCCGGCCCTCGATCCCGCCGAGGTCATGGGTCGACCCCGCCAGCACGCTGATGAGGTTGACCCAGTAGGCGTCCTGGTGCCCCGTGCCCGTCACGGTCACACCGTGCTCCCGGGCCAGCGTGTCCAGCTCCCGGGCCAGCGGATTGTCCGTGGCGAAGGGGTACAGCATCTCCTCGGCCAGCGTGATCACATGGGCCCCGGCGCGGACCGCGGTCGAGAAGATCCCGAACTGGGTGTCGTCGAGGTAGGTGCTGACGGTGACGACCACGATGTCGGGCGCGGCCTCGTGCAGGGCCTGCGAGGCGTCGCCGCGGGCCGGGAAGGTGAGCCCGGGGACACCGGCCAGGTCCCCCAGGTCCCGCCCGTCCTTGTCGGACCCGGGGCGGACGATCCCCGCGACGACGCGCGCGTGGCGGCGGTAGAGAATCCTGACGATCTCCAGCCCCATCGCCCCCAGCCCGTACACGGCGACGCGCGGGCTTTCCTTGACCTCGGGCATGGAGTTCCTCCTGATGGGTCCGGGTTCATCGCTCCCCGCACGGCACGCGTCCCCGGTCGGGTCACCTCCGCGCGCTCCCGCGCGGAACGTCGCGAACACGGCCCCGTGGGAGCCGCTTCGACGCCGCCAGTATGTCGCAGCGGAGGGGACCGGACACCCGAACTGCTCAGCAAGGAACGGGAGTTCGAGCGAGAAAGCCCTGTCGCCGCGTCTCTTGAACGCTCCCGTCACCGCACCCCGCGTCCGGCGGGGGCCGTGCCCCGCGCCCGGTCACACCGGCCGGTCCCGCGTCCTCGCGGTTCGTCGCGGGCCGTCCCGCTCGGCCTCGGTCGCCGTGGGCCCGTCCGGCACCCGGCGGGCCCCGTCCCGCACCCAGCGGTCGTCGCGGGCCCGTCCCGCTCACCCTCGGTCGTCGGCCCGCGGTACGGAGAAGACGAGCTCGGGCCGGTCCCAGTGGACGGCGGGCGGCCTCGCCGCGACGGTGCCGGTGCGCCGCGCGCCCGCTGCGAGGTAGAAGCCCTCGGACGGCGGATGGGAGACGACGCGTACGGAGTCGAGCCCCGCTTCCCGCGCCCGGTCCAGCATGTGCGCGACGAGCGCGCGGCCGATCCCCCGGCCCTGCGCCCGGTCCGCGACGAACATCAGGTCGAGCTCGGCCGGGCCGAGGAGCAGGGCGTAGAAACCGAGGAGCGCCCCTTCCTCCGGGCCTTCCCCCAGCGCCGCGAATACCTCGTGGGCCTCGATGTAGTCGGGACCCACCCGGTACCCCGCGATCATCGGCGCGTACGGCCCCTCATAGGCACGCGAGCCCCGGACCATCGCGGTGAGCCGCTTGGCGTCCCGGGCGGTGGCACGCGCGATCCGTACCGGGGCAGGGCCTGCCGCACGTCGGCCGCGCCCTGTCATACGTGATGCCATGGTTCGAGTATCACATCCGCTGATCGTCGGCCCTCAGGCCGATACCTGGAGCCCGCGACGCCGATGGGCCCGGGACGCGGCACGGGTGGCCACCGGGGAGCAGCCGCGAACGGCGGCGGACCGGACCCCCGGCGGACGGTGCTCGGACCAAGCGGTGCATGCCCACCGACGCCGGAGCGATCCCGGTGGGCGCGCTTCGGCGGACCGCGCCACCGACCCGCTCACCCCCACAGCGGCGGCTCGCCCGGCTGATAGCGTGCCTCCGCGTGACGTGGCCCCTTTCTCGAAGCAGCACCCGGCCCGCCGCGCGGAAGGTCGCCCCGCGCGGCCCTCGCCGCCTCATCGAGGACGTGGGGCTGTGGGCGGTTCTCACCCCGTCGGCCGTCCCTCTGGCCCTGGACCGGCGCGATGCCCCCACGTTCTGGTGGGAGCTGGCCGGGCTGCTGGCGCTGATCGCCACGGCGGTGCTCAGCCACCGCCGTTTCCCGGCACTGGCGATGTTCGGCGCCGCGGTGCTGGTCATGGCCAACGTCTGGTTCTCGCTCACCCTGCTGGTGATGAGCTGTCTGGCCGGACGCCGGATGCCTTCCCCGCGCCCGGCGCTGCTGACGTTCGCCGCGATCCTGGCGTCGGGATCGGTGCTGAACCTGGTGCTGCGCGCCGAGGCGTGGGCCTGGTTCACCACCCTGTGCGCACTGCCTCTGGTCATGTTCTTCCCCTGGCTGGCGGGCCGGTACCTGCGTCTCCAGCACGAGGTGGTGGTCAGCGGGTGGGAGCGGGCGGCCCGGCTCGAACGCGAGCGGGATCTCCTCGCAGGACAGGCCCGACTGCTGGAACGGGCGCGTATGGCCCGGGACATGCACGACTCCCTCGGGCATCAGCTGGCCCTGATCGCCCTCCAGGCCGGGGCCCTGGAGGTGCGGTCGGACCTCGCGCCGCAGCATCTCGCTTCCGTGGCCCGGCTCCGGGAGTCCGCGGTCCGGGCCACGGACGGTCTGCGCGAGACGATCGGCGCCCTGCGCGACGACGCGGAACCCGTGCCCGCAGAGCCCTTGGACCGGAGCATCCCCGAACTGGTCGAGGAGGCGCGGACATCGGGAATGACCATAGACCTACGGGAGGAGGGCGAGGCGGAGCTGTCGGACCTGACGGACCTGGCGGCCCGGCGTGTGGTGCTCGAATCACTCACCAACGCGGGCAAGCACGCACCGGGCGGCGTCGTCACCGTCGAGGTACGGCACGGGACGCGGGAGAGCACCGTACGTGTGACGAACCAACCTCCGCCGGGCCTCCCGTCACGAAGGCCAGGGCACGGCGGTTCGGGACTGGTCGGCCTGGACGAACGAGTGCGGCTGGTAGGCGGCACCTTGCGTTCGGGGCCGCTGGACGACGGCGGTTTCGAGGTGTACGCGCTACTCCCGCAGCAAGTGCGAGCCGCGACACCGGCCGGCCCGGGCCTCACCGTCGGCCCGCCCTTGAACCCGTCCGCGAGCCTGACGGGGAGCCGGTCCTCGTGCCGGACCGTGAGCCTGCGGCACGAGGTCGGACAGGCGCGGCGGCGCACGCGCCGCGGACTGGCGCTCACCGTCGGGGCGCTGGCGGCCGGGGTCGCCATCGCGGCGGCGCTGGCCCTCTCGCTCGTCCTCCGCACGCTCGACTCCTCCCTGCGGCCCAGCGAGTTCGAGCGCGTCGAGGTGGGGCAGTCGCGGCAGTTTTTGGAACGCGCGCTGCCCCGCCACGAGTACGAGGAGGGTGAACGAAGCGCGGCGGGAGGCGCCCGTCCGCCCAACGGCGCGAACTGCCGGTACTACCGCGCCACGTCGGACATCTTCACCCCGGCCGATGTCTACCGGCTCTGCTTCGTCGAGGACCGGCTGGCGTCGAAGAACGCGTTCCCGCCCCAGGACCACTGACCCAGGACCAATGACCAGATCAAGGGACAAGAGCCCCTACCGCAGATGTCGTTGGCCGATCCGGCGCCACGGGCCGCAGCGCGCCGAACACCGTAGGATCGAATGGTCGGAAGTCCGCACGGGACGGGAGCGGCCGGTGGTGGTACGGGTCGTCGTCGCCGACGACGAGGGGCTGGTGCGGGCCGGTGTACGCGCGATCCTCGACTCCGCGAAGGACATCGAGGTCGTCGCCGAGGCCGAGGACGGGCTGCTGGCTGTCGAGATGATCCGTCGGCACCGGCCCGATGTCGTACTGCTGGACGTACGGATGCCGAACCTCTCGGGACTGGACGCCATCTCGGGCATCCGCGCGATCTCGCCGGACACCGCGGTGATCGTGCTCACGACGTTCCTGGAGGACGACTACATCGCCGGGGCGCTCCATGACGGCGCCCTCGGTTTCATGCTCAAGGCGGCGGACCCCCGAGAACTCATCGACGGAGTACGGGCGGTGGCGGACGGCGCGGCGTATCTGTCGCCCCGGGTCGCGCGTCGTGTGATCGCCGGGCTCGGGGCCGGCCGGATGAACCGCGAGGCGGCGGCCCGCAAGCGGGTGGCCGGGCTGACCACGCGGGAGCGCGAGCTGCTGGGGCTGCTCGTGGCGGGGCTGTCCAACGCCGAGGTGGGACGCCGGATGCATCTGGCCGAGGGCACGGTGAAGAGCTACGTCAGCGCGATCCTGAGCCGTCTGGAGGTCAGGAACCGGGTCCAGGCGGCGATCATCGGGCATGAGGCGGGCCTCGCCCCGCAGGAGCCGTCATCGTCCTGACCGACGGACGGACGAGATCCGTACGGACCGCCGGGAACCGGCCCGGGGGGCCGGCCCTTCCCGGCGGTGGACCCGGCTGGGAGGGAGCCGGACCGGCGCGGAACACAGGAACGCGGGAAAATGGGGAAGGAGCCACCCGACGGACACCCGGCGGGCGTCCCTCCCCCGATCCTCCCCCTCGTTCACTTCACCTGTCGGGCGCGCTTCTCCTTCCGCAGCCCGGAGACCCGGGTCCAGACGAACACGACGAGACCGAGGGCGACACCGCCGAGCACGACCCGCTCCATGATTCCCGCGTAACCCTCGACCCGGTGCCAGTTGTTGCCGAGGCTGTATCCGGCCATGACCAGGACGGTGTTCCAGACCGCGCTCCCCAGCGCGGTCAGAGCCACGAAGGTCAAGATCGGCATCCGGACGACTCCGGCGGGGATCGAGATCAGACTGCGGAAGATCGGCAGCACCCTCCCGAACAGGACGGCCTTGGTGCCGTGCTTGGCGAACCACTCCTCGGTGCGGTCGTAGTCGGAGACCTTCATCAGGGGGATCTTCGCGATGATCCGGCGCAGCCGGTCCCGGCCGAGGAGCGCGCCGAAGCCGTACAGCGCGAGGGCGCCGACGACCGAGCCCAGGGTCGTCCAGATCAGCGCCTCGGCCAGGCTCATCCGTCCCTGGCTTGCGGTGAACCCGGCCAGGGGAAGGAACAGTTCGCTGGGGAGCGGCGGGAAAAGGTTCTCCGCGAAGACGGCGATACCGGCGCCGGGCCCGCCCAGGTCCTCCATCAGGTCGACCAGCGTACCGGCGAGACCGTCGAGTTCGGGTTCGGCGGAGGAGGCGAGAGGCAGAGCGGACAACGTGTACTCCCATGGATCGGTCACAGCTGGACGATGCACCGGGCCGAGGACGTTTCCGCAGGTCGAACCCACCGGAAGGCCCTCGCCCAGGCCGGTACCGAGCCTAGGTCCCCCGCTCGCCGCCCCGCACCGGACCAACGTCCAGCTCCGGTACCCACTTTCGTTGGGGTCCCCCACCCACCCTCCCCCACATCCGCCTGAGCAGCCAATTCCGCCTGCGCGCGATCCCGCTCTGCGCACACGGGCGCGTACGCGGGCCGCCCCAGGCGTCCGCCCCAGGTGTCCGCCCCGGCCCGGCAAGGGTCTGCCGACCGGGGAAATCCCCTTGAACGCCGAGGCCGCGCCCGCCTATGTTGAGGTGTATGGGAACTCTGTGACGGCCCCCCGCGCGACCGTGTCGAGCTGTGCTCCGCCGTCGTCGCGTTGATCCGTCCTCGAATCCGTTCTTCCGGCCTGGCCGAGAACAGGGGCTTTCCCATGCACCCAGCACATTCCGCACAGCTCTTCCTGCACGCCGCCACCAAGCGGTACGACGACCGCACCGTGCTCGACCAGGTGTCCTTCGGTCTCGCGCCCGGTGAGAAGGCGGGCGTCGTCGGTGACAACGGTGCGGGGAAGTCCACCCTGCTCCGGCTTCTCGCCGGGGCGGAACGCCCCGACGCGGGCGAGGTGACCGTGTCCGCGCCCGGCGGCTCCGGGTATCTCGCCCAGTCGTCCGGTCTGCCGCCGGAGGCCACCGTCCAGGACGCCGTGGACGCGGCACTGGCCGAACTACGTGTGTTGGAGGCTGCGTTGCGGCGGGCGGAGGCCGCGCTGACCGAGGCTCCCACGGGCGCCGCACTGGAAGAGCGCCTCGCCGTGTACGCGCGGCTGACCGAGCGGTACGAGGCACGCGACGGCTACCGGGCCGACGCCCGTGTGGACACCGCGCTGCACGGGCTGGGCCTGCCGGGGCTGGCCCGGGACCGGCGGCTGGGGACACTCTCCGGCGGCGAGCGGTCGCGGCTGGCGCTGGCCGCGACACTGGCGTCCCGGCCGGAGCTGCTGCTCCTGGACGAGCCGACCAACGACCTCGACGACCAGGCGGTCGGCTGGCTGGAGGAGCGTCTGCGGGCCCATCGCGGCACCGTCGTCGTGGTCACCCATGACCGGGTCTTCCTGGAACGGCTCACCACCACGGTCCTGGAGGTCGACGGCGGACGGGTGACACGCCATGGCAACGGCTACGCCGGCTATCTCGCCGCCAAGGCCGCCGAACGCCGTCGGCACCGGCACCGGCACGACGAGTGGCGTCGGGATCTCGACCGCAGCCGCCGTCTGGCCGAGTCCAACATCGCCCGGCTGGACGGCATCCCGCGCAGGATGCCGAAGGCGATCTTCGGCTACGGCGGGTTCCGTGCGCGGGGGCGCGCACATGGTGCGATGAGCCGGGTCCGCAACGCCAAGGAGCGGCTGGAGCGGCTCACGGCGAACCCGGTGGCGCCACCGTCCGACCCGCTCTCCTTCATGGCCCGGATCACCACCGCGGGCGGTCCGGGCGGCGAAGGGCCGGTCGCGCGGCTCGACGGTGTCGTGGTGACCGGACGGCTGCATGTCCCGGAGCTGAGGATCGGCCCGTCCGAACGGCTGCTGGTCACCGGCCCCAACGGCGCCGGCAAGACCACCCTGCTGCGGCTGCTGGCCGGGGAACTGCGGCCGGACGCCGGTGCGGCACACGTATCCGGAAGGGTGGGGCATCTACGGCAGGAGGAGACCCCGTTCCCCCCGTCGCTGACCGTACTGGGGGCGTTCGCCCACGGCCGCCCCGGTGACCGGGACACGCACGCCGACCAGCTGCTGTCGCTCGGCCTGTTCGGCCCGGACACGCTCGGACTGCGCGTCGGTGAGCTGTCGTACGGACAGCGGCGCCGTATCGAACTGGCGCGGCTGGTCAGCGAACCGGTGGATCTGCTGCTGCTGGACGAGCCGACCAACCATCTCTCCCCGGCGCTGGTGGAGGACCTGGAGGCGGCGCTGACCGGCTACGCGGGCGCGGTGGTGCTGGTCACCCACGACCGCCGGATGCGGTCACGGTTCACCGGCTCACGCCTGGAACTGCGCGAGGGCGCCGTCACCGGCGGCCGGTAGATCACGGCCGTGCGGCGGCAGGGAAGCCGCGCCGCCCGGAGGGGTGAGGGCCGTCGGCTGCGGGCCGGACCTCCGGGCAGGCGCTAGTGGCAGTCGTACCGGTACGCGTTGGGGAGTTCCGGGCACTGTCGGCACAGGAAGAGATAGATGCCGCCCGCGTCGCCCATGGCCATGTCGAGATGTTCCTCCCCGGTGACGCTCAGGAGGTGTTCCATCCGGTGGCCCTCGTCGCAGGACGGCCAGTCGGGCGGCTGGGTCCACGCCGGGTAGCCGCCGACCTTGTTCCGGGACACACACGCCACCTCGTTGTAGAAGGAACCGTACTTCTCCTCGAACTCCACTACGTACGGCAAGAGTTCACCGGGCAGGTCCTTGTCCGGGTAGTCGACGACGACGGTCGGTGTCAGGGTGCACGCAGGACGCGGCATGAAGTCCAGTTCGTACTCGCCCCCGGGCGGCTGGGGGACATCCCGCAGGACACCGGCCGCCCGGGCCTCGGCCTCGTCGCGCCAGTGCAACGCGGGGAGCGCGACGTACGACTCCTCGGGGTGGATCAGCGGGCACCAGACCACTTGCAGCACGTCCTTGCCCTCGGGGAACCGCAGTTCGGGCACATCGCGCGCGAACAGCTGGACGACCGGCACCACGGGGACCGGTCCCGCCGGGGACTCTTCGTCGTACGAGGTCCGGTGTCCGGGCTGCTCGCAGTAGGGCCAGGGCTCGCCGGCGGGCCAGAGCAACGGGCCGCCGATGGAGCTGTCACCGACCCCGGGCGCCCCGGGCTTCGGGGACAGCATCGTCGTCCGCATGGCGAGGGAGGCCAGCCCGGGTATCAGCTCACCCACGTCGAGCGGTGTCGTGTGCGGTCCTTGGATCACGGTGGTTCCACTCCCGGGGATGGCGGTCGGTTCCCGGCAACGTACCTGTCGGCACTGACATCGCGGCGGGCCCGGACCGGCGGCGGGCGCGACCGTGCTCATTGCGTCGACATCCCCGCGACCCCTCGGAGTTGGGGCCGCGCGCTTCAGCGGGAAGACGTACAGGCCGCGCCCGGAGCCCGCACGCAATCGTGGCGACCCCGATCCGGTTCCCCTCGTACTCGTACGGGTACTCGTACGGGCTCCCGACCCCGACGGGACGGCCGCGGATATCCTGCGCGCATGCCGATCACGAACAGGGAATCCGACGCGCGGCTGGCCGTGGCGGCGGCGCAAGCGGGTGCGGCCGTGGTCCGTGACATGTACGGGGAACCGTCGGCGCGGTTCGAGAAGGGCGCCGGTGACTTCGCGACAGCGGCGGACCTCGCGGCGGAGAAGGCCGTTCTGGACGTCATTCGGGGCGCACGTCCCGATGACGCCGTGACGGGCGAGGAGAGCGGGCGCACCGGGGCGGCCGACGCCGAGCGCCGGTGGCTGGTCGATCCGCTGTGCGGGACGTTGAACTACGCCGTGCGCACGATGCTCGTGGCGGTGAACGTGGCGCTGCGAACCGGGGCCGGCACCACCGTGGCCGCCGCGGCCGACCCGTTCAACGACGAGGTGTTCTGGACCGACGGTGAACACGCCCGGGTGCGGCGCGGCGGTGCGGACGAGGTGCTGGTGCCGTCGGCCGGTTCGCGGCTGGTGGACGTCAATCTCGATCCGCCGTTCCCGAACGCACCGGATTTCCGGGCGGCCCGTCTCCTCGCCGACCCCGTCTTCGGCGAGCACTTCCGGCCCCGGGTCGTCTCCACGACCCTCGCGGTGGCCTGGGTCGCCGCCGGGCGCAGGGCCGCCTACGTCACCGACGGACGGCCGTACGACAGTGTGCACTTCGCCGCCGGGATCGCCTTGTGCGAGGCCGCGGGCTGTGTGGTGACCGCGCTCCACGGACAGCCCCTGGGCGCCGGCGCGGACGGGCTGATCGTGGCGGCGGACCGGCGGACGCACACCACCTTGCTGGAACTGGTCAGGAGCCAGGTCCCGGCCGAACGCTGAACCCGGCACGCGGGTCGCCACGGTCATGGGGTGCGCGGCGGCGCCGTGTTCCCCTGGACCACGCCGCCTGCCGCCGGAGACCGGGACGCGGACATGCGAATGCGGGGATGTGGGGACATGGGGTGGGGATGACGATGCGGATGCGGATCGGGGAACTCGCGGAGCGCGTGGGCGCCAGCACTCGCTCACTGCGCTACTACGAGCAGCAGGGGTTGCTGTCCCCCACGCGTGACAGCAACGGGTACCGGGAGTACGACGAGACCGCGCTCGTGCGCGCCCGCAACATCAAGGAACTCCTCGCGGTGGGACTGACCACCGAGGACGTGCTGCACTATCTGGAACGGGGCTGCCTGGAACAGCCGCTCGCGCAGACCCCGCGGTGTGCGGGCGAGAGCGACACCATCCACAGGCGGCTGGAGTCCCTGGACCACCGGATCGCCCGGCTCCAGGAACTCAGGGACCGGCTGGCCCGGCACAGCGCCACCGTCGACGCGGCTGTCGACTCCCGGAAGGCACCGAAGGCGCGGGAGGAACCGAAGGCGCGGTAGGCACGGGAGGCCGGACGGAAGTCCAAGAACCCGTTAGGGCGACGGGGCGAAGGTGATGCGCGGGCGCGGCGGGCACGGTTGACCTTGACACAGGCGTCAAGGTCCTAGCGTCGGCGCATGACTTCCGGAAGCAACAACACAGCAGGTCAGCGCGGCACGGGGTGGCTGATATGTCTGCTGCTGACGACATTCGTCATCGGGACCGACGACTTCGTGATCGCCGGTGTGCTGCCCGAGATCGCCGCGGACCTCGGCGTCGGTGAGGCGGCGGCGGGGCAACTGGTCACCGTCTTCTCCCTCACCTACGCCCTCGCCGCTCCCCCGCTCGCGGTGGCCACAGCGCGGCTGCCCCGAAAGCCCCTGATCGTCGGCGGTCTGGCCGTCTTCGCGGCGGCCAACGCCGTCACCGCCTTCGCCCCCGACCACACGAGCCTGATCCTCCTGCGGATCGTCACCGCGCTGATCGCGGCGACCATCACCCCCGCGGTGTTCGCCGTGGCGGCCCGTGCCGCGGCCCCCGAACGCGTCGGGCGGGCGATCGGTACCGTCGCCGCCGGACTGACCGTCGCCCTCTTCGTCGGTGTGCCGCTGGGCACCCTGCTGTCCTCGGCCTTCGGCTGGCGTTCCACGTTCGTCGCCGTCGCCCTGTTCAGTACGGCGGTCGCCGTCGCGTCCTGGCGGCTGCTCCCCGTGCTGCCCGGCGCACCCGCGATCGGTGTCCGCCGCCAGTTGCGCATCCTGTCGCGGCCTGCCGTGCTGCTCTGTGTCACCGGCACGGTCCTGGGCGCGTCCAGCGGTCTGATGACCTATACGTATATCGCCCCGCTCACCCGCGACATCACCGGGAGCGGTGGGGCGGTCCTGGCCCTGTTGATCTCCGTCATCGGTGTGTCCGGGGCCGCGGGGACCTTCCTGGGCGGGCGGCTGACCGACCGCTGGGGCGCGGACCGGGCCCTGCTGGCCACCTTCGGCGGGCTGGTGGCCGCCACGGCGGCGCTGGCCGCGACCGGTGTGCTCACCGACGAAGCCCCTGTCTGGCTGCTCGCCGCCGTCCTCGCCGTCTGGGGATTCGCGGCCTGGGGCTTCAACCCCCCGATGAACACCCGCGCCCTGCAACTGGCCCGGGACGCGGAGGCCGAGGCGGTCGCCCTGAACACCAGCGGTCTCTATGCCGGTATCGCCGTCGCCGCGGCCGTCGGCGGCTGGGCGGTCTCCGCGCACGGCGGTACAGGGGTCGCCGTGACCGCCACCGGTATCGGGCTGCTGGCGGCACTGGTCATCGCCTGCTCGGTCCGCCGCTACCCGAGCGGTACGGCCGCCGATCCGGGCTCCGGGTCCGATTCGGTGTCGGGCCTTGGGCCCCGGTCCGGTTCAGAGCACGAGCCCGACTCCGGGTCCACGTCCGGCGCGCGACCGCCGTCCACGCCGTCCCGCTGAGGAGAAGGCGGCGGGGCGGCGGTGCCGGTGCTCAGGTCGCCGGGCGCCCGGCCCGGGTGCCGACCGTGCGGCGCAACAGCCCGTATCCGGCCAGGGCGAGGACGGCGCCGGTCATGGCCCCGATGGTGGCGCGTACCAGGGAGGCGTGGAAGCCGCCCTGCGTCGAGATCGCCACGGACAGCACGGCGACGGCGGCGGCGCCGAGTACCACGGCTCCGGCCAGGAGGGCGGGCCGGGCGGGCGGGGCGAACCGCTCGGGCACCGGTCCGGCGGGGGTCCGCCGGAGCCAGCGGCCGGACCAGATCAGCACGGCGAGGCCGCCGAGGGACGAACTGGTCCACTGGGCGATCTTGAAGGCGGGGATGCCCTCCGCGACCTCGGTGGTGAGCGCGGGGACCAGTTCCACGCCCCAGCCTCCGGCGTGGGTGAAGGCGTCCCACACGACATGGGTGAGCGCGCCGAGGAGTACCGACACGACGACGGCGAGGGCGCCGCGCCAGGACAGGCGCGGGGGTCCGCACAGGGGCGCGACCCGGGCGCGCACCGCCGCGGGTGCGAGCGACACGAGTGGTTCCAGGAGCAGCAGCCGGAAGACGGCGAGGGCGAGGAGCGCGAGAGGCAGGTCGATCGCGACGATCCCCCAAGCGCTGTGGGTGGCCTCGCGTCCGCCCGGCCGGAGCAGGACGAAGTAGAGGAGGTCCGGGGACATGGCACCGGCGGCGAGCGCCGAGGGCACCAACGGTCCCCGGGCGACGGGTATGACGGCCGCGAGATGGGAGAGCGTGAAGGGCACGGCGGATATTTGATCATGGGCGTCGCGGGCCCGTGAACGCCCGGGGCGGTGGTGTGCGCGGTGGTCCGGCCGGGTGGCCGGTACGCGGTCCCGCCACCCGGCCGGGGCCTCGGTCCGGCCGCCCGGTCGGACCGGGCGCCGTGTGACCTGCGCTGCAACCGCGCCCCGGGCATACGATCCGGCCGCGCGGTCTGTCATGATGACGCCGATAGGCGACGGCGGATCGAGGAAACCGGTGTGAATCCGGTGCGGTCCCGCCACTGTGATCGGCGAGCGGACCCCGAACAGACCACTGCCCGTACGCGGGTGGGAAGGCCGGGGCGAGCGTTGACCCGAGAGCCAGGAGACTCACGCGGTCGCCTCCTCGACAGAACTGGGGCGGATCTCCCCAGGGGGGAGTGTGGGTCGCAATGCCCGAAGGGCAACGTTCCGGGGCTCCGGCGCCGTGCCGGGTCGTCGTGTGCCGGGACTGCTGCTGCGGCAGCGCGAAGGTGACCGGTGTCGATCACGCGGCGCAGGTCGCCGCGTTGAGCAAAGACCTGCCGGTACGGATCTCCGAGTGCCTGGACGTCTGCGACCAGGCGAACGTGGTGGTCGTCCAGCCCTCGGCGGTGGAACGCGCCGCCGGCGCCCGTCCTGTCTGGCTCGGCCTCGTCAACGACCCCGCCGCGACCGGCGACATCGTCGCCTGGGTACGGGCGGGCGGCCCCGGGGCCGCCCCGCTGCCGGAGATCCTCGACCTCTACGCCTTCACCCCGCCGCGGCGGGTCCGTGGCGCGTCCGCCGATCCCCGCTGAACCCTTCCAACCGACCGCGGCGCACGGGCGTACGCGGTGAGAGGACCGACCACACCATGGCGAAACGCTCTCTGTCCCTGCTGGCCGCTGCCGCCTTCCTGGTGGCGGGCTGCGGTGGTGGCACCTCCGGTGACCGGGACGACCCGGCCGCGTCGGGTGCCACGGCCGAGGGCTTCCCCGTCACCGTGACCAACTGCGGGGTGAAGACCACGTACCAGCGTCCGCCCGAGCGCGCGGTGACGCTGAACCAGCACGCCACCGAGGTGCTGCTGGCGCTCGGTCTGGAGAAGTCGATGGTGGGCACCGCCTATCTCGACGACAAGATCCTGCCGGAGTACCAGGACGCGTACGAGGGGATCAAGGTGCTCTCGAAGGAGTACCCGTCGTTCGAGGTACTGCTCGACGCCGAACCGGACTTCGCGTACGCCGGGTTCGCGAGCACCTTCGACGAGAAGGAGGGCCGCGGCCGGGCCGCGCTGACGAAGGCGGGTGTCAACTCCTATCTGAATGTGGAGGAATGCCCGACCGGTCCGGTGACGATGGCGATGATCGACGAGGAACTGCGCGCCGTCGGGAAGATATTCGGGGTCCCGGAGCGCGCCGAGCGGGAGGTCAGGAAGGCGAAGGCGGCGCTCGGGGCGGTCGAGAAGAAGCTCGGTGACGTCGATCCGCTGAAGGTGTTCGTGTACGACAGCGGCGACAAGACGGCGTTCACCGCGGGCGGCGCGGGCGTCGGCAACGAGATGATCAAGGAGGCGGGCGGGGCGAACATCTTCGCCGATCTGGACAAGCAGTTCGGTGACGTCTCGTTCGAGCAGGTCGCCGAGCGGGCCCCCGAGGTCGTCGTGATCTACGACTACGGGGACCAGCCCCTCGCGGCCAAGAAGAAGTTCCTGCTGTCGCATCCGGCGCTCCAGGACGTGCCCGCCATCAAGAAGAAGCGGTTCGCGGTGCTGCCGTTGTCGTCGACGGTGCTCGGTGTGCGGGTCCCGGCGGGCGTGGAGTCGCTGGCCCGGCAGCTGCACCCGGACCGGGTCCGGTGACGGGCGCGCCCCGGTCCTCGGGGAACGTCGTCCTCGGCAGTGCCGCCAAGGCTCCCGGACCGGGCACCGTCCCGGCCGGGGGCCGGGGCCGGCCGCCGTACCCGCTGGTCCTCGCGGGGCTCGCGGTACTGGTGGTGCTCGCGGCGACGGCGGGTGTCGCGGCCGGTTCCATCAGTGTCCCGGCCGGGCAGGTCTGGGGCATGCTCCTGCACCAGGTGCATCCGGGGCTCGCCGAGGTCACGTGGACCCCGGTCCGCGAGACGATCGTGTTGGACGTGCGGCTGCCCCGGGTGCTGCTGGCCGGGGTGGTCGGCGCCGGGCTCGCCGTCTCCGGGATGGCGCTCCAGGCCCTGGTCCGCAATCCGCTGGCCGATCCGATGCTGCTCGGGGTGTCCTCGGGCGCGTCGGTCGGCGCGGTGTCGGTACTGGTCCTGAACATCACGGTGTTCGGGCTGGTGACCCTGCCGGTGGCGGCGTTCGCGGGGGCGCTGGCGGCGCTGGTCGCGGTGTACTTCCTGGCCCGGTCGGGCGGCCGGATGACCACGATCCGGCTGGTGCTGGCGGGGGTGGCGACGGCGGAGGTGCTGTCGGCGCTGGCGAGTTTCCTGATCGTCACGTCCAACGACCCGCACAAGACCCAGTCGGCGCTGCGGTGGATGCTCGGCGGGCTGGCGGGCACCACCTGGTCGATGCTGTGGATACCGGCCGTGGTGGTGCTGGCCGGTACGGCGGTGCTGCTCGGGGTGAGCCGTCCGCTGAACCTGCTGCTGGCCGGTGAGGAGGCGGCGACCGCCCTCGGGCTGGACGTGCACCGGTTCCGGGCCGCGCTGTTCACGCTGGTGGCGCTGATGATCGGCACGATCGTGGCGGTCAGCGGGCAGATCGGGTTCGTCGGGCTGATCATGCCGCATGTGGTGCGGCTGCTGGTGGGCGCGGACCACCGGCGGGCGCTGCCCGCGGCGGCGCTGCTGGGCGCGGCGTTCCTCATCATGACGGATCTGGCGGCCCGCACCCTGATGAGCCCGGAGGAGGTGCCCGTCGGCATTCTCACCGCGCTCGTCGGCGGCCCGTTCTTCCTGTGGCTGATGCGAAGGAGGACCTCATGACGGCGCCGCTGACGGAACCTCAGGCACTTGTGCCCGGTCTGCTCGAACTCCAGGACGTGTCGGTGGTCATGGGCGGCCGGGCGCTGGTGGACGGGGTGTCGCTACAGGTGGCCCCCGGGGAGGTGGTCGGGCTCGCGGGACCCAACGGGGCGGGCAAGTCGACCCTGTTGCGCACGGTGTACCGGACGCTGCGGCCCACGTCGGGGCGGGTGCTGCTGGACGGTGGCGATGTGTGGGCCATGCCCGGCAAGCGGCTGGCGCGGCGGCTCGCCGCCGTTCTCCAGGAGAGCGCCGGGGACTTCGAGCTGTCGGTGTACGACGTGGTGGCGATGGGCCGCACCCCGCACAAGCGGGCCTTCGCGGGTGACGACGCCGACGACCGGGCGGTCATCGCGGCGGCGCTGGCGCGCCTCGATGTGGCGCCGCTGGCGCAGGTGCCGTTCGACCGGCTCTCCGGCGGGGAGAAGCAGCGGGTGCTGATCGCCCGCGCCCTGGCCCAGCGCACCGGGACGATGGTCCTGGACGAGCCGACGAACCATCTGGACCTGCGCCATCAGCTGGACGTGCTGCGGCTGGTGCGTGAGCTGGGCGTCACGGCCGTGGTCGCCCTGCACGACCTGAACCTCGCCGCCGCGTTCTGCGACCGGGTGTGTGTGATGCGGGCAGGCGGGGTGGTCGCGCTCGGCTCCCCCGCCGAGGTGCTCACGACCGGGCTGCTGGCGGAGGTGTACCGGGTGGACGCCGAGGTCACCGAGCACCCCCGTACCGGCGTCCCGCACATCACCCTGCTGACGGGAACGGCACAACCACCGGACCGCCCATGACAGGGCCCCGTCTCCCGGACCCGGCACGGTCCCGCGTCCCCGACCCGGCAGGCCCCCGTCCCCCGCGCACGACGGAGTCCCGCCCCGGTGACCCGCCGCCGGGAGCGTCCCCGGACGGTGTCCCGGCGGCGGAGGTCGGCGCCGCGCTGCGTGACGTGGCGGGGCTCGGCGGCTTCTTCGCGGTCCGGCTCGGCGGCCCCGACGGGGGCTGGCACCCCGTCACCGAGTCGTACGCGCGCGGGTTCCCGGACCTGGTCGCCGCGACGGCGGCCCGGCACCGCAGCCCCGAAGCACGGCTCGGGGCGTCGATCGCCCAGCTCGGGCACGCGGCCCGGCTGTGGTCCCCGGTGCTGGCGTGCACGGTCCTGCACGGGATCGTCCCCGATCTGTCGGGGCTCCAGCGGGCCGACGAGGGTCCGGCCCTACGGCTGCCGGCGCCCGCCGGACGGTACGCGGCGCGGGTGCCCCGGCTGGCCGACGAGCTGTACGGGATCGTGATGACCGGCCAGCTGGAGGTGCTGCGGGCCGGGCTGCGGGTCAAGGTGGCGCCCCGGCTCCTCGACGGCAATTCCGCGTCCGCGCTGGTCGAGGCGGGCCGCGCGATCCTCGCCGCCCACCCCGCCGCGCGGGAGCCGCTCACCGTCCTCGTGGACGATCTGCTGCGCACCGGGCGCCTCGCCGGGACCGGCCGGGTCACCGGTCCGGCGCTGACGTTCCGGCGCCGCAGCTGCTGTCTCTACTACCGGGCCCCGGCGGGCGCCAAGTGCGGCGACTGCGGGCTCGCCGACCGCACCGACGGCGCCCCGGGCGACCGGCCCTAGGAGGGTCGGACCGCCTTGACCGGCAGTCGCAGGTAGGACGCGTGTTCCCCGCCGGTGTGGATGATGTGCTGTCCGGTGTTGGCGGGGGTTACTCCCGCTGCTCCCCCGCCGCGCCCGCGTACTCCACCTCCGCCGACGGCGACGGCGACGGCGACGGCGTACGGGCACCGGGGTCCCCGGGGACGCCGGACATGTGCAGGGCCTCGACCAGGTCGCGGTAGAGGCGGTCCGCGCGCAGGAGTTCCTGATGGGTGCCGACCGCGCGGACCCTGCCGTCCTCCATCACGACGATGCGGTCCGCGCTGATCACGGTCGACAGCCGGTGGGCTATGGAGATCACGGCGGCCCGGTCGGCGTGGGCGCGGACGTACTCGGTGACGGCCGCCTCGGTCAGGGCGTCGATCTGCGCGGTCGCCTCGTCCAGCAGCAGCACATCGGGAGCGCGCAGCAGGGCGCGGGCGAGTGCCACCCGCTGCCGCTGGCCGCCGGAGAGGGAGGTGGCGGACAGCTCGGTGTCGAGCCCTTCGGGCAGCGCGCGGGCGTGGTCCCCCAGCCGGACCTCGTCCAGGACGCGGTACAGGTCGTCCTCCGCGGCGTCGGGGTGGCCGAGGAGCAGGTTCTCGCGGAGGGTGCCGGGGATCAGCGGGGTGTCCTGCTCGACGTACGCGAAGCGGGCGCGCACCTCGGCCGCGGACAGTTCGGTGTACGGGGTGCCGTCGAGGCGCAGTTCGCCGTGCTCGGCGTCGAGGAAGCGCAGCAGCAGGGAGAACAGGGTGGTCTTGCCCGCGCCGGAGGGGCCCACCACGGCGGTGTGGCCGCGCGCGGGGACGGCGAGGTCCAGGGAGCGTACGGCGGGTTCGGTGCCGGGGGCGTACCGGGCGGTGACCGCGCGCAGTTCGAGCACGGGGCGGTCGGCGCGCGGCGCGGGGAACGTCTTGCCGGGCGGGGTCGTGGGGTGCCCGGCGGGGGCGGCGGGGGCGGTCTCCAGGGGGATGGCCTCCACCTCGCGGATGCGGGCGGCGGCGGCGATGCCGGACTGGAGGGCGGTCATATGGGTGGACAGTTCGGTGACGGGTCCCATGAGGGTGAACATGTAGAGCAGGAAGGCGATCAGGCTGGAGACCTCCAGATGTCCGGCCGAGACCCGCCAGGCGCCGAAGCCGAGGATGCCGATGACGGCGAGCTGGATGCCGGCGAAGGCGACCGTCCAGGCGACGGCCTCGCGCCGGACGGCGCTGGTGCCGTGCGCGGCGGCCGTGCGCGCGTGGACGACCACGCGGTCCGCCATGCGTTCCTCGGCACGGGCGGCCTTGACGGTCCGCAGGGCGCGCAGCGCGCCTTCCAGCGCGCCGCCCATCCGCCCGAGAGCTTCCTGCGCCTTCTCCTGTTCGGTGGCGATGCCCGGCATCAGCAGCAGGAAGACGACGGCGATCACGACGACCGCGCCGGTGGTGACACCGAGCAGCACCAGGTCGAGGGTGCCCATCAGGACCAGCGTGCCGACCAGGAGGACGGCTCCGTTGATCAGTCCGACGACGCTGGAGGACGCGGCCTCGCGCAGCAGGACGGTGTCCGAGGTGACACGGGTGGCGAGTTCGCCGGTGGAGCGTCCGGACAGGGGAAGCAGGGCGGCGCGGAAGTAACGCCGGACGACGGACTCCCGGGCGTCGAGGACGATGCGTTCGGCGACGGTGCCCAGCAGGATCGCCTGCCAGAGGCCGACGAACGCGCCGACGGCGAGCAGCGCGAGCAGGACGGTGATCGGCCAGGCCAACCGGACGTCCCCGCTGAGGGTGTCCAGCACCGCCTTGGTCGCCATCGGGGTGGCCAGTTCCATCGCGGAGCCGAGCAGGGCCAGCACCAGACCGAGGGCGAGCCTGCCCTTGTGGGGGCGGGCGAAGCTCCACAGCACCCGCAGCCGGACGAAGGCGGGCCCGCCGCGCGCGGGCGGGTCGGAGGCGGGCGGGTCCCGGTCGGGCGCGGACGTGCCGGACGCGGGGGCGGTGGGGGCGGGCGCGGTGGTGGACGCGGTCGGCGCTCGGCCGCCCGCCGGTTCAGAAAATAGGTCACTCATGCCCTAAAGTGAAGCATGACCGCCCGACAAGCGGCAACCGATTACCGATTCGTCTACACTGACGGCGTGCTCAATCAGATGCCTTCCGAGGAATCCCGTACGCGGTCCCGGACCCGCCTGGCGATCCTCGACGCCGCCGTAGCGGTCCTCGGCGAGGACCAGTCCGCCCCGCTCAGCCAGGTCGCGACCGTGGCCGGAGTGGCCCGCAGCACCCTCCAGCGGTACTTCGCGGACCGCTCCGCGCTGCTCGCCGCGCTCTCCACGTACGCGACGGAGAAGATCGACGACGCGACCCACCGGGCCCACGTCGAGGACGGGCCCGCCCTGGAGGCCCTGCTCCGGCTGGCCCGGGAGCTGTTCGACCTCGGGGACATCGTGATGCTGGTGGCGCCCGGCTGGGAGAACGAGGCCGAGGAGGAGGAGTCGGCCACCGACGTGGCGCTGCGGTCCCTGCTGGGCCGGGGCCGCACGGAGGGGACCCTGGACGCGCGGTTCACCGCCGCGTGGATGGAGCAACTGATGTGGTCCACGCTCTACACGGCGTGGACCCATGTACGCGACCACGGAGCCTCCAAGCACGACTCGCTGGCGGCTTGCCTGCTGTCGCTCTCGAAGTCGCTGGGCACCGGCGGACAGGTCGGCACCGGCGGACAGGGCTGAGCACACCGCCCCGGGGCGAACGGACCGCCGCCCTGGGGCATCCGCACGGAACCCGGGCCCGCGCGGCCCGGATCACAGGACCACGGGAGGGCTGTCATGAGGATTCTGGTGACCGGTGCGACAGGAACGGTCGGCCGTCATGTGGTGCGCGAACTGATCGACGCGGGGGCGGACGTCCGCGCGCTGACCCGGGACCCGCGCCGGGCCGGCCTGCCCGCGCGAGCCGAGGCGGTGACGGGCGATCTCACCAGGCCCGCCGACCTCCGGGACGCGCTCAAGGGGGTCGAGCGGCTCTATCTCTTCCCGGAGCCCGACACGGCCCGCGAGGTCATGGCACTGGCCGGGGAGGCGGGGGTCCGGCGCGTGGTGGTGCTGTCCTCAGGGGCCGTCACGGCGGGATACGACACCAGCTACCACCTGCCCGTCGAGCGCGCCGCCGAGGAGTCGGGGCTGGAGTGGACCCATGTACGGCCCGGCGAGTTCGCCATGAACCATGTCGCCCTGTGGGGGCCGCCGATCCGTACGGAGCGGGTCGTACGCCACCCCTATCCCGATCTGGAGAGCCGTCCCGTGCACGAGCGGGACATCGCGGACATGGCCGTCACCGCCCTGCTGGCGGACGGGCACACGGGCCGCGCCTACGCGGTCGACGGACCCGCGCCCCTCACCCTGCGCGAGCAGGTCCGCGCGATCGCCGCCGCCCTGGGCGAGGAGATCCGCTTCGACGAGGTCACCCCGGAGGAGGCGCGCGAGCACTATCTCCGCCAGGGCGGTTTCGCCGCCGAGAACGCGGACATGCTGCTCGGCTTCACGGACTACGAGGGCAACCCCGTCGACCCCGAACAGGACGAGGCCGCCGGAGCGGACCCCGGCCCCACCGCCGACCAGGACACGGGCCAGCACGCCGACCCCGCCACCGGCACGGACACGGACACGGACACGGCGGGATCGTCCGCGCCCTGCTTCCCGGCCGCCACCGCGACAGGGCGGCCCGCCCGCCCCTTCGCCGCCTGGGCCCGGGACCACGTCGACGACTTCCGCTGACCGGACCCCGCCGGCCGGGCCGGGCCTGACCGCGACGGCCCGGCCCGGCCCACTCACCACTCCAGACCCCCGAAATCCACGCTCCCGAACTTTCCCAAATATATTCTGCAAAAATACTTTGGGAAAGCACCTCGCCCGGCCTACGCTCGAAAGGTGACCACCGAAGAGAGCCGTCGCGACGGCACCCGTCGTGTCCTGGACCCCGAGCGCGACGCGGCAGCGCTCAAGGCCCTCACCCACCCCCTGCGCATCCGGCTGCTCGGCCTGCTGCGCCAGCACGGTCCGGCGACCGCCAGCGAGCTGGCGGCCCGTACCGGCGAGTCGTCCGCGTCCACCAGCTACCACCTGCGGGTACTGGCGAAGTACGCCTTCGTCGCCGAGGCGGTGCACCGGGACGGCCGGGAGCGGCGCTGGCGGGCGGAGCATCTGGTCACCTCGTGGAGCAACGAGGCCATGGGCGCGTCCTCGGAAGGCCGGGCCGCGGTCGCGGCCATGCGACGACGGCAGGTCGAACATCTGGCGGCCTCGCTCGACCAGCACGAGGCGGACGTGGAGGCCGGGCGGCTGGGCCAGGAGTGGCGGGAGCCTTCCGGGATCACCGACCTGCTGCCCCGGCTCACCCCCGAGTCGGCCGTCGAACTACAGCGTGTCTACGAGGAGCGCCTGGCCGAACTGACCGCCCAGGACGCCGAGGACCCCCGCGCACTACAGGTCGTGGTGCTCACCGCCACCCTCCCGCTCGCCCCGGAGGCAGCGGGCACCGGGCCCACCGAGAACACCACCGGCCCCCTCGGGGACACCACCCGGGACGCGGGGTCAACCGTGGACGCCAAGGACACCGGCCCCGCCGAAAGCACGGAGCCGGCCCCGGACGCCGGATCAGCCCCCGACGCCGGGGAAGCCGAAGACGGGCCGGGCTCCGGGAGCACCCGATGACTCCTCCCCCGCCCCCGATACCCGAACCCGAACCCGACGCCGAGCCCAAGGCCGACACGAAGACCGCCGCGAGCACGGGCACAGGCACAGACCCGGACCCGGACCCGGACGCGACCGTGCGGAAGGCGCGCCGCCGGTACATCACCGTGTGCGCCCTCTTCTGGCTGCCCATAGGGCTGACCATCGCGCCGCTGGTGCTGCTGTTCACCGAGCGGGGCATGGCGCTGACGGCCGTCGCGGGGTTCTTCGCCGCGCACTCCCTCACCACGGCGCTGCTCGAACTGCCCACCGGCGGGCTCTCGGACGTCATCGGCCGCCGCGCCGTCCTGGCCGCCGCCGGACTGCTGAACGCCGTCGCCTTCACCTTCCAGGCCCTGGGCACCACCGCCTGGGCACTCACCGTCGGCATGGCCCTGATGGGCGCGGCCCGCGCGCTCTCCAGCGGCCCGGCGGAGGCCTGGTACGTCGACACCGTGCAGGCCGCGCGAGGTCCCGGCGCCGAGCTGCGGACCGGGCTGGCCCGGGGCGGCGCGGCGGTCTCGGCCGCGCTCGCGGTGGGCACCCTGGTGGGCGGCGGGGTGCCCTGGCTGCTGGGCCTCGGCCCGGACCCGGGCGAGCGGCTGCGCGAGGCGACCTCGGGTGCGGTGCTCCCGCTGTCCGTGCCGCCCCTGATGGGCTCGGCGGTCGCGCTGGTGTTCGTCGCGTACGTGCTGGCCGTGCTCCGGGAACCCGGACGTCCGTCGGTGACACCGGCGGGTGTGCTCCGGGGCGTTCCCGCGACCGTCGCCGCCGGACTGCGGCTCGGGGGACGGAACGCGCTGGTGCGGCGGGTGCTGCTGAGCGCGGCGGCGGCGGGCGGTGGACTCGCCACGGTGGAACTCCTCGTCCCGGGACGGGCGGCGGCCCTGACGGGCGCCCCGGAGTCGGGAGCCGTGCTGTTCGCCGGGCTCGCCTGCACCGGGTTCGTCTGCTCGGCACTCGGCAACCAGCTCGCGCCCCTGACGGCCCGGCTGACGGGCAGCGGGGAACGCGCGGTGCTGGCGTCGCTGAGCGTCTGTGCCGCCGGTCTGCTGCTGCTCGGGGTGACCAGCGCGGCCACGGACGGCGCCCCGTTGGCGCTGGCGGCCATGGGCTACGGGCTGCTGTACCTCGGTCTGGGCGCGGCGGGGCCCAACGAGAACGACCTGCTGCACCGGAGCGTGACCAGCGCCGGACGGGCGACCGCGCTGTCCGTGCAGTCCCTGGCGCTGCAACTGGCGGGAGTGGTCGCGGGCCTGACGGTCACCGCGCTCCCCGCCGGGCCGCTGCCCTGGCTGCTGGTGTCGGCCGTGCTGTTCGCGGCGGCCCTCCTGTGGACGCGCCGGGTGTCCGGCGCGGGGCCTGGTCCGTCCCCCGAGGCTACCGGCGACCGGGCCACGGAGCCCGCCCGCCCGATGGCCCAGGGTCGCCCGGGTTGATCCGGCGGCGGGTGCCGCAGCCGTAGGAAGCGGACGGCCGGGGCACGGCCGCCCGAGGGGACCACCGTCGCGGAGATCCGGCGGATGCTGGGCCGACCCGGTCTTCCACCCGGCGCTTCGGGGGGATTTCCGGGATTCGGCGGGCGGGTCGTGCCTGATCACCCCGCCGTCTTCGATACTGGGCCTGTCGCCACCCGGGCACGGACCCGCGCCGGACGAACACCGCCCGCCGGACGCCCCGTCACCGCACCCGGCACACCGACCGCCCGCCCGTCCAGGTCCCGACCCCACCCAGCCACCCAGCCACCCAGCCACCCACGATCCGATCCCCACTGATCAGACGGGACGCCGCTCGTGCGGCCGACCGGAACTTCCCGGGAGGAACCCTTGCGCATGCTCATCAATGTCGCCGAGACCGTGGTGGCCGACGCCCTGCGGGGGATGGCCGCGGCACATCCGGAACTCACCGTCGACGTGGAGAACCGGGTCATCGTGCGCCGGGACGCGCCCGTCGCCGGGAAGGTCGGGCTGATCTCGGGCGGCGGGTCCGGGCACGAGCCGCTGCACGGCGGATTCGTGGGGCCGGGAATGCTCTCGGCCGCGTGTCCGGGCGAGGTCTTCACCTCGCCCGTGCCCGACCAGATGCTGCGGGCCGCGGCGGCCGTGGACAGCGGTGCCGGGGTGCTGTTCGTCGTCAAGAACTACACCGGTGACGTGCTCAACTTCGACATGGCGGCCGAGCTCGCCGAGGACGAGGGCATCCAGGTCGCGAAGGTCCTGGTCAACGATGACGTGGCGGTGCTGGACAGCCTTTTCACCGCCGGCCGGCGCGGCACCGGGGCCACCCTGTTCGTGGAGAAGATCGCGGGCGCGGCGGCCGACGAGGGCATGCCGCTGGCGCGCGTCGAGGCGATCGCCCGTCAGGTGAACGAGAGCTCCCGCAGCTTCGGGGTCGCGCTCAGCTCGGTGACCACCCCCGCGAAGGGCAGTCCGACGTTCGACCTGCCGTCCGGTGAGCTGGAGCTCGGCATCGGCATCCACGGGGAACCGGGCCGGGAGCGGCGGGCGATGATGACCGCGCGGGAGATCGCGGACTTCTCGGTGCAGGCCGTACTGGAGGACCTGGAGCCGCGGAACCCGGTCCTGGTCCTCGTCAACGGCATGGGCGCGACCCCGCTGCTGGAGCTGTACGGGTATCACGCCGAGGTACGGCGGGTCCTCGACGAGCGCGGGGTGACGGTGGCCCGGACCCTGGTCGGCAACTACGTGACCTCGCTGGACATGGCGGGCGCGTCCGTGACGCTCTGCCAGGTCGACGAGGAGCTGCTGCGCCTGTGGGACGCCCCGGTCAGCACCCCCGGCCTGCGCTGGGGCATGTGACCCCCGTACGAACCGACATCGCGAGGGGCGCGGCCCGGAAGGCGCGGACAACGAACCGCACACGCCCGGGTGCGACCCCTGCCCGACCCCATGAACCGCAAGGAGGCCCAGTGCTCGACTCCGAGTTCTTCCGCCGCTGGATGAGCGCGACCGCCGTGTCCGTGGACCGTGAGGCGGCGAGTCTCACCGCGCTCGACTCCCCGATCGGGGACGCCGACCACGGCAGCAACATGCAACGCGGCTTTCTCGCCGTGGTGACCACCCTGGACAAGGAGCCCCCGGCGGCACCGGGCGCCGTCCTCGTCCTGGCGGGCCGTCAGCTCATCTCCACCGTCGGCGGTGCTTCGGGCCCGCTGTACGGGACGCTGCTGCGCCGGACCGGGAAGGCGCTCGGCGACGCGGACGAGGTGTCCGAGGCCGATCTGGCGGCGGCGCTGCGTACCGGGGTCGACGCGGTGGCCACGCTCGGCGGCGCGGCGCCCGGCGACAAGACGATGCTCGACGCGCTGCTGCCCGCGGTGGACGCGCTGGGCGACGGCGGCTCGTTCGCCGCGGCGCGGGCCGCGGCGGACGCGGGCGCGGAGGCGACGACACCGATGCTCGCGCGCAAGGGCCGGGCGAGCTATCTCGGTGAACGCAGCATCGGCCATCAGGACCCGGGGGCGACCTCGTCCGCGCTGCTGATCGCGGCGCTCGCGGACGCGGCCGGATCGGGGGCGTCCGGTGAGTGAGGCCGTGGGAGGGAACGACGCGGGCGCGCGGGCGGCGGACGCACGGCCCGGTGAGCGGGTCGTCGGCATCGTACTGGTGTCGCACAGCGCGGCGGTCGCGGCGTCGGTCGCCGAACTGGCGCTGGGGCTGGCCGCGGGCGGCGCCCCGGCGCCGATCGCCGCGGCGGGCGGCACCGAGGGCGGCGGGCTCGGTACGAGCTCGGAACTGATCTCCGTGGCGGCGGCCCGGGTCGACCGGGGCGCGGGGGTCGCGGTGCTAACGGATCTCGGCAGCGCGGTCCTCACCGTCAAGGCGCTGCTGGCCGAGGGCGACGAACTCCCCGAGGCGACCCGACTGGTGGACGCGCCGTTCGTGGAGGGGGCGATCGCCGCGCTGGTCACCGCGTCCACCGGCGCCGATCTGGACGCGGTCGCCACGGCGGCCACGGAGGCGTACGACTACCGCAAGGTGTGACGGGGATTGCCGTGGCCGGACGACCGGCCACGGCACGTGTGCGGGGCCCTCGCGGCGAGGGCGCCCTGCCGGGCGCGCG
Organism: Streptomyces uncialis; assembly: GCF_036250755.1. Lineage (NCBI taxonomy): Bacteria > Bacillati > Actinomycetota > Actinomycetes > Kitasatosporales > Streptomycetaceae > Streptomyces > Streptomyces uncialis. The sequence continues at coordinate 8,193,578 of NZ_CP109583.1, read as the reverse complement.
GCTCTCGTCGTCATGGCGCGGCCCCCGAAGCGGCCCGGCCGGGCGCGGGCAACGGGTCCGTCAGCCGGTGCGGCACGGTCCCCAAAGCGGCCCCGCCGGGCGCGGGCAACGGGTCCGTCAGCCGGTGCGGGCGACGAGTTCCCGGGCCAGCCGCTCCCCCTCCGTGACGGCGGCCGAACGGCTCTCGATGGGCTTGGCCTTCGAGTCCTTGAACACGATGTACGTGACCCCGGACGGCACTCCGCCCGTCCGGGGATCGGACGGGATGCCCAGCGCCTCGGCCGCCGCGTACGACGCCTCACCGATGATCCCGGTCGGGCCGGTGTCACCGACGACGGCGTACAGCACCTTGTCCTCGTGGATCACGGCGACGACGCTGCCGCCGTGGACGCCGTGGTCGCTGTGCTTCCACCGGGAGCCACGGGCGGGCACGACGATGAACGGCAGTTCCTCGGCGCTCAGATAGCGGCCGTCCGACTGCTGGAAGGCCGTCATGGCGGTGAAGGAGGGGTCGGTCTCCTTGTTGCAGTACCGCCCGGGGCGGCCGTCGCAGTCGATGTCCATGTCGGCGGTCCAGTGGACGGCCCCGGCCGTCCCGCACACCGGGACGGACTCCGCCGCCGCGACGGCGTCGGTGCGGAACCTGCCCTGGGACACCTGGGCGCAGCCCTTCACCGCGGCGAGGAGGTCGGCGGCCGTGACGGCCGCCTCCCGCACGACGGGGGCGCGGTGCTCCCAGCGCGGCGGCGGGGGCAGCGGAAGAGCCTCGGCCGAGAGGGCGGCGGGGGCGAGCAGGACGGTGCCGATCGCGGTGGCGAGTACCGTCGTCCGGTTGTGCACGATGAACAGACCCTCCAGATGCGGACAGTGACGAGCTGTCACACATTTGTGCCCGTTACGGGACATCCTTCCATCGCTCCGGGGCCGGACGGGCGGGTGAACCGGCGGTCGCGCGGCGTGTCGCCACCCGGTCGGCGCAGACGCCGCACGCGGTGGACGGTTTCGGATCGCTGTCAACCCCTTGATGTGCACTCAACATTCATGTCATACAGGTCTGTACCAATGCCGACCGGAAGGCACCACGGTGCGACGCATCCCCCCACACCGCATCCCCCTCCGCGCCCTGCCGCTGTGCGCGGCGGCGTTCCTCCTGACCTCCTGCGGGTGGACCGACGACGGCCCGTCCGTCGCACCGCCCGCCGCGCCCATCGGCGTCACCGCCGAGGCCGGGAGCTCCAGCACCGTCCATGTCATGTGGAACCGGCCCGGCCCCGGCGCCAAGGTCGAGGGCTACTCCGTCTACCAGGGCGAGAAACTGGTCAAGGAACTGCCCGGTGAGCAGTACATGGTCGACATATCCGGGCTCAAGCCCTCGGCCTCGTACTCCTTCACGGTCCGGGCGCGCGACGACCGCGGCACCCTCGGCCCCAGGAGCAGGGCCGTCAAGGTGACCACCCCGCGGTTCAAGAAGGCCGACAAGAAGCCGCCGACGGTACCCGGCGAGCTGAAGGGCGACGCCCGGGGTGCCCGCAGCGCGCTGCTGACCTGGAAGAGCTCCACCGACGACCAGGCCGTCGCGTCGTACGACATCTACCAGTCGGGCACGAAGATCCACAGCGCGGGCGCGAAGGCCACCCGCACCGTGGTGACCGGGCTGCGGCCCGGGACCGACTACACCTTCACGGTCAAGGCGCGGGACGCGTCCGACAACTCCTCGGCCGCGAGCAACGCGCTGCGGCTGACGACCGCCGAGGGCGCGGAGGACGCCCGGGGCACGGCGCCGACCGAGTTCGAGGCGGTCTCCCGCGAGGAGGACGGGTCGTACCACATCGACCTGTCGTGGAACCCGCCGGAGACCGACGGGGTCGTGATGCAGTACCGCATCCAGCTCAACCGTGAGCAGACCACGTCCCTGGTCTGGGGCGGCAATCCGCCGAAGGGCCGCGCGAAGCACAGCTTCTACGCCGACCGGGAGAAGGGCGTCACCTATCGCGTACGCATCCAGGCGATGCTGCCGGACGGCACGTTCGGGGAGTACTCGCCGGAGCGGGTCGTGGTGACGGGCGAGGCCCCGAAGCGGTAGCGGACGGCCGGGCCGGGGCGGTTCCCCGGTCCGGCCGGTACCGCCGGTCGCGCGGCGGGGTCCCCCGGACGTGGGACCCCGTCACCTGCCCGGACCGCGCCCGCATGCGGGCCGCTCCGATCGGCCGTTGGCTCGACCCAGGCAGCACGGACGACTCCCCACCCTCGGCGGCGCACGGGACGTACCGCCAACCGTGCCGTCGGAGGGCAGACACATGCGCACCACTCAGATAGCCGTCCGCGCCGGACTCGCGGTGGCCGCCGCCGCGATACCACTGGCGACGGCCTCCCCCGTGTTCGCCGGGGGCACCGGGGTTCCGGGCATCACGGTCACCTCGTCCGGGTCGACGGTGCAGGTCAGCACCGGTGCCTGCGCCGGGGGCGGCACCGCGTCGCTGATGACGGGCACCCAGGCGGACTTCTCCCAGGGACGGCAGGCCACCCTCAGCACGGGGGCCACCCAGTCCGCCACCTGGACGAACGTCGGCTCCGGCACCTACTCGGTGTCGGTGGTGTGCGGCAACGGCTCCACGGCGGGGACCAGATCGGTCACCGTCAACGCGGCACCGACCCTGTCGTCGACGACCGCACCCGCGGGCGTACGGGGCGGCCTGGGCGGCAGCGCCACGGACCACCGCACCCTCACCCTGGTCGGCGGTGGGGGCCTGGTGCTGACAGGTGTCGCCGCCACCGTGCTGTACCTACGGCGCAAAGGCGGGGCGCGTCAGCACTGAGGCGTTCCACCCGACGGCCGCCGCCCACCCCGGGCGGCGGCCGTCGCCGTACGCGGAACCGGCTTGCCGTGACGTACGGGGTGGAGCCGTCGGCCATCGCCGTACGACGCGGGAGCGGCAGCCGCGCGGGGAGCTACCGTCCTGCGGCCGGCGGGGTGCGCGCGGCGCCGAACTCCGTGGTCCTGCGCAGCCGGAATCCCATGTGTTCGTACACCCGGATGGCGTGGGTGTTGCGCGCGCTGGTGTGCAGGAACGGGACCTCACCGCGGTCCCGGACACCGGCCGCGACCGCGCGCACCAGCCGTGCGGCGAGGCCCTGGCCCTGGTGGCCGGGGTCGGTGCAGACCGCGCTGATCTCCGTCCAGCCCGGCGGTCTGAGCCGTTCCCCCGCCATCGCGACCAGCGCGCCGCCCCGGCGGATACCGAGATACGTGCCGAGTTCGACGGTCCGGGGCAGGAACGGCCCCGGCCGGGTCCGGGCCACCAGATCCAGCATCTCGGGCACATCGGCGGGCCCGAGCCGTACCGCCTCGGCGTCATGCGCGGCCACCAGACCGGCGTCCACGAACTGGACCCCGGCCAGCCGGTCGACCAGCGTCCAGCCCTCGGGCAGGGTCACCCCGGTCGCCGGGAGCGGCACCTCGGTGTCCGGCCCCACCAGCGCGGCGAGGTCCGCCCAGTCCTGCGGGCCCGGCTCCTCGGGCATCCCGAGCCAGGGCGACACGTCCAGCTGATAGCGGACGACCCGGCCGACGCGCTCCGCGAAGCGCGCGTGCGGACCGTGGAGCGCGGCGTACGCCGGATTGTCGAGGATGTGCGGCACCCCGGTCAGCGCGGACGCCTCGTCGAGCGCGGGACCGTCCGCGGTACCGGGGTCCGCGCCGGGGGCGGCACCGGCGGGCGTACCGGTACCCGGATCCCGCACGGGACCAGCAGCCGTGGCGAGGACGGTCGCCGGAGCAGGGCCGGATGCGGACAGTTCGGCGGTACGGGACGGGGCGCTCACCGGCGGGCCTCCCCACCGGGACGCCCGTCACGGTCTCCGCCGGAGTGCCCACCAGGACGCCCGCCGGAATGCCCGTCAGGATCTCGGCCGACGTGCCCACCGGGATGTCCGCCGGGGTCACCGCCGGGGTCACCGCCGCCGATCTCGATGACCGTCTTTCCCCGGGCGTGCCCCTCCTCGACCTCGCGCAGCGCCTCGGCCGCGCGGTCCAGCGGCACGACGCGGGTGACCCGGGGGTCTAGGGAGCCGTCGGCCACCCGGGCGGCCAGTTCACCGAGGACGTCGGCGGCACGGGCGCGGACCACGAAGGCGCCGCCGAGCCGGGTGACGCCTTCCCGGTCCCCGGCGCTGACCAACTTCGTCCGGTCGGCGACCAGCGGCCCGGCCTCCTGGAGCACCTCACCGCCCACGAGGTCGAGCACACCGTCCACGCCGTCCGGGGTGACGGCGCCCACCCGGGCGGCGAAGCCGGGGCCGGAGGCCACGTGCACGGCGCCCAGGGACTCCACGAACTCCTTCTTCCCGGCGCTCGCGAGCCCCACGACCCGCAGACCCGAGGCCACGGCGAGTTGCAGGGCCGAGGCGCCGACCCCGCCGCCCGCGCCCGTCACCAGCAGGGTCGCGCCCCGGGGCAGGGCGAGCTGACGCACTCCGTCCAGGGCGGTGGCCGCGGCGACGGGCAGGGCCGCCGCGTCGGTGAAGGAGACCGCGTCCGGTTTACGGGCGGCGAGGGCGACGGGCAACAGGGTGTACTCGGCGTAGCCGCCGTCCGACGGGTTGCCGAAGACGGCGTCCCCCACCTGGAACCCGCTGACGTCCGGCCCCAGCGCCTCGACGGTCCCCGCGACCTCGCTGCCGAGGACCACCGGGAAGCGCGGTTCCCCGGCGCCCGGTCTGCGCAGCCCTTCCCGGAGCTTCCAGTCGACCGGGTTGACCCCGGCGGCCCGTACGGCGACCAGGAGTTCACCCGGGCCCGGCACGGGCTTGGCCCGGTCCACGAGGGCCTGGGCCTCGGGGCCGCCGTGACGGGTGAACACGAATGCCTTCGGCATGGGACCTCATCCTCTCGCTCGTCGGCGGGCTGCCTGCTCTCCACCTGCGACTCTCCATCTGCGACATCGGCACCAAGCACGGAGGGGCACGCCGGTATTCCCCGGCCGCCGGAGTGTTCATACGGCCGCAACGATCCCCTGCGGGCCCCCGGACCCCCGGCTTCCGTGAGCGCCCGGCCCGCCCGCCCCCGCCCGCTCCGGCGGGGCGCCCCGGGCATCGTCACCGGCCCGTACCCGGTCGGCCCACCTTGTCGCACCCGCCCGCTTCACGCCCGTCGGACCGGACGCTCCCGGTGACGCCGAAGACCCCGTGCGGCGGGGCGCGGCACGGGGTCGGGGCACTGATCGTGTGCGCTTGCGCTGCGGGACGGACACGGGGCCGCGTACGGCCTGCCGTCACAGGCGCGGCGCGTGATCCACCCGCAGGGGTGACCGGCGCGGGACGAGCGGAGTCTCGGCGGCGGCCGGGTGCGGGTCCGGCCCCTCGCCGTGGGCACGGCGCTGGGAAGCCGGCCGTGGACACGGGGTACGGCACCGGGAGGACAGCCGTAGGCACCGGGAAGACGGTGGTGCGGAAAACAGCAGAAGCGCCCGGGGGGCGGTTCACCCCGGGCGCCCGCTGGTCTGGGTCCGCCGTGCGGGTCGGGCCGCCCCTGGGGAGGGGCGGCCGACGCGGGTCAGCAGGAGAGGTTGCCTCCCGTGGGGACGCCGAGGACGCCGGCGAACCGCTGGTAGGAGTTGATGCGGCTCTGGACCTGCGCGGGGTTGCGGCCGTCGCACTCCAGGGAGCCGTTGATGCTGCGGATGGTCTGGCCGAACCCGGCGCCGTTCACCATCGCGTTGTGGCCGGTCATCGTGCCGGGACCGGACTGGGTGTTCCAGTACCACAGGGCGGTCTTCCAGGCGACGGCCGAGTCGTTCTGGACGAGCGAGGGGTTGCGCAGCAGGTCGATGCCGAGCGCGTCACCGGCGGCCTTGTAGTTGAAGTTCCAGCTGAGCTGGATGGGGCCGCGTCCGTAGTACGCCGCCTGGCCCGCGGGGCAGCCGTAGGGCTGGCTCGCGTCGCAGTAGTGCGGGTAGTTGGCGGTGTTCTGCTCGACGACGTGGACGAGGCCGCCGGTCTCGTGGTTGATGTTGGCGAGGAAGGCCGCGGCCTCCTGCTTCTTGAGCGTGTCGCTGCCCGTCTTCGCGAAGGCCGGGTAGGCGCTGAGCGCGGCCTTGAGCCCGGCGTACGTGTAGAAGGAGTTGCGGCCCGGGAACATCTGGTTGAACTGCGCGGAGCTCACCACGAAGTCGCCGGCCGGTTCCGTGGGTTCGGGCTCGACGGGCCCGGTCTCGCACGTGTGGGGGTTCCAGAACCAGGTGGAGACGGTCGGGTCGTAGCCGGGGTTGGCGTGCTCGGCGATGTAGGCCCGGCCGTCGGTGTACCGCACGATGTCGCCGACCTGGTACGACTGGCCGCGCACCCATGACTGGTAGCTCGAACAGGGCGCGGCCGCGGCCTGCGTCGCCGGGATGATCACCGCGGCCCCGCCGGCGACGGCGAGGGCGGCGAGTACGGCGGTGAAGCGTCGCTTGGACATGCGATCTACTCCTCGTTGCGCGTACGGCCTCGCCCGTGACAGGGGACGGAGTGGGTCCCGCGCACTGCCGGTTGGGGGCGGCTGATACGCGACGGGCGGACCGCTGTGGGGGGTGGGCTGCCACTCAATCGCCTTGGTCTGTACCAGTCAAGGGTTTAGACCAATTAGGTCACCGGAATCCGGCCACAAATAGCTTCCGGCGGCCCTCCCGACCCACCAACCACCGCACGGTGCACGGGATATGGCGGCAATACGCCGCGCCTTTCGCGCAACTCACCCTGTCCTGCTCATATATGGGGACGTGTCGCTCTCTCGCACATGCCGTCCGCTCCCCCGCGCACCCCGGCAGCTCACCCCAGACCTTCCGCCAGCGGGCCCAGCGACAGGACGGGCAGGAAGTTGAGCAGGGCCAGGATCAGCGCGGAACCGGTCGCGAGGACCACGAAGGCCGCGCCGCGGGCCCGAAGGGTGCCGGAGGTGACCGCCGACGGAGTCAGGCGCGCCAGCCGCCCGGCGAGGGCCAGCAGGAACACCATCGGCAGATAGCGGCCGATCAGCATCGCCGCGGTCATCAGCAGTTGATGGAAGTCGGTGGTGCCGTCGAAGCCCGCCATCGCGCTGCCGTTGCTCACCACACCGGACGTGTACGCGTAGACCAGTTCGGTCAGCCCGTGCGGTCCCGGCTCGTCCATCGACGAGACCCCGGGCCCCAGCGCGACCGCGAGGGCGGCGCAGGACAGGATCGTGACGGGGGCGACCAGCGTGTACAGGGCGACGAACCGCATCTCCCGCCACCCCAGCCGCTTGCCGAGGTACTCGGGCGTCCGGCCGACCATCAGTCCGCCGACGAACATGGCCACCAGCACCGCGATCAGCAGCCCGTACAGCCCGCTGCCGGTACCACCCGGGGCGATCTCACCGAGCATCATCGCGCTGAGCAGCACCCCGCCCCCCAACGCGGAGAAACTGTCGTACGAGGAGCCTCCCGCGCCGTCCGCGCTCGCGGTGGCCGCGATCCCGAACAGGGTGGAGCCCGGGACACCGATCCGGGTCTCGGTCCCCTCGTACTGACCGCCGACCGCCTCGGTGACCGTCCCGCCCCCGGCGCCCTGTGCCAGGGTCGCGGCGGTGGCGAGCAGCCCGAAGAGCACACCGACGACGGCGAGCAGGGTCCAGCTCTGCCGGGTCGAACCGATGAGCCGTCCGTAGGTGCGGACGAACGCGGTCGGGATCAGCAGCATCAGCACGGCCGACAGCGCGTTGGACCACGCCGAGGGGTTCTCGTAGGGATGCGCGCTGCTCGCGTTGAAGAAGCCGCCACCGTCCCCCGACAACAGCTTGACCGACTCCCAGGAGCCCACCGGGCCGCCGGGCAGGACCTGCGTACCGCCCGCGACGGTGGTCACCGGCTGCGGGGCGCCGAGGGTCTGCGGTACCCCGAGCGCGATGAACAACAGCCCGGCGACGGCGGCGAGCGGCAGCAGGACGCGGAACACGGTACGGGTCAGGTCGACCCAGAAGTTCCCGAGTGCGTCCCCTCCTTGCCGGATCAGCCCCCGGATCAGCGCGAGCGCCACACATATCCCGACGGCTGCCGAGGCGAACGCCTGGGTGCCGAGGCCCGCCATCACGGCGAGATGGCCGGTGGTGTCCTCGGCCGCGTAGTTCTGCCAGCTGGTGTTGGTGGTGAAGCTGACGGCGGTGTGCAGGGCGAGCCGCCACGGCATGCCGTCGTGGCCGGTGGACCAGGGCAGTTCGTGCTGCCAGGTGAAGAGCGCGAACAGCGCGGCGATCCCGGCCGTGGTGAACGCGAGCACGGCGGACAGATAGTGCCGCCAGTGCTGTTCGCGGTCCGGGTCGACACCGAGGAACCGGTACAGCACCCGCTCCGCCCGGGTGTGGCGTGCCCCGCCGAGGACCCGGGCCATATGGTCGCCGAGCGGGACATGCAGTCCCACCACCACGGCGACGACGAGGGCGGCCTGGAGCCAGCCGTGCATGTCAGCCCCCTTCGCCGGGACGGACGCGGTCGAGCTCCGCGTTCAGCCGGACGACGTTCACCGTGGGTTCCCCGAGCACACCGAGCGGGCGTCCGGTGGTGCAGCCGGCGACCAGGGCCCGTACGACGTCCTCGCCGATGCCCCGTTCCCTGGCCACCCGTGGGGTCTGGAGCCGGGCGTAGCCGGGGCTGATGTGGGGGTCGAGTCCGCTGCCGCTCGCGGTGACCGCGTCCCCGGGGACACGGGGCCGGGCGGGCGCGCCGCCCCGGACGGGGGTGACGACGGCCGCCGAGTGGTCCTCGCCGGGGCGGGCGCACTCGACCGGGACCCCTTCGTAGCGGGCGCGGAACGGGCGGGCGGGACAGGGCTGGTTGAGGCTCACGACCCGGGTGGCGGTGCCGGTGGCGCCGTCCGCGCGGAACACCCCGAGCACCGCGCCGACGCCGTCGGCGGTGCAGTAGGGGCGGGACCCGTCGACGCCTTCCCGCTGCCCGATCGCCTTGCTGCGCGCGCAGACCTGGGTGAGCAGCGCCGGGGTGCCCGGCTCGCCGCCGGTGGGCGGTGTGTCGACCGTGGACTCCGGTCCGAGGTTCCCGGCGCCGGACGCCAGCGCGTCGTAGCCGTCCCCCGCGTGCGAGGGGCGGGGCTGGAACCGGCCGGGCAGCGGGGTGCCGTCGGGGTCCGTGAACGACTGGCCGATCAGCGTGCTGCCGAGGTGTTCGCCGCCGGGACCGGTGAGCGGTGAGCCCTGGGCCGCGTCCCGCAGTCCGGGCAGCCGGGCCGCGGCGGTCATGGCGAGCGGATACCCGAGGCCGACGAGCAGCGTCAGGACGAGGACGACCCGTACCGCGACGAGGTGCCGGGCGGCCCACGCGGGCGGCGCGGGGAATCGGCGCGGGGGCGGTGGCCCGCCACCGGAGGGCGTCATCGTGCGCGCTCCGGCCGGAGTACTGCCATGGAAATGCTCCTCGGGATACGGGATACGGGGGGCGGGAAGCGGGGGGCGGGGATCGGCCATGGGGCGGTCGGGGACGAGGCGATGGGCGTGTGCCGGGCGTCCGCCGCCGGGGCCGCGCCGCCGACGCTAGGGCGGCGGACCCGGGGGTCCCGCGTCCCCTGACGCGTCGCATACGGCGATCGGCCCGGCGCTTACGCGACGCTGACGCCGACCCGGTGCGAGGCGATCCCGTACCGGCACTCCCGTACCGCCCGCGCGTGGCTGAAAACCCATGCCTCGCGTGGCGCGATCCGCACTTTCACGGCTCGGGGGCGTGTGTTTGCCTGAGGGACCGTTCCGCTGACACTTACCGGGGGTTACCGCATGCGGAAGCCATGGGCCGTCGTCCCCGTGCTCGGGCTGCTGCTGCTCACCGGCTGCGGGGACCCGTCGTCACCGGCCGCCGCGCCGCCCGCCCCCACCCGCGAGGAGACCGGCCGTCCGCCGGCCACCACCCAGCAGCGGCCCGCCGCGTCACCCGAGGCCACCCGGCCGCCCCGGCCCTCCCCCACCCCCAGGAAGGGCCCCCGGGTGCTGTACCTCGGCGACTCGCTCGCCATGGAGAACCAGGACGTGCTCGGGAAGCAACTGCGGGACGAGCTCGGGGCGCGGTACACCAGCGCGCCCCGGTCGGGCACCACACTGTGCGACTACCTGGAGGGCACCGGCGAGGACTCCCTCGTCCCCACGGAGCACAAGGCGGCGACGCTCGTCGTCAAGGAGCGGCCCGACTATGTGGTGCTCCAGTTCTGGGGCAACTCCTGGGGATACACGCCCTGTATGGGCGGCCTCACCCACGAGGCGTCCCCCGCGGCGTACTTCCAGCGCTACGCGGCCGACGCCGGGCGGCTGTCCGGGCAGATCTCCGCCGCCGCCCGCCGCGCGGGGATGACGCCGCCCCGGAGCGTCTGGGTGCTCCAGGGGCCGGACCCGATCACCCCGGACCGTGTCCGCGAGGTCAACGCCGTGTACGCGGAACGCGCGCGGGACACCGGGGAGCTCCTGGCCGACGCGGGCGCGGCGGTCAGCGCGCCCGGCGCCCGCCACACCTGGACCCAGTACCTGCCCTGCACCGAGCGGGAGCGGACGACGGCGGGAGCCTGCACCGACCGGGCCCGGGACCGTACCGCGCTGCACCGCGACGACGACTATCTGCACTTCTGTCTGGCACCCACGACCCCCCGGTCGAGGCCGTGTCCGGTCCCCTCCCCCGGTATCACCCGGATCGCGCGCGCCATCACGGCCACGGTGGCGGAGCACCGGCGCTGAGCCCGCGCGCCACGGTCCCCCGCGCTCCCGATGCACCCATGTGGGTGACGGCTGTGCGGGACCGGTTCACTCCACGGGTTCGAACCACGCCGGGTCGTCCGAGAACGCCAGCTTGATCCGCAGCAGCGTCGACTCCCCCAGCTCCGGCAGCGAGTCGACGGCGAACCAGCCGACCTCCAGCGACTCGTCGTCGTTGACCCGGGCCTCCCCGCCGACGGCCCGGCAGCGGAACGTGATGTCCATGTACTGGCACACATCGCCGTTGTCGTACCGCACCGGCGACAACGCCTGCACCAGGAGGACGCGTTCCGCGACGCAGTGCACCGCGGTCTCCTCGTACACCTCACGCACCGCGCACACGGCGGGCTGCTCCCCCGGCTCCGGGATACCGCCGATCACCGCCCACTCACCGGTGTCGCTGCGGCGTCCGAGCAGGACGCGGTCGTCGTCGTCCACGACGATCGCGGTGACCCCGGGAAGCCACAACAGCTGGTGCCCGGCGGTGGTACGGAGTTCACGGATGAAGTCAGGAGTAGCCATGTCCCGACCCTAGGGCCTGCTCAAGGCCCCCGGGATCACTCTCCCGGACGCGCCGCGCGGCCCGCGACGCCCGGCACCGCACCTGGCCGCGAACCGTCAGACACGAGCCGGGGAGCGCTCTCCCGTACGTGCCGCGCGGGCCCGCGCGGCACGCGCCGCCGTCCAGCCGAGGCCCCCCGCCGCGATCAGGACCAGCACCGCCTCCGGTGCCGTGCCCAGCCGGGTCGCGGGCGTCCGCGACGAGCGCAGCGGCACCTCGGCCACCAGCGAGTCCGCGGTGAACATCCGGGTGCGGTCCACGACCCGGCCGTCCGGCATGATCACGGCGCTGACGCCGCTGGTGACCGGTACGGCGACCGTACGGCTGTGCTCGACCGCGCGGATACGGGACATCGCGAGCTGCTGGTAGGTCATCTCGCTGCGCCCGAAGGTGGCGTTGTTGCTCGGTACCGACAGCAGTTGGGCGCCGCCCGTGACGGTGTCGCGCACCGCCCAGTCGAAGGCCGCCTCGTAACAGGTGGCGATCCCGACCCGGGTGCCCGCCATCGTGAAGACGCCCGGTTCCGAGCCCCGGCTGAAGTCCTTGCGGACCATGTCGACGTCGCTGCTGAAGACGCTGATGACCGAGCGCAGCGGGATGTACTCGCCGAACGGCTGGATCTGCCGCTTGTCGTAGGTGTCGACGGGTCCCTTGTCCGGGTCCCACAGGACCTGCTCGTTCAGCAGCCGGCCGTCGTCCGACTCGACGACCGCGCCGACGGAGACCGGTGCCCCGATGGCGGTGACGGCCCGATCGATCGCCTCGCGCGCGTCGTCGTTGCGGAACGGGTCGATGTCGGACGAGTTCTCCGGCCACAGCACGAAGTCGGGCTGCTTCGCGCGGCCCGCCCGCACCTCGTCCGCGAGCCGCACGGTCTCCTTGACATGGTGGTCGAGGACGGCCCGGCGCTGGGCGTTGAAGTCCAGGCCCATCCGCGGGACGTTGCCCTGGATCACGGCGACGGTCGCCGTGCCGTCCTCGGCCTCCGCGCCGACGAGCGGACGCGCGGCGAAGGCGGCGGCGAGCGGGAGGACCACGGCCACCGCGGCGGCGACGGCGGCGGCCCGGCGTACGCTCCGGCCGCCCCGGGCGTCGGCGGCCAGCCGTACCGCCTCGTACAGCCCGAAGCCGCACAGGGCGACGGCGAAGCCGAGGACCGGGGTGCCGCCGAGGGCGGCGAGCGGCAGGAACGCGCCGTCGGCCTGGCCGAAGGCGACCTTGCCCCAGGGGAAGCCCTCGAACGGCACGCGCGCGCGTGCCGCCTCACCGGCGATCCACAGGGCGGCGGCCCACAGCGGCCAGCCCGGCAGCCGGGACACCAGCGCGGCCCCGGCGCCGACGAGACCGACGAAGAGGGCCTCGATGGCCACCAGCGCCACCCACGGGCCGGGGCCCACCTCGACCCCGGTCCACACCAGCAGCGGCAGCAGGAACCCGAGCCCGAAGACGTAGCCGAGGCCGAGCCCGGCCTTCCAGGACCGCCCGCGCACCGCCCAGCCGAGCCCGGCGAAGGCGGGCAGCGCGAGCCACCACAGGGTGCGCGGCGGGAAGCTCACATAGAGCAGTACGCCGGAGAGCGCGGCGACGAGGGTGGGCAGGAGCCGGTGTACGGCACGGGACGCGCGCGTGGAGGCCGCCTCGGTCGCGCCGGGCCGCTCCGGCTCGTCTGGCGGGGTGGCGGTGACGGTCACCCCGCGAGTCTACGGGTCGGGTCCCGGATACCTCCCGGGGGCAAGGCGCCCCCGGGAAGGGGCCCGTGGCGAACCGGACGAGGTCGGCACGGGGAGTGCCCAAAGCCGGTACCAGCGGTTACCGTGTGCCGCAGCCCTGGACGAACGGCCGGAGGGGGTCCGCCGCCGGGGCCCGTCATGACGTCGGGGGGCGACGGATGGGGTCTGCGGGGCGCGCGGGGACAGCGCGCGGGAGCGGCACGGCCGAGCGGTCCGCCGCGAGCACGGTACGGGCGGCCGACGCGCACGGCCCCACGTCCGACGCGGTCGGCATGATCCTGCTTGCGGCCTGTTCCGGCTGGGCGCTGATGACCGCGGCGGCGACCGGCGGACGGCCCGAGGGACTGCTGCTCGCCGTCCTCGCGATGGCCGCCGCCTATGCCGCGGGCCGGATCTTCGGGGCCGTGTTCCCGGTGGGCGCCCCGGCCGTCGGCGCGCTCGCCGGTGCCGTCCTCGCCTTCCTCCTCCCGCATCTGCGGGCCGCCCCCGAGGGTTCCTCGCCGCTGGGCCACGGGGGCGCGGCGGCGGCTCTGCTCGCGCTGGCCACCGGCGCGGCCTGCTGCGCGGCGTGGGCGGCACGGCACCGCGGGGCCCGCCGCGCGCTGTGGACGCTCGCCGTGCTGGTGACGCTGAGCGCCCTGCTCCTCGACTCGCTCGCGGGGCTGACCCTGTGCGCCGGGGTGCTGCTGATCTCCCCGGCCGCCGCCCGGACGGCCCGGCGGGCCCCGGCGCTGAGCTGCTACGGGCTCGCCGTCGCGGGGGTCGGGGCGGCGGCCTGGGCGGTCGCGGCCGATGTCCTCCCGGACGGGCTGATGAGTTCGCTGGAGGGCCAGCTCACCCCGTACCGGGTGCTGCTGTGGCGTGACGCGCTGGAGATGACACGGGACCACCCGTGGGCCGGGGTCGGTCCGAACCTCTTCGGCGGGCTGAGTCCGACGGTCGCGGAGTCGGTCGTCCCGGACGGACGGCCGCATTCGGCGCTGTTCCAGCAGGCCGCGGAGCAGGGGCTGGTGGGGGTGGCGCTGCTCGGGGCGGTGTTCTGCTGGGTGCTGCACGCCCTGGCGCTCTCACCGCGGCCGACCGGTGTGGTGCTGACGGCGGGAGCGTCGCTCACCGCGCTGGCGGCCCTGGCGGCGGTCGGGGACGCGCTGAGCTTCATGGTGGTGACGGTGGGCGCGGGGCTCCTCGCGGGGGTCGCGACGGCCCGGCCGCTGTCCCCGGAGCCCCTGCCGTCCGCCGCCGCGCCACCGGACTGACCGGGACGCCGCGTACGGATGCGGGGGCGCGCGCCCTGGGGCGGACGGCGGCCTACCTGGCGGGGCGTCCCCGGTCGGTGGATCAGGGTCGGACCGCTGTGGGGGCGACCGGGGTGGAGGGCGGGCCGAGCCGGGCGCGGATGATCCGGACGGCCGCCTCGGCGTCGTCCACGGTCACGGTGAACTTGCGGCCGTCGCCGAGGCTGAGCACGACGGCCTCGCCGCGGCGCACGATCACGGCCGTACCGATCTCGGGCCGCCAGCGGTAGCCCCAGCCGCCCCACTGCCGGGGGGTGACCGCGGGGGCGAAGTCGACACCCACGATCTGCGCCAGCGGGATACGGCGCCGGGGCAGTCCCATATGGCCGCAGCGGACCTCCAGGGAGTCGGCGTCGACGCGCACGGCCACATGGACGAACGCCACGGTGCCGAACAGGACGAGCAGCCCAGCCGCGATGCAGCCGACGACCGACATCACCAGGGCGAGGACGCCGCTGTCCCACTCGGAGACGACAGCAAGTTCGACGCCGAGCGCGATACAGGCGGCGCCCGCCAGGGCGAGCAGCCACTGCACGCGGTTGCTCGCTCGTCCGGTCCAGATCTCGTCGGGGCCCTCGGTGGGGCCCCGATCGCCGTGCGCGTGGTCCCTCATGCTGTCGAGCGTACCGACGAACAGCACCGGGGGCAGGGGAGCACGGAGGGTGACGGCGGGGCGCGCCCGGAGGCTATCGGGGCTGGCCCACGGCGGCCAGCAGCCGTCCCTCGACATACGCGAGGGCGCGTGTCGACAGGCTCGCCGGGCGTCCGCTGTGCAGGACTGTGACCGATCCGACAGGGGGCGCCTGCGGGTCGGGGCTCACCCCGATCCGGCGCAGCGCCTGGGCCGCGACGGCCCCGGCGGAGCCGTGCAGGATCAGCGGGGGCACCGGCTGGGACGGCGCGGCGGGCAGCTGGGCGAGGGGTGCGCGGACGGCGGCGCGGACGCGTTCGGCGACCAGTTCGTAGTGGGTGCAGCCGAGGACGACGGCGGTTACGCCGTTCGGGGTGCGGGCCGCCGCGGCGGCGACGGCGCGGTCGATCGCGTCCTCGTCGGCCTGCTCGATGGCGTCCGCGAGTCCGGGGCACGGGACCTCGGTGGCGGCGGCCCCGGCGGCGAACTCGGTGAGCAGCCCGCGCTGGTAGGGGCTGCCGGTGGTGGCGGGGGTCGCCCAGATCGCGAAGGCCGCGCCACCGGCGGCGGCGGGCTTGATCGCGGGGACGGTGCCGATGACCGGGAGCGCCGGTTCGAGGCGGGCGCGCAGGGCGGGCAGCGCGTGCACGGACGCGGTGTTGCAGGCGACGATCAGGGCGTCCGCGCCGGTCTCCGCGGCGGCCTCGGCGACGATCAGCGCGCGCTCGGCGACACCCTCGGGGGTACGGGGACCCCAGGGCATGCCGTCGGGGTCCGAGGAGAGGACGAGGTCGGCGTCGGGGCGCAGCCGGCGCACCGCGGCGGCGGCGGCGAGCAGTCCGATACCGGAGTCCATGAGCGCGATCTTCACCCGGTCACCATAGACGATGGGCATCGCCCGGCCCGGGGTCGTGGGGCAGACTGCGGCGGGTGAGCGTGTGGGTGTGGGTGACCGCTGTTTCTCTCGCCGCCTGGCTGTGGCTGCTGCTGGGCCAGGGCTTCTTCTGGCGGACCGATGTCCGGCTGCCGCTGGGGCGGGCGCCACGGGTGTGGCCGTCGGTCGCCGTGGTCGTCCCGGCCCGTGACGAGGCGGCGATACTGCCGCGGACCCTGCCGTCGCTGCTGACCCAGGACTATCCGGGGCGGCTGGAGGTCTTCCTGGTGGACGACGGCAGCTCGGACGGTACGGGCGAGCTGGCCCGCGCGCTGGCCGGGCGGTACGGGGGCGCCCCGCTCACGGTGACGTCGCCGGGTGAGCCGCCGGAGGGCTGGACGGGCAAGCTGTGGGCGCTGCGGCACGGGATGGCGCAGGCCCGGGAGGGCGCGCCCCGGTATCTGCTGTTCACCGACGCGGACATCGCGCACGGGCCTTCGAGCGTCCAGCGGCTGGTGACGGCGGCGGAGTCCGGCGGCTACGACCTGGTCTCGCTGATGGCGCGGCTGCGGATGGTGAGCGGCTGGGAGCGGCTGCTCGTCCCGGCGTTCGTGTACTTCTTCGCGCAGCTCTACCCGTTCCGCCGGGTGGACCGTCCGGGCGGGCGGTCGGCCGCGGCGGCGGGTGGCTGTGTGCTGCTGCGGTCGGAGACGGCGGAGCGGGCGGGGGTGCCGGAGGTGATCCGGGGCGCGCTGATCGACGATGTGTCGCTGGCGCGTGCGGTGAAGGCCGCGGGCGGGCGGATCTGGCTGGGGCTCGCGGACCAGGTGGACAGTGTGCGGCCCTGCCCCCGGCTGGCGGATGTCTGGCGGATGGTGTCGCGCAGCGCCTACGCGCAGCTGCGGTACCGCCCGGCGGTGCTCGTGGCGACGGTGCTGGGGCTCGCGCTGGTGTACCTGGTGCCCCCGGCCGCGGTCGTGCTCGGTGCCACGGGCACCGTGCCGGGTGCGGCACCGGTGGTCCTGGGCGGGCTGGCGTGGCTGGTGATGACGCTGACGTATCTGCCGATGCTGCGCTACTACCGGGAGAGCGCGTGGACGGCGCCGCTGCTGCCGTTCACGGCCCTGCTGTACCTGTTGATGACGGTGGAGTCGGCGGTACGGCACCACCGGGGGCTCGGCACGGGCTGGAAGGGCCGTACCTACACCCGGCCGGACCGGGTGCCCCCCGGCCGTCCGCCGGGGGAGCCGGGGCTGGCCGCCGGGGACGCCGGGGTGGCCCCGGGCGAGCAGTGACCGGGAGTGATCACCCGCGGGTGCGCTGTCGTCGTCCGTGATCCGTTTTCGGACGGGACGCGGATACCGCGGCGGTGGTCCTCGGCGCTTTCGGTGAACGCCGGACGGACACCGTGCGGATGGTGTGCGGATGAGGTGCTGATGACATGTTCGCTTCCATCGCCGCTGTTCACGGCCGGGCCCGCGTGAGCGGTTCCCTACGGTGCGGCGGTTCTTGGTGCGCCGTGTTCGCCGAACGGCGCGCGGACGCGCGGCGGGTGAACGGACGGATTTCCGGCCGACGGGGATGACCACTGGTCAACCGGCGGTAACCTGCCGGGAACTCCGCCTTTACAGGATTCCTACGCCCTCATGCGACCGATTTTCCCGGGTTCGCTCGGATTGGGTATCCGCGGCTACGACGAGCACGGAAAACAACCCTCTTATCGGTCTCCCCAACCAGCACATCGTGGGCTTAACTTAGGTGGCATGACCTCCCCCCGTTCCACCTATGGCGGCGGTTTCTACTCCGCGCCGTCCTTCCGGGACACCCCTATCTACGACTCCCTCGTCGCAGAGCGGGGCACACCTCAGATCGCCCCGATCCGGGTCCCGGCCGCGTACGACACCGGCAGTCACCATCTGCCCGCGCTGCCCTCCGCGCTTCCCGCGCTGCCGGCGGCCCCTTCTCCGCAGCAGTACCCGCAGCAGTACGGATACGCGCCGGCCGCGCAGCCCGCGCCGATGCAGCACCCGGGCCAGTACATCCCGCAGCAGCCGGGCGGCCCGCGCGGCTACCCCGGCCCGCAGCAGCAGCCCCGGCCGCCGCAGGGCACCGGTTACGAGGCCATGCGGCCCGCGGCCCCGCGGCCCGCTCCGGGTCCGACCCCGTACGAGGACCCGTACAACCGCCAGTACCGCGGTTACTGACGGGCGCGGGCGGGGGTTCGTCCGACCCTGCTGGCAGGATGGGTGCATGGCGAAACCAGTGCTTGTGTCCCTGCGTGTCCACCCGGTGAAGGCGGTTCAGGGCGAGACGCCCGACGAGGCCGTCGTGGAACCGTGGGGACTCGCGGGCGACCGCCGCTGGATGCTCGTCGACGAGGGGGCGAAGGTCGTCACCCAGCGCCAGCAGGCCCGGCTCGCGCTGGTGCGCGCGCGCTCGCTGTCCGGTGGAGCCGTCCGGCTGTCCGCACCCGGCCTCGCGCCCGTCACGGTGCCCGTGCCGGAACCCGGCGCGACGACCCCGGTGCAGATCTGGCGCGACAAGGTCGAGGCGGTGTCCGCCGACGACGCCGCGCACACGTGGTTCAGCGAGTTCCTCGGGATCCCGGTCCGGCTGGTGCACATGGACGATCCGGCGGTCCGCCGCTCGATCGACCCGGGGTACGCCCGCGAGGGGGAGACCGTGTCCTTCGCCGACGGATTCCCGCTGCTGCTCACCACCCGCGCCTCGCTCGACGCGCTGAACGACCTGGTGGCGCAGGGCACGCACGCCTCGGAGGGCCCACTGCCGATGGACCGGTTCCGGCCGAACGCCGTGGTCGACGGGACGGACGCGTGGGCCGAGGACGACTGGCGACGGATCGCGATCGGTGAGGTCACCTTCCGCGTCGCCAAGAAGTGCGGGCGCTGTGTGGTGACGACGACCGACCAGCGCACCGCCGAACGCGGCCGGGAACCCTTGCGGACCCTCGCCCGGCACCGCCGCTTCGGCGATCAGCTCGTCTTCGGGCAGAACCTCGTCCCGGAGAACACCGGCACCCTGCGGGTGGGCGACCCCGTCACCGTCCTGGGGTGACGTCCCGCGCGGTACGGCCCCGCCGGGGCTGGTGATTTCGCTCTCTCTTCGTGATTCCCCGGCGCGGACGGCGCCATGACGGGCTATCACGGACAGGGAGAGGGAGGGGCGCGGGGTGCGAGCGATGGTCGGAGTGTGGCGCTGGCGGCACAACCCGTTGCGCCGCCGTACGGACGCCGTCGAGGCGTGGCTGGCGCTCGGGGCCCTGCTGCTGACACTGTGCGCGGCACCGGTGGCGGGTGTCCTCGCCGGGTCGGCGGCCGAGCGGAGCCTGACGCAGTCGGTGCGCGAGCAGCACCGGGAGCGGTACCGGACGACGGCGACCGTGCTCCGGGTGACGCCCGGCCGCGCGGCGCTCCCGGAGGACGACGAGGACGGCAGGGTCACGGCCCGCTGGACGGGTCCGGACGGCACGCCCCGGACCGGCCCGGTCGCCTCCGGCCTCGATGCCCCGCGCGCGGGGAGCCGGTTCCCGGTATGGACCGATCCACGGGGCCGGATCACCGCCCCGCCGATGGCCCCGGACGCGGTCACCGTGCACGCGGTCCTCGCGGGCGGGTGGACCGTGGCGGTGCTGGCCGCGTTGGTCGACGTCGTGCGGCGGCTGGCCGTCGGTGAGTTGGTGCGCCGCCGGTACCGGCGTCTCGACCAGGCGTGGGAGCGGGCCGGTCCCGACTGGGGCCGGACGGGCACGGGCCGCTGACCGGCCTTCCGCTCCGGTCAACTCGGCTCCCCCGTACACGCTACGGTGGACCGGCCGAGGTCTTCGGCAGCACTCGCGACACCCGCGTACGACGAGGTGGGGACAGAACAGCGCCATGGCACAGGGCACGGTCCAGGTGACGCACAGCGGTACATCACGGTGGCGGCGCCGCACGGGTGAGTACCCCTCCCTCGCCGCGGCGCTGGAAGCCGCGGGGGACGGCGACGTACTCACCGTCGCGCCCGGGACCTACCGGGAGAACCTGGTGATCCAGCGCGCGGTGACGCTGCGCGGCCCCGAGGGGTCGGCGGGTTCGGTGCGGATCGCGCCGGTCGACGGGGTGCCGCTCACCGTGCGCGCCCCGGCCGCCGTCCAGGACCTGCTGCTGGAGGGCCAGGACTCCGCCTCCCCGGCGCTGCTCGTGGAGGACAGCGCGCCCGAGCTGTCCGATCTGCGGATCGTGACCCGGTCCGCGGTGGGCATAGAGGTGCGCGGGGGCGCGCGGCCGACGGTACGGCGCTGCACCGTGGACAACCCGGCCGGGATAGGTATCGCGGTCCTGGACGGCGGGGGCGGTGTCTTCGAGGAGTGCGAGGTCGTCGCGGCGGGACAGTCCGGGATAGCCGTCCGCGACGGCGGACGCCCCCGGCTGGAGCGCTGCCGGGTGCACCACGCGTCGGGTCCCGGCATCTCGGTGACCGGTGAGGGCTCGACGCTGGAGGGCTTCGGCTGCGAGGTGTACGAGGTCAAGGGCTCCGGTGTGCAGGTCACCGCGCGGGCCACGGCCCATCTGACGGACTGCGACGTGCACCGCACGACCGCCGACGGGATCACCCTCGACACGGACGCGGTGCTGACCCTCGCGGACTGCCGCATCCACGACATCCCGGAGAACGCGGTCGATCTGAGGTCGCGTTCGGTGCTGACCCTGACCCGCTCCACGGTGAGCCGGTTCGGCCGCAACGGTCTGTCGGTGTGGGACCCGGGCACCCGGGTGGACGCCCATCAGTGCGAGATCCACGACAGCACCGGCGACTACCCGGCGGTGTGGGTCAGCGACGGCGCCGCGGTCGTCCTCGACTCGTGCCGGGTCCGGGACGTGCCCGACGCGCTGTTCGTACTGGACCGCGGCTCCCGCGCGGATGTCGTCGACACGGATCTCACCCAGGTGCGCAACACCGCGGTGTCGGTGAGCGACGGGGCGACGGCCCAGCTCGACGACTGCCGCATCCGGGAGGCCGCGACCGGCGCGTGGTTCCGCGACCACGGCAGCGGCGGCACCCTCGCGAACTGCACGGTGGACACCGTGCAGACCGGGGTCATCGTGACCAAGGGCGCCGACCCGACCATCGAACGCTGCACCGTCACCTCCCCCGCCGAGGCGGGCTTCTATGTCTCGGCGGGCGGCCGGGGCACCCTCGTCGGATGCAAGGTCACCGGCAGCGGCGGGTACGGCTTCCATGTCATAGACGGCTGCCGTACGACCCTGCGCAAGTGCCGTACGGAGCGCTGCGCGCGCGGCGGGTACGAGTTCTCCGAGGACGGGCCCGTCGCCGAGGACTGCACCAGCGACGAGAGCGGCGGGATACACAGGACCAGCACACCCGATCCGCTGCCCAGAGCCGCGGCGACGGCCACGGTCTCCGGTTCGGTGGGACTCCTGTCGGCCGGCCCGGCGCCACGCGCGGTCCCGGCGGTCGCGGAACCGCCCGCCGAGCCCGCGCGGTCCTCGGACGCCGTGCTCGGTGAACTCGACACCCTGGTCGGTCTGGAGAGCGTCAAGCGCGAGGTACGGGCGCTCACCGACATGATCGAGGTCGGCCGGCGCCGGCAGCAGGCGGGCCTCAAGGCCGCCTCCGCACGACGGCACCTGGTCTTCACGGGCTCCCCCGGTACCGGCAAGACGACCGTGGCCCGGCTGTACGGCGAGATCCTCGCCTCCCTCGGGGTGCTGGAACAGGGGCATCTCGTGGAGGTGTCCCGGGTGGACCTGGTCGGTGAGCACATCGGGTCGACCGCGATCCGCACCCAGGAGGCGTTCGACCGGGCGCGCGGCGGAGTGCTGTTCATCGACGAGGCGTACGCGCTGTCACCGGAGGACTCGGGCCGGGACTTCGGCCGGGAGGCGATCGACACCCTGGTGAAGCTGATGGAGGACCACCGGGAGGCCGTGGTCGTCATCGTCGCGGGGTACACCGCCGAGATGGAGCGGTTCCTGGCGACCAACCCGGGTGTGGCGTCGCGTTTCTCCCGGACCATCACCTTCAACGACTACATGCCCGACGAGCTGCTGAGGATCGTGGAGCAGCAGGCGGAGGAGCACGAGTACCGGCTCGGCGAGGCGGCGCCGGAGGCGTTGCTGAAGTACTTCACGGTCCTGCCCAAGGGCCCCGCCTTCGGCAACGGCCGCACCGCGCGGCAGACGTTCGAGGCGATGGTCGAGCGGCACGCGGGCCGGGTCGCCCAGCTCGCCGAGCCCAGCACGGACGAGCTGACCCTGCTCTACCCGGAGGATCTGCCCGACCTGCCGTGACCCGCCCCGACGGCACCGTACGGACCGTATGGTCCCGGCCGTCCGGTCATCCGGCTCCGACGGGCGGCTCCGGCGCCTCCCGCGGCTCGTACGGCCGCTCGGCGGGCCGGGGCGCGGGCAGCGTGCCCGGACGGAGGCGGCGCAGCAGTCGCGCGCGTTCCTCCTCGAACGCCGGGTCGGCCTGGTAGTCGGAGTGCCCGAGGACGGGTGCGGGCAGCGGGTGCTCGGGAGTACGGCCGAAGGCCAGCGGGTCGCGCAGCGCGGGGCGGTCGACGGCGGGTCCGCAGGAGCCGGTCAGCCGGACCGGACCGCCGATGGGGTCGGTGTCCCGGTACAGATTGCGCCAGCAGTCCACCTCGCGGTGCAGCGCGTCCAGCGCGGCCGGGCCGAAGCAGGACGGGAACCAGCGCCCGTACAACCGCTCCAGGGGCGAGCCGTAGGTGAGCAGGGCGACCCGGGCCCGGACGTCGGGGGCGAGCTGCCAGGCCGCCGCGGCGGCGAGGACACTGCCCTGGGAGTGTCCGGAGATGACGAGCCGGCCCCGGGTGGCGCGGGTCCAGGTGTCGACCCGCCAGGTGAGGTCGGGCACGGCGCGTTCCGCGTAGCAGGGCGGTGCGAAGGGGTGCGCCGCGCGGGGCCAGAAGGTGCCGACGTCCCAGAGGATGCCGATCGTACGGCGGGCCCGTGGGTCCCGGTAGGCACGTCGGCCCCAGGCGACGAGCAGCAGGAACCCGGCTCCTATGAGCCACGATCCGGCGGCCTGGGCCGTGTCGGCGGCGCCCGCCACGAGATCGGGGGTGCCCTGGGCCGCGTCCCCGGGCACCTCACCGGTCCCCCAGGCCCCGGCGAGGGCGAACGCGCCGAACAGCAGCGTCGTCACGGCCAGCGCCCCGACGGCCACCGGGGCCCGGTCGGTGAGCGCGGCCCCCGCACGGGTCAGGGCGATCCGGCGGGCCCGTGCGGTGTCCCCGGCGGGCGGGGCGTACGGGTCGCCGGGGTCGGCCGGGTGCTCGTCCGGGTAGTCCGCGGGTACCCGGGGGGCCTCGGCGCGGGCCCGGCGCAGCGTGGCGACGGACAGCCGTACCAGGACCAGGGCTATGACCAGCAGCAGCGGGGGGATCACCGACGCCTGCCAGGTGAGCAGGACCGGCGGGCCGGGCAGGGGACCCGCCCCGCCGGGGGTGCCGGAGCCGTCGAGCCAGTCCGCGACCCGCTGGGCGACGCCACCGGTCATCACCCCGCCGAGGGCGCAGGCCAGCACCGCGACGGCGGGGCCGCCGAAGCCGCGCAGCGCGGTGCGCGGCGCGGGTCCCGCGCGGTACAGCAGACGGGCGGTCACGGCGAGCGCGAGGACGAGGACGCCTTGGAGCAGCATCAGGGCGCCGAAGGCCGTGTCCCCGGGAAGCCTTCCACCGGACCGCCAGCCGGGCCGGGGCCACAAGGCGTATCCGGCGGCGAGGACGAGCACGGCGAGGGCCGCCGACGGCAGGAACCGTACGAGGGGACCGTCCGGGTGCCGGTCGAGGTGGCGTTCGCTGCGGCCCCGGCGGCAGATCACAGCGACGGCGACGGCCGCCCCGGCCACGATCACGACGAGCAGCAGGAGCCCGGCCGCGCCGAGCCAGGGCGGGCCTCCGGAGCGGAGGTCGAAACGGCCGACGGGGGTGGCGACGGCGGCGGCGACGGTGAGGAACGCGGCGGCCGTGTGCGCGGCCCGGAGCCGGGCCACCAGCCGCCGCCCGTACCAGAACCCGGGCCGGGCCAGGGGGGTGGTGCCGGCGTCGGGTGCCCCGGGGGCGGGGTGCGCGTGGTCGGTGGGGTGGTCCGGGTGGTGTTCGGCGCGGGCGGTGGGGTGCCCGGTGGGGTCCGCGCGGTCCGTGGGGTCAGTGCCGTGGTCCGGGCGGCGGTCGGTGCGGTCGGTGGATCGGTTCGCGCCGTGCGCCGGGCCGGGAACACGGGCGGCAGACGCGGCACGCGGGGCGGAGGCGGGTCCATCGGCGGAAGCGGTCGCGTGCGAGGTGCCGTCGGGCGACCGGGTGCCGTCGGGCGGTGAGGTGCCGTCGTCCGGCGGGTCGGTGAGGGGTGGGCCCGGGGGTGGGGGTTCCGCGGACTCGTAGACGCTCCAGGTGCGGTGCGACAGGTACCAGAGGAGGCCGGTGACGGCGGCCGGGACCAGCGCGGCGAGCGCGAGCCGGCGGCCGGGCCCGGACCACCAGCCGCCCGGGTCGAGGTCGGGCGACAGGAAGCGGAGCCAGGAGTACCGCGCGGCACACGCGCGTGTGCCCGCGCACTGCCAGGCGACCAGGTCGAGCGCGACCTGGCAGACGGCGGCGACGAGCAGCACCGTGAGGCTCAGCGCGACGAGCCGCACCAGCAGCCCGTACCCGCTGGCCGTCCGGTCGCGCCCGTGGGACGGCGGCCGCATCCAGTGGGCGAGGTTGACGACCATGAACGGCAGCAGCAGGAGCCACAGGGCGCGGCTGCCGCTGCCGGAGGTCAGATTGGACCAGACGTACGCCTCCGGGACCGGCCGGCCGTCCGGCGCGCACGAGCGCCGTTCGGCGTCGAGGTCGACGAAGCGGCGGTGGACGGCCGCGATGCCGTCGCCGGTGACCCGGACCGTGTGCGGGTCGTCGAGCATGCCCGTGGCCGTGGCCCCGCCGACCCCGTGGACCAGGAGTTCCAGGGCCGCGCCCGGCGCCGGACGAGGTGCCGCGAGTGGTGCCGTGGGTGGTGAGGACGCGCGTTCCGCAGGCTGCATGACGCTTCCCCCGAGGCGGGTAAATCGTGTGAGGCAGCCAGAATCGCGCGTACCGGGAGCGGGTGCACCGGTCATGACGGAATCTCCCCGAATGAGGTGAGCTTGTGGGTGTCCGGCGCGCCCCCGTGCCGTCGGGCGTGTCAGTGCCTCGTGCGAGGATGGGGGGTCCTCGGGGATCTCGGGTCCCCCCGGGAGAGGAGACGACGCGTGGCGCGAGGGGAGCACGGCGCGGGGAGCCGGGCGACGTGGTCGGCCGCCTCCGACGGGCAGGGGCGTGACGGACGTGAGTGAGAACCAGAACCTCCTCGCGGAGCAGCGCCGCGCCCTGATCGTGGACGAGGTGCGCCGCCGCGGTGGTGTCCGGGTCAACGAACTCACGCGCAAGCTCGGGGTGTCGGACATGACGGTGCGCCGCGATCTGGACGCCCTCGCCCGGCAGGGCGTGCTGGAGAAGGTGCACGGCGGCGCGGTCCCGGTGGTCGAGGCGAGTACGCACGAGCCGGGGTTCGAGGCGAAGTCCGCGCTGGAGCTGACCGCCAAGGAGGACATCGCGCGGGCCGCGGCGGCGCTGGTCGTACCGGGCACGGCGATCGCGATGTCGGGCGGCACCACCACGTACGCGCTCGCCCAGCGCCTCCTCGCCGTCCCGGAGCTGACGGTGGTGACCAACTCCGTGCGGGTGGCGGACGTGTTCCATGTGGCGCAGCGCGGCGCTGGTCGTACCGGTTCGTCCACGGTGGTGCTCACCGGCGGGGTGCGTACGCCGTCGGACTCCCTGGTGGGCCCGGTGGCCGACCAGGCGATCGCGGCGCTCCACTTCGATGTGCTGTTCCTCGGGGTGCACGGGATATCGGCCGAGGCGGGGCTTTCGACCCCGAACCTCGCGGAGGCGGAGACGAACCGCCGGCTGGTGCGTTCCGCACGGCGGGTGGTCGTGGTCGCGGACCACACCAAGTGGGGCACGGTGGGCCTGAGTTCCTTCGCCTCACTGGACCAGGTGGACACTCTCGTCACGGACACCGGGCTGCCCGCCGAGGCGCGGGCGGAGGTGACCGAGCGGCTGCGGCGGCTGATAGTGGCGGGCGAGGACGCCGAGGGCGGTGCAGACATCCGCGAGGCGGCCCATTAGGGTGACCCTGCTCATCGCTGAAGCGGGCGCCGTGTTCCGGCGCCGGACTCTGTGAGGGGGGCCTCGTATGACACACAGTCTGAGCCCGGTGGGGCTCGACTTCGCCAGTACCGCCCCGGTGCGGCTGGTGTTCGCCCGGGAGATCCCGGCCGCTCCGGACGCGGTGTTCCAGGCTCTCGCGAGACAGGTGGAGGACTGGCCGCTGTGGTTCGGGGCCGTGACCGAGGCCCGGTCGGCGGACGGCGGCAAGCGGCGGGTGGTGCGGCTGCGGGGCGGGGGCCGGTTCGAGGAGACGGTGATCGCGGTGGACGCGCCCGCGCAGTACGCCTACCGGGTCGACCGCACCAACGTCCCTGGCGCGCGGGGGCTGTTGGAGGAGTGGCTGCTGACGCCGACCCCGGACGGTACCCGGGTGCAGTGGACCTTCGCGGCGGACGGCACGGCGGTGTTCCGGTTCGCGTTACGGCGGGCCCGTTCGGGGCTCGGCAGCTCGTTCCGTGAAGCGATGGAGTCGCTGGCGGAGCGACTGGAACCGACGGAGAGCTGACCGGGCGCGGGGGCGTGACCGGCACCCGGCGACGGCGACCGGCTGCCGGCTGCCGGCTGCCGGGCGACGACGTCCACGGATCGACCTTCGGGGGCGGCATCCGGAGGGCCTCAGGCAGACCGGGAACTCAGGCAGCCCGAGGGGCTCAGGCAGGCGGGACGGAGTCCTGGCCCACCCACTTCCCCGTGCGGAACAACGTGTCGAGTGCCGTCCGGTACGGGGTGATGTCGAGGTTCTGGGCGGCCAGCCAGTCGTCGGAGTAGTACTTGTCGAGGTAGCGGTCGCCGGGGTCGCACAGCAGGGTCACGACACTGCCGGTACGGCCCGCCGCGACCATCTCGGAGACGATCTTCAGCGCGCTCCACAGCCCGGTCCCGGTCGAGCCGCCCGCCCGGCGGCCTATGGCGTCCTCCAGGGCGCGGACCGTGGCGACCGACGCCGCGTCGGGCACCTTCATCATCCGGTCGACGGCGCCCGGTACGAAGCTGGGTTCCATCCGGGGGCGGCCGATGCCCTCGATACGGGAACTCCGGTCGGTGGTGACATCGGGGTCACCGGTCGTCCAGCCTTCGTAGAAACAGGAGTTCTCGGGGTCGGCGACACAGATCAGGGTGTCGTACTGCATGTAGTGGACGTACCGGGCGAGGGTCGCCGAGGTGCCGCCGGTACCGGCCGTGGCGACGATCCACGCCGGTTCCGGATAGCGCTCCAGCTCCAGCTGACGGTAGATGGACTCAGCGATGTTGTTGTTGCCGCGCCAGTCGGTGGCCCGCTCGGCGTAGGTGAACTGGTCCATGTAGTGGCCGCCGGTCGCGGCGGCGAGGGCCGCGGACTCCTCGTACATCGTGCGGGGGTCGTCCACGAAGTGGCACCGGCCGCCGTGGAACTCGATCAGTCGGCCCTTCTCGGCGCTCGTCGTACGGGGCATCACCGCGATGAACGGGACGCCGATCAGCTTGGCGAAGTACGCCTCCGAGACGGCCGTCGAGCCGCTGGACGCCTCGATGACCGGGCGGTCCGGACGGATCCAGCCGTTGCACAGGCCGTAGAGGAACAACGAGCGGGCGAGCCGGTGCTTGAGGCTGCCGGTGGGGTGCGTCGACTCGTCCTTGAGGTAGAGATCGATGCCCCACGCCTCGGGGAGCGGGAAACGGAGCAGATGGGTGTCGGCGGACCGGTTGGCGTCGGCCTGCACCTTCCGTACGGCTTCCTTGAGCCAGTCCCGGTAGCCGGGATCGGTGCGGTCGGTGTCGAGGGTGGGCATCGGTTCACCGCCGCCGACCGGACCACGGGCGCCTGACGGGTCGGGCTGATGTGCCGCTCGGGGGGTGCTCATCGCGTCTCCTCGGCGTCACCGCGGTGCCGGGGCACCAGCCGGACGCACCGGTCGATCGGGCCGTATGCCTTCGATCATAGGCGCCACCGCACCTCACCTCACCTGCATAAACACTGCTTTGGGCAGCTCAAAGGGGAACGGGGGGACCGGGCGGACGGCGCTCTGGCGCCCGCCGCCGCACCGGGGCACACTGCCACCCTGACCGTACGGGGGCCGAAGGGCCCGTCCCGGCGGCGGCCGGGCGTGGGTTCGAGGCGACGAAGGAGGGGCGGACGATGGGGGAACCGGAGTTCGCGGCCAGCGGGGTGCGGATCGGCAGACGGCTGCGTTCGCTGACCCGGGCCGGTCAGATCCGTATCGCGGACGGCAGGCTGGAGTTGCTCACCAGCTACGGCAGCGAGATCGACAGCGCGCCGGTGGGCTCGGTCCGCGCGGGCACATCATGGTTCGCGCCGGACGGCCGCGCGCACGCGGACGTCAACGGCACGCGTTACAACCTCACCCTTGACCCCGGCGAGACCCCGCCGGGCGCCCCGGGTCTTTCGGCGGCCCGTCGCTTCGTGGAGGCGGTACGCCGCGCGGGCGAGCGCCCAGGCCGGGGCGAACGGAACGGCTGAGCCGGGCGGCTGCGGGGAACGGCCGCGCGGGACGGAAGCGTCCGGGTCCGAGCGGACGGCTCCGAACGGGCCCCGAGGGGGGAGCGCTGCGGACGGCCGGGGCACCGGATGCGGGGCGCGAGTTGCGGGGTGGTGACCCGTGAGTCACTCTGGTCTCACTTTACTCTGGGTTTACCGGCGATCACGCTGCGAACCAGCTCGCCGGACACGCAGCAGGCGGCGGCTCGGTGGGGCCGACCTGCTGACTTCGGTAACCGCGTCCTCTTCCGGACCTCAATTCGGGGAGTCGTAGCCGTGACCAGCGAGCCAAGCAGGCACTGCACGGTGGAGCTGCAAGCCCTGCCGTCGCGGATCGGACAGATCCGCAGAATCATCTCCGCGCAACTGCGCTACTGGCATGTGGACGGCCTCATAGACCACGCGGCGCTCGGGGTGACCGAACTGCTGACGAACGTCCACCGGCACGCCCAGCCCGACAAGACCTGCACCGTCGACATCGAGCTGCTGCTCGGCCGGCTGACGGTGTCGGTGCGCGACCGTGATCCCCGGTTGCCCGACCTCAATGTCGCCGACGCCCTCGCCACCTGTGGCCGGGGCCTCGCGATGGTGGCCGCCGTCAGCGAGAGCTGGGGGGCCCGGCCGTTCGGGGACTCCGGCAAGGTGGTGTGGTTCACCCTTCCGGCCGCTGCCCCGTCGCCCGTGGTGGCCGTCCCCGGACACGCCGTCTACGGATCGACGACGACCGGGCTGGACGTCCTGGTGGCCGTCGCCGCCGTACCCGGGCTCGTGCCCGTCGGACCGGCGGCGGACGGGCCCCGGCCCGGCCAGGTCCCGGTGGGACCCGCGGTCGTCGGCTGACGGGCCGGGCCCGCACGGTCACCCGTGGCGGTCAGCCCACCGCGATGTCGACCGACGGCCGCAGCTTCGCCGCCGCGCTCAGCGCCTCGTGCACCGGGTGCGCGGTGAAGGCGGCGACGAGCGCGGGGTCCGCGGGAGCGTCCGCCGCCGGGAGCGCGATCTGCTGGTACGCCGCCTGGAAGCGGGGGCCCCAGCGGCGGGCGCCGAGCCGCGCGGTCCGGGAGCAGTTGTCGACCATATGGGCGATGTCGCGGGCGTGCATGTACGGCAGCAGGGAGTCCACGGCCTCGATGACGGACTCGTTGACGATCTCCGACCAGGGGTGGCCGCGTTCGGCGAACTCGTCGATCTGCGCGGTCATCGTCGCGACGAACATCCCGGCGGTGACGGGGTCCACGGCCGTGCCCCGGCCGGCCCGGCGGGCCCGCACCTCGGCTCCGGCCGCCCACATCGGGGAACCGCCGATCCGGGTCATGGGACGGGCGGTGAGCCGGGCCTCCGCGAGGATCACACTGCGCAGTTCGGTGCCGTCGGCGACCTCGTCGTAGATCTCCGCGACGAGATCGCGCGCCGGGCGGTAGGCGGCGGTGTACGCGCGGTCGAAGGTGTCCCGTCCGGCGGGGTCGAGTCCGTCGCGGACGGCCCGCAGCCCGTCACGGGAGATGATGCGGGCCAGCGGTCCGGTGATGCTCTCGCAGGAACGCTCGTACGCGGTCACCGGGTCGGCGCCCGCGATCCGGTGGTGCTGGTACAGGGTCTCGACCAGACCGTGGACCGCGCCGAGGAGGATCGCGCGCTCGCCGACGATGTCGGACAGGTACTCGCTGCCGAGGGTGGTCCGGAAGGTGTACGGGGAGCCGAGCGCGACGGACCAGGCCAGCGCGCGGTCGACGGCGTGCCCGTCGGGGTCGGCGTGGACGGCGAAGCTGCTGTTGATCCCGGCGCCGTTGACCTCGGCGCCCTGTTCGTAGAGGCGGCGCGCCGAGTCGCCCATGCCCTTGGGGCACACCGCGATGACGGCGTGCCCGGCGGGGAAGCCACCGCCGAGGGAGCGCAGATGTCCGAGCAGGAAGCCGTGCGAGAGTCCGATGGTGGCGCCGGGCTTCAGCGCGGCGAAGACCCGCTCGTGGTGGGCGGCGAGCGCGGCGTCCGCGATGAGCAGGATGACGAGGTCGCTCGCCGCGGTCACGTCGAGCCAGTCGCCGAGGGTGCCGTCGGCCTCGGTGAAGCCGTGGGCGCGGGCGTCGGCGGCGGACGCCGAGCCGGGGCGCAGACCGACGGTGACGCGGATGCCGGTGCCCGCGAGGGAGTCCCGCAGATTGCGGGCCTGCGCGCGGCCCTGCGGCCCCCAGCCGATCACGCCGATGCTGCGGACCCCGGCGAAGGCCGTCGGCAGCAGCGGGAAGAGATGGCGTCCGCCGCGCAGGACGGTCTCGGTGCCGCCTGGCACGTCCATGGTCTCCAGCGGGAAGACGGCGGAGGAGAAGGTGTTGCCGACGGCCGGTTCCGGAAGGTTCTGGTTCCTCGATGTCATGGGGTGGTTGTAGGCTCCGGCGCACTGTTGCGGCAAGCGCAACTTCCGCAGCGGGGCGTTGCGTGAGATGAAAGACGCAGGTGGGACGTGTCGGATCAGTACGAGGAGCTGCGGGTCTTCCTGCATCTGGCGGGGACGCTGAACTTCGGGCGGACGAGTCTGGAGTGCCATGTCAGTGCGGCGACCCTGACCCGGACCGTCCAGCGGCTGGAGTCCCGGGTGGGGCACCGGCTGTTCGACCGGGGTCCGCGCGGGGTGTCTTTGACGACGGAGGGCCATCGCTTCCGGGAGTACGCGACGCGGGCGCTGGAGCTGTGGCACACGTACCGGGCGGGGCATCAGGACCCGGTGGAGCTGAGCGGCACGCTCGGGGTGTTCGCGACGGTGACGGCCTGCCAGACGCTGCTGCCCTCGCTCCTCGCCCCCTTCCTGGCGGCGCATCCGCGCGTCCGTCTCGATCTGCGGACCGGGGACGCGGCGACCGCGCTGGCCCGGCTGGACGAGGGGGAGGTCGAGGTCGCGGTGGCCGGTGTGCCGCAACGGGTCCCGGACGCGCTGGTCACCCGGACCGTGGCGGTCACCGACCTGGTGTTCGTGACCGCGCGGGAGCGGCCGGACCCGGGGGTGCGGGGTCCGTTCGTGCTGCCGCGCCGGGGGCTGGTGCGGGAGGCCGCGCAGCGGTGGCTGCGTGCGCACGGGCGTGCGCCGGTGATCGGCGCCGAACCGGACGGCCATGAGGCGTTGCTGACCCTGGTCGCGCTGGGCTGCGGTACGGGGGTGGTGCCGCGGTTGGTGCTCGATCACAGCGCGGTGCGGGAGCGGTTGGCGGTCGTGGCGGTGGAGCGGGGGCCCGATCCGCTGACGATCGGGCTGTGCGTGCGGCGGCCTGATCTGCGCAGGCCGCTGGTCGCGGCGTTGTGGAGTCTCACGGCGTGACGCGGTGCCGTCGGCCGGGTCGCCGGTACCTCGCGCCCCGGGTTCCCACGCACGCTTGTCCCGTGCGGGTGGTTCGTGAGGTGCGCGGTTCCCCGCGCCCCTGGGTACGCGGTGCGGACCGCACCTGTTTCTGTACGGGTCGTTCGTGGGTGCGCGGTTCCTCGCGCCCCTGGGTACGCGGTGCGGACCGGACTTGTTCGCGTGCGGGTCGCTCGTGGGGTGCGCAGTTCCCCGCGCCCCTGGAGGGTGCCGCCTGGGGTATCTCGTCGGCTGCGGCCGGGAGCACCCGCACCCGGGGAACCGGCCGGAGTCGACGCCCCAAAGGGGCGCGGGGAACTGCGCACCCCCGTCGAACCCGCACAGGAACAAGTGGGCCCACCTGCGAGTACCCAGGGGCGCGGGGAACCGCGCATCCACGGACGGGCGGACCTCGGGGCGTGCGGGAAGGCGGACGGTCAGGGGGCGATGCGCAGCGGGTCGTCCAGGACCGGCTGCCACGCCAGCTCGGCCGCGCCGACAAGGCTGTTGTGGTCCAGGACGCACGGCAGGATCGGCACACCCCCGCTGCGGCCCCACAGACTACGGTCCGCGACCACGGCCCGCAGCCGTTCGGGGTCCGCTTCGAGGAGCGCCTTGTGGAGCCCGCCGAGGATGATCCGGTCCGGGTTGAGGATGTTGACCAGCTGGGCGAGCCCCAGCCCGAGCCGGTCGATGAGCAGTTCGGTGGCGATCCGGATCGCGGGCTCGTCGTACGCGTCGCGGATGAGGTCCCGGGCCTGCTGGAGGACGGACGTCCCGGGGCCCGGGTCGCGGCCCGCCGCGGTGAGGAAGGCGTGGGGGTCGGTCTCGACGTCCAGGCAGCCCCGGCCGCCGCAATAGCACCGGTGCCCGCCTTCCGGGCGGACCGGGAGATGACCGACCTCCAGGGCGAGCCCGGAACTCCCGGTGTGCAGCTTCCCGT
Source organism: Streptomyces uncialis (assembly GCF_036250755.1). Taxonomy (NCBI): domain Bacteria; kingdom Bacillati; phylum Actinomycetota; class Actinomycetes; order Kitasatosporales; family Streptomycetaceae; genus Streptomyces; species Streptomyces uncialis. The sequence continues at coordinate 8,160,755 of NZ_CP109583.1, read as the reverse complement.
CCAGCACGAGCGCGCCGCCGACACCCGTGTGTCCGGTGGCCACGCACAGCAGGTCGCGGGCGCCCCGACCCGCGCCGTGCCGGTGCTCGGCGAGGGCGGTGAGGTTGACGTCGTTGCCCGCGCGCGCGGGGCCCGTGATCCCGGCGGCGCGCACCTGGTCGGCGAACACCTCGCGGACCGGGGAGCCCGGTGGCCAGGCCAGATGCAGCGGGTTGAGGGCGGCGCCCTCGGGTTCGGTCATGGCGGACGGGACGGCGAGTCCCGCGCCCACACAGCGGCGCGGGGTGGCGGCCAGGAGTTCCGCGCCGGCGGCGACGACGGTCCCGAGGGCACCGGCCGGGTCGGCGTCGACGGCCGCGCGCCGGGACGCGGTGGCGACGATCCGGCCGCCGAGGCCGACGAGTGCGACCCGCAGTCCGTCGGCGTGGATCTGTCCGGCGAGCACGACGGGGCCGTCCTCGGCGAGGTGCAGCCGGTGCGAGGGGCGGCCCTGGGAACCGGTGGCGGCGCTGGGGTGGGAGTCGACCCGGATGAGTCCGAGGGCCTCCAGCTCGGCGGCGACCGCCCCGGCGGTGGCCCGGGTGACGCCCAGTTCCGCGGTGAGGACGGCCCGGGTGGGTGCCCGTCCCGTGTGCACCAGTGCCAACGCGGGCCCCAGCGCGCCGCGTCCGCGTTCCAGCCGGGTACGCGTGGACCCGTCCCCCACCGTCCTCGGTGCCGCCTTGCCGTTCATGAGGGCGAGTCTCCCATGATCGGCGCACCGCGCGGTCCGGCCGGGCCCCGGGACGGGGCGTCGGCCCATGGCGGCGGCACCGCTGTCCGGTACCCGACGACGCGGCGGCTGTGGCGGCTTTGGTGCCAGTGGTGGCTGTGATGCGGACGGTCCCCGTACCCGGTCGCGGCGCGGGGGCCGGGGCGCGGGTACGGGGAGAAGTGGTCGGGGGGCGGGGTCAGCCGCCCTGCGGTGCCGAGTCGGGCTGGAGCGGCAGCTCCAGCGGGACCGGGCTCCGCGGGTCGACCCCGCGGGTGCGGCCGACGGCCCGTCCCCGGCCGAACAGGGTCCGGGACGGGGGTCTGGTCCGCAGCTCGCGCAGTTCGCATTCCATCGCCCGCAGCCGCTGATGGGTGCGGAACAGATAACTCACCTTGGTGCGCAGGGCCCAGGGATCGACGGGCTTGGGGATCAGGTCCGCGACCCCGAGCCGGAGCGCGGCCGAGGAGAGGGCCGCGTCCGGTCCGAAGCCGGTGAGCAGGACGATGGGTATGTACTGGGTCTGTTCGACCCGCCGCATATAGCGCACGACCTCCAGGCCGCCGACGTCCGGGACCCGTACGTCGAGCAGCAGCAGACCGATGTTCCCGCGCAGGACTTCCTTCAGTGCCGCGTCACCGCTCGTGGCGCAGACGACCTCGTGCGTGAGCGGGGACAGCGCGCTCTCCAGCGCGTAGAGCGTGTCCTCATGGTCGGCGACGATGAGGATCTTGGCGTCCGACGGCATGCCGCATTCCCCTCGCTTGGGGCCACTCAGCATATGCCTGGAGCGACTGCGGGGATACAGAGCGTGTCAGATCCGCCACGATCCCGGCCGGAAGGAGCCGGTGCGGTGCACCGGCTCCGGGGGGCCGCGGCGTCCGGGATGCTCTTATGGATGTCAAGCAGCGGTTGTGAGGTGGCTTGGGGCCGCTGCTGTGGCGTTCGTGGTGGTCAGGGCGTGGTAGATCTCGCGGGCGACGAACCGCTTGAGGCAGCGAATGATCTCTTTCTTCGACAGGCCCTGCCTGGTGCGACGTTCCATGTAGGTGCGGGTGCGCTGGTCCCAGCGCAGGCGGCAGAGAACGATCCGGTAGAGGGCCGCGTTCGCGGCCCGGTCGCCGCCCCGGTTGAGGCGGTGGCGGTGGGTTCGGCCGGATGACGCGGGCAGCGGGGCGACGCCGCAGAGCATGGCGAACGCCGCTTCCGAGCGGAGCCGGTCGGGGTTGTCCCCGGCCGTGACCAGCAGCTGGCCCGCGACGTCCGGGCCGACGCCGTTCAGTTCGGTCAGGGCAGGGTTGATCTTCTGGGTGAGCGGGGCTATCAGCTCGTCCAGTTCGTCGATCTCCTGGCCCAGGCCTCGGTGGCGGCGGGCGAGGGACCGCAGGGCGATCTTCGTCGCGGTGACCGGATCGCCCGCCTGGTCCAGGCCCGGGCGGAAGCCCGTGCAGACGGCCAGGAGGTCCTTGTCCTTCAGGTACCGCAGCATCGTGCGGACGCCTTCCGGCGCGGTGACGATCAGGTTCTTGATCTGCCGGGTGACGTCGGCCCGCTGCTGGACCGCGCTGCGGCGGGCGACCCGCAGCGCCCGCAGGGCCTCGACCCGGCCGTCCCGGAACTTCGGGGTGCCGGTGCGGCGTTCGGCGAGCGCGGCCCGCGCCGCCGCCTCGGCGTCGACCGGGTCGGACTTGCCCTGCCAGCGGCGTGTCTTGCGGTCCGGGCGGTCGATCTCGACCACCCTCACGTCGTGTTCACGCAGGTAGCGGGCAAGGCCGGCGCCGTAGGCGCCGGTGCCCTCGACCCCGACCATCAGCAGGGTGCCGAAGGAAGAGAGCCAGGTCAGAAGCTTGCGGTAGCCGAGCGCGGAAGCGGGGAACTGGGCCGAGCCCAGGACCCGGCCCGCCGAATCGATCGCCGCCGCGGTGTGGGTGTCCTTGTGGGTGTCGACGCCGCCGGTGACCTCGACCTGGTGCTGTGCCATCGTGGGTTGTGCCGTCCTGTCCATTCGACCGGGTGGGATGGCACCCGTCGGCCGGGAGGGCGGACAAGACAGTGATGGGGCCTCTGGCCAGGCTCTTATGAAGTCACGTCCCCCGGCCCGACGGATGCACACGAGCGCCCCCCGAACGGGGCCGACAGATCCCGTTGAGGACCCTGAGTCAGTCAGGCGGTGGGTCAGACCCCGCCGGGGAACGCTCACGAACATCCTCATTGTCAGGCGGCGGCCGGGGACGCGGAGCGCAGCACGGTGATCAGGTCCTGGACAGTGGCCGCCATGGCCTCGCGTCCGACGCTGAGGTACTTGCGTGAGTCGACGGCCTCGGGGTTCGCCGCGAGGAACCCCCGGATGGCACGAGTCATCGCGGCGTTGAGCGCCGTGCCGACGTTGACCTTGGCGATCCCTCCGGCGACGGCCCGGCGCAGTTCGCCGTCGGGCACGCCGGACGAGCCGTGCAGCACGAGCGGGACGGTGAGTGCGGCCGACAGGTCCGTGAGCAGGGTGTGGTCGAGGGCGGCGGTGCGGGTGGTCATGGCGTGCGAGCTGCCGACGGCGACGGCGAGCGCGTCGACCCCGGTGGCGGCGACGAACTCCCGTGCCTGGTCCGGGTCGGTACGGGCGCCGGGCGCGTGGGCGTCGAGCGGCGGCTGTCCGTTCTTGCCGCCGACCTCGCCGAGTTCGGCCTCGATCCACAGGCCCTGCTGGTGGCCCCACTCGGCGGCGGCGCGGGTGGTGGCGAGGTTCTCGGCGTACGGCAGCCGGGCCGCGTCGTACATCACCGAGCTGAATCCGGCGTCGGGGGCCTGCCGCAGCAGGTCGTCGCTCTGGACATGGTCCAGATGGAGGGCGACGGGGATCTCGGCGCGTTCGGCTGCGGCGACGGCGGCGCGGGCGAGCGGGAGCAGCCGTCCGTATCGGAACTTGACGGCGTTCTCGCTGATCTGGAGGACGACGGGGGCGCCCACGGCCTCGGCGCCGGTGATGACCGCCTCGACGTGCTCCAGCGTGATGATGTTGAACGCGGCGACGGCACCGCGGGCGGCCGCGGCCTGCGCGACGAGGTCTCCGGTTGCTGCGAGGGGCACGGGCCCCTCCTTCCTCTGTGGTTCCTGTCCCCGGACGGGCGGCCGGGGGTACCCCGCTCCGGGCGCCGCGGGAGGGGTGCGGCGCCCGGAGCGGGGAGCGCGGGTGGTCAGGGCGAGTCGAGGATCACCGAGCGGGTGAGGTGGCGGGGGCTGTCGGGGTCGAGGCCGCGGGCGGCGGCGACGGCGACGGCGAGGCGCTGGGCGCGGACGAGTTCGGCGAGCGGGTCGAGGCCCCCGGCGATCCAGCGTCCGCCGGTCGCGCGGACCTGTTCGGCGAGCCCGTCGGGCGCCTCGCCGAACATCCAGGTGACGGTGGAGGTGGTGCTGATGCTGATGGGGCCGTGGCGGTACTCCATCGCCGGGTACGCCTCGGTCCAGGCGAGGGCCGCCTCACGCATCTTGAGTCCGGCCTCGTTCGCGAGGCCGACGGTCCAGCCGCGGCCGAGGAACGTGAACTGGGTGCGGTCGACGAGCCCTTCGGGCAGCGGGTCGGCGAGCGCGGTGCGGGCGTCGGTGACCGCGTCCTCGGTGTGGCGTCCCACATGGGCGCGCAGCAGGGTGAGGGCGGTGGTGGCGAAGCGGGTCTGCACGACGGACTTCTCGTCGGCGAAGTCGAGGACCACGACATCGTCCGCGAGGTCCATCACCGGGGTGGCGGGGTCGGCGGTGACCGCGGTGGTCCGGACCCGGCCGCGCAGGGACGCCAGCAGCTCCAGTACCTCGGTGGTGGTGCCGGAGCGGGTGAGGGCGACCACCCGGTCGTAGGCGCGGTGGCCGGGGAACTCGGAGGCGGCGAAGGCGTCGGTCTCGCCCTGACCCGCGTCCTCGCGCAGGGCCGCGGCGGACTGCGCCATGAACAGCGAGGTGCCGCAGCCCACGACGGCCACGCGTTCGCCGGGCGCGGGCAGGGCCGCGCGATGGTCGGCGGCCAGCGCGGCGGCGCGGGTCCAGCACTCGGGCTGGCTGTTCAGTTCGTTCTCGACATGACTCATGCCGGTTTTCCTCTCCCCACTGTCACACGCGTCGCTGTCACACGCGTCAGGTGATGCGTTTTTCTGCAAGATACAGTGGACTTTCGAGCATCTTCAAGCATTCTCGGGTCTCAGGAAGCTACGCTAGGGTCACGGAAGATCTGGAAGGGAGCACGCCGATGTCCCGCGACGCCCGGTGGAAGTCGCTGCTGGAACTGCTGGTGGAACGCGGACGCCTCGATGTGGAAGAGGCCGCTTCCACCCTCGGGGTTTCATCGGCGACGATCCGTCGCGATTTCGACCAACTGGCCGAACAGCAGATGCTGGTGCGCACCCGGGGCGGCGCGGTGGTGCACGGCGTCTCGTACGAACTCCCGCTGCGCTACAAGTCCGCGCGGCACGCCTCGGAGAAGCAGCGGATCGCCGCCGCCGTGGCCGCTCTCGTCGCACCGGGCGAGGCCGTCGGGCTGACGGGCGGGACGACGACGACCGAGGTGGCGCGGGCCCTCGCCGTACGCACCGACCTGGCGTCCGGCACCCCCGCCCTGACGGTGGTCACCAACGCGCTCAACATCGCCAACGAGCTGGCGATCCGCCCCCAGTTCAAGATCGTGCTGACCGGCGGTGTCGCCCGCCCCCAGTCGTACGAGCTGACCGGCCCGCTGGCCGACACGGTCCTCGCGCAGATCACCCTCGACGTGGCCGTCCTCGGTGTCGTCGCGTTCGACGCCGTCCACGGCGCCGCCGCCCATGACGAGGCCGAGGCCGCCACGAACCGGCTGCTGTGCGAGCGCGCCGAGCGGATCGTCGTGGCCGCGGACTCCAGCAAGCTGGGCCGCCGCGCCTTCGCCCGCATCCGCCCCGCCGAGGGCGTCCACACCCTGGTCACGGACACGGCCGCCGACCCGGCGGCACTGGCACGCTTCGAGGACGCGGGCATCAGGGTCATGACCGTCTGACCGGACGGCCCCGGGTGCGACGAGACATCACCGGGCATCGGGATGTCATCGGGCGCCGGGATGCCGGGCCGCCACCGGGCAGCGGGCCGTCACCAGGCAGCGGGTCGCCTGGACACCGTCGGGCACCGAGCACCGGGCATCCGGCATCCGGCATCCGGCATCCGGCATCCGGCATCGACGGGAAGACATCCGGGCCAGGTCGACCCCCTCACCGCACCTCGCAATCCACTCCCAAGGGACGGCGAAGGGCACCCCGCCCGTCACCGCGCAGACCACCGCGAACCCCCTTGCCCGCACCCCGGCACGGCCCCTACCCTCACTTTGTGCCGATAATAAACAAACTCGCGACCCCCGGGACGACCAGCACGTCCGCCTACCCTCGCGGCCCCCTCACCGTCTTTTTCGCCCTCGACGGATTCATCTTCGCGGGCTGGATCGTCCGTATCCCCGCGATCAAGGAGCAGACCGGCACCACGGCCAGCACCCTGGGCCTCGCCCTGCTGGGTGTGTCGGCCGGGGCGGTGATCACGATGATGCTCACCGGCCGGCTGTGCCGCCGCTTCGGCAGCCTCCGGGTCTCCATCGCCTGCGCCGCGCTGATGTCCCTGAGCGTGATCCTGCCCCCGCTGACCCGGTCGGCCCTGTCCCTGGGCCTGGTGCTGCTGCTGTTCGGCGCCGCCTACGGCTCGATGAGCGTGGCCCTCAACAGCGCGGCGGTGAACGTGGTCAACGCGATCCGGCGTCCTGTCATGCCCGCCTTCCACGCCGCGTACAGCCTGGGCGGGATGCTCGGCGCCGGACTCGGCGGACTGGTCGCGGGGCAGCTGTCGCCCACCCGGCACCTGCTCGGACTCGCCGTCATCGGACTCGTGGTGACCGCCGTCGCCGCCCGACCGCTGCTGCGCCACGGCATCCCCGATCCCGTACCGGCGGGCCCCGCCACCCCGGCCGACGCGCCCGCGCGGAAGGCGGCGCACCGGATGGAGCCCCGTACCCGGCGGCTGGTCCTGGTGTTCGGTGTGATCGCGCTGTGCACGGCGTACGGCGAGGGCGCGCTCGCCGACTGGGGCGCGCTGCATCTGGAGGAGACCCTGGCCGCCCATCCCGGTGTCGCGGCGGCGGGTTACTCGTGTTTCGCCCTGACCATGACGATCGGCCGGTTCTCGGGGACGACCCTGCTGGAGCGGCTGGGCCGCACCCGCACCCTGGTCGCCGGTGGCGCGACCGCCGCGGTCGGCATGCTCGTCGCCGCACTCGCCCCGACGCTGTGGCTGGCGCTGGCCGGCTTCGCCGTCACCGGCCTCGGGCTCGCCAATATCTTCCCGGTGGCCGTGGAACGCGCCGGAGCCCTCGCCGGACCGAACGGCATAGCCGCCGCCTCCACCCTGGGCTACGGCGGCCTGCTGCTGGCTCCGCCCGCGATCGGCTTCATGGCCGACTGGTTCTCCCTGCCCACCGCCCTGACCAGCGTGGCACTCCTCGCCGCGGTGGCCTCGGTGATCGCCTGGGCGATCCGCGACACCCGGACCGCCCCGGCCCACGGCTGAGACACCGCGGCCCCGGGTGTCCAAGGGCGGGCGGGACCCGTACGCGGCACCTGGGGCAGGGCGGTCGCGAGGGCGGAGCCGTCAGCGGTTGATGGACGAGAGCAGCCGGCCCGCCACCGGATGGGTACGGACGACCTCGCCGAGCGTGGTGGTGCCCCGGGTGATCCGGGTGAACGCCTTCCACGCGGGACGGAAGCCCGTCAGCGCGGCGTGCAGCATTCCGGGCCTGCGCTCGAAGACCGCCATCATCCGCTTGCCGACGCTCATCTCCACCCCCAGCCCCGCCTTCACCGCGAAGGCGTAGTTGAGGGCCTGGCGGCGGGCGTCGACGGCGTCGTGCGACTCCGCGATACGCACCGCCCACTCCCCCGCGAGCCGCCCCGACCGCAGCGCGAAGGAGATGCCCTCCCGCGTCCATGGCTCCAGCAGCCCGGCCGCGTCACCGCAGACCAGCACCCGGCCCCGGGACAGCGGGGAGTCGTCGGCGCGGCAGCGGGTCAGATGCCCCGAGGAGATGCCCGGCTCGAAACCGGCCAGCCCCAGCCGGGCGATGAAGTCCTCCAGGTACCGCTTGGTCGCGGCGCCCTCGCCGCGCGCGGAGATCACCCCGACCGTCAGGGTGTCGCCCTTGGGGAACACCCAGCCGTAACTGCCGGGCAGCGGGCCCCAGTCGATGAGGACCCGGCCCTTCCAGTCCTCCGCGACCGTCGGCGGAACGGGGATCTCGGCCTCAAGACCCAGATCGACCTGGCCGAGCTTCACCCCCACATGCGCCCCTATCCGGCTCGCGCTGCCGTCGGCGCCGACCACGGCCCGCGCCAGCAGCGTCTCGCCGCCCTGGAGGACGACGGCCACCGTGCGCCGGTCGGGGACGGCCGGGCCGTGCTGCTCCACCCGTGTGACCGTGGCCCCCGTGCGCAGTTCGGCGCCCGCCTTCTGCGCGTGCTCCACCAGCCGCTGGTCGAACTCGGGGCGGTTGACCAGACCGAACAGGGTCTGCTTGGACCTGCGGGTCCGGGCGAACCTGCCGTCGAGGGTGAACGTCACCGCGTGCACCCGGTCCTGGAGCGGCAACTCGAATCCGGGCGGCAGCGCCTCACGGGAGGGACCGATGATGCCACCGCCGCATGTCTTGTAACGCGGCAGATCGGCCTTCTCCAGCAACAGGACGCTGCGCCCCGCCACGGCCGCCGCGTAGGCGGCGGAGGCTCCCCCCGGTCCCGCCCCGACCACGACGACGTCCCACACATGACGGGCCTCGTCCGAAGAGTTCTCGCTGCTCACGTTGGTCTACCGCTCCGATCCCACAGCTTGCCGCGCTTCCATCAGGCATCCTACGGCGGTGGCCGCCGCTTCCCGCTGTGGGAGGATCACCAGCGTCCGCGCCGTGCACACCCCGGCACCCGCGAAGGCACCGACACATCACCGTGTACAACGTCGCACCCGTCAGGAGCGTGCCCATGTCGCCGAATCCTCTCGCCGAGACCGTCGCGTCGCTGATGCCGAGGGCCCGTACCGAGCTGGCCGAGCTGGTCGCCTTCCGGTCGGTGGCGGACTTCGCGCAGTTCCCGAGGAGCGAGAGCGAGGCCGCGGCGGACTGGATCGTGGGCGCGCTGCGCGCCGAGGGCTTCCAGGACGTCGCCACGCTCGACACACCCGACGGCACCCAGTCGGTGTACGGCTACCTGCCCGGCCCCGAGGGCGCGCCGACCGTACTGCTGTACGCGCACTACGACGTACAGCCGCCGCTGGACGAGGCCGCCTGGGACAGCCCGCCGTTCGAGCTGACCGAGCGGGACGGCCGCTGGTACGGTCGCGGGTCCGCCGACTGCAAGGGCGGTCTGGTGATGCATCTGGTGGCGCTGCGCGCGCTGAAGGCCCACGGCGGCGTCCCGGTCCACGTCAAGGTCATCGTGGAGGGCTCCGAGGAACAGGGCACCGGCGGCCTGGAACGGTACGCGGAGCAGCACCCCGAACTGCTGCGCGCCGACACCATCGTGATCGGTGACGCGGGCAACTTCCGGGTGGGCCTGCCGACGGTGACGACGACCCTGCGCGGGATGACGATGGTACGGGTCGAGATGGAGACCCTGGAGGGCAATTTGCACTCCGGGCAGTTCGGCGGCGCCGCGCCGGACGCGCTGGCCGCGCTGATCCGTGTCCTCGACTCGCTGCGCGCCGAGGACGGTTCGACCACCGTCGACGGGCTGTCCGGTGACGGGGTGTGGGACGGGCTCCAGTACGACCCGGAGGCGTTCCGCGCGGACGCGCATGTGCTGGACGGGGTGGAGCTGATCGGGTCGGGCACGGTCGCGGACCGGATCTGGGCGCGGCCCGCCGTCACGGTGCTGGGCATCGACTGCCCGCCGGTGGTGGGCGCCACGCCTTCGGTGCAGTCCCGGGCGCGGGCCCTGGTCAGTCTGCGGGTGCCGCCGGGCGTGGACGCGGCCGAGGCGACGAAGCTCCTCACCGCCCACCTCACCTCCCGGACCCCGTGGGGTGCCCGGGTACGCGTCGAGCAGACGGGTGAGGGCCAGCCGTTCCGCGCCGACACGACGAGTCCCGCGTACACGGCGATGGCCGGGGCGATGAGCACCGCGTACCCCGGTGAGCGGATGCAGTACGCGGGTCAGGGCGGGTCGATCCCGCTGTGCGGCACGCTGGCCGCGCTGTATCCCGCGGCGGAGATCCTGCTGATCGGGCTGAGCGAGCCGGAGGCCCGTATCCACGCGGCGAACGAGAGCGTGTCGCCGCAGGAGTTGGAGCGGCTGTCCCTGACGGAGGCCCTGTTCCTGCGCGCCTACGCGGGGAGCTGACGGGGACGGGTGGGTAACGGTCACGTGCCCGGGCGGGTGACCGTCAGGGGCCCGGGGGCGGGTGGTGGTCAGGGCCCGTGACCGGTGCTGATCCGGTGCATGTGGCCGGTGGCGGTCAGGCGCCCGCGGCCGTCACCCGGCCCTTGCGGACGGCGGTGACCAGGGCCCGGTGGTCGCGTTCGTTCTGGTCGGCGTAGTCCTCCGCGAACACGGCCAGCGCGCGGTCGAGGACATCGCCGCCGCCCAGATAGGCGGCGATGGCGATCCGGTCGCCGGACCGGGCGTGGGCGCGCGCCAGGGTCGCCCCGCACAACTCGCCGAACACCCGCATCCCCTTGGGCACCATGTCCTGCGGCTCCACGATGCCCTTCCAGTCGTGCAACTGGCGTACGTAGAAATCGCGTTGCGGGACATCGACATCGGTCACCCGGTCCCAGCCGAGGAACACGTCCCCGACCGCCTGCATCAGCCGCTGTCCGGCGACCACGCGTTTGCCCTGGTTGTCGTAGGGGCTCTCGCCGAGATGCTCGGCGAGGACCGACCGGTCGGCCTCCTTGGCCTGGAGGATCAGCGGGTCCTGGTCGTCCTTGCCGAGGAGGAGCAGGATCCAGCAGCGGGTGCCGACGCTGCCGACCCCGACGACCTTGCGGGCGATGTCCACGACCCGGTACTGGCGCAGCAGATGCCGGCGTTCCATGGCCAGGCTGCGTACGTACCGCTCCACGAGCTGGCGCAGCCCCTTCACCAGCCGGTCCAGTTCGGCGCCGCTCAGCAGGTCGTCGACCGGCACGATCAGCGGCGGGTCGGGGCTGAAGCGGCGTCGCCCGTCGTGGACCGCGGTGAGCTTCTCGAACGCCTGGAGGCTGTCGCGGGTCCGTGCCTTGCCGAGGGCCTTGGTCAGCCGGCCGCGGCCCCGGGCGCCGAGCCGTTCGTCGGCCAGTAGCCGCACCCGTTCCATGTCCCCGTGGTCGTACCAGACGTCGAGGTTGCCCATCCCCGCGTAGGCCCGCATGCGTTCGCGGTAGGACCGTACGGTGTCCTGGACGATCCGGGCGCGCACCGACCGGGACCAGCCGTTCTCCCGTGCGGCGATGACCAGGCTCGCCGCGAGTCGCTGGAGGTCCCATTCCCAGGGGCCCCGCAGGGTCTCGTCGAAGTCGTTGATGTCGAAGACCAGGCGCCGTTCGGGGGAGCCGAGCAGCCGGAAGTTGAGCATATGGGCGTCACCGCAGAGCTGGACGGTGAGCCCGGAGTCCGGGGTGGTGGCCAGGTCCTGGGCCATCACGGCCGCGGCTCCCCGGTAGAAGCGGAACGGGGTCTCCGTCATCCGTCCGTAGCGGATGGGGATCAGCTCCTGGACCCGGGCGGCCGACTGCTCCTCGACGACGGCGACCGGGTCGGGCCGCCCCGGCGCCGGTTCGAACCCGGCGTGCGCGGACCTCGGGGTCCGTTTGCGGGCCGCCTTTCCGCGCTCCGCGCGTTCCCGGGGGGTCAGATGGCGGGCGCCGCCCACCATCACCCGTCCGCCGGGCTTCCCGCTGCCTCGCGCCATGGCGCCGCACCTCCAGGTCGCACGGAGCGCACCCGGGGCAGACCGCCCTACCGGGCCGCACCACCCCAGTATCCGCCCCGCGCCCCGGCCGCGCCCGCTGCCGTGCTTCCGGGGCCTGTCCGGTCGGTGCGGGGGTCTGTCCCGGCTGGTGCGGGGTCCCTGTCCGGCCGGTGCGGGTCCCTGTCCGGTCGGTGCCGGGGCCCTGTCCGGTCGGTGCCGGGGCCCTGTACCGCCGTTGCGGGGGCGTGTCCGGTCGGTGCAGGTCCACATCCGGTCGGCGTGGGGCCCGTCCGCTCGACGCGGGGCCCGTCCGCTCGGTGGCGGGCCCGTCCAGCCGCGATCCCGGGCGTCGGCCAGGGGCTTCCGTCCGGATCGGGGCTGACGGGTGGGCGGGCCGTGCCGGTCGGTGCCCGCCGCACCGACCAGCAGGGGTCACCGGCCGCGCGGCGCTCGGCTACACGGGCAGTCCGGCCTCCAGATAGACGACGGCGCCCTGTTCCCGGGCGCGCAGCGCCCAGCGGAGGCGGGCGTACCGCTCGGGGGGCAGCAGCCGGCGGGCCTCGTCCTCGGCGACGAAGCGGCAGTCACGCAGTTCGGGGCCTGGCAGCAGCAACTGTCCGGCGCGGTCGGCGTCGAGGTGGCCGCCGTCGAAGAGCAGCCGCAGTCCTCCGTAGGCGGGAGGCGCGGGCGGTTCCCAGTCCAGGAGGAGCAGCCGGGGCACCTGGTCGAGCCGCAGCCCGGTCTCCTCGGCGACCTCGCGGACGCCCGCGCGGGCGGGCGCCTCGCCGGGTTCCACGATGCCGCCGGGGAACTCCCAGCCCGCCTTGTACGTGGGATCGACGAGCAGGACACGGTCCTCGGCGTCGAAGAGGAGCACCCCGGCGGCGACGGTCTCGGCGCCGGGCTGCGGGGTCTGGACGATGTCGCTGACGGGCGCGGTCCCGGTGCGGACGGCTTCCGCGATCCGGACGGCGGTGGCGTGCGGGGTGAGCCGTCCGTTGTCGATGAGGTGGGCGTCGGCGGCGAGCCAGGAGCCGAGTGCGGCGCGGTAGGCCGCCACCGGGTCGTCCTCCCGTGGGCGGACCCGGACCGCGCCGTCGGGGCGGTCCGCAGGGGCCGGGTGCTGGGCGGTACGGGCGCGCAGGATCGTTTCCGCCGGGGCGAGCACGACATGGCGTACGGGAATCCGGCGGGAGGCCAGCGCGCCGAAGATCTCGTCGCGGTGGTCCTGGCGCAGCAGGGTCATCGGGACGACGAGGACACCGCCGACCTCCGCGAGGACGGCCGCCGTGGTGTCGATGACCAGTCGCCGCCAGATCGGCAGTTCCTGGTGGTCGGCTATCTCGTCGAGGTACTTGGGCGGCAGCAGCCGAGGCAGCGCGCCGCTGATGACCCCGGGGTCGAAGAGTGTGCTGTTCGGGATCAGCTCGATCAGTTCCCGTGCGGTGGTCGTCTTGCCCGCACCCGACGCACCGTTCACCCAGACGATCACGGTTCCCCCTCTGCTGGTAACCCCTGAAGGACTGCCCGGAAGGCCCCGCCGCGAAAACCAGGACCCCGTAGGTGGACCTACCCGCGCTTCCGCCGTGGCAGGCGCGCGATTCCCGCTCCGCTCGGCTCCCCGCCGCTGTCCGGCCCCGGCCGGCCCGCCCCCGCGTGGCCGCCGGGCGCGGCGGCGGGGGCCGGCCCACCTTCGCGGGGCGGGCCGGGGACCGTGTCGTGCCCGGTGGGGGGCGTGCCCGGACCCGGCCGGGCGTGGCGCCGACGGCGGGGGCACCGGCGGCGGGGCAGCCGATCGCCCCCGGGGCGCGGGGCCCCGGGGGCGATCGGGAAGCGGGCCGGTGGCGCACTCCCGCCATGAAGGTGCGGGCCGGACCAGGCTCCGCCGACGGCTCAGCCGGAGAACTCCTCGGACGGGAAGCCCGCCGCGCCGCCGCCGAACATGCTGTCCATGATCTCGTCCAGCTTCAGCTCCGTGGCACCGGCCGGGGCCTCGGGCTTCTCGGCGTCGGTCAGCCGCAGCACCAGGTCGATCTTCTTGCCCTTGAGCTTCTTGTCGAGCTGGCTGAGGTCGATGGAGACCTCCTTCAGCTCACCGTTCTTCAGGGTGAAGTCGGCGGAGCCCTTCTTGGTGGGGAGCTCCTTCAGTTCCTTGGCCGTGGGCAGCTCGACACCCGGCGGCAGGTCCTTCGCCAGCGGGCGGATCTCCTCGACCATCGCCGTGACGAGGGCACGCAGGGAGGCGGTGGCCGTGACGCGCTCGGCGCCGTCCTTGCCCTCGGCGGTCTTGAACTCGACCTTGCTGGAGAGGACGCCGGTCACCGCGTCGAGCAGCTTCTTCTGCGTCTTGGCGTCGAGGGTGGGCTCCGCGGCCTCCTTGGGCGCTTCCGCCATCACCTCTTTCTGGATCTCCTCCAGCTTCTTGTTGGAGACCTTGACCCATTCGCCCTTGAGCGCCTTCTCGATCGCCGCACGGCTCTCGGCGAGCTCACCGGGCGGGAGCATGTCGTCCACGGACGGCGCGGGGCTGCCCGACAGCTTCGCGAACGCCGCCAGGTCGAACCGGGCGTAGGTGAAGTCACCGACGGTCCGGTACTCGATGAGCTCGCCGTCGGCACCGCTGACCTTGGCCGCCATGCCGACGAAGTCCTTCTGGCCGGACTCGGCGAACGGCTTCTTCGACTCCACGGAGACGGAGATCTTCCCCGCGGTGATCAGCTCGGCGAACTCGTCGGGGATCTGGTCGTCGGGCGAGGCGGCGGGGTCGATCGACTTCAGGGTCGCGACATCCGTGTCGAGGTCCAGCTCGAACCCGACCGAGTTCTCCTTCCCGAGCTTCTCGAACGCGCGGTCGATCTTCTGCCCCGCGGTCAGGTTCTCCACCGTGCCGCAGGCGGCGGAAACCGACACGACGAGAGCGACGACAGCGGTGGCGGTGAGGGTCTTGCGTATGGCGGTGATGACGTTTCTCCTCGTGGATGCGATCACGGCGTGATCAATGGCAAGACCGACGACACCCCCGGAGGGTTGTACGGCGATCGGTGTGATCTGCGCCCGGTCCGTGCCGCGAGGGGCGCGCGTCCTGGCGGGTCCGCGAGCGGGTCGGGTGCGGCGTGACGTGATCGGTGACCTCGTCGGCCTCATGCACGCCCTGACGCTCGGGGGACACCCTCATTGTGACGCCTCGACAGCCTCCGCCGGTAACGGGTTTCGCCGGTCGGCGGGGTTCGGCGCGGGCCGGGATCGGCGACGGCCCCGCCGATCGGCGGGGGCCGGTCGGCGGGGCCGGGGGTCTGGGGGGCGGGGGGACGTCTGCCGGTCGACGTGGGCTGCCGGGGGCGTCGGCCGGTCGACGGGCGGCCCTGAAGGTCGGCCCGGCCGCCCCCGCCTCCCCGGCCGTGCGCTCACCCCTTCGAAGGGTTCCGGGTGCGCAGCAGCTCGAACACGCTGGAGAAGCTGTCCTGGCCATGGCCGTCGGCCGCTCTCCTGTCGAGCAGGGCCTTCAGCGGGTCGTGCACGTCGGTGGCGACACCGTGGGTGCGGCTGAGGCCGACGAGGCTGCCGACCGCGGCCCGGTTCAGGTCGATCGTGGAGACCCCGTCCGAGTACGATCCCGATCCCGCCTCCCGCGCCAGCTCGGGCAGGAAGTCGGCCATGCCGCCCAGCCAGCGGGCCGCGAGCGGGGCCAGCACCTCGGGAGGGGTGCCCACCGTGTCGAGCAGGGCCGCCGCGTGCAGGAACCCGGCGAGGGCCGCGTACCCGGTGCCCAGCACGGCGAGGTCGTGGATCTCCGCCGCGCCGGGGTCCGTGCCGAAGTAGTGGGCCGGTGCCATCACTTCCAGCTCGGGCCGATAGGTGGTGAAGGCGTCCTGGGAGCCGCTGTAGAGGAAGAAGCCCGACGGGGTGGCGACCGTCTGCGGCAGGGCCATCATCGCGCCGTCGAGGTAGTCGGCGCCGTGCCCGGCGGCCCAGGTGGCGAGCTCCCGGGCCTGGTCGGGGCTGCTGTTGGCGAGGTTGACCAGGGTGCGGCCACGGAGCTCGGCGGTGGCCGGGCCGAGGGCCTCGCGTACCGCTTCGTGGTCGAGGAGCGGAGCGATCACCAGCGGGCCCGCCGCCACGGCCTCGGCGGCGGTGGCCGCACCGGCGGCGCCTCGCGCCACGAGCGGACCGGCCTTCGCCGCGGTGCGATTCCATACGGTCACGGGGTGGCCGGCGGCGAGGAACGCGTCGGCGATCGGGGTGCCCATCCGGCCCAGCCCGAGGACCGTCACGGGAGACTTCGTACGCTCAGACATTCCGCTCACCCTTCTCGTCGCTGTTCGAGTCGGCCTTCTCGTCGGCCTTCGTGTCACCCTCCGGGGCGGCCGTCGCGTCAGCCGTCGCGTCGACCGCCGTGTCGCCCTTCGAGATCGTCCGCGCCACGCTGGCGATGCCGCTCCTGCCGTGGCCGTCGGCCGCCGTCCGCTCCAGCAGGGTCCTGAACAGTTCCGGCACCCGGGTGCCGATGCCCTGGTCCGCGCTGGTGTGCAGGAGATGGTCCATCGCCGCCCCGTGCACCTCCACCGTGCCGTCGTCGTCCGGGAACCGGCCGTCCTCGATCTGCCGGGCGTGGTCCACCATCAGCGAGGTGACGAAGGGCATGTGCCCCTTCACCACCGCCGCGAAGGCCGTGGGGTCGACGCCCGCGGCGCCGACCAGGGCCACGGAGTGGTAGAAGCCCGCCAGCGCGCCCCAGACCTGGCCGAACAGCGCGGTGTCGTACACCGGGGCCAGCGCCGGGTCGGTGCCGAGGTGCACGGCGTTGCCGAGGCTCGCCAGTTCCTCCCGGTGGGCGTCGAAGGCGTCCTGGGAGCCGCTGAGGACGAACAGCGCCTCGGGGCGCCCGACCAGCCGGGTGCCGCTCATGGCGGCGCCGTCGAGGTAGCCGACGCCGTGTTCCGCCGCCCACCCGGCCGTCCTGGTGGCGTCCTCGGGGGTGCCGGAGGTGAGGTTCACCAGTACCCGGCCGCGCAGCCCGTCCGCCACCGGCCCGAGCAGCTTCTCCACGGTCGGGTAGTCCGGGAGGACCACCACGACGAGCGGACTCGCGGTGACCGCGGCTTCCAGGGTGGTGGCCCGGAGTGCTCCCTGGGCCACCAGGGCGTCGGCCTTCGCGGCGGTGCGGTTCCATACGGTCGTGGGGTGGCCGGCGGCGAGGAACGCCTGGGCGATCCGGGTCCCCAGCTGCCCCAGGCCGATCACCGACACCGCCGACTGCCCGTCGTTCGTGTGCTCCAGCATGGTCACTCCTGTGTGTCCGGTGGTCCGTCCGGTCCGCTGCGCCGGGCCGGTTCGTTCGACTGACCTCACTGTGGCCGCGCGCGCTGTCGGGACCCTGTCGGAGTGCTGTCGGTCATGGCTGTCGGTCATGGTCGGGCGGTGGGCGGTCCGCGGCTCGGGGTCAGGGGTCAGGGGTCTGGACGGTCCACGGACGCCGACCGCCGGGACGCCCGGATACCGTGCGGGCATGCGTTTCTCCGTGCTCGGCCCGCTCACCGTCTCCACGGCGGCCGGTGACCCGGTCGACGTCCCCGAGGCCAAGGTCCGCGCGCTGCTGGCCGCCCTGCTGGTCCACGCGGGCCGGACCGTGTCGTCGGACCTGCTGGTGGACCATCTGTGGGGCGACCGGGTGCCCCGTAACCCGGTGGGCGCCCTCCAGACGAAGGTGTCCCGGCTGCGCGGCGCCCTGGAGCGGGGCGAGTCGGGGGCCGCGGAGCTGGTGGAGTCGAGGGCCCCGGGGTATCTGCTGCGGACCGGAGCCGGTGACGTGGACTCCCACCGGTTCACCGAACTGACCACCTCGGCCTATGACATCGGGGACCCCCGGACCAGGTCGGACCTGCTCACCGACGCCCTGGCGCTGTGGAAGGGGGACGCGTTCGCCGATCTGCGGGAGGTCGCTTTCCTGCACTCCGCGGCCGAACGCCTGGAGGAGCAGCGGCTGACCGCGCTGGAGGCACGCGCCGAGGCCCGGCTGGAACTGGACGAGCACCACGCGCTGACGGACGAGCTGGGCGAGCTGACGGCTCGTCACCCGCTGCGGGAGCGGTTGCGGGCCGCGCACATCCGGGCGCTGTACCGGGCGGGGCGGCAGTCCGAGGCCCTGGCCGCCTACACCGCGCTGCGGAAGCTGCTGGCCGATGAACTGGGGGTGGACCCCGGCCCGGAGCTGGTCGCCCTCCACCAGGCGGTCCTCGCGCACGACGAGGCACTGGGGACGGCTCCCGCCACCCGCAGACGCGGCACCGGCGCCCCGTCGGCCCCCTTCGCCGGATCGCCGGCGCCGTCCGCCGGGTTGCCTGGATCACCGACCTCGCCCACCGGGTTGTCGGCCCCGCTCTCCGGATTGATCGGGAGGACGCGAGCGGTGGCCGCGGCGGCCGAACTGCTCGCCGCGCACCGGCTGGTGACGCTGACGGGGCCCGGCGGGGTCGGCAAGACCCGGCTGGCGGAGGAGGTGGCGGGCCGGGTGGCCGGTGAATACCCCGACGGCGTCAGGATGGTCGGTCTCGCCGGATCGCTCGACGTGGCCGAGCAGTTGAGCGCGGCCCTGGGCATCCGCGAGGAGGGCCCGGCGGGGCTGGAGGACGCGCTGCGCTCCCGGCGGCTCCTGCTCCTGCTGGACAACTGCGAGCACGTCATCGACTCGGCGGCCGACGTCATCCGCCGCGTCCTGGGCGCCGCCCCCGGCCTGCGTGTCCTGGCCACCAGCCAGGAGCCGATCGGGCTGGCCGGGGAGGCGGTGTGGACGGTGCCGCCGCTGGCGCAGGCCGACGCCGAGCTGCTGTTCGCCCAGCGCGCCGCGGCCGCCGCGCCCGGATTCACCGTGACCGGGGACAACGCGGAGGCCGTCGCGGAGATATGCCGCCGCCTCGACCGGATACCGCTCGCGCTGGAACTGGCCGCGACCCGGGTCCGGGCGCTGGGCGTGCGTGAGCTGTCCGCCCGCCTGGACGACCGGTTCCGGCTGCTCGACGGGGGCCACCGCGGGACGCCCGCCCGGCAGCGGACCCTGCGGGCGGTGATCGACTGGAGCTGGGAGCTGCTCGGCGACGACGAGCGGACGGTGCTGCGCAGGCTGTCGGTCTTCGCCGACGGCTGCGCCCTTGAGGCGGCCGAGTCGGTGTGCGGCGGCGACACGGATGTCCTGGGGCCGCTGATCCGGCTGGTGGACCGCTCGCTCGTCACGGTGACGGACGGTCCCCGCTACCGGCTGCCGGAGTCCGTGGCCGCGTACGCCTCGGAACGTCTCGCGGAGGCGGACGAGTCCGGGACCGTCGGACAGCGCCACCACTCCTACTACGCCGGACTGGTCGGGCGGGCCGCGCCCCTGCTCCACGGCCCCGGGCAGCGGCAGTGGGTGAACCGGCTGGACCAGGAGAGCGCCAATCTGCGTACGGCGCTGGAACGGGCCCTGCGGCACGGGGAGCCGGCTGCGGCAGCGCGGATGGCGCTCGCCTCCACCTGGTACTGGTTCCTGCGCGGCCGGCTCAGCGAGGCCCGCCGGTCGCTCGGCGAGACCCTGCGCGTCACCGGCGCGGACCGGTCCGGGCAGCGCTCCCGTATCGCCCTGTGGCACGAGGGTTTCGCCCTGCTGGCCGGGGAGGCCCGGCAGGGTCCGGTTCCGAAGGCCGGACGCGGCGCAGGCGAGTGGGGCGGGGACGCGCGGGCCGTGTGGTTCCTCGGCCACTCCTCGCTCAGGGCGGGCGAGGACCTGGCCCGCAGCGAGGTCCTGGTGGACCGGGCCCTGACGTCCTTCCGCGCGGACGGCGACCGCTGGGGGATCGCCGCGGCGCTGAGCACCAGGGCCGTCCAGAGACTGCTGCGGGGCGACCTCGCCGCGCTGCGGAGCGACGCGACGGACGCCCACGCGCTCTTCGACGAGCTCGGGGACCCCTGGGGCCGTCTTCAGAGCTCGTACCCGCTGGCGGCGCTGGCCTCGATCACCGGTGACCACGCCCATGCCTCGGCGTTGCACGAGCAGGGTCTGCGGCTCGCGGAGGAGCTGGGGTTCTGGGCGGACGCCGCCGACCGGCTCACCGGCCTGGGCCGGGTCGCCCTGCTGACCGGTGACTTCCGGCGGGCCGCCGCACTCCACCGGGACGCCAGGGCGCGCGCCGCCGAGCACGGATACGCGGCCGGTGAGGTCCACGCCGAGATCGGCCTGGCCCTCGGGGCCCGCCGCGAGGGCGACCTCGACCTCGCGGAGCGGTATCTGCGCAAGACCCTCGCCTGGCACCGCGAGGTCGAGTTCGGCCCCGGCCCCGCGCTCCTGCTCGCCGAACTCGGCTTCCTCGCCGAACAGCGCGGCGATGCCGCCCTGGCCCTGTCCCTCCACCAGCAGGGTCTCGCGGTCGCCCGCGAGGGCGGCGACCCCCGGGCCGTCGCCCTCGCCCACGAGGGCCTGGCCGGTGCCCATTCCCTCGCGGATCGACCCGCGCGGGCGGCCCGCCTCCTGGGCCTGGCGGCCCGTGCCCGCGAACGGTCCGGCGCCCCGCTCCCGGAGGCCGAGCGGGGCGACGTGGACCGCGTCACCGCCCGCGTCCTCGCGGCCCTGGGCGACGAGGTGTTCACCGCCGAGTTCTCCGCACCGGGCGAGGACGCCCCCGAGCCGGGACACGCCGGAGGTCCGGACGGCGAGAACGGCTGACACCTGACGGACCTCACACGGCGACGGTCACAAGCACAGGCACCGGCCACAGGCACAAGTACGGGTACGGGTACGGGTACGGGTACGGGTACGGGACACCCGCTCCGCCGACGCGCGCCGGGCTCCGTGACGCCGGTCGTCGCGCCCGAGCCGTCCGGCGCGGCGTCAGATCACCAGCCGCAGCCGGAGATCCGCGAGTCCCACCCGGACCGTCTGGCCCCAGGTGAGCTCCAGCGCGTCGCTCTCCACCCCGTCCCCGAAGACCACCAGCCGGTCCGACTCCACCACGAGCCGCAGTTGTTCGTTCCCGCCGAGCGTGCCCTCCACGAGCGAGGTGCCGGTGGCGGGCGACGGCCAGGCCTCCCGGACGAACCAGACCAGACCGGGGGCGGCGGGCGCCGGCAGCGTCAGCCCGCTGCCCCGCTCCCGCCAGAGGGACCCCAGCCAGCCCGTCGACCCGGTGCCGGTGCCGACCAGCACCCCGGAGGACGCCTGGGCCTCCTCCGTGTCCCCGCCCGCGTCCCCGCGCCGCCCCGCGCCGCCGTGGGCGGGGGCCGTCGTACCGAGCCGGTAGCGCGCCGTCTGGTGCCCCGGCGCACCCAGATAGATCTCGTTGAGCGCGCGGAGCACCTGGGTGTCGTCGGCCACCGCCTCCACCATCGTCAGCTCGTCGCACAGCGCGCCGGGCGAGACGGCGGCGGCCAGCAGCCGGGCCGTGTCCGCAGACCGGTGACGCACCAGTACGCCGAGACCCCGGCCCGGCTCGGGGTCCACCCCGACCACGGGCTGTCCGGTCAGGTACTTCGCGGTGTTGGCGACCAGTCCGTCCGCGCCGACCACCACGACCACGTCCTCCGGGCCGAACAGGAACCGGTCCAGATCGCCGCGCTCCACCCGGGCCTGACGCCAGCTCAGCGGGACGGCCGCCGCCGTCTCGGCGAGCGTCCGCCGGGCCAGCGCGTGCCGCGCCGCCACCCCGGCGAGGCTCCGGCCCCGGGAGGAGAGGAAGAAACCGGCCTGCCCCGCGGTGCCGTGCCGGGCGAGCAGTTCCTCGTACTCCGTCGTGCGGTGGACCAGCACCGCCCTCGGCGCGAGACTCACGCCCCCGGCTCCCGTCGCGCGCCGGGGCGGCCGAGGCGTTCCAGCAGCCCGGTCAGCACATCCGGAGAGACGGTCAGACTGTCGATGCGCGGCAGGTTCTCGGCGAGCCGGGCGGCCGTCAGCGCGTGCAGGGTCTCGGGTGAGGCGTCGCCGTGCACCCGCAGCCAGGACGCCTCGGCCCCCGCACGTGCCTCCCCGGCCTCCCGGGCCGCCTCGGCCTGCGCCCTGGCGAGCCGGACCGTGCGGGCCGCCTCGGCCTCCGCCCGGATCGCGTCGGCGGCGGCCTGCTCCTCGGCCTCCCGGCGGGCGTTGGCGCCCCGCTGCTCCACCAGCCGTTCCTCCTGGCGGGCCAGCTCGATCTTGCTGCCCAGTTCGTTCTCGGCGATCGTGCGCTCCCGCTCCACCGCCACGGCCCGGCGCTCGTAGGTGGCCCGGTCGGCCTCCTGCTGGATACGTTCACGCGCGGGGGTGCGCAGGGCGCGTTCGACCTCGGGCTCGGGACGGATCGCCACCACGCGCACCCCGACCACGGTGAGCCCGGTCGCGGCGAGCCGGGGCTCCGCGCCGAGCCCGTCCGTCACCCGCTCCCGTACCGCGGCCACACCGTCGACCAAGGCCCCGGCGAGCGGGGTCCGGGCGAGGACGTCGAGCGCGTGCTGCTGGGCCGTCTCCGAGAGCAGCGTGGAGAGCTGCTCCAGCGGCGAACCGCGCCAGGCGCCGGTGTCCGGGTCGATGGAGAAGTCCAGCCGTTCGGCGGCGACGGCCGGATCACCGATCCGGTACGTGACGGTCGCCTGCACGGTCACGTCCTGGAAGTCGGCGGTACGGGCGTGGAACGCCATCGACTCCTCACGGTCGTCGACCGGTATCTCGGAGAGGGCCGCGGTGAGGGCGCGGTACCAGAATCCGATGCCCGGACCGTCGTGGACGAGTCCGCCGTCCCGGTGGTGCCGGATATGGGAGGTGGGGGCGGAGCGCAGATGGCGCCAGCCGAGACGCCTGGTGATGTCGGCCATGAGGGACCCCTTTTCGTCTCCATGACATTAAAGGGTTCCCTCTTTTTGGTCAAGCTGACTATTTAAGGGAGGCGGCGCACACCGCCCTCCCGCGCACGAGGTCGAGGACGAGGACCCGACAGCACCCAGGGCCTCCGGACCCGCCACCTCGGGGACCCGCCGCCTCAGGGCCTCAGGACTCACGAGCGCTCAGGACGCACAAGGACCTCAAGACTCACGAGGGGGGCCAGGGCTCATGAGTGGGCCAGGGCTCAGACGCCCGCCGCCGCGGCCCCCGCGCCCCGGCTCAGCGCGGCCGCCGCGGCGCCCACCAGTCCCGCGTCCGCCCCCATCCGAGCGGGTGCCACCGTGAGGCGCTGGACGAAGGACAGGGCCGCGTAGTCACGCAACGACCTGCGCAGCGGGGCGAACAGCACCTCGCCCGCGTTGGCCACACCGCCGCCGATCACCGCGATGTCGATCTCCACCAGGGTCGCGGTCGCCGCGATCCCGGCGGCGAGCGCCTGCGCGGCCCGCCGGTACGACGCGAGGGCGACCGGGTCACCCGCGCGCGCGGCGACGGCGACGGCCTCGGCGGAGGCGTCCCCGTCCGCGCCGGGGCGCCAGCCGCCCTCCAGCGCGCGGCGGGCGATGTTGGGGCCGCTGGCGATGCGCTCCACACAGCCGCGCGCACCGCACGGACACGGATCGCCGTCGAGGTCGACGCTGATGTGCCCGATGTGCCCGGCATTCCCCGTGGGCCCCGGATGCAGTCGGCCGCCGAGGACCAGCCCGCCGCCCACACCGGTCGACACCACCATGCAGAGCGCGTTGTCATGGCCCCGTGCGGCACCCTGCCAGTGCTCCGCGGCCGTGATCGCGACACCGTCGCCGATCAGCTCCACGGGCAGCCCCCCGGTCGCCGAGGCGACCCGCTCCACCAGCGGATACCGGCGCCACCCGGGGACGTTCACCGGACTGACCGTGCCCGCCACCGCGTCCACCGGTCCCGCGCTGCCGATCCCGACGGCCCGCACCGACGACCACAACGGCGACACCGTCAGCTGTGCGACGACCTCCGTGACGGCCCGCATCACCGTGTCGCCGTCCTCGTGCGCGGGCGTCGGCCGCTGCGCCCGCGTGTGGACACGGCCCCGGTCGTCCACGAGTGCGGCGGCGATCTTTGTCCCGCCGATGTCGAGCGCGGCGACGAGGTCGGTCAGCATCAGTGTGGGATCTCCTGGTGGAAGGGCCGTCCGGAGAAAGCGTGGAACAGTCTCCCTCGCGTCTGACAACGTTGTCCAGGCTCTATGCTCGTCGCCACATCGTCATGCATACCCGGAAAACGTACCCGTACGACAGGACAGGACGCCGCATAGTGGCCGATATAGCCCGCAGAGCCGAGAACCGCTACGGCAACCGTCCGACCATGAAGGACGTCGCCGCGCGCGCAGGAGTCGGTCTCAAGACCGTGTCACGCGTGGTCAACGCGGAGCCGGGGGTCACGGCAGACACGGAGCGACGCGTCCAGGAGGCCATCGACGCACTCGGGTTCCGGCGCAACGACAGCGCGCGGGTACTGCGCAAAGGGCGTACCGCCAGTGTGGGACTCGTCCTGGAGGATCTGGCCGATCCCTTCTACGGTCCGCTGAGCAGGGCCGTCGAGGAGGTGGCCCGCGCGCACGGCGCGCTGCTCATCAACGGCTCCAGCGCGGAGGACCCGGGCCGGGAGCAGGAGTTGGCGCTCGCGCTCTGCGCGCGGCGGGTGGACGGGCTGGTGGTGATCCCCGCCGGGGACGACCACCGGTACCTGGAACCGGAGATCAGGGCCGGGGTCGCCACGGTGTTCGTGGACCGGCCCGCCGGACGTATCGAGGCGGACACCGTGCTGTCGGACAGTTACGGCGGTGCCCGCGCCGGGGTGACGCATCTGATCGCCCACGGGCACCGGCGGATCGGGTTCATCGGCGACCAGCCGCGCATCCACACGGCGGTCGAGCGGCTGCGGGGGTACCGGTCGGCCATGGCCGACGCCGGGATACCGGTCGAGGACGCGTGGATGTCCCTCGGGACGACCGTCCCCGAGCGGGTACGGGTGGCGGCGGAGGCGATGCTGTCGGGCCCCGGAGCGGTGACAGCGGTCTTCGCGGGGAACAACCGGGTGACCGTGACGGTGGTGCGTGTGCTGGCCGAACAGAGCCGTCCGGTCGCCCTGGTCGGCTTCGACGACCTGGAACTGGCGGACCTGCTGGTACCGGGGCTCACGGTGATCGCCCAGGACGCCGCCCAATTGGGACGGACGGCCGCCGAACGGCTGTTCCGTCAGCTCGACGGGGGCTCACGGACCCCGGAACGCATCGAACTGCCGACCCGGCTGATCACCCGGGGGTCCGGCGAGATACCCCCGGCCGACTGACTCCGCGCCGACCCGCAACCCCTCCTCCGGCGTCCCCTCATCCGGTCGGCGCGGTCCGGCGCGGGAACGCGAGCGCTCGCAGGGCCGGGGCGGTGAGTCCGGTCGCCGTCGTGACCTCGGCCTCGTCCAGTGCGCCGCAGTCCGTACCCCGGACCAGGAAGCCGCTGAGGGCACGCGCCGTAGCCGGTTCGTCCAGTACGTCGCCGCCCGTGCGTTCCACATAGGCGCGCAGCCGTTCCGCCGCCCGTACGAACCCCTCCCGGTAGAAGGCGAAGACGGCCGCGTACCGCGTCGGGAGATGACCGGGGTGCATGTCCCAGCCCTGGTGGTACGCGCGGGCCAGGGCCCGCCGGGTCAGCCGGTGGTGCAGCCGCCAGGCCTCGTGGACGCGTGGAGTGGGGCCCACCGGCAGGACGTTGGTGGACCCGTCGGACACCCGTACGCCCGTCCCGGCCGCCGCGACCTGCATGACGGCCTTGGCGTGGTCCGCGGCGGGATGGTCGCTCGACTGGTACGCGGCGGCGACCCCCAGACAGGCGCTGTAGTCGAACGTGCCGTAGTGCAGCCCCGTGACGCGTCCCTCCCCCGCCTGGATCATGCGGGCGACGGTCGCCGTGCCGTCGGCCGCGAGCACGGCCTGGCTGGTCTCGACCTGGATCTCGAACCCGATCCGCGCGGGCAGCGGCCCCCGGGCCCGCTCGAACCCGTCGAGGAGCCGGACCATCGCCGTCACCTGCTCCGGATACGTCACCTTGGGCAGCGTCAGCACGAGTCCGGCGGGCAGCCCCCCGGCGTCCATGAGTCCGGTCAGGAAGATGTCCAGGGTACGGATGGCCCGCTCCCGTACCGGCGCCTCCAGGCACTTCGTCCGGACACCCATGTACGGGGCGGCCGTACCGTCCGCGTACGCCCGCGCCACCAGCCGGGCGGCCCGCGCCGCGGCCTCGTCCTCCTCCGTGTCGGAGCGGGTGCCGTAGCCGTCCTCGAAGTCGATCCGCAGATCCTCGACCGGCTCGCGCTCCAGTTTGGCCAGTACCCGGGTGTGCACCGGCTCCGCCAACTCCCCGGGCAGACCGAGGACCGCCGCCAGGGCGGACGCGTCCGGCGCGTGCTCGTCGAGGAGCTCCCGCGCCAGATCCCCCCACCGCCGGACCGTACCCGCGTCGAACACATCACCCGGTACGTAGACGGTGTGCACCGGCTGCCGGGTGCCCGGGTCCCCCGGGTACGTGCGCGCCAGTCGTACGTCGACCGGGGCGAGCGCCGCGCAGACGGGCCCGGTGACCTCCCGCGTGAGGCTTCTCGCCACGTGCTCGCGCTGCCGCATGCCACGACCTCCCGCGTTCCGCCGTACGCCGGTCCCGTACCGGGACGGTGAAGCTACCCAGCGGTCGTGGGCCGGTAACAACCCCTGGGGGCGTACTCCGTGGGGTACGTGTTCGTGTGGCGGCATGGCCGGGCCCCCGTGACCGGTGGGGGTCGCGGGGGCCGTGGGTGACCGGCAGCCGGATCGGCCAGGGTCGGCCGGACTGTCCGGTCAGGTCGGATCAGGCCGGCCGGGCTGTCCGGGCCGGCCGGGCCGTTCGGGTCGGGCCGGGTTGTTCGGGTCGTGGGTCAGTTCTTGCGGTGGTTGATCTCGTCGGTCAGCTGGGGCAGGACCTTGAACAGGTCACCCACCACACCGAAGTCCACCAGATCGAAGATCGGCGCCTCCGCGTCCTTGTTCACCGCCACGATCGTCTTCGACGTCTGCATCCCCGCCCGGTGCTGGATCGCCCCCGAGATCCCGTTCGCCACATACAACTGCGGCGACACACTCTTCCCCGTCTGACCCACCTGACCCGCATGCGGATACCAGCCCGCGTCCACCGCCGCCCGCGACGCCCCCACCGCACCACCCAGCGCATCCGCCAGAGCCTCCACCACCCCGAAGCCCTCCGCACCCCCCACACCACGACCACCCGACACCACCACAGCAGCCTCCGTCAGCTCCGGACGCCCCGACACCGCCCGCGCCTCCCGCGACACCACCCGCGCCGCCGGACCCCCACCGAACACCACCGCCAACTCCTCCACCGCACCCGCCGCAGCAACCTCCTCCACCGCCGCCGCATTCGGCTTCACCGTCACCACCGGCACCCCCCGCGACACCCGCGACCGCACCGAGAACCCCGCCGCGAACACCGACTGCACCACCACCGGACCCCCCTCCCCCGCCACCACATCCACCGCATCCACCAGCACACCCGAACCCAGCCGCACCGCCAACCGCGCCGCGACCTCCTTGTTCTCCCCCGACGACGGCAACAGCACCGCCACCGGCGACACCACCCCCACCGCCGCCTCCAACGCATCCACCTTCGGCACCACCAACAACTCCGCGAACTCCGAAGCCTCCGACACCAGCACCCTCACCGCACCATGACCACCCAGCACACCCGCCGCACCACCCGCACCCGCACCCACCACCACAGCCACCGGCTCACCCAACCGCCGCGCCACCGCCAGCAACTCCAACGACGGCTTCCGCACCACACCGTCCACCTGATCCACAAAAACCAGAACCTGCGCCACCACAACCACCCAATCCCACAACAGCCGGCCACACCGGCACCCGACAACGAACCAAGAACAACGCAGAACGAACGAAGAGAACGAAGACCGAAGAGAACGAAGACCGAAGGAGGAACGAAGAGGAACCGAGAGGAACCCGCCGCCACCCGGCCACCCGGTCACCCGGTCACCCGCGCAGGGAGAACACCACCCGCACCGGCCCGGACCGGCCTCGGCCCGGACCCCGGCCCCTCCGGGAAGGGGCCCGTCAGATGAACTTCTGACCCGCCAGGAACTCCGCCAACCGGAGCCCGCCGTCACCCTCGTCGGTCACGACCGTCCCCGCCACCCGCGCCGGACGCTCCGTCACCGACTCCACCACCGTCCACGCACCCGCCGAACCCACCGACCCCGCATCCACCCCGAGATCATCCAGATCCCACGACTCCACCGGCTTCTTCTTCGCCGCCATGATCCCCTTGAACGACGGATACCGCGCCTCACCCGACTGATCCGTCACCGACACCACCGCAGGCAACCCCGCCTCCAGCACCTCCGACGCCGCATCCCCGTCACGACGCCCCCGCACCACACCGTCCCGGACGGACACCTCCGACAGCAACGACACCTGAGCCACCCCCAGACGCTCCGCCAGCAACGCCGGAACCACCCCCGCCACCCCATCCGTCGACGCCATCCCGCACACCACCAGATCGAACCCCGCCTTCCCCACCGCCGCCGCCAGCACCAACGACGTCCCCATCACATCCGAACCCTCAACACCCCCGTCCTCCACATGCACCCCACGATCAGCCCCCATCGACAAAGCCTTCCGCACCGCATCCCGCGCATCATCAGGACCCACCGTCACCACCGTCACCTCCGCATCCCCCGACGCCTCAGCAACCCGCAACGCCTGCTCCACCGCATACTCGTCCAACTCCGACAACAAACCGTCCACACCCACACGATCCACCGTCAAATCCCCCGAAAACCCCCACTCACCCGAAGCATCCGGCACATACTTCACACACACGACAATCTTCAGGGTCATACCGAACTCCTTGTTCGTCGTCAGTTCCGGGGCATCGCCCCGCAGGTGCGCAGGCGCGCGGAGCCGCCCGTTCCGGCCGCCTCCGGGTGCACCCGGAGGCGATATTACCGATCAGTAGACTCCTGTCATCCTGCCTGAGCAAGCGCTCGGCCTTGTGACCTTCGCAACGCTCCGTAGTCGCAGCCTTCCCCGGTCGCACGGCCTTCAGACAGCCTCACCGAGCGCGGCGATCACATCGGCGGTACGGGGCTGTCCGGCGGCCCGGCGCACCACACGGCCGTCCGCGTCCAGGACGAGGACCGTCGGTGTCTTGAGGATGCCGAGGGAGCGGACCAGCGCGAGGTGGTCCTCGGCGTCGATCTCGATGTGCCGGACACCCGGCACCATGTCCGCGACCTGTGCGAGCACCCGGCGGGTGGCGTGGCAGGGCCGGCAGAAGGCGCTGGAGAACTGGACGAGTGTGGCCCGCTCCCCGAGGTCCGCACCGAGCGCGGCCGCGTCGAGCCGCGTACCGTCCCCGGGCCCGCGCGCCCACTCCTGCGCGTGTGCACCGTCCACCGTCCACCGTCCTTCTGTTCGGGGGTGTCCGGCGCCGGACACCCCGCCTTCCCCAGGAAGAGCGTGCACCGGTTCGCGGTGATTCCTGACCTGCCTGGTTCCGGACGGAACTTCCGCCGGACGGCGGGTCGCGACGGGGCGGCATACGCCCGCCCGGCGGGGGGAACGGTACATGTCTCCGACGTGACGAGGATCTCGCGCTGCGGGGGCGCCAGGACTGGCCCCCGGTTCGTTCTTCGGGCACGATCTGCGCAGGCCGGAAAACCTACGGCTGCGTAACTTCCCGCCCGGGTTCCCCCTCCCGAGGCAGACAGAAGGGCCTTCCTCGTCCCATGGCAGAGCTTGTGTACCGCCCCGTCATCGGCGTGGCCCTGACGATGTTCAAGGCGCTCGATCTGAAGATCGAGTGCAAGGGTTCGGAGAACATCCCGCGCACCGGTGGCGCGGTTCTGGTCAGCAATCACATCAGCTATCTGGACTTCATCTTCTCGGGGCTCACGGCGCTCCCGCAGAAGCGGCTGGTCCGCTTCATGGCCAAGGACGCCGTCTTCCGGCACAAGGTGTCGGGCCCGCTGATGCGCGGGATGAAGCACATCCCGGTGGACCGCGAGAGCGGCGAGGCCGCGTACCAGCACGCGCTGGAGTCGCTGCGGTCCGGGGAGATCATCGGGGTGTTCCCCGAGGCGACCATCTCGCAGTCGTTCACGCTCAAGAGCTTCAAGTCGGGTGCCGCGCGGCTCGCGCAGGAGGCGGGCGTCCCGCTGGTGCCGATGGCGCTGTGGGGGACACAGCGGCTGTGGACCAAGGGGCGGCCGCGCAACTTCCGGCGGCACCACATCCCGGTCACGATGCGGGTCGGTGAGCCGATGGAGGCCCCCCGCGACCAGTACGCGGGAGCCATCACCCGGCGGGTGCGGGACCAGGTGCAGGAGCTTCTTGAGGCGGCGCAGCGCGCGTACCCGGTACGGCCCAAGGGTGTCGACGACACCTGGTGGATGCCCGCGCACCTCGGTGGCACGGCGCCGACCCCGGAGGCCGTGAAGGCGGCGGAAGCGGGCTGAGAACGCCCCGCCCGCCCCGCCGAACCCCGGCCGACCGACCGACCGGCCAGCCGACTCCACCATTCCCCGCCCGGTCCGCCCGCCGCCGGGGCCGACTCCCAGGTGGGTTCAGGCACCGACCGGCGCGTTGACGGTGATACGGGCGCCGGGGCTGAACTTCTCGATCAGTTCGGCGAGTTCCGCTCCCGCCGCCGCGACCTCGCCGGCCCGCATCGGCGCCAGCCCCTCCAGCAGGAAGAGCGCCGAACGCGACTCCTCGGTGAGCCGGGTACGCGTTCCCTGCCGCCAGTTCCAGCGGCGGCAGGTGACCCCGCTGTCGTCGCACCAGACGACCTCACCCCGCTCGGGGTGCTCGATCACCCGCTCCCCCTCGGCCGCGGTGGGGAACTCCTCGTCGCCCTTCGCGCGGACGAGTCGCATGCCCCCGTGGATACGGTCCGCGTCCTCGCCTCCCACCGGGATCAGATGGGCGACGCTGACGGCGTTGTAGACATCGACGAGCGCGTTGATCCGGGGCAGTCCGGCGTACGAGAGGGCGCGCTTGGCGAGGGCCTCGGCGGAGTTGCGGGTCCGGGCGGGCTTGGCGCCGAACGCGGTGTACGCGGCACGCCAGGCGGCCATGTGCGGGTCCTCGTGCGGCGCGCGGCCTTCGAGACGGACCGCGAGGCGCCGGGCGGCGTCGTCCAGCAGGGCCGAAGTGCCTTCGCTGCTGGGGGTGTTGACGAGCCCTTCGGCCTCGACGGTGACATGGATGAAGCCGGGCGCGAGTGCGCGCACCTCGTCGGACACGGTGAGCGGAATGGTCATCTTCTGCCTTGCCTGCCGTGGGTCGTTGCCGGTGGCGGTGCGGGTCAGAGCGAGCTGGGCAGGGACTGCCACAGCGCGGCCCGGTCCGGTGCGCTCCTCAGGGCGTCCATCACCGCCGGATGCGGTGCAGCATACAATACCGGATAGTCCACCTCACTGAACTCCGCCCGGACGGGAAAGGCCAGCCGTTCATCCTCCGTCGAGAACCGCGCGTCGATGCCCGAGGTGTTGCCCCGGGCATCCTGACGCGCCCAGCGCGGGTGCCCGGGGAGCGCGATCGCCACGAGCCCATGGAGGACCGGGGCGCTGCCGTCGTCCTCCGTGAGGCGCTGGTAGCAGAAGCCCGTCGGGATGCCGCGCGCCCTGAGCAGGGCGGCCAGGGCATGGGACTTGGCGTAGCAGATCCCGGTACGCAGCTCCAGCACGTCCGAGGCGCGCCAGGTGACCCTCATGTCGCCGCTGTCCCGTGAGTGGGGGATCTCGTCCCGGATGTACTCGAAGGCGGCCCGCGCATACTCATACGGCGACAGCGACCCGCCACCCAAGGCGGTCACCGTCTCGCGCACCAGAGGATGCCCATGGTCGACCACCTCATCGGCGGCGAGATAGGCGGACCGGGGCACGTCCTGCTCGATCAGCTGCATACATTCAGCATAGATATACGTTCGACGGAACTTCAATGCATTTGCTGAGCCGTTCCGGGAGCGGGAAGAACACGGACAACGGAAAGGGGCGCGGGGATCCGCTCACCCGCGCCCCTTCCGGGACCTCGCGCCCGCCGCCGCGAACGGCGCGGTGCGCTGCGCTTCGCGCTACCGCGCCATCTCCTCCTTGAGCGCCGCGAGGAATCCGTCGACGTCCTCCTCACGGGTGTCGAACGAGCACATCCAGCGGACGTCGCCGGCCGTCTCGTCCCAGAAGTAGAAGCGGTACCGCTTCTGGAGCCGCTCGCTGACGTCGTGCGGCAGCCGCGCGAACACGGCGTTGGCCTGCACGGGGTACAGGATCTCCACCCCGTGCACCGAGCGGACGCCCTCGGCCAGCCGCTGCGCCATCTCGTTGGCGTGGCGGGCGTTGCGCAGCCACAGGTCCTTGGCGAGCAGCGCTTCGAGCTGCACCGACACGAAGCGCATCTTCGAGGCGAGCTGCATGGACAGCTTGCGCAGATGCTTCATCCTGCGGACCACGTCCGGGTTGAGGACGACGACGGCCTCCCCGAACAGGGCGCCGTTCTTCGTCCCGCCCAGCGACAGCAGATCGACCCCGGCCGCGTTGGTGAAGGTCCGCATCGGGACGTCCAGCGACGCGGCGGCGTTGGCTATCCGGGCGCCGTCGAGGTGGACGACCATGCCCAGATCGTGGGCGTGGTCGCAGATCGCGCGGATCTCGTCGGGTGTGTAGACGGTGCCCAGCTCGGTGTTCTGGGTGATCGAGACGACCTGCGGCATGGCCCGGTGCTCGTCCTCGAAGCCCCAGGCCTGCCGGTCGATCAGCTCGGGGGTGAGCTTGCCGTCCGGGGTGGGGACGGTGAGCAGCTTGAGCCCGCCGACGCGTTCCGGCGCGCCGCCCTCGTCGACGTTGATGTGGGCGCTCTCGGCGCTGATCACCGCGCCCCAGCGGTCGGTGACGGCCTGGAGCGCGACGACGTTGGCGCCGGTCCCGTTGAAGACGGGGAACGCCTCGGCACGGGCGCCGAAGTGGCCGCGGATGATTCGCTGGAGGTTCTCGGTGTAGTCGTCCTCGCCGTAGGCGACCTGATGGCCGCCGTTGGCGAGGGTGATGGCCGCGAGGACCTCCGGGTGGGCGCCCGCGTAGTTGTCGCTGGCGAAGCCGCGCACGTCCGGGTCGTGGTGACGTCGCGCGTCGGTCCTGGGAGGGTTCACGGCTTCTCGGTGAGCCACAGACGGTTTCCGTTCACATCGCCGGCGGGTCGCTCCCAGACTCCGGCGGCGGCCTCGGCCAGGTCCGCCACGTCGGTGAAGCCCGCGAACTTCGCGCTCGGTCGCTCGGCGCGCATCGCGTCGTGGACCAGCGCCTTGACCACCAGGATCGCAGCCGCCGCGGCGGGGCCGTCGTCGCCCCCGGCCTTGCGGAAGTCGTCGGCGAGGGCGAGCGTCCATGCCTCGGCGGCGGCCTTGGACGCCGCGTAGGCGGCGTTCCCGGCGGTCGGCTTGCTCGCGCCGGCCGCGCTGATGAGCAGATAGCGGCCCCGGTCGCTGCGCTTCAGGGGCTCCGCGAAGGCCAGCGAGGTGTGCTGGACGGTGCGGATGAGGAGCTTTTCGAGCAGGTCCCAGTCGGCGAGGTCGGTGTCCGCGAAGGAGGGACTGCCGCGCCAGCCGCCGACCAGGTGGATCAGGCCGTCGACGCGTCCGAAGTCCTTCTCGATCCGGTCGGCCCACTCCCGGGTCGCCCGCAGGTCGAGGAGGTCGACGGTGTCGCCGATGACGGTGGACCCGCCGTGCGCGTAGCGCGCCGCGTCGACCGCTTCGGCGAGCCGCTCGGCGTCGGCGTCGGAGCCGATCACCGTGGCTCCGGCCTCGGCCAGGCGCAGCAGTGTCGCCCGGCCCGCCGGGCCGGCCGCGCCGGCGACCGCGATCACCGCACCGTTCAGCGTGTCCTTGCCGTCCATCGTGCTCACCTCCGGGCTGCCCTCGGGGCTCACGCGGCCACCTCGGTGGAGTCGGTGCCCGTGCCGGGCGTGGCCGCGGTGATGCCCTTGGTCGAGGCGATCACGTTCTTGAGCTTCTTGGCAAGCGCCTCATAGAACATGCTCAGGGGAAACTCGTCCGGAAGCACGTCGTCCACGAGTTTGCGGGGCGGCAGCGTCAGATCGAGGGCGTCGGGGCCCTTGGCCCAGCGGGAGCCGGGGTGCGGGGCGAGGTAGGTCGACACCAGCTCGTACCCGGCGAACCAGTGGACGAGCTTGGGGCGGTCGATGCCGTCGCGGTACAGCCGCTCGATGTCGGCGCAGAGCTGGTTGGTGACCTGCGGGGCGCGGTCCCAGTCGATGTGGAGCTTGTTGTCGGTCCAGCGGACGACGTCGTGCTTGTGCAGGTAGGCGAAGAGGAGCTGGCCGCCGAGCCCGTCGTAGTTGCGTACGCGCTCACCGGTGACCGGGAAGCGGAACATCCGGTCGAACAGCACGGCGAACTGCACGTCACGGCCCTGCGGGAAGCCGTCGGCCTCCAGCTTCACGGCCTCCTTGAAGGCGGTGAGGTCGCAGCGCAGCTCCTCCAGGCCGTACATCCAGAACGGCTGGCGCTGCTTGATCATGAACGGGTCGAAGGGCAGGTCGCCGTGGCTGTGGGTGCGGTCGTGGACCATGTCCCACAGGACGAAGGCCTGCTCGCAGCGGTCCTGGTCGCCGACCATCTGCTGGATGTCGTCGGGCAGCTCCAGACCGAGGATGCCGACGGAGGCGTCGGTGACACGCCGGAACCGGGCGGCCTCGCGGTCGCAGAAGATCCCGCCCCAGGTGAACCGCTCGGGGGCCTCGCGGACGGCGATCGTCTCGGGGAAGAGGACCGCGGAGTTGGTGTCGTACCCGGGGGTGAAGTCCTCGAAGGTGATCCCGCAGAACAGCGGGTTGTCGTACCGGGTGCGCTCCAGCTCGGCGAGCCAGTCGGGCCACACCATGCGCAGGACGACCGCTTCGAGATTGCGGTCCAGATTGCCGTTCTGCGTGTACATGGGGAAGACGACCAGGTGCTGGAGTCCGTCCTCGCGGTGCGCGGCGGGCTGGAAGGCCAGCAGCGAGTCGAGGAAGTCCGGGACCTCGAAGCCGCCGGCGGCCCAGCGGCGCAGATCGGCCGCGAGGGCCGTGTGGTACGCGGCGTTGTGGGGCAGCAGCGGGGCGAGGTCGCCGAGGGCGTCCACGACGCGCTCCACGACGGCGGTGGCCCGGGCGAGGTCGGGGGTGTGGTCGGCGCCGAGGTCGATCGAGCCGTCCTTGGACTGCCAGGGCCTGATCTCTTCCACGGCAGCCTTGAGCAGGGGCCAGGAAGGGTGGTCGATCACCCGCTCCGACGGAGAAACCCGCCCCCCGGAACCCATCCGCACAAGAACATCCGTCATTTCTCACCCTCCACGGGAAAACCTTGCGTTATGCCACCGTAAGCGGGCAAGGATCTCTACAGCAAGACGAGGGGCCGGAAAATCTCCTGCCCCGCTCCACCCACACCGCTCTTTTTCCCGTGATAGCCCGTCCGAACCCGGGATGAACATCACACGGACGAACCGGGGCAGCCTCCCGTCCAGGGGGCGGGACCACCGACCAGGGGGCGTGAAGGGAGGCGCACCGGCCTCGGGAGCCGCCGGGCGGAGGAACACAACCAGCCGCGCCCGCCCACGGCCCTTCCCACATCCCAGGAGACGATTAGGCTGCGCCCTGCCCGCGCGGGGCACGCGGACACCGCCCGGCGACCCGTACGGGGACCCGCTGTCGACGGAAGCGAGTACACGTTGAACTTCCTCACCATCGGCCATCGCGGAATCATGGGCGTCGAGCCCGAGAACACCCTCAGGTCCTTCGTCGCCGCCGAGCTCGCGGGCCTCGACGTCATCGAACTGGACCTCCACCTCAGCAAGGACGGCGCGCTCGTCGTCATGCACGACGCCGATGTCGACCGGACCACCGACGGCAGCGGTCCCATCGCGGACCGGACCCTCGCCCAGCTCCGCACCCTGGACGCCGGACGCGGCGAACGCGTCCCGGTGTTCGAGGAGGTCCTGGACGCGGTACGGGCCCCCCTCCAGGCCGAGATCAAGGACATCGCGGCGGCCCGCGCGCTCGCCGATGTGATGCACGCCCGCAACCTGGTCCCGCGCGTGGAGGTGCTGTCCTTCCACGACGCGGCCCTCGCGGAGATCTCCCGGCTGGTGCCGGACGCGCGCACCGCCCTGGTGGCCAGCCGCTACGGCCTCGACGTGGTGGACCGGGCGACCGCCGTCGGCGCCGGGACCCTGGTGCTGAACATCCGCCGGCTCACCCTCGAACTGGTGGAACGCGCGCGCAAGGCCGATCTGCGGATCATCGGGTGGGTCGTCAACACCCAGGACCAGCTGCGGCTGGTACGCGCCCTCGGGCTCGACGGCGCGACGACGGACCATCCGGAGATCAAGCGGACCGCCCGCTTCACCGCCTGACCCGCCCGCCCTGCCCGACCCGCCCTGCCTGACCCACCCCGTCCACCACCGCGTCCGGCCCGTCCACCGCCGCGCCCCACCCGGTCCGCGGCGCCCGGCACGTCCCGGCCGCCCGTCCGTCCCACCGGGCCCGGCGCCCCGTCCCCGCGCCCGTCCCCGGCGATCCCGCGGGCTCTCCGCCGCGTCCCGCGAACACCCCGGCCGGGGGGTGTGACGAGTTCCCCCGCGCCGCGCTGAACACGTGCGCCCCGGCATCCGTTGTTGGGGACGAAGGCTCGGTGCGGAAGCGGTCGCACGGTCCCCAGGGGCCGGGCCCGCGTCCCGCACCGGCCACCCGGCCCCGGGCTGCGCACCCCCGCAGCCGGTCCGACCCCGGGCCGGGCGGAAGAACCGCATGCCCGAAGGGACACAGCCACATGACCGCATCCCGGCCGCCCCGCGACCGCGTTCTCGTCCGTGACACCGCCTTTCCGGGTGCCGCGTGCATCGGCCACGAACCCGAGCTGTTCTTCCCCCGTGGGGAGTCGGAACGCTGGGAGCACTCCATCGAGCAGGCGAAACGCATCTGCGGCGGCTGCGCCGTACGCGTCGACTGTCTGCGGCACGCCGTCGACAACTGCGAGTCCGACGGGGTGTGGGGCGGTCTCACACCGTCGGAACGCCGCCGGTTCCGGCGCGCCCTGCGCACCCTGTACGGCGCGGACGACTCCCTGGTGCGGCGGCTGCTGACCGGTGAGCGGCTGGTCGTCACACCGGAGCATCTGGGTTCGGTGGTCTGGCAGTTGGCCTGGCACGGCTGGCGCGTCGAACGGATCTGTCTGGCGACGGCGGTGCCCCGCCCCCGGGTCCGCCGGTCCCTCGCGGCGGCCCAGTCCGCCGCCGACTTCCTGCGGGCCGCCGGTATCGACCCCCGCCCCCGCTCCACCCGGATCACCCTCACGGAGACCCCCGGCCGGGGTGCGGACCGCGCGGGCCCGTGCCCGGAGGGCAGCCGACAGGTGGCCTGATCCACCTTGCGTGAGCTGCCGCACTCGGGCCGCGAGCCGCTGCCCGAGCGGGCCATGGAGCGGACCCCTGGCTGTTCCCGCTGACCGCGCGCCCCCGCGCACTCCCCCTCGCACACCTGTGCGCTCACCCCCGCCCGCTTCCCCCGCCGGACCGGTGGGCAGCCATGCCCCGGGGGCACCGGACAGGGAGGTGGGCGGTGCACACACCGGGGGCGGCCGGATGGCTGCTGGTCGTGCTCTGCGCGCTGAGCGGGGGCTACTGCCTGTTACGGATGCGGAGCGGGGTCGAGGCACAGCGCCGGGCGGCGGGGGGCGAGGCGCTGATGGGGTTCGGGATGGCCGCCATGGCCCTGCCCGCCGCGCTGGTGCCCGCGCAGCGGGCCGTGTGGCTGGCCGGGGCGGCGCTCTTCACCGTGGCGGGGGCCCGGGCCCTGTGGGAGTCCAGAGCGGGCGCCCACCATCTGCATCATCTGGTGGGCGCGGTCGCGATGGTCCATATGTCGGTGGCGATGGCGTCGGCGGACGGGCACGGCACGGCGGGCACCTCGCCGCTGACCGCCGTACTGTTCGGCTACTTCACCGGGTACGTGCTGTGGGCGGGCGCGCGGCTGATACCGGCCGGGGCGGCCGTACCGGTCCCGGCGGCAGGCCACCCGGCCGGGCGGCCGACGGCTCCGGCGGGCGCGGCGGGTCCGCCGGGCGGGGCACGGATCGGCTGGGGCGACCGGCCCGAGCTGACACGGGCGTGCAGACTCTCGATGGGGGTCGCGATGGTCGCGATGCTGCTGACCGTCTGACTCCCGCGGGGCCACCGGGCGGCGAGCCGTAAACGTGGCCTGCGTCACTTGCGGCGATCACCGGTATCGCGGGGTCCCGCACCCCTCATAAGCTGGGGTGATGACGGTATCCGTGGCACTGCTGCTGCTCGGCGCGCTTACCGCTGTGCTCGCCCCGCGACTGCTCGCGCGAGCGGACTGGCCCGAACGCGAACCTGTCGTCGCGCTCTGGCTCTGGCAGTGCGTGGTGGCGGCGGTCCTGCTGTGCTGCGCGCTGTCGATGGCGCTGAGCGCGGCGGCGGCCTGGCAGGCGGTACGCGGGCGGCTGTTCGCACCGGCGCCGACCCGGGTCATCGAGGCGTACGCGTTCGGTCCCTCCGGCCCCTGGGCGGCGACGACCGCGCTGCTGCTGGCGTGCGGCGGGGTGTGGACCGCAGCGATGCTGGCCCGGGAGATCCGTCTCACCCGCGCGGCCCGCCGGACACGCCGCGCCGAACTCCAGGTCCGCGCACCGCTGCTGCCCGGCGAGGAGCCCGGCAGCGACCGGCTCGTCGTCCTGGAGGGCGAGCGGCCCGACGCCTGGTGGCTGCCCGGGGCCGCACCGCGGCTGGTCATCACCACGGCCGCGCTGCGCCGTCTCAAGGGCAGGCAGCTAGACGCCGTCCTCGCCCATGAGCAGGGTCACGCCGAGGCGCGCCACGACTGGCTGCTGCACTCGTCGGCCGCGCTCGCCAACGGGTTCCCGCAGGTGCCGGTGTTCGCCGCGTTCCGTGCCCAGATGCACCGGCTGGTGGAGCTGGCCGCCGACGATGTCGCCTCCCGCCGCTTCGGACGGCTGACGATCGCCCTCGCCCTGGTCGAACTCAACGAGGACCGCGGGGTGTTCGGCCGCCCCTGCCCCACCCCGCACGGCCATGTCCCGCAGCGGGTGCACCGGCTGCTCGCCCCACCGCGCCGTCTCACCCCGGCCCGCCGGCTCCGGCTGACCGCGGCGGCCGCGCTCGTCCCGGTGGTCCCGGTCCTGATCGCCTTCGTCCCGGGCCTGCACGCCCTGCGCTGACACCGGGGGCCCGCACCCTGCGGCGGCACCCGGGTGCCCGCATGGCTCGCGCCGACCAACGGAGGGCTGGACCACCCTGCGCTCACACCGGGGCCGCACACCCCGCGTCGGCCATCGGGGCCCGCGCCCTCGCCGACCACCGGAGGCCCGCGCACCCCGCGCCGCCACCGGACCCGCCCCACCCGTCCCGCCGAGCCCCGCGACCGCCCCGGACGCCGGACTCACCGCCCCCCGGACCCCGGGCTCACCGTCCACCCGGGCCGTCGTACCCGGGCCGTCGCCCCCGGCCACCGCACCCCACCACGGCGTCCCGCCACCGCCACCGCCGGGGGAGCGTCGAACCAGCCGCCGCAGGGCCGTCCACCGGCCTAACACGGACCCGACCGCTGTGGATCTCCTCACCCGGATGGCTGCGACCGGCCAGGTCGGGAAGGATCACCCCATGCAAACGGTGTCCCCCTCCTCCCCACCCCGCCCCCCGCGTCCGGCGGGCGCGCGCGCCCCACGCGCCGCGCTCGTCCTCTTCGGCCTCGCGGCGCTGCTGCTGGCCCTGGTGGCGGCCCGCTGGAGTCCGCTCATGGACCTCGACGGCCGTATCGCCCGCACGACCCACCGCTGGGCGGTCGCCGAACCGGGCCTCACCCACGCCAACCGCATCCTCACCGACTGGATCTGGGACCCCTGGGCGATGCGCCTGCTGCTCGCCGTCGTGGTGCTGTGGCTGCTGCGGCGCCGGGAGGTGCGGCTCGCGTGCTGGCTGGTGGCGACCAGCCTCGTCGGGACGCTGCTCCAGCAGTCCCTCAAGGCGGCGGTCGGCCGGGAGCGCCCCAGCTGGCCGGACCCGGTCGACTCCGCGCACTTCAACGCGTTCCCGTCGGGCCACGCCCTGACGGCGACCGTCGTCAGCGGACTGGTGCTGTGGGTACTGCTCCGGCACGGCGTGGCACCCGCTCTGTGGCGTACGGCGGTGGCCCTGGCGGTGGTGTCGGTGCTCGGCG
Organism: Streptomyces uncialis; assembly: GCF_036250755.1. Lineage (NCBI taxonomy): Bacteria > Bacillati > Actinomycetota > Actinomycetes > Kitasatosporales > Streptomycetaceae > Streptomyces > Streptomyces uncialis. The sequence goes on along the minus strand of NZ_CP109583.1, from coordinate 8,120,855 downwards.
CGGGGCTGACCCGGATCTGGCTCGGTGTGCACTGGCCGTCGGACGTACTGGAGGGCTGGCTGCTGGGCGCCCTGATGGTCACCCTCGCGATCGTGTCGTACGAGCGGACAGGCGGGCGTCCTGGCCGCGACCGGACGGACACGGCAGAGGCAGACACGGCCCGGCGGGACACCGCCCGGCCGGACACGGCTCCCTGAGCCGGACGGACCCGGCCCACGCGGCTTCCCGGGCGGTGCCGTCGGCACCGCCGCGGGTCAGGACTGGTAGCCCTCGACCTGCGAGGAGGGGCGGACCGCCGCCTCGTCGGGGTTCTCCCCGAACTCCGTCTTGGCCCGCCGCTGGCGCAGCAGGTCCCAGCACTGGTCCAGCTCGCGTTCGAGCGCGGAGAGGCGGGAACGTTCCGTGTCGCCGTCGGTGCCGGTGCTCGCGAGGGAGTCCCGCAGCCGCCGTTCGTCCTCGACCATCGCCGTGATCCGCGTCAGGATCTCTCGCTGATCCATGTCGTCGCCTCCTCGGCCTCGGCCCCACTGTAGGGACCGGCCGGGCGTCCCGCGAGAAGAAGACCGACGGCCGGACCCCGTGGGGTCCGGCCGGATGGTGCGGGCACCGTGCGCATGGACGCTCCCCCGCTGCGCCCATGCGCACGGCGGCAGCGGCACAGATCCCACGAAGGGTTCCGTGCCGACCGCTCTGAGTATATTGGCTTGGAGCCAGTCAACGCAGGAGTACAGGATGTCCCCGCGCAGCCCATCGGTCAATGAAGAGTTGCGCCGACGCAGTCGTGAGCGACTGTTGCGGGCCACTGTGGAGCTGGTCGGCGAGCGGGGGTACGAGGCGACGAAGCTCTCCGACATCGCCGATCGCGCGGGTACGGCGCGGGGGCTGGTGTCGTACTACTTCCCGGGCAAGCGCCAGCTGCTCCAGTCCGCGGTGCACCGGCTGATGCATCTGACGCTCGCGCAGGCCCTGGAGCGGGAGCCCCGGACGGACGACGGACAGGAGCGGATGGCCCGTGCGATCGACGCGGTCCTCGGGCTCGCCCGGGACCGTCCGGTGCTGATGCGCACCCATATGGCGGGCATTCTCCAGGCGGAGGGCTTCGTCCGCTGCGAGGAGCAGCAGCGGCTGGCGGAACTCCTGCGGGACACCGTCGAGCGGTACGGGTCGCCCGCGCCGGACGTGGACTATCCGCTGTTGCGGGCGCAGCTCATGGGTTCGGTCTTCGCGGTGCTGCTGCCCGGCGCCGGGATGTCGGCCGAGGTGCTGCGGGCGGAGCTGTTCCACCGTTACGAGCTGGCGTGGGAACTCGGTGTGCCGCCCGCCGGGGGTCCGCCGCGGGTGGGCGCCGGGCGTCCGGAGAACTTCTCCCCGCTGTTCGGGCCGGGTCGGTGCGGGCAGGACGAGGCGTCGCGGCCGTGATCCGGCCGTAGCCCGTACGCGGGCCCCGTGCGCAGCCGTGGCCGGGCGTGGTCCGGTCGCGGGGCGGGCGGTCCGGGCGCAGAGGTGCCCCCGCCCGTGGCACAGGTCGTGCGGGGCGGGGGCGTTGTCGTGCGGGTGGTGCCCGGACGGGTCACCGGTGGTGGGCGGGCGGGCCGCTCACCGTGGCCGGTGGATCGGCCGGGCACCTGGGGGGGGACGGGTCAGTCGTCCCAGCGGTCGTCGTCCCAGTCGTTGTCGAAGTAGTCGGGCTGGGTCTGGACGTTCAGTTCGTGCAGCCGGACCTTCTTGGCGGGATCGGTGCGGCGGTCGTTGAGCTTCAGTACGTCGAAGCCCTTGGCCATGTCGTTCGAGTAGATGTAGCCGTTGTAGTAGTACGCCGACCAGGATCCGCCGCCGACCAGGGTGGTCGTGCTGATCGGACCGCGCTCGAAGTAGCCGATCTCCTTGGGGCGCGAGGAGTTGGTGAAGTCCCAGACGGAGATACCGCCCTGGTACCACGCCTGGACCATCAGGTCCTTGCCGCGGACCGGGATGACCGAGCCGTTGTGGGCGACGCAGTTCTCGGTGCTGGCCTGGTGGCGCGGGATCTTGAAGTAGCTGCGGAACTCAAGCTTGCTCTTGTCGCCGCGGCCGACGATGTCGTAGATGCCGTTGGCGCCGCGGTTCGGGCCGACCTCGGCGTTGCAGGTCGCGGAGCCGCCGCCACCGAGCTCGTCGGTGAAGACGATCTTCTTTGCGCCCTGGTTGAAGGTCGCGGAGTGCCAGAACGCGAAGTTCACGTTGTCCTGGACCCTGTCGATGACCTTCGGGCGTTCCGGGTCCTTGATCGAGAACAGGATGCCGTCGCCCATGCACGCGCCGGCGGCCAGGTCCTTCGAGGGCAGGACGGTGATGTCGTGGCAGCCGGTCGTCTTGGAGACACCCGGGTTGGTGGGCCCGCCCGGGTTGCCGCCGCCGTCGGGACCCTCACCGGGGAAGAGCACGGGGAAGCCCACGACCGCCGCGTTCTGCGGGGCCTTCTTGGGCACCTTGATGACCGAGATGCCGTCGTGCGGCGGCTGGCAGTCGGGGAACGCCGCGAGCGGCGAGTACGAGGAGACGTACACGTAGACGTTCTTGCGGTCCGGCACCAGGGTGTGGGTGTGCGAACCGCAGGCCGTCTCCACCGCGGACACGTACTTCGGGTTGCGCTTGTCGCTGATGTCGAAGACCTTCATGCCCTCCCACGAGTCCTTGTTGGTCGCGGACTGGGAGGTGCTGGCACAGGAGTTGTCGCTGCGGGACGAGTCGGTCGACAGGAACAGCAGGTTCCCGGAGACCGAGATGTCGTTCTGGGAACCCGGGCACAGCACCTGGGAGACGGTCTTCGGCGCCTTCGGGTTGCTGATGTCGAAGATGCGGAAGCCGTCGTAGTTGCCGGCGAACGCGTACTTGCCCTGGAAGGCGAGGTCCGAGTTGGTGCCGGGCAGGGCGTCCTTGGGGATGTTCGCCAGGTGCTCGATGTTGTCCGAGTGGACGATCTCGTCCTGGCCGGGTATCTCCCCGTTGGCTATGGCCCGCTTGGCGTCGCGGACCTCGCTCTGGGAGACCCGTTCGGGGCTCGCCGGGTTGTCCCCGGGGTCGGGGGTCGCCCCGGCGGGTCCGGCGGTGATCAGTGCGGCGAGCAGACCGGCCGCCGCGGCGGCGACTCCCAGGCGTCTGCGCCGTGTTCGGGGGTTGTTCGACAGGGTCACTGCGTCCTCCCTCTGCGCCGTTCACGGTTGGAACGGTTCACGGACACCCGAAGTATCGTCTTCCTCATGCTCATATCAATAGAGGGCAACGTAATCGTCATAAAGGTTTTTGATCACCGGTCCATGAAGGGGTGCTAAGACGGACACCGGCACATCCGTCACATCCGCCCCACCGTCCGGCCCGGGGACGACGCGCTCCGGCGGGTCCCCCGTCCGTTGTCCGCGCACGCCCCGTACCGGGCTCCCTCAACTCCCGTGCACCCGCTGGAGGATGCCTTGTTCCGTCGCCGTACCGCCGCAACCGGTGTGATCCGCCGTCCGGCCGCCGACCGTCCCGGCCACCGGGACGCCGCCGTTCCCCGTGCCCTGCGCGCGGGTCCCGCGCTGCTGTGCGCGGCGCTCGTCCTGACGTTGTCCGCCTGCGATTCCGGCGGTTCGAAGGACGAGGGGAAGGCCGCGTCCGGCCCTTCGGTGATCGCCCCGGGCAAGCCGGGCGAGGCGGCGCGGACCCTGTCGGCGGAGGACGTCCAGGAGCAGGCCGCCGACGACTCCCCCAACTCGGCGGACTTCACCTATGCCCGGATGATGATCGAGCACCACGGCCAGGCCCTGGTGATGACCGAACTCGTGCCCTCGCGGGCCGATTCGACGCAGGTGAAGCGGGTGGCCGCCCGGATCACCGCCGCGCAGAAGCCCGAGATCGGCGCCATGCAGGGCTGGCTGGACAACAACACGGACCCGAAGAAGCCGTCCGGGTCGGGCCATGACCACGGCGAGGGCGGGCACGGCGGGGAGACGCCCGATCCGGGTTCCCACGACCACGGCTCGATGCCGGGCATGGCCACCGAGGCGCAGCTGGCGAAGCTCCGGGCGGCGGACGGGAAGGCGTTCGACCAGCTGTTCCTGAAGCTGATGATCACGCATCACGAGGGCGCGATCACGATGGCCACCGAGGCGCTCTCCGACGGCAACAACGTCCTCGTCGAGGAGATGGCCACCGATGTGGTCGCCCAGCAGACGGCGGAGATCGGCCGGATGCGCGACATGCTCTGACCCGGCACGGCCGGTCCACCGGTCCGGTCAGCTCGGACGGGCCGCACCGATGGGCCCGGGCGGGCCGTCCGGCGGAAAGGCCGGAAGGTCGGGCGACGGCCCGTCCGGGTGGCCGACCCGGCACTCTCAGGGCCCCGTTCGAGTGACGGTCATGGCGCCCGCGTTGACCGCCGGGGCCGTCGGCCCGCCGGGGCCGTCACCCGGCGCGGGCCGCACCGGCCCCGCGCCGGGGCGTGACGGCCCCCTGGAGCGCACGCGGGGGCGCGCGGGCAGCTTCGGGCGCCCTGGGGACGCCAGGCGCCCGGAGGTGCCACGTGTCACGCCACCCGAGGACGCCGACGCGGAGGCGTCCGGGGTCAGCCGTCCGTCCGTCGCGCGGACTGCGCCGCCGAGGCCCGCAGGATCGCGGCGAGCAGCCCGGGGAACAGCGCGTCCAGCTCCTCGCCGCGCAGCCGGTTGTACTTGGCCGTGCCCCGGTACCACTGCTGGATGACACCGGACTCGCGCAGCACCCGGAAGTGGTGGGTGGTCGTGGACTTGGTGACGGGAAGCGGGAAGTGCGAGCAGGGGAACTCGCCGCCGGTCGAAGCCAGTTCGGTGACGACGCTCAGCCGCAGCGGGTCGGAGAGCGCGTGCAGCACTTCCTCCAGGGCGATGTCCTCGCTGCGCGGGTGCGCGAGTTCGCGACTGCTGGCGGCGGTCATACGGCGGCTCCCTGCGTTCTGACGGGTGGCGACATGACGTGACGTGACGCCGCTCCTGACCATCCTACGAGACTGGTTCGACATCCTTCGTAGTTTGACATCTCCCGTACTACGAGGTCTATCGTACTACCAGGCCGACGGGCCCTGGTCCTGCGACCGGGCACCGGGGCGGCCACCCGCCATGGAACACGGATGGAGTCCGTCTTGAGCGCGCTGTTCGAACCCCTCACCCTTCGCTCGCTGACCGTCCCGAACAGGGCCTGGATGGCGCCCATGTGCCAGTACTCGGCCGATCCCACCGGGCCGTGCGCCGGGGTTCCCGGCGACTGGCACTTCGCCCACTACGCCGCCCGCGCCACGGGAGGCACCGGGCTGATCCTGGTCGAGTCGACCGCCGTGAGCCCCGAGGGCCGTATCTCCCCCGCCGACCTGGGCATCTGGAACGACACCCAGACCCGGGCCTTCCGCCGGATCACCTCCTTCCTGACCGCCCAGGGCACGGTGCCGGGCCTCCAGATCGGGCACGCCGGACGGAAGGCCTCCACCGACCGGCCCTGGCGGGGCGGCGGCCCGGTCGGACCCGGGGCCGACGGCTGGCAGCCTCTCGCGCCCAGCCCGGTCCCGTTCGACACCGGGCATCCCGTACCGACGGAGCTGACGACCGGGGGGATCGCGCGGATCACCGGGCAGTTCGCCGACGCCGCCCGCCGGGCCCTCGACGCCGGGTTCCGGGTCGTCGAGATCCATGGCGCGCACGGCTACCTCCTCGGGGAGTTCCTGTCCCCGTACTCCAACAAGCGCACGGACGCGTACGGGGGTTCCTTCACGAACCGGACCCGCTTCGCGCTGGAGGTCGTGGACGCCGTCCGCGCGGTGTGGCCCGACGATCTGCCGCTGTTCTTCCGGGTCTCCGCGACGGACTGGCTGGGCCCGGACGGCTGGACCGCCGACGAGACCGTCCGGTTCGCCGGGCAGCTCAAGGAGCACGGGGTGGATCTGCTGGACGTGTCGTCGGGAGGCAACGCGCCCCGCGCGGACATCCCGACCGGCCCCGGCTACCAGGTGCCGTTCGCGAGCCGGGTCCGGTCCGGGGCCGGGCTGTCCGTGGCCGCCGTGGGACTGATCACGGAGGCCGGGCAGGCCGACAAGATCGTCGCCAACGGCGAGGCCGACGCGGTGCTGCTGGGACGGGAACTGCTGCGCAACCCGTCCTGGGCACGGCACGCGGCCCGTGAACTGGGCGCGGCGGTGCGGGTCCCGGACCCGTATCTGCGCTCCGTCTGACGCACGCCCCCGCGCCGGGCGGTCCGGACCGGACCGCCCGCCGCTAGCGTCGGACCCATGCCCGACTCCCCCGGCAACCCGGACCCCGACCCGCTCCCCGGCACCCCCGACCCGGACCGGCCTCCCAGCGCCGCACGATCCCCCCGGCTCCCCGACGACGTACGGCCCCCGGAGAGCCCCGGTACCCCCGACGCGTCCACGACCGGCACCTTCGCGACCGGCACTTTCGCGGACGTGCTGCGGCGTGGTCCGCTCGTCCTGGACGGCGGGCTTTCCAATCAGCTCGAAGCGGCCGGTGAGCGGCTGGACGGCGGCCTGTGGTCCGCGCGGCTGCTCCTGGACCGGCCGGAGGCCCTTGTCGCGGCGCACCGGGCGTACTACGAGGCGGGCGCGGACATCGCCGTCACCGGGAGCTACCAGGCGACGTTCGAGGGGTTCGCCCGGCACGGGGTGGACCGGCGCGGGGCCGCCGAACTGCTGCGGTCCGCCGTGGCCCTGGCCCGGGAGGCGGCCCGTACCGCCGTCCCCGCCCGCCGGCCGCGGTGGGTGGCGGCCTCGGCGGGTCCTTACGGGGCGATGCTCGCGGACGGCTCGGAGTACCGGGGGCGGTACGGGCTGACGGTCGCGGAGCTGGAACGGTTCCACCGGCCCCGGCTGGAGGCCCTCGCCGCCGCCGCGCCCGATGTGTTCGCGCTGGAGACCGTCCCGGACACCGACGAGGCGCGCGCCCTGGTGCGCGCGGTACGGGGACTCGGGGTGCCGGCCTGGCTCTCGTACAACGTGCGCGGCGACCGCACCCGCGCGGGACAGCCGCTCGCGGAGGCGTTCGCGGTGGCCGCCGACGCGGACGAGGTGGTCGCGGTCGGCGTGAACTGCTGCACGCCCGCCGACGCGGACGCGGCCGTCGCGCTGGCGGCCCGGGTCACGGGCAAGCCGGTGGTGGTCTACCCGAACAGCGGTGAAGGCTGGGACGCGGTACGCGGCGTCTGGACGGGTCCGCGGCGGTTCACGGCCCGCCGGGTGGACGGCTGGCTGGCATCGGGCGCGCGGCTGGTCGGGGGGTGCTGCCGGGTGGGACCCGCCGCGATCGCGGAGACGGCGGCCCGGGTACGGAACGCCACCGGCCCCCTGGGACCGCGCTGACCGCCGCCCGTCCGTACCGGCACGCGGCCGATCCGATCGCCGCCGGTCCGTTACCGGGCCACGCTGTCGCGCCGATCGCCGCCGGTCCGTTACCGGACCGGGCCGCTCCGGCCGTGCGGGCCCGTGCGGATCGCGATCCGGCGGGTCATGGGTGTGGGACCGGGCATCCGGTGCAGACTGACGAGGGTGAGGACAACGCTGTCCGGAGGTGACCGGGTGTGCGCTTCGGCGATCGCAGCGGCGAATTGTACGTCTCCCCGGGCGACGTCGATTCCTGGCGGTCGTTCCTCGCTCCACTCCCGGACATTTCTCGTGTGCGCGCCGCAGTCGCCCCATAACACGGAGCAACAGAGCGCAACTTCAGCCACGTCGGCCGAAAACCGACGTGACGAAAAACATCACGAGGTCTTCATTCCCTTTCGAAACCTGCACACGCTCCAACCCGTTTCTCTAAGGGAGGGATAAAGAACCGACATCCCCTGTCAAGGAAGGAGACCAACCGTGGTCCCCGTATGCCCGTACTGCAAACGCGTGGAGTGCATCTGCCGGGCCCTCGGGGGCGTCACGCCGGGGGAAACGCGTGGCTGTCCCGGGGGAAGGGCGACCGTCGTACGGCGGTACCCTTCGAGCCGCGGAGACGTACACCACTCCGCTTGGTTCACATCGCACACTTGAGCACTCTGGGGGGCGCGGCCGCGTGGCAGCACGACCTTTGCACGAGATCGTCGAAGCGGGCTGGGCCAAGGCCCTGGAGCCCGTGGCCGGACAGGTCTCCCGGATGGGGGACTTCCTCCGCGCCGAGATCGCCGCGGGCCGTACGTACCTGCCGGCCGGACCGAATGTGCTGCGCGCCTTCCAGCAGCCCTTCGACGAGGTACGGGTCCTGATCGTCGGTCAGGACCCGTACCCGACTCCGGGGCACGCCGTGGGACTGTCGTTCTCGGTGGCCCCGGAGGTCCGTCCGCTGCCCGGCAGCCTCCTCAACATCTTCCGTGAGCTGACCAGCGACCTCGGTGTACCGCCGCCGGGCAACGGGGACCTCACCCCCTGGACCCGGCAGGGCGTGCTCCTGCTGAACAAGTCGCTCACCACCGCCCCGCGCAAGCCCGGGGCGCACCGCGGCAAGGGCTGGGAGCAGGTCACCGAGCAGGCGATCCGGGCGCTGGCCGCCCGTGGCACGCCCCTGGTGTCGGTCCTGTGGGGGCGCGACGCCCGGAATGTACGGCCGCTGCTGGGTGATCTCCCCTCGGTCGAGTCCGTCCATCCGTCCCCCATGTCCGCGGACAACGGCTTCTTCGGCTCCCGGCCGTTCAGCCGCGCCAACGATCTGCTCGTCCGTCAGGGCGCCCAGCCCGTCGACTGGCGGCTTCCGTGACCGGCGGCCGTCCCCCGGTACCGGGCATGGCGGGCGCTGTGCTCGCCGTCGACTCGGGTGGTTCCGGGCTGCGGGCGGTGCTCGCCGTCGGCGGGCGGGCGCTGGGCGCCCCGCTGGTCTCGGCGGAGCCGGTCCGTACCGGTGCGCGGGGCATCGATCCCGGGCATCTGCTCGCGCTGCTGCTGCCGATGGCACGTCGGCTGATGGCCGACGCGGGGATCGGCGAGGTACGGGCGGCGGCGCTCGGGGCCGCCGGGATGGCCACCCTCGGGGACGCGCTGCGGGCCGAACTGCCGGAGGCGTTCGCCCGGGAGCTGGGTGTCCGGCGGCTCGCGCTGGCCGCCGACGCGGTCACCGCCTACGCCGGGGCGCTGGGCCGCCGCGCGGGCGCGGTGGTGGCGGGCGGCACCGGCATGATCGCGACGGGGACGGACCTCACCACCTGGCGGCGGGCCGACGGATGGGGTCATCTGCTGGGCGACTGCGGCGGCGGCGCGTGGATCGGCCGCGCGGGACTCGACGCGGCGATGCGGGCGTTCGACGGGCGGCGCGGCGGGTCCGTGGCGCTGCTGGCCCGCGCCGAGGAGATGTTCGGCCCGGCCGGTGAGCTGCCGGGGCTGCTGTATCCCCGCACCGACCGGCCCGCCGTGCTCGCCTCGTTCGTGCCGTCGGTCGCCGCGTGCGCGGAGCGGGACCCGGTGGCACGCGGCATCCTGACGGCCGCGGCCGGGCACATCGTGGAGGCCGCGGCGGCGGTCGCGCCGAAGTCCGGCGACTGCGAGGTGGCGTTCACGGGCGGACTGTTCAGGATGGGCGATCCCCTGCTCGTCCCGCTCCAGGAGGAGTTGTCCCGGCAGTTGCCCTCGGCACGACGGACGGCCGCGGAGGGCGATCCGCTGCACGGCGCGGTACGGATCGCGACGGATCTGGCCGAAGAGCGTCCGGGTCTGCCCGTTGATGACCGCATGCTGCACGTACGTACCGAAAGCGGCGGCTGAGAACGGGCGTCCCACCTGCCCCACCTCCAGATCAACCGGACAAATACGGATGGATGCCGTGCAGCTACCCCCTCCCCGAACGGAGCAGGCCACAAAGCCAGTAGCATGCGGCGCCATGAGCACCCCCACTGGGCCAGCCTCCGGCCTGCCAGTACGAATGCCGCGCCCCCGTCAGTCAGGACGCCACCGCCGCCCTGAACCCGCGGTGGCCCCCGACGGCGCGCCCGCGCTCGTGCTCGCGGTCCCGGGCACCCCCGGTGCGTCCGTGCGGAGCCTCGCCGACGAGGTCGTGAGCATCGCGCGCTCCGAGCTTCCCGGCCTGGACGCCCGGATCGGATATCTCGACGGGGACGACACGGAGTTCCCCACCCTCGCCGCGGTCCTCGCGCGCACCGCGCGGGAACGTACCGCCCGTTACGAGCAGGCCAGGGCCGCCGGTGTCGAGGTCACGGAGCCCGAGGGGCCCGTCGCCGTGGTGGTCCCGCTGCTCGCCGGGCCGGACGGCGCGCTGCTGCGCCGGGTCCGCCAGGGCATCAACGACAGCAAGGTGGCGGCGGAACTGACCGATGTCCTCGGTCCGCACCCGCTGCTCGCCGAGGCCCTGCATGTACGGCTCTCGGAGTCGGGGCTCGCCCGCGCGGACCGGGCGCGGCTGTTCACGGTGGCCACCGCGGCCGACGGGATCATCATCGCGTCCGTGGGCGGCGAGGAGGCCGTGCAGGCCGCCGGGATCACCGGGATGCTGCTGGCCGCGCGGCTCGCCGTGCCGGTGATGGCCGCCGCGCTGGACAAGGAGGGGGCGATCGCGGACACCGCCGAGCAGTTGCGTTCCTCCGGTTCCGCGCAGCTCGCGCTGGCGCCGTACCTGATCGGTCCGGAGATCGACGCGACGCTGCTGGAGGCCGCCGCCAAGGAGGCAGGCTGCCTCGCCGCGGAGCCGCTCGGGGCGTACCCGGCGATCGGCAAGCTCGCGCTGTCGAAGTACGCCGCCACGCTGGGCATCCCGCAGACCGGTGCGGGCGCGCCGCTGCGCTGAGCGGCGAGCAGGCCCGGCAGCACCGCACGGTGGCCGGGCCCGGCGCGCCCGGCACAGGCCGTGCGTGCGGGCGCCGCGCCCCCGGCGGCGTCAGAAGAAGCGGACGCAGGACACCGCGGGGAACTCCAGGGAGCCCGCCCGCACCGGCAGCCCGGTGGCGCCGTCCACGTCGAACCAGGTGATGTCGCCCGAGCGTTCGTTGGCCGCGTACAGCCGCCGACCGGACGGGTCGAGCGCGAGGTCACGGGGCCAGTGCCCGCCGCAGGGCACCGTCGCGACGAGCTCCAGCCGTTCGCCCCCGTCCCCGGCGGCGAACACGGAGATGACGTCCTCGCCCCGGGTGGCCGTCCACACGAACCGGCCGTCGGGCGCGACGACCACCTCCGAGGGGTACGCGTCCCCCTCCGGGGCACCGGGCAGGACCGGGATCTCGGCCAGCGGACGCAGCGCGCCCTCCACCGCCTCCCAGCGGCACACCGTCAGGGTCGGCGCCAGCTCGTTCAGGACGTACACCACCGTGCCCCCGGGATGGAACGCGAGATGACGCGGTCCGCTGCCGGGCCGCAGGGCGATCTCCCGGTGCTGGACGGGCTCGCCCGCCGTGTCCAGCTCGAAGACGCGTACGGAGTCCGTGCCGAGGTCCACGCTCACGGCCCGGCGTCCGCCGGGAACGGCGAGCACCTGGTGGGCGTGCGGGGCGTGCTGGCGCTGCGGGTGCGGTCCGGAACCCTTGTGGGTGAGCACGCCGGAGGGCGCGTCCCCGAGGGAGCCGTCCGCGCGCAGCGGTACGGCGCTCACGCTCCCGGAGCCGTAGTTGGCCGTCAGCACATGCCCCGCGTGCACGGCGAGATGGGTGGGACCGGCGCCGCCCACCCGGACCGGCGCGCCCAGGGGTTCCGGCCGTGCGCCGGTCACCCGGAACGCGGCGACCGCGCCCTCGTCGGTCTCGCTCACCGCGTACAGGGTGGTCCCGTCGGCGGACAGCGCGAGGTACGACGGGTCGGCCACCGCGCCGGTGGTCCCGAGGAGGGTCAGGGCACCGGTGGCGGGGTCGACGGAGGCCGTGGCGATGCCCGGTCCCCCGGCCGCCGTGAACGATCCGATGTACGCCCGCCCGGTGTGCCCGCGCACTGCTGTCCCCTCTCGGCTGCCTGATTGCTGCGCCGACGGTAGCAGCCGGAGGCGATCGGTCTAGACCAAGTCGGGAACGTACTCCCCGCGTGCTCGGGCGAGGCCCTCCGGGTGGTGGACGAACGCGGGCCGCAGCTCGGTCTCGTCGTAGGTGCGGTGGAAGACGGGGGTCGTGCTGCCGGAGAGCGGCGGCACGATCCAGGACCAGTCGGCGCCGACCCGGCGGCCCTGGCTCTCCTCCCGGTCGAGGTGGGTCAGGAAGCGGCGGGACTCGGTGTGGTGGTCGGCGACCGTGACCCCGGCCAGGTCGAAGGAGTGCAGGACGGCGATGTTCAGCTCCACCAGCGCCCGGTCCTTCCACAGGGTGCGGTCGCTGCTGGTGTCGAGCCCGAGTCCGGCGGCGACCAGCGGCAGCAGGTCGTAGCGGTCGGTGTCGGCGAGGTTGCGGGCGCCGATCTCCGTGCCCATGTACCAGCCGTTGAAGGGCGCCGCCGAGTAGCAGACACCGCCGATCTCCAGGCACATATGGGAGATGGCCGGTACGGCGTGCCAGCGCAGTCCGAGTTCGGCGAACCAGGGATGCCCGGGGTGGGTGAGGGGCACCTCGTGGACGGCGTCCTGGGGCACCGGGAACCAGTGCGGTACGCCGTCCGGCCCCTGGGCGATCAGGGGCAGCACGTCGAAGGGGGTGCCGGGGCCGCCGGGCCAGCCGAGGCGCCGGGCGAGGGCGGTCAGACCGGTGTTGGCCGGGTCGCCGAGGACCGTGCCGTCGGGGCGGCGGTAACCGGCGTAGCGGATGAGCTGGTCGCTCCAGATCCGGGGTCCCGGCCGGCCGGGGGCGTCGGGGGCGAACACGGTGATCAGCGGGCGTATCCGGCCGCCCCGGGTGGCCTCGCGCAGATGCCGGACGGCGGCGTCCGCGACCTCGCCGGCCGACCGCAGGTCACGGCGGTCGTCGACCCGCAGGGAGCGCCAGTACAGCCGGCCTATGCAGCGGTTGGCGTTGCGCCAGGCGACCCGGGCGCCGAAGGTGAGTTCCCGCGCGGTGTGGCGGTAGGTGCCCGTCCGTCCGATCTCGTCCTGGATCTCGGCGATCCGAGGTGCGGGGTCGCCCAGACCCTCCTCGGTGTGGTGGAGGGTCAGGAACTCGGTGGCGGCCCGCAGCACGGCGCCGGCCTGTTCGCGGAGCGGTCTCTCAGGTCCGGCGGACCGGTCGGGCCAGGCCGCCGGATCGTCGTGGAGCACCGGGCAGCCCGCCGTCATGGACGCGGTCCGGTACGGGAGGTTCTGCATACCTATCCCCCAACGCCCCGGCCCGCTGCCTGCGGTCCGCGGGCAGCGTGTCGTCGTTGCGCCGCGGGGTCACCCCCGGACGGCCTGATCCACCCCCGTCGGTGCCTCGCGGAACCATTCGTGCCCGCGGACTCCTCCGTCCGCCTCACCGCGCACCCCGGTCACCGCGCTCACCTGCGGAAAGGTCCGGCTACCCAGTTTCGGGCGGGTGAGTCACGGCGGTGCGGGACAGTGCGCGGCCCCCCGACTGGCGGAGAGTGACGGACGCACTCCGGACAGTATCTCCGGGACCCGGCAGGGCGATGCGGGGGAGGGTGCGGGGTGGGGGCGCGGGGGGATCACAGGGGGCGCACAAAGGGGCACATGCGCCCCCCTACGGCCGCGGGCGCGTCTTGGCATGCTGGGGGGCATGACGACGGATTCAAGGGCGCGCGTGCGACAGGCCGTGCTGTTCGACCTGGACGGGACGCTGGTGGACAGCGAGACCAACTACTTCGAGGCGGGGCGGGAGCTGCTGGCCGGGCAGGGGGTGGACGGCTTCTCCTGGGAGGACCATCTGTGGTCCGTCGGGGTCAGTACCCGGGAGACCGTGACCCATTGGAAGGAGCGGTACGCACTCGGCCCGTCCGTGGACGAGCTGCTGGCGGAGAAGAACCGGCGCTATCTGGAACTGGCCCGGACGAACACCCGGACCTACCCCGAGATGCGGAGGTTCGTGGAGCTGCTGCACGGGGCCGGGGTGCCGATGGCCGTCGCGTCCGGTTCGTCGCGTGCGGCGATCGACGCGATCCTCGACGGCACCGGGCTCGGCGGGTTCATGACCGCGACGGTGTCGGCCGACGAGGTCGCCGCGGGCAAACCCGCACCCGATGTCTTCCTGGAGGCGGCCCGCAGGCTGGGCGCGCCGGCGGCCGGCTGCGTGGTCCTGGAGGACGCCGTGCCCGGGGTGCTCGCGGCGCACGCGGCCGGAATGCGCTGCATCGCCGTGCCCTTCCTGAAGGAGCAGGCCGACGACCCCGCGTTCGTCGCGGCGGAGCTGCTGTTCCCGGGCGGTCAGGCGGAGTTCACCGCGACGGCCGCGTACTCCTGGCTCACCGGCGGCGGCTGACCGCGCGCCGTCGGCAGGTCGGGGGCGGTGCCGGTGCCGCCGGGCGACAGGCACGGCGCGGCGGCGTTCGGAGCACCCTTCTCCGTTTTGGTCCAGACCTATTGACGACAGGTCTGGACCAACTTACGGTATGGGCTCGCACCCTCCCCCGACCCCATGTTCCAGGGCCGTACCCCCACGCACCACCACGGCCCGTCCCACCCCACCGGGACCCCGCACGACCCCCACCCCCGCAGCACCCTCACCACCCCTCCTCCCTCACCGTTCCGCGTAAGTCTCCAGGTTCCCCCCACCCAGGAGGTCAGCGTGTCCTTGAGCGATCGTTCCCTCCTGCCGACCTCTTCCGGGGCGCGCCCACCCCACACGGGCGCGTCACGGTGCGAAGGGAGTTCAGCATGATCGGCACCATCGGCCGCAAGCTGCGGCTGCTCGGTATCGGCGCGGCATTGGCGAGCGCGGTCCCCCTGCTGGGCGTCGTGGCGCCCGCGGCGAACGCCGCCCCCGAAAGCGCGGCGGCCACCACCTGTGCGGTGAAGTCGAAACCCACGGGCAAGGTCCTCCAGGGCTACTGGGAGAACTGGGACGGCGCCGCGAACGGCGTCCATCCCCCGCTCGGCTGGATACCGATCGACGACAGCAGGATCGGGCAGCACGGCTACAACGTCCTCAACGCGGCCTTCCCGGTGATCCGTTCCGACGGGACGGTCCTGTGGGAGGACGGTATGGACAACACCGTCAAGGTCCCCACCCCCGAGCAGATGTGCGCCGCGAAGGCGTCCGGGCAGACGATCCTCATGTCCATCGGCGGGGCCGCGGCGGGCATCGACCTCAGCTCCAGCTCGGTCGCGGACCGCTTCGTGGCGACGATCGTCCCGATCCTGAAGAAGTACAACTTCGACGGCATCGACATCGACATCGAGACCGGGCTGGTGGGCAGCGGCAACATCAACACCCTGTCGTCCTCGCAGTCCAACCTCATCCGCATCATCGACGGCGTACTGGCGCAGATGCCGTCCAACTTCGGTCTGACGATGGCCCCCGAGACGGCGTACGTGACCGGTGGCAGCGTGGCCTACGGCTCCATCTGGGGCTCATACCTGCCCGTCATCAAGAAGTACGCGGACAACGGCCGCCTGTGGTGGCTGAACATGCAGTACTACAACGGCAGCATGTACGGCTGCTCCGGCGACTCGTACTCCGCGGGCACCGTCGCGGGCTTCGCCGCGCAGACGGACTGCCTGAACCGCGGACTGGTCATCCAGGGCACCACCATCCGGGTCCCGTACGACAAGCAGGTGCCCGGTCTGCCCGCACAGGTCGGCGCGGGCGGGGGCCATATGTCGCCCTCCCTGGTCGGCCAGGCGTGGAACCGGTACAACGGCGCCCTCAAGGGTCTGATGACCTGGTCGCTGAACTGGGACGGCTCCCGCAACTGGACCTTCGGCGACAACGTGAAGGCCCTGCAAGGCCGCTGACGCTTCCTCAGGTCTCTCCGGGCCGACGTCGTGGGCGGCCCGGAGAACCGGGCGGGGTCACCGGACCGTGGAAGCGGCCACGGTCCGGTGACCCCGCCCACACAGGTACGGAACACCGGTACCCACAGCACAGGTCCCGGGGCCCTTGGCGGGCTCCCGGGACCTGTGCGTACCTGGACTTGACGGTCTGTCAGGTACCGGCCTTGCGGCCGTACACGAACACGTCGTCGCCGTTCCTCAGCATCGACCAGTACTTCTTGGCGTCCGCGGGGCGCAGGTTGACACAGCCGCGTGAGCCGGGCGCGTTCCACATGCTGACGGCCGCGGAGTGGAACGCCTGACCGCCGTCGAAGAACTGCGCGTACGGCATGGCGACGTCGTACAGGCTGGAGTGGTGGTCGATGTTGCGCCAGGTGATCTTCTTGGCGCCGGTGCGGGTCTCGGAGCCGTCGCGGCCCGTACGGACGGGCACAGGGCCGTACTTGAGTGTGTTGCCGTCCTGGATCCAGCTGATCTGGAGCGTGAGGTTCACGCAGGCGATCCGGCCCCTGTTGGTGGGACACTTGCGGTCCCGGTTGGGCTTGTCGCCGACCGCCTTCTGCTTGTTCATCAGATCCATGACGCCCCAGGTCACCGAGCCCGCGTAGCCGGCCGCCGGGGTGATGCCGTGCTTCTTCTGGAACGCCTGGACCGCCTTGCAGTCCGCGGCCGACTGACGGCCGTCGACCGGCCGCCCGAGGAACTTCTCGACCTTCTTCTGGTACGGGCCCGCCTGTGTGGTGCACGACGCGGCCGCCGCGGCCGGAGCCGCACCGAGCGCGAGCGCCAGCGGAGCCATCAGCCCGGCGACCCCCAAGGCGACGCCGGCCCTTCTGCGCATGTCCCCCATGTGAAACTCTCCCCTCCCCGCGCGCGCCGTTCGCGCGTCGGTTCCGCACCCCGTGGCCCATGGCCACGAGCCGTGCCGCGCACCGGATCTCCCCGGCACCACGCATTGTTGGACCCGCCGCGCACGGAAGCCGTTGTACGCGACCGCCACCTGTCACAGAGCCCGGACGCTTGTCACCGATTCGGTACATATGAGCGACACGGGCGCCGCCGTCCGGTTCGCCCCGACGGGGCTTCCCGGGGAACCGGCCCCGGCGGCCGGGACCGGCGGAGCTACCCCACAGCCTCGCGCCAACCCGGCGGGCACACATCCGCGTTGCGGTTCCTTTACCGCCTGTTGACAACTCACCCAGCATCAACTTAGGTATGCCTTACCTAAGCCGAACGGGTGAACCGGAGCCATCCGGAGCCCGATCCTCGCTGCTCAGAAAGGTGCTCACAGGATGAGTGCTGTGCTCTCCACCCGTACCGCCGCCCGCGCCGGCATCGCCGTCCTCTCGGCCGCCGCGCTGACACTCGGTCTCGCTTCCTCCGCCTCGGCGGCGACCGGAAGCCGCACGATCGTCGACGGGTCCACCACCTACAACCTGTCCATCACCGGCCCCAACACGGCGGCGGCCACCGGCGCCAACGTCACGGTGACGGGCACCGGCTACAACTCGTGGCAGGGCATCTACGTCGGCCTGTGCGCGGTGAACGGCACGCAGGGCGCCAACAAGCCGACCCCGTGTCTGGGCGGCCAGGACGAGGCCGGGACCACCGGCGCCTCGTACTGGGTGTCCAACTTCGGCGGCGGCCTCCTCCCGAACAGCTCCACCTTCGGCACGGGCGGCAAGTTCTCCGCGACCATCCACATCAAGGCCGATCTGGGCGGCGGCAACGTCTGCGGCGACACGGTCGACTGCGCCATCGTGACACGTGCCGACCACACCGACAGCAACGACCGCAAGTACGACGTCCACATCCCGGTGACCTTCTCCTAGGACCTCTTGTCCGCGTCCCGCCGGGGCCCGCTCCCGCCCGATCCGGACGAAAGACCCTGAAGGCGAAGCCCCGGGCGGGTTCCGGCACCTCCGTGCCGGGGCCCGCCCTTCGGCGCGTGCGCCGGTCCCGTACGACAAGGAAGCCATGACAGACAACTCATCCCCGCGTTCCCGCGACGGCCGCAGACGCCGCACCCCGGCCCTGATCGCGTCCACCGCGCTCGGCTCGGCGGCCGTGCTCGCGGTCTCGATCGGCGCCGGCGGCCCCGTCCTCGCCGCCGACACCCCCGGCACCGGCACGGGCTCCGGCGGCCAGAAACTCTCCGCGTCGGTCACCAAGGACCTGAACC
Source organism: Streptomyces uncialis (assembly GCF_036250755.1). NCBI lineage: Bacteria > Bacillati > Actinomycetota > Actinomycetes > Kitasatosporales > Streptomycetaceae > Streptomyces > Streptomyces uncialis. Next base: position 8,102,861 of record NZ_CP109583.1, on the reverse strand, counting down.
CCGCCGGCCAGACCATCAGGATCACCGGCAAGGACTACGACGAGACCAAGGGCGTCTACGTCGCCGTCTGCAAGGACAACGGCCCCGGCCGGGCCCCCTCCCCCTGTGCGGGCGGCGTCGACATGACCGGCGGTTCGAAGTCGTCGGCCTGGATCGTGCCCAAGGGGGACTCCCACGCGGGAGAACTCGCCACGGCGTTCGGGCCGGGCGGCACCTTCGACGTCGAGCTCCAGATCGAGGCGAAGAGCACGACGGTCGACTGTGCGGAGGTCGCCTGCTCGGTGGTGACCCGGGTGGACCACCGCGGCTTGGGCGACCGTTCGCAGGACGTCCGTATCCCGGTCACCTTCGCGGCCGGACCGCCGCCCGGCGGGGAAGGCGTCGGCGTCCCCCCGGGCACCGTGTCGTACCACCGGACCGCGGAGTTCACCACCGCCGGGAAGCCGCTGGACGTGCTGCTCCACCCCGAGTCGAAGAAGCTCTACGTCGGCTCCGACAACCTCGCCGACACCGCGGACATCGACGAGCGCGGGCTGTACGTCCTCGACCCCGAGGACGGCAAGGCGCTCGCGCACCTCAACCAGGCTCCCGGCAACCTGGGCACCCCGCGCGCGTCGTCGGTCTCCCGGTTCATCGGCCCGCTGGCCGGTGACGGGGCGCGCTTCCAGTACCCGCTGCGCGGCATCGGCAGCGCCAAGCAGGGCGACACCGCCATGCGGGGCGTATGGCTGGCCGCCGGCGGGACCGTCCACGACGTGGGTCCGGGCACCTCCACCCCGACCGCGGTCCTGGTCGCCCAGGGCAGCAAACTCTCCGAGATCGACCCGAAGGACGGCGCCACCCTGCGCAGTCTCACCCTGGAGAGCGGCAGCCGGTTCGCGGTGGACACCGCCCGGGGCTCGGTGTGGTTCGCGGACTTCCCCGGCGGCAAGCTGTACCGGGTCGACACCGCGACCCTCACCCTGAAGGACACCATCGACGTACCGGACATCGCGAGCGACGCCACGGGCGTCATCGAGGTCGACCCGGAGAGCGGTGCCGTCTGGCTGGGCACCGGGGGCACGATCCTGGTCCTCGGTCCGGACGGAAAGCCCGTGAAGAAGATCACGGACTCGGACCAGGCCATCGCGGTCGCCTTCGACAAATCCAGCCGACAGGCGTTCGTGGTCCGGCAGGACCGCGGTGACCTGAACGAGCCCGGCAACGACAACAACGGCTCGCTCACCACCTACGACACCACCGACCACACGCGGACCACCGAGCCGGTGTCGCTGCCGGGCAACCACGGCCAGGTGGGCGCGGCGGCGGTCACCGTCGAGGCGGGCGGCGCGGTCGTGTACGTGACCCACCCGGCCGAGGGCAAGGTCCTCAAGCTGGTCCGGCGGGTGTCCCCGAAGGTCACCGAGGCGCCCGCCGATGTGTCGGTGGAGCCCGGCGAGAACGTCACGTTCACCGCGCGCGCCGAGGGCACCCCGGAGCCCGCGCGGCGCTGGCAGATCAGCACGGACGGCACCACCTGGAAGGACGTCGAAGGCGCGACGTCCGCCACCCTGGCCTTCACCGCCGAGCTCGCCCAGAACGGCCACAAGTACCGGGCCGAGTTCAAGAACGACGCGGGGACGACCCGCACCTACCCGGTGACCCTGACCGTCGAGAAGGAGCAGGACACCACCGCGGGCACCACCACGGGCACCGACGGCGGCAGCACCGACGGCGGTACGGACGGCGGTTCCACCGAGGGCGGGACCACGGACGGCGGTACGGACGGCGGCAGCACCGACGGGGGTTCGACCGACGGCGGCTCGGACAGCGGCGGCGCCGACGGTGGCGGTTCGGCCGGGGGTTCGGCCGGCGGCTGGGACAGCGGCGGCACCGGTGGCTCCACCGGCGGCTCCGGCTCCGGCGGTTCGGTCGGCGGCGGCGGCAGCGCGGGCGGCTCCACGGGCTCGGGCGGCGTCGAAACGACCGGTGGCGGTGGCGGTGTGCTCGCCTCCACCGGGACGACGGTCCTGTCGGCCGCGGCAGCGGCGGCGGCCCTGACCGCGGCCGGGGCGGTCCTCGTGAGGCGCCGCCGGACGGCCACGGCGAACGGACCGGACTCCGGGACGAGCGGCCCGGCCTCGGTCTGAGCCGACGCGGAGGCGCGCCGACCCCACCGGCGGGCGGTCCTGCCCGGGTGACGATCCCGATCACCCGGGCGGGGCCGCCCGCTTTCCGGTGCCCGCCGAATCCGGCACAGCCCCGGTGTCCGCCGCCCCCGCCGCGACTCCGGTGTCCGCCGTATCCGTCCTGACCCCGGTACCCGCCGTATCCGTCACAGGGCTCGTGTCCGACGCGTCACCCGTTCTCCCGGGCGTCACCGCGTCCTCCGTCACCCGTATCCCGCGCGTCACCCCTGTCCCCCGCGTCCGCCCGTTCCCCGTCGCGCCCGGCGAGGTAGTCGTGCAGCCCGCTCGCCCCCGCGAGCATCGCCCGGGAGCGCAGGGACAGTTCCCGTCCGCGTTCCGCGACGGCCTCCCGCAGCGCCTCCGCGCTGCCGGTGCGCCGCAGCCCGTCGAGGACGCGCGCGATGCGCGGCAGCCGGTAGCCGCCCTGGCGCAGCATCCTGATCATGCGGGCGTCCCTTACCTCCTCGGGCCCGAACCAGCGGTATCCCGTGCCGGGTTCACGTACCGGGGAGAGCAGACCCGCCTTCTCCCACACCCGCAGCGCCGAGGTGCGCACCCCGAGCCGGGCGGCGACCTCCCCGATCCGCAGCCCGCCGCGCGGTACCCCGGCCCGCGAGCGGTCCGGGTCCTCCCCTGCGACCGCCGCGAGCGCCTCGCCCACCGCGAGCATGTCCCGGCGCTGTTCGTGCAGGGCCGCGTGTCCGGCGTCGAGGAGGCTCAGCGCCAGCGCCACGTCGTCCGCGTGGACCGCCCGCATCACCGCGCGGGCCCGGTCCGGACCGTAGCCCCGGGCGAGCGCCCGGTAGGTGAGCAGGGCGCCCCGGTGCCCCTCGTCGAAGCGCCGGTACCCGGACTCGCTGCGCGGGACCGGGGGCAGTACCCCGGCGTCCTCGTAGTTGCGGATCTGCTGGGTGGAGACCCCGGCGCTGCGCGCGAGGTCCACGGACCGCAGGGCCCGCCCCGGATGTGCCCGCCCGCCGGCCGGGGAGTTCTTCACCACGCCGAACAGCATAGGCAGGGACGTCCGCCGGTCGGTGACGGCCGCTCCCCAGGACGGCGTACGAGGCCCGTGGCGGCTGACGAGCGGCGGCGGTCCGGACCGTGCTCACCACGAACCGGGCCACGCAGGCCGTCGGGAGGCCGGGCCACGGCGGCCCGTCACCGGCCGGTCGCGCCGCCCGGCACCGGACCCGCCCCGCCTCCGCCCGCACCCACCTGCGCCGGGCCCGGTCGCCCGGTGTTGTGGCGTGTGTCAGCATTCCGGCATGTCGGGGGCACGGCCGGGCCGGGCTCTGGCACGGTGGCCCTCCCGCGCTGTCCCTCCCCTGAAAGGGCAACCCCCATGCGACACGTCTCCCTGGGCGGGCTCGACGTATCCCGGATCGGCCTCGGCTGTATGGGTATGTCGGCGTTCTACACCGGCGCCGGTACGGACGAGGCCGAGGCGGTGCGGACGATCCACCGGGCCATCGATCTCGGTGTCACCCTGCTGGACACGGCGGAGGTGTACGGGCCCTACACCAACGAGGAGTTGGTCGGACGGGCTCTCGCGGACCGGCGGGACGAGGTCGTGCTCGCCACGAAGTTCGGCATCCTGTCGCACTCGGGTCCGGGCGCGCGGCGCGGTCCCGACAGCTCGCCGCGCAACATCAGGGCGGCCGTCGAGGGGTCGCTGCGGCGGCTCGGCACGGACCGGATCGATCTCTACTACCAGCACCGCGTCGACCCGGACACCCCGATCGAGGAGACCATGGGCGTTCTGGCGGAGCTGGTCGCGGACGGCAAGATCCGGTATGTGGGGCTGTCCGAGGCGGGACCCGAGACGATCCGGCGGGCCCACGCGGCCCACCCGGTCGCCGCCCTCCAGACCGAGTACTCGCTGTGGACCCGGGACCCCGAGACGGACGTCCTGCCGCTGACCCGGGAACTGGGCATCGGCTTCGTCCCGTACTCGCCGCTCGGCCGGGGCTTCCTGACGGGGCGTATCCGCAGCCGTGACCAGCTGGACGACACCGACTTCCGCAAGGACAACCCCCGGTTCAGCGAGGCGAACTTCGAGCAGAACCTGAGGATCGCCGACGAGGTCGAGGCGATCGCGCGGGACGCGGGCGCGACACCCGCGCAGACGGCGCTCGCGTGGCTGCTGGCGCAGGGCGACACGATCGCCCCGATCCCCGGGACGAAGCGGGTGTCACGGCTGGAGGAGAACGTGGCGGCCGACGCCCTCACCCTCACCCCCGAGCAGCTCACCCGCCTCGCGGCACTCTCCGCCCCCTCGGGTGACCGCTACACGGACATGTCCCCGCTGAACCGCTGAACCGGCGCCGCGCTCGCCGAGGAGGACCCCGCCCGGCCGACCGTCTCCTGGACCGATCGCGGGTGACGGACGGGGTACGCGGTTCCGGCGCCGCTTCGGGGGCGCCGACCGGACCCGGTCCCCGCGCCCTCGGAAGAGACCCGAATGCGGGGCGATCATCGGGTTGTTCGACCGACGGGGTGGCCGCTAGGGTCGTCCGTATGACTGCCGGGTCGGCTTCGCGCCGCGCACGAGTAGGGCACCCGGCCTCGGAGTGACTCCGGGGCGGGCGAGAGCCCCGCCGCTCGTTTCTTCTCACGCACCGGTCAGGTGCGTTTCCCCTTCCCCTGAGCACCGCCCACCCCTGCCGGGGCAGCCGGGCGCGCCGGAATCCCGTCGCGTCCCCGCAGCCCTGCCCGGGTGGCCGTGTGCCCTGTTCAGCGGCGAGAAGAACCGAGCGGAAAGCAGCGAATGCCCAACGAGTTCAATGAGCGGATCATCGAAGAGTTCCGCGCCAACCAGGGACGTGTCGGCGGCTGGTTCGAAGGAGCGCGACTGCTCCTGCTGACGACCACCGGACGGCGCAGCGGCGTCCCCCGTACGAGCCCCGTCGGCTGTCTGCCGGACGGCGGTGGGCAGGTGGTCGTCATCGCGTCCGCCGGTGGCGCGGACCGGCATCCCGACTGGTACCACAATCTCGTGGCCGAGCCGAGGGTGACCGTGGAGGACGGGGTCTTCACCTACGAGGCCGAGGCCGAGGTGCTGACCGGCGAGGACCGTGACCGGATGTTCGCCCGCGCGGTCGAGGCGGACGACGGCTGGGCCGAGTACCAGCGCAAGACCGACCGGGTCATCCCGGTCGTGGTGCTGCGGGCGGTCGAGGATGCGCACCGGCTGAACGCGGAGTCGTTCGCCGAGGGGATGAAGGTCGTCCATGACGGGTTCCGCCGTGAACTCGCCATGATCCGCGAGGAGATCACCTCTTCGGGCGCGGGGATCGGCGGTCAGCTCCGGATGAACTGTCTGACCGTCTGCCAGGGGCTGCGCAACCACCATCTGGGCGAGGACACGATGCTGTTCCCGCAGCTCACGCCAGGGCGTCCGGAGCTGGCGCCGGTCATGGACCGGCTCGCGCGGGAGCACGAGGAGATAGCGGAGCTGGCGGAGTCCCTGCGACTGCTGGTCTCGGCGACGGAGACGGAACCCGGTTACCTGCTCCAGGAGTTCGACCGTCTGGCGGCCGAGCTGGAGGCGCATCTGAGGTACGAGGAGGAGCAGCTGATCCCGGTGATGGCGGCGGCCGGGATCTGAGACACGGGCCGCCCCCGGACGAACCGGGTCCGTCCGGGGGCGGCGGGCGCATGGGGGGCGGCGGGTACGGGTGGCCTAGTACTCCACGGCCGGGAGGAGCCCGGTGACGGGGGCCGCGAGGTCGGTCACCTGGCGGAGCTGGTTGAGCTGGGAGGCGCCCTGCGCGACGGTGCCGAGCTGACCGGTGACGGTCGGCATCCGGTGCGCGTGCTCGGGGGTCACCGACTGCGCGGACAGCGCGTCGAGCTGGCCCAGTACGGACGGCACCTCCATCGCGGACGCGGACGCGGCGGTGACGGTGAGTCCGGTGACGCTGGAGGCGAGGGCCACGGCGGCGAGAATACGTCGGGTTGCGGTCATGCCCGGAGCAACGGCCGAGCGGGGGGCTCGGTCACGGCCGGGCGGCCCGGCTCACCCGTGGGGCCCCACCTCGCGGGGCCGCGTGGGAACACCCGTACGACGGACGCCCCTCCCCGGGGTGACGGCCGAGGGGCCGCAGTTCGGGGAGGGGCGCGGGTTCCGGCCGGTCAGGGACAGGCGGCGATGGTGCTGCGGGCGCGCTCGGGGTTGGCGTGCTGCACCTTGCACTGGTCCTCGTCGAGACCGCCGTCGACCAGGCCCCAGCCGGGTCCGGCCAGCAGGACGGTGTCCTTGGCGCCCCGGATGGTGTCCTTGCCGGGTCCGCCCTGGATGACACCGCCCGCCTCCGGGCCGACGCCCTTGGCCTCGATGACGTCGTTCTCGCTGCCGCCGAGCACCCGGCCGCCGAAGTCGATGACACCGGCCGAGATGGTGTCGGCTCCGTCGTTGCCGAAGACCTGGCCGCCGCCCCGGGCGTGCTGGCCCGGGGAGCCGGAGACCGTGCCGACGGTGATGGTGTCCGCGCCCTGGTCGCCGTAGACGGCGGCGCCGTTGTCGGTGGTGCCCATCACGGTGGGCACGATGACGGTGTCGTCGCCCGCGCCCGCCCGGATCGACGCCTGGCCCTCGCGGGGGAGCAGATGGCTGGTCTGGAGGCGGTCGTCGCCGTCGCCGCCGAGGACCTGCGAGTCGATGATGAGGCCCTTGACGCGGATGTTGTCGTTGCCCGCCCCGCCCCAGATGATGACGTTCTCGACGTCGTTCTCGCACTCGATGACATCGTCACCGGGGGTGCCGAACACCTCTTGGCCCGGGGGTACCTCCGCCCCGTTGAGGACGCAGTGGTGCGACGGGAGTCCCTCATGGGCGTGGGCCGGTGCCGTCGTCAGGGACGCGGCGGCGACGAGGGTGGCGGTGAGGGCCAGGCCGCGCACGGCTTGGCGCTGCGGACGAGGCATGAGGCGCATTCAGGTCTCCTGGTGCGAGTGCGGCACGGACGCGCCCACCCTGTCCCCCCATAACCCCCCATTCCGGTACATCCTGGCCGTACATCACCCGCCTGGCCCGCTCCGGTCACCCGCCTGCGCCCGGTCTTGGACACCGGTCCTGGCCGGGTCGCGGTCACGCCGGTCCTGACGGCGGGGCCTGGGTGTCACCCGGTCCCGAGGTCAGGGGCGGCTCCTCGGTGGCGGGCGGCGGGGACCCGGCGGACGGTGAGCCGGGCTGCTCGGCGGACGGCGATCCGGTGGACGGCCCTCCGGTCCCGTCCGAAGGGGTGCCGGGTTCGTCGGTGGAACCCGTCGAGGTGTCCTCGCCGGAGGGCGAACCGTCCGGCGAGGGGGTCGCGTCCGTCGGCGGGGCGGTCTCCTGGTCGCCCGAACCCGTGCCGCCGGGGTCGCGGGTGAACCAGCCGCCGCTGTGCGGGTCGTAGATCACGAAGGTGTCCACGGGCCGGGACGCGGGCTTCACCACGACGACGTTCGACGCGCGGTACCCGGGCCAGGGCTCACCGACGACCTTCGGGGTGCCGCGCAGGGCGACCGGTTCCGTCAGCGGGTTTCCGCAGGCGCACCGGACGGTCGGCAGCCCCCGGTCGTCGACCAGGACCGCCGTGCCCGCCTCCAGGACCGCCTGGTAGGCCGTCGCGGAGCCGTTCACGTAGCCGTGGTTGGTGACCCGGGTGTCGAGCCTGAGCTGTACGGGGGTCAGCGCGCGCAGCCGGCCGGGCACCTTGTCCGGGGCGATACCGAGGGCCGAGGCGAACGCCTTGTTCTTCGCCTCCTCGGCACCGAGGAACCTGATCTGCTTCTCCACATCGCAGCTCGCCGTCCTCCGGGTGCCCCCGTACAGGCCGGGTGCGGCGCCCGACACCCCCTGGGCGGCCGGCGCGGACTCGGACCGGCCGGACTCCGACCGGCCGGGCAGCGACGGGGTGTTCGGCGGCGGGCTGCTGTCCCGCGCGGTCGACTCCGTGAACGGGTCCCGGCCGGTGCTGTCCGCGGCCTGGAGGAACACCTCGCCGCCACCGCCGCCCGACGGACCGTCACCCGAGCCGGAACCGCCCGAACGTGTGAGCACCACCCCGAGGACGACCGCGGCCACGACCCCGAGCGTCAGCAGGGCCACCCGGGGGGCGCTGCGCCACCAGGGCGTACCGCCGCCCCTGCCAGGCTCCGCGGGGGGCGCGCCACCGGGCCCGGAGCCATCGCCGCCCCCGCCCTGGCCACCACCTTCGCCGCCGCCCTTCCCGCCGCCCTCCCCGGTTCCGCCGTCCGTGGTCCCGCCGTCGCCTGTCCCGGGGCGCGTGCCGTCGTGTTCCGGCGGTGGGGCGGGGGCGCCGCCCGTCGTGCCGTGGGCGCCGTCGTCCGGATGGCCGTACGGCGGGCCGGACGGGTGGTCCGCGGGCGGGCCCGTGGGGCCGGAGGGCGAGCCGGGCCGGGAGGGGTCGGAGAGCGGGCCCGAAGGGGGTCCCGCGGGCGGGCCGGACGGTGGGCCCGCGGGGGCCCCCGACGGGGACGGGCCGGTGGGGCGGTCGGGCGGCGGCGGTTCGGCGCTCACGGTCACTCAGCTCCCGGTCTCGTACGACCCCCCGGGCCCCGCCGCGGATGTCCGGGCGACAGCCGAACTCCCTCGTCCGCTTCCTGCCGCGACCAGCCCATTGTGTGCCGCTTCCCGCGCCCGCCCGCAAGCCGGCGCGGTCGGCGGTGTCCGGGGAGCGCACGGGCCGGGAACTGCATAGCGTGACCGTGTGAGCCACAGGACTTCACCCGGCGGGGCAGCCGACCACTATGTGGCCGGGCCCGCGCCGCACGGCTGGTTCCAGGCCCTGCTGACCGCGCTCGCCGCGCTGGTCGTGATGACCGTCGTCGCCGCGGCGGGGCTCTGGGCGGCCGGGGCGCACACCCTGCCGGGCGCGGCGTTCCCCCGGGTGGTCGCGGCCGTCGTGCTGATGGCCGTGGGCGGGGACATCGATCTGTCGGGGGACGCCGGCGGCCTCGCGGGCGCCCAGGGCGACCTCGGCGTGCTGCCGTTGTCGGTGACCCTCGCCGGGGCGCTGGTCCTCGGGGCGGGGTTCCTCGTACCGCTGCGCCACCGCGCCGTCGTCGGGGAACGCGAGCTGGCGGGCTGGGCGGCGCGGATCGCCGTGCCGTGGGTGGTCGTGCTCGTCGCCCTCGCCCTCTTCGCCCGGCAGGAGTTCAGGGTCTCGATCGGTGACGGCGCCATCGGCGACCTCGGCGATCTGCTGGGGATCGCCCCCACCGTCGGCTTCGCCGGGGACGTCGGGACGAGCGTCCTCGTCGGACTGGTGTGGCTCGCGGGGGTGCTCGTGATCACGCTGCTCGTCGCCCGCAGGACACCGGTCCCGCCGCGGCTGCTGCGGTTCCACGGGGCGGTGCGGCCCGCCGCGCACGCGATGCTGGACGTGCTGCTCACCTATGTCGTCGCGGGACTGGTCGTCGGGCTCGTCGTCGCCGCGACCCGGGGCAACGCCGCCGACACCGTCGGCGTACTGCTCCTCGGACTGCCCAACCTCGTCTGGCTCGCCTTCACGCTCGGGCTCGGCGCCACCTGGGACGGACGGATCGAGGGACCGTTCGGACTGCCGGTGCCGAAGGTGCTGGACGAGGTGCTGCGGGGTTCGGGCGGCGGCGAACTGAGCGTGCTGAACGTACGGACGCTGGCCGAACGGGACCCCCGGGCGTGGTGGCTGGTGCCGTGCGCGGCGCTGGTGCTCCTCGCGGCGGCCTTCCTGATGGCGCGGCGGTCACCGGCCGGTACGGCACTGTGGCGGCTCGCGCTGCGTATCGGGATCGCACTGGTGCTGACGGTGCTCATCGTGTGCCTGACCGGACGGGTGTCCGCCCACTTCGGGCTGTCGCTGCTCGGCATCGGGGACCTCGGGGGCGGGCTGGGCGGACAGGTGCGGCTGTCGCCCCGGTTGTGGGGGGCATTGGGGACGGCCGCGCTGTGGGGTCTGGTGACGGGGTTCCTCGGGGGCGCGGCGGCACGGGTGCACGCGCGGGCCACCGGGCGCGTGGACTGAGCGGCTCGGCGCTTGCGGTCAGCGGGGCGCGGGGCGGAAGGCCGGACGGGCCCAGCGGGGCGGGACCGGCGGCGGGCCGGGCGGCAGATCGGCGGGCAGCGCCCCCGGATCGGTCAGGGCCGGGGCACGCGCACCGGTCGCGGCGGTGCGCAGGGCGGCCACGAAACGCAGACATGAGCCGTAACGGTCGTCGGGGCGCTTGGCGAGCGCCTTCGCCAGGACCGCGTCGAACCCGGGCGGCGCCCCGGAGCGCCGTTCGGCGAGCGGCGGCGGCTGGTCGTACTGGTGGGCCCAGAGCAGGGCCATGTCGTCGTCGCGCTGGAACGGCGGTCCCCCGGCCAGCATCTCGTACACCACGCACGCCAGGCTGTACACATCGCAGCGGCCGTCGACGGGCCGTCCGGAGATCTGCTCGGGCGCCACGTAGTCGAGGGTGCCGACGAACTGGCCGACGGTGGTGAACCCGGTCAGCGACAGGGACTTCTTGGTGAGACCGAAGTCGGTGAGGTAGACGTGCTCGGGATGGTCGCTGTCGGTGCCCTGGGCGACCAGGATGTTGCCCGGTTTGACGTCCCGGTGGACCAGTCCGTGGTCGTGCGCGGCGTCCAGCGCGGAGGCGACCTGCGCGGTGATCCGTACGACCGCCGCCGGGGGCAGCGGGTCCCCTTCGGCGCGCTGGTCGAGGAGATGGCGCAGATCCAGTCCGGCGACGTACCGCATGGCGATGTACAGCACGCCGTCCCGCTCGCCCGCCTCGAACACCGGCACGATGTGCGGATGGTCGATGGCGGCGGCGACCCGTGACTCATGGGTGAAGCGGCGCCGGAAGGTGTCGTTGCGGGCGAGTTCGGGGGCGAGCAGCTTCAGCGCCACGGTCCGGTCCAGCCGCAGATCCCTGGCCCGGTAGACGACGGCCATACCGCCGCGTCCGATCTCGCTCTCGACGCGGTACCCGGCGATCCGGCGGCCGAGGAGTCCCGAGGGACGCCCGGAGTGTTCACTCGTCCCCTCGTCGGTACCGGCCGGTCTCATGGGGTGTCACCACCGGGCCGGGCACGCGGTTCCGCCCGCGGCCCGGACGCCTGACGGGTGGCGTCCGTCCCCTCCCCCGCGGGACCGGACGCGGGCTCGGGACCCGCGGTGTCACCGGGCACCGGACGGACGACCCGGGTGGGGGGCGGCGCGGAGCCGCGGGGCGGGGGACGGGAGGGGGGCGTGGGACGGACGGGGACGACACGGGTCGGTTCGGGGGCGGGGTCGGGCGTCAATTCGGGGTCGAGTGTCGGCTCCGGTTCCGGCGCGGGTGCGGGTGCGGGTGGCTGTGCCTGTTCCGATGCGGGTTCGGGCTCCGGTACCTGTGTTGTCGGTATCGGTTCAGGCGCGGGGTCGGGTGCGGGTGCGGGCGGACGGGGCGGTTCCGGCGCGGGTTCGGGTACCCCGGCCTGCTCGGGTCGCGCCCCGGCCTGCTCAGGTCGTACGGCGGCCCGGTCCGGTCGTACGGCGGCCCGGTCCCGTGGCGTGCCGGTGGGGGCCGCCGGAGCCGCGCTCTCCCCCGGTGCCCGGTCCGCCGCGAATCCGCTGAGCCGTCGGCCGTCGCAGTACACCCACCGTTCGTGGTCGGCGTCGTAGAGCCACATGGACTCCCCGTCGACGACCATGCCCACCCGCAAGCCCCGGGTGCGGCGGTGGAAGGACTCCACGTCGAGGCGGCCGTCCGCGAGTTCCCCGGCCGCCGCCCGGTACCGTCCGACGGCCTCCTCGGCGCGCGCGAGCAGCGGCCGGGGGTCGGCGGTACGGGCCGTGGGGCTGCCCGCCTCGGGCGGCCGCTGGGGGACCGCGATCAGCAGCCGGCCGTCGACCCACGCGGTCCAGCCGTTCGCGCACACCACCCGGCCCCAGTCGCCCAGCCGGTCGGTGAGCTGTACGGGCAGCAGCGCGCCGAGGGGCGCGGTGGGCCGGTCGGTGTCCGGGACCTCCCAGGTGGGCAGGCCACCGGGCGGGACGACATGGGTGGGACGGAACTCGGCGGTGGTCATCGGCGGCTCCCTCGCGGTGCCGGACGGTCCGGGGCGCGGGCCCGCGCCCCGGCGGGCCGGGCGGGGTCACTCACGCATCACGGCCGGTTCCTGGCGCCGCAGCAGCCGGGACACGGCGTACAGGAAGACGAGGGACAGCACGATCAACATGCCCATGTCGAGCAGCCAGACGCCCGCCGAGTGCCGGAACAGGGCGTCGGAGCTCATGGCACCCGGCACGATCCGCCCCAGCTCGATCGTCGAGGCCATCGCGGCGAACGCCCAGCGCGCGGGCACCAGCCAGGACAGCTGCTGGATGCCCGGCACGTTCAGTTCGAGGAGGGCGCCGCAGAACACCACCTGGACGATGGCGAGCAGCACCAGCAGCGGCATCGTCACCTCCTCCTTGCGCACCAGCGCGGACACCAGCAGCCCGAGGGTCATCGCGGTGAAGGAGAGCAGGGCGACGGCGAGGACGATCTCCACCAGCGGTGGCAGGAACACCCCTTGTCCGCCGGGCGCGCCGAGATCGACTCCGAGCAGCGCCACCAGGGTCAGTACCACGGACTGGAGCACGGTGATCGTGCCGAGGACGACGACCTTCGACATCAGGTACGCCGATCTGGACAGCCCGACCGCGCGTTCCCTGCGGTAGATGGCGCGTTCCTTGACGAGTTCGCGTACGGCGTTGGCGGCGCCGGTGAGGACGCCGCCGACGCAGAGGATGAGCAGGGCGTTCATCGCGGACTGCGCGGTGAGCCTGCTGCCCGCGAGCGCGCGGGCCATGGCACCCATCACGAACGGCAGCGCGACCATGATCACCAGGAAGGTGCGGTCGGCGCTGAGCGCGGTGGCGTAACGGTGGACCAGGGTGGAGAGCTGGGCGCCCCAGCTCTGCGGTTTGGGCGGCGGCACCGCTGCGGCGACGGCGGCGACGCCGTCGGCGTTCGGTACGGGCGGGCGCGCGGTGGCGTCGGTGATGTATCCGCGGTGGAACGACGAGGCGCGGTAGTCCCCCGCCCAGTCCCGTTCGCGGTCCGTCTCGAACGCTTCGAACGCCTCGGGCCACTGGGTGAAGCCGAAGTAGCCGAGGGCGTCCTCGGGCGGTCCGTAGTAGGCGATCCGGCCGCCCGGCGCGAGGACGAGGAGCCGGTCGCAGACATCGAGGCTGAGCACGCTGTGGGTGACGACGACGATGGTCCGTCCGTCGTCGGCGAGACCGCGCAGCATATGCATCACCGAGCGGTCCATCCCGGGGTCGAGCCCCGAGGTCGGTTCGTCCAGGAAGAGCAGCGAGGGCTTGGTGAGCAGTTCCAGGGCGACGCTGACGCGTTTGCGCTGGCCGCCGGAGAGGCTGTGGATGTGCTGGTCGGCGCGCTGTTCGAGACCGAGTTCCCGGATGACCTCGTCCACCCGCGCCCGGCGTTCCGGTTCGGCGGTGTCCTGCGGGAAGCGGAGCCGGGCGGCGTACCGCAGCGCGCGGCGGACGGTGAGCTGGACGTGCAGGATGTCGTCCTGCGGGACGAGCCCGATGCGGCTGCGCAGTTCCGCGTAGTCGTGGTAGAGGTCCCGGCCGTCGTACAGCACGGTGCCGTGGTCGGCGGGCCGCAGTCCGGTGAGGGCGTTCAGCAGGGTCGACTTGCCCGCGCCGCTCGGTCCCACGACGGCGAGCAGGGATTTCTCCCCGACCGGGAACGACACCCCGTCGAGCAGCGTTTTACGGCCCCGGTCGACGGTGACCGTCAGCTCCTGGGCGTCCAGCGAGACCTCGCCGGTGTCGACGTACACCTCAAGCTTGTCGCCGACCAGGCAGAACGCCGAGTGCCCCACGCCGACGATGTCGCCGGGCAGGACGGCCGCCCGGGTCACCGGACTGCCGTTGAGATAGGTGCCGTTGTGGCTGCCGAGGTCCGCGATCTCGAAGGTCCCGTCGGTGCCCACCCGCAGTTCGGCGTGGTGACGCGAGACCACCAGGTCGTCCACGACGAGGTCGTTGTCCCGGGCCCGCCCGATCCGCACGGCCCGTACGGGGATCGGCCGGACGGTGGTGGGCCGCCGGAACGTCCCGGTGGCGGCGGGCGCGTGCACCCCGGAAAGCCGCTCGGTACCGTCGGTCGGCGCCGGGGCATAGGGCGGCTCCACGGCACCGGTCGAGGCCGGGGCATCGGGCGGCTCTGCGGCGTCGGCGTCGGCGTCGGCGTCGGCGTCGGCGTCGGCCGGGGCATCGTTCGGTCCCCGGGCACCGGTCGGCTCCGGACCAGGTGGGGCCGGGGGCGGCGGGGAGGCGCTGAGCAGGGCGCGGGGGCCGTCCGTCCGGCTGCCGAAACGCAGCTCGCTGCCGGGCCCGACGCCCCCTTCGTCGACCCGCCGTCCATCGGCGTACGTACCGTTGGTGCTGCCCTCGTCGGCGACCGTCCAGTGGTCCGAGTCGGCGTGCAGGACCGCGTGGTGCCAGGAGACCCGGTCGTCGTCGATGACGATGTCGCTCAGCGGGTCCCGCCCGACGTGGTAGTCGCGGTCCGGAGTCAGCACGGTGGAGCCCGAGTCCGTCTCGACGACGAGGGCGGGCGCGGTCGGGGTTCCGGACCGCTCTGCCATGTCCGAATTCTACCTATTGGTAGCTTCACCCGCTTGGTGAACTCCCCCGCCCACCCGACGGTTGCCCGGCCCCACCCGACGCCCGTGCCCCTACGGCCCCGCGAACGCCATGACCCCGACCGGAACGCCCGCCGGGGAAACGGCCTCGATGACCCGTTCCGCCGCGTCCGGCCCGCCCACCCCGTAGAACTCGATGAGCTGGAGCGCGGGGCCCAGCTCGGCGGCCACCCGGGCGGCGGTCTCTTCGTCGGGTACGGCGACGAGCGTGACCCGCCCGCCGCCGGGCTTGGCGTGGACGACACGGTCGGCGACGGGGTCGGCACCCTCGTGGACGACGAGGAACGCGTCGGACAGCACCTCGCCCGCCTCGAACCGGGCCTTGTACGCGGCGATCGGGGTCAGCGACTCGAAGCCGTAGTAGATCGCGCCGACGGGGGCCCGGCCGTCGACCGCGCGGGCGACCCGCGCGTGCCACACGGCCCCGAAGCTGCCGCACAGTTCGATCCGGTCCACGCCCTCGGCCACCAGCCGCACGGCGAGTTCGACGGCCTGGGCCGGGTCCCCTACGGCGCGGACGCGGGTCCGTCCGTGCGTGTTCCCGACCACCAGGAGATCGACGGAGGGGTCCCCGCCCTCCTCCTCGTAGATGACGACCTTGTTCCTCGCGGTGTCCCTGGTCGTGCGGGTGTCCGACATGACGCTGTCCCTCCGTCGATGGCGCCGGTCGCGCCGACAGGGAACAGCCTGCAACCTCAACCAATCTAGAGGTCAAGCGGATCGCGCGGGTGCCGGTCAGCGTCGCGCGGCGAGCCGCTCCACGGTCCGCGCCACGGGCAGCACACCGTCCTCGCCGGCGAGCCGCGCGGCCAGCGCGCGGGCGCGGGTCCGATGGGTCGAGTCCTGGGCGGTGGCGCGGACGAGCGCCGCCGTCAGCCGGTCCGCGCTCCCCGGCCGCTCGGTGAGCGTCCGCAGCGGCACGATGTCCGGCGCGACCCCGAGCGCGCGCAGCCGCGCCGACCAGAACGCGGCGTCGAACTGCACGGGCAGCGGCACCGAGGGCACCCCGGCGCGCAGCGCCGCCGCCGTGGTCCCGGCGCCCGCGTGATGGACGACCGCGGCGGTCCGCGGGAACAGCACGGAGTGCGGGAGTTCGCCGACGGTCAGCATGTCGTCGCCGTCCGCGGCGAGTCCGCTCCAGCCGCGCTGGATCACCCCGCGCAGCCCGGCGGCCCGCAGCGCCCCCACGATGGTGGCGCTCAGCCGCTCGGGGTCGGGCGCGGTCGCGCTGCCCAGCCCCACGTACACCGGGGGCGGTCCCGCGTCGAGGAACTTCGCGACCTCGTCCGGGAGTTCGGCGTCCGGGGGATCGTACGACCACCAGTAGCCGTCGACGGTGAGGCCGGGCCGCCAGTCGCGGGGGCGGGGCACGAGCAGCGGGCTGAAGCCGTGGTGCACCGGCAGCAGGCGGCGGTCCCGGGTGCGGCGGGCGGCGTGGACGCCGACCGGCGGGGCGCCGAGCCGGGCCCGCAGGGCGCGGGTGGAGTCGGCGAAGAGCCGGTCGAGCCCGGCGTTCACCGCGTGGGCGCCGAGCCGGTTGCCCAGCGGCCCGAACGAGCGGGCGCCGAGCAGCGGCGGGGCGAACACCCGGGTGGGCGACTGGGGTTGGAGGTGCAGTTCGGCGGCCGGGAGTCCGAGGCCGTCCGCGACGGCGTGGCCGAGCGGGGCGATCGCGGGGGCCAGCAGCAGCACATCGCTGTGCCCGGCGGCTGCCAGGAGGTCGTCGGCGAGTGCCCCGACCTGTTCCCTGACCAGGGCGAACAGCCGGTTCATCTTGCCGATCCCGCTGCCGCTGCGGTGCAGGTCCTGGCCCTTCGCGGAGGCGAGTACGGCACGCGGGTCGAGCGGCAGCGGACGGAAGTCCAGTCCGGCGCGCGCGGCGAGCGGGGCGAACCGCGCGTGGGTCACGAGGGTCACCTCGTGACCGGCCAGCGCCAGCCCGTGGCCCAGCCCGGTGAAGGGGGCGACATCGCCCCGGGAACCCGCTGTCATGACCGCTACTCGCACGGACATCAGTATGGCGGACCCGCGATCGCGACGTGCCGGGAGGGCCGATCTTGTACGCCTGCCAGGCCAGTTGCGTCTGACACCACCGGCTTCGCCACACCTGCCGCCACCGGCTTCGTCGCCCCTACCGCCCCCCGGCCGTCGCCTCTCCACGGCCGCCCGGCCACGTCGCCTCCGCGCTACCGGGCCCGGTCGGTGCCGTCCCGGCCGGCCGGGAGCCTGACGACCACCAGCGCGAGACCGGCGAGGGTGACGTTACGGCTGGCGGCGTCGAGCCCGTTCCAGTCGGACGACTGCCACATGGCGAACCACTCGCCGCCGATACCGATGAACCCGAGCCCGAAGAGCAGCAGGACCATCACCAGTCCGAGGGTGGCGACGGCGCGGGCACGTTCGAGGGCGTCGCCGTCCTGGGTGCCCGGCGCGTTCCGGGCGCCGCCCGTGAGAGCCCGCAGCCACAGCCACCCGGCGGCCAGCAGGACCAGGGCCGCCAGGGTCTCCCACACGATGATGGCGACGTACGCGAGATCGGCGAGCGTAGGGGATTCGACGGCTCGCCACATCAGGTCCTCGTCCTTGAACGTCGTGTCCATCGCGAGGACATGCCGGACGAACTGCTGGTTGGTCCCGAAGTCGGTGATGTTGCCGAACGCGACGAGGGCCATGTAGACGGCGACGGTCACGGTCAGCGCGGCGGCGGCGACCGGCAGGGTGCCGAGCGCCCGCACCCGGCCGCGCCGACCACTCGTCCGGCCACCTGTCCGGTCGCCGCCCTCGCCCTTCCCCGGTATCGCCGCCTCGGCACGCGCACCCGCCGTGCCGCCGGGGCCGACCGCGCTCCCCACCCCGTCCCGGCCGTCCGCGTCGACCCCGCCCACACCGCCGCCCGCACCGCGCCTGTCGCGCCCGTCATCCGTCGTGCCGTCCGTCATGCCGTCCTCCGTGACCGATTCCCGCCCATGAACAAGGCGCTCTCCTGCTGAGGTTGGGGCTACGCCCCCTCCGCAAACCGTCGCACGGACGACTCGCGGCCGTCTCGCGGCCCTCGCCCGCCGACGGACGGCCGCCGGACCGCTGGTGGACCGCGCCCACCGGTCCGCGCGGACGGAAGCCCCACGACCCCGTCGGAACAGCACCCCGTCGCCTTCGCCAGGCTCCTCCATAGGGTGAAAATGGACCACCGATGGTGATCCGTACCCACGCGCGGGGACGGTCCGCCGCTCTAGCGTTCGGGCATGTCCACACAGCCCTGGTTCCGTGACGCGAAGTTGGGCGTCTTCGTCCATTACGGCGTCTACGCCGTCGACTCGGTGGCCGAGTCCTGGTCCTTCTACAACGGCGAGGTCCCGCACGAGCGGTACATGAGTCAGCTCGGCCGTTTCACCGCGTCGCGCTACGACCCGGCCGAGTGGGCGGACCTGTTCGCGCGGGCGGGCGCCCGCTACGCGGTTCTCACCGCGCGCCACCACGACGGGGTGGCGCTCTGGGACTCCGGCCAGGGCGGACTCGACGTCGTCCGGCACACCCCGGCGGGCCGGGACCTGATCGCCGGGTACGCGCACGCGCTGCGGGAACGGGGGCTGAAGGTGGGCCTCTACTACTCGCACTCGGACTGGAACCACCCCGACTACCCGACGGTCGTCCACCCCGACCCGCCCGCGCACGACGACATCCTGGCCAGTGCGTACGTCACCCCACAGAACGGGGTGGAGGACCCGGCGGCATGGGCGCGGTATCTGGCGTACCGGGACGGCCAGGTGGCCGAGCTGATCGAGCGGTACCGCCCGGACCTGCTGTGGTTCGACGGTGAATGGGAGCGGTCACCGGAGCAGTGGCGGATGGCCGAACTGGCGGGGCTGATCCGGGCGGCGGCCCCGGACACCATGGCGAACGCCCGGCTGACGGGACACGGCGACTACGCGACCCCGGAGCAGGGACTGCCGGTGCGGGCCCCGGACGGCCCCTGGGAACTGTGTCTGACCGTCAACGACTCCTGGGGGTACCGGCAGGGCGACGACAACCACAAGTCCGTGGCGCTGCTGGTGCGTTACCTCACGGAGACGATCGCGATGGGCGGCAATCTGCTGCTCGACGTGGGGCCCCGGGAGGACGGCACGATCTCGGCCGCGCAGACGGAGCGGCTCACCGGCCTCGGTGACTGGATACGCGCCCACGCGGACGCCGTGCACGGCACGGTCGCGGGCCTGCCGCCGGGCCACCACTACGGACCGAGCACCCTCTCGGCGGACCGCCGCACCCTGTACCTGATGTGCTTCGACGTACCGCGCGAGTCGGTGACGGTACGCGGGCTGCGGACCCCGGTGAAGCGGGTGAGCGTGCTCGGCACGGGCGCGGAGCTGGGGCACCGGGTCGTCGGCGGGCTGCACGAGGTGCCCGGGATGACCTGGATCGACGCGCCGGGGCCCGGGGACGTCGATCCGTGCGCCACCGTCCTCGCCGTGGAGCTGGACGGCGAGCTGGACCTGTATCAGGGCACCGGGCTGCGCTGATCCCCGCCGGACGCGCGGGCGGCGGCGCGCAGTGCGCGGGGCGAGGCGCCGAACTCCCGGTGGCACGCCTTGTTGAACGCCTGGAGGTCGGCGATGCCGACGGCGTCGGCCACCGCGCGGACGGTGAGCGTCGACTCGCGCAGCAGATGCCGGGCGCGGGCCATCCGCCGCGCACGGACGTAGGCGACCACCGTACGGCCGGTCTCGGCGCGGAAGAGCCTGGTCAGATGGTTGTGCGAGACCCCGGCGACCCGGGCCAGGTCGGGCACCGCGAGGGGGCCCGCCAGATGTGCCTCGACATGGGCGATCGCGGCGGCGACCGGGCCGGGCGCCTGGGCGGACCCGCCGGGCGCGCCGAGTTCCGCGACCCGCCACAGTGCCGTCCACACCTCGGCGGCGGCCCGTACGGGGTTGCGCGGGGCGATGGCGACGGCCTGGCGCAGCAGCCCCGTGAGGGCCGGGGTCTCGGCCCCGGCGTCCTGGAGGAGGGGGACCCGGGTGGACCCCCCGGTGCCGGGCAGGGCGAAGTGGACGAACAGGTGCTCGGAGCGGCCCCGGTAGCGGTAGCGGACCTCGGTGCCGGGCGGCACCAGGCTGACCCGGCCGGGCCGGATGGTGTGGGACAGACCGCCGACGACGAGTTCGGCGCTGTACGTGTAGAGGTGGAGCTGCCACAGGTCCGGCAGCCGGAAGACGTCGGTCGTGGTGTGGGTGCCGTGGACCCCGGTGCCGAGGCTCGCGACCCGGGGCGGGGTGTCCAGCGGGACCGCCACGGTCGGCGGCTCGGCTGCGCTGCTCATGGTGAGAAGTTACCAGCGGGGACGCGCGCGGATGCGGGAGTGGCCCGGGCGGGTGAAGCTGAAGACGGAACAACCCTCTAGGGAGGTGGGCTCATGTCCATGATGGACAAGCTCAAAAACATGCTCAAGGGGCATGAGGACCAGACGTCGAAGGGCGTCGACAAGGCGGGAGACGCCATCGACGACAGGACGCAGGGCAAGTACCAGGGCCAGGTCGACAAGGGCCAGGACGCGCTGAAGGACCGGCTCGGCGACCAGGACCGGGGCCAGCAGCCACCGCGGGCCTGACCCGTCGGCCCCGCCCGGTCCGGTGCCGCCGGCCACGGCCCTCCGGACCAGGCGGCCGGCGTGCGCGCTCACCACCGGGCCGCGCCGGCGGACATCGCGTACGGGTCGCGCATCCGGCGCATCCGCAGGGTGTCCACGGACTCCGCCATCAGCTCGTACTCCGTGGTCTCGTCCTGGGCGGAGAATCGCATCAGCCGCCCCTGGGAGAGCTCCTCCGCGACCCGGTCCTGCCGGTAGGTGTCGTGGCACCAGTCACGCAGCACGGCCGGTACATCCGCCGTGTCAGCGCCGACGGGGGTCAGCGAACCTTCCGGGAAGGCGGCGGTTTCGGGGAGGGGATCGAGGCGGGCCGCGATCCACAGGGCCCGGTCGCGCAGCCACCACAGGGCCAGTGGCAGGGTGGGGGCCCGGTAGGTACCGAGCGGCACGCCGACCCACTGGCCACCGCAGACACCGTAGGCGGTGACGTGGCACAGGAATTCGTCATGCATGGTCACCTCCGGGGGCGGTTCAGGACATGGCACATGGACGGCCGCTCGTCGCATGCGCGTCGTCGCCGTCGTGTACCCCCTCTTCTTTAGTTCACGCCATGACTGTATGTCACCACTCCGATTCGGCCAGTGTGCGGTCCCGGGCGCCCCACGAGTTGACCGAAGACTCAACTCACCCACTCCACCAGCGCGTTCGCCACTTCACGCGGTAACTGACCCTGACCGAAAAGACTCCCGAACAGCGTTCGCCGGAGACGGGAGCCGGTCCCGCGTACCGTCGGACACAGGGCGGGTGGCGGCGACCGGCGCGCACCCGGACACGGAACGGGAGACCGGGGGACGCATGGCGGCGAACGATCACGGACAGTCCGACGCGGAGGCGGCCCGCGCCCCGGCGCCGGACATGGGCGGGGAAGCCGCGTGTCTGCTGCACCGGGTGTGCGAGGAGTGCGGACGGCTCGCCCCGGGCCGCGAGGACCGCTGCTGCGCGCGTTGCGGCGGACCGCTGCCGTCCTGATCCGGCGGGCTCAGCGGGCTTCGGAGGCGCGGACGATGTCCTCGTAGGTGAGGGCGCGGGTACCGGGCTCGGCGGTGGCGAGGGCGTTCACCATCGCGGCGGCGAGCCGTCCGGCGGCGACCGGGCGGTACGGGCGCAGCGGTCCGGCGCAGAGGGGGCCGAACACCGGGCCGAGCCGGGCGGCGAGGCGTTCGGCGGTGCGCTGTTCGGTCCGCTCCCCGAGCAGCAGGGAGGGCCGGAAGAGCAGGGTGCTGTCGTACCCGAGGGCGATGATGTCGCGTTCGACGTCCCCCTTGACCCGGAGGTAGAAGTTCCGGGAGGCGGGGTCGGCGCCGACCGACGAGCACAGGGCGATCCGACGGGCCCCGGCTCCATGGGCACGGTCGGCGACGGCGAGCGTGGCGTCATGGTCGACCGCGCGGAACGCCGTCTGCGACCCGGCCTTCCTGATGGTGGTGCCCAGCGCGCAGTACACATCGTCCACGGCGGGCACCTCGTCGGCGGTGAGCGTGGCGAAGTCCACGATCCGTACGTCGAGGCGTGGGTGTTCGCGGTCCAGGGGGCGGCGGACCAGGGCGGTGACCCGGTCGTAGCGGGGGTCGGCCAGCAGCCGGGCGAGGAGATGGCCGCCGACGAGGCCGGTGGCCCCGGCGAGCAGCGCGGTACGAGTGGGCATGACGCATCGTAACCACGCGAAGCCGGACCCGGAGACCGCACCCCGCCCCGGACGGCCGACACCCCCGCACATCCGAGCCCTCCCACATCTGACCCATATGCCCGACCCCCAGAACGGACATAAGGTGCATATGTCGGTCCGGTCGCCGGTGACCGTGAACAATCACCGCCAAGGAGGCACACCATGTCCGAACTCATCGTGATCGGGTACGAGGATCCAGCGGTCGCCCATCAGGCGTACGAAGAGGTCCAGAAACTCCAGAAGGACTTCGTGGTCGATCTCTCCGGACTGGCGGTGGTCAGTGTCGACCAGGAAGGCAAGAACCACGTCGAGACGCCCAGCAAGATCGTCGGGGTCTCGGCCGCGTCCGGTGCGCTGTGGGGCACGATCTTCGGCCTGCTCTTCCTCGTCCCGGCGTTCGGCCTGCTGGCGGGTGCCGCGTTCGGCGGGCTGTTCGGGAAGCTCAGCAAGTCCGGGATCGACGAGGAGTTCCGGGGGCAGGTGCAGTCCATGCTGAAGCCGGGGGCGGCGGCCGTGGTGATCATGGCCGCGAAGATCACGGAGGACAAGTTCGCCGACGCGATGCAGCCGTTCGGCGGAAGGCTGCTGAAGACCTCGCTGAACGCGGAGGACGAGAAGGAACTGGCCGAACACCTCGGCGCGCAGGGCTGACCGAAGGAGCACCCCTCTCCCCGCACACCCGCCCGGCTAGGCAAGGGGGTGGGCGGAAATCGCGTTGGAGCGAGGACGGAAAATCCCGACCGTCCCCGCCCCGAAGAACAAACAGAACGCGCCCCAAAGGGGCGCGAGGAACTGCGCGAAAACGAGGGCGACCCGCACCCGAACAACAACACCAGCCAGGCAGCGCCCCGACAGGGGCGCGGGGAACTGCGCAAACCCACCGAACGACGGCACAGGAACAAGCGCGCCCAGCACGGAGTACCCAGGGGCGCGAGGAACTGCGCACCCCACGAACGACGGCACAGGAACGAAGTACGCCCAGCCGGACAGACCTGGGAAGCGCAAGCGAAGGCGACCCGCGAGGAACCGCGAAACCACCGAGCGACGGCACAGGGAACAGTCGCGCCCAGCACCGAGTACCCAGGGGCGCGAGGAACTGCGCACCCCACGAACGACGGCACAGCAACGAAGTACGCCCCGCCGGACAGACCTAGGAAGCGCAAGCGAAGGCGACCCGCGAGGAACCGCGAAACCACCGAGCGACGGCACAGGGAACAGTCGCGCCCAGCACCGAGTACCCAGGGGCGCGAGGAACTGCGCACCCCACGAACGACGGCACAAGGACAAGTGCGCCCACCCGGACAGACCTCAGAAGCGCAAGCGAAGGCGGACATGCACCCACGGCTCGACCCCCGAACGCTGGCGCGGCTCCGGGAGCCGCGCCCCTACCCCGCGCTGTCCCTGCTGATGCCCACGCACCGGCGCGAACCCCACCACGCCCAGGACCACGTACGTCTGCGCAACCTCGTCGCGGAGGCGAAGAACCGGCTGCGGGCCGACCCCGCGGCGACCCGCGCCCGCTCCGCGGACATCGCCGACCAGCTGGACCAGGCCGTCGCCGCCACCGACCTGGCCCTCGCGGAGGACGGCCTCGCCGTGTTCGCCGCGCCGGGCGAGCACCAGGTCTGGTACCTGAACCGCGCGGTCCCCGAACGCGTCGTGCTGTCGGACACGTTCCTGACCCGGAACCTGGTCGCCGCGGACCTCGCCGATCGCCCGTACTGGGTCCTCGCGGTCTCCGCCGACCACATCTCGCTGTGGGACGGCCGCGCCGAGCGGGTCAGCGAGGTCCGCACCGGCCCGTTCCCGCTGGTCAGAAGTCTCGCGGACCCCGACGCGGAGCGTCAGGAACGCGTCGGGGACCTGCCCAGCACCTTCCGCGACGAGGCGACCCGGGCGTTTCTGCGCCGGGCGGACGAAGCCATGGCCGCCGTACTCGCGGACCACCCCCGCCCGTTGTACGCGGCCGGGGAGGCGGCGGCGCTGACCACCCTCGCGGAGGTCGGCGGCGCGTCGGACGGCGGTGCGGGCGAGATGTTCCGGGTGCCGCACGGGGGCCTGGCGCAGGGGCCGCCCGAGCTGGTGTGGCAGGCGGTGCTGCCGTTCCACTCCGCGCGGCAGGAGGCGGAGAACGGCGCGGTGCTGCGGGACCTCGACCGGGCGCGGGGCCGCCGGGAGTTCGCCGCCGGGGCCGACGAGGTGTGGCGCAACGCGACCGAGGGCCGGGTGGACCTGCTGGCCGTGGAGGAGAACTACCGGGTGACGGTACGCGACGACGGCCACCATCTGATGCCCGCGAGGCATGACGATCTCGACTCCCGCGAGGACCTGGTGGACGAGATCGTCGAGCGTTGCCTGGCGACGGGCGCCACCGTACGTTTCCTGCCGGACGGCACCCTCGCGGACCTGGGCCGGATCGCGGGCGTACTGCGCTACTGACAACCGCCGACCCCCGCGACCGGTCCCGGCCGGGGCTACTCCCCCGCGTACGCGGCGCGCAGCGCGCCGATGTCGGGCTTCGTCATCGCGAACAGGGCGCGGGTCGTCCGGGCCGCCTTCTCATGGTCGGGGTCGGCGAGCAGTCCGGGCAGTTCGGTGGGGACGACCTGCCATGACACCCCGAACCTGTCCTTGAGCCAGCCGCACTGCCCGGGCCGGCCGCCGTCCTGGGTGAGCCGGTCCCAGTAGTAGTCGACCTCGTCCTGGTCGGCGCAGTGGATCTGGAACGAGACCGATTCGTTGAACGTGAACTCCGGTCCGCCGTTGAGCGCGAGGAAGTGCTGGCCGTTGAGGGTGAAGTCGACGGTGATGGCGGTCCCGGCGGGGCCGGGGCCCGCCTCGGTGTACCGGGTGACCCGGCCGGGCTCGGAGTTCTTGAACACGGACAGATAGTGGTCCGCGGCCTCCTCGGCCCGGCCGTCGAACCACAGACAGGTGGTGAATGCCTCGCTGGTCATCGGTGACGCCTCCCGCGTGCGCGATCGGTTACTGCATGCTCTCTCCGTTACGACCGATGGTCCGCCGAAAACTCATCGGCCGCGCGTCCAGGTGCCACCTGGGCGCGGGTGCGGGGCCGGGTGGCGACCACCAGACGGCAGCGCGGTCCTCCGTCCGGCCGCCGGCCCAGCTCCGGCAGGGCGTACAGGTCGGTGGTGAAGCCCGCGCGGGTCAGCTCGGCGCGGACGGCGGACAGCGGGAAGGTGCGGTAGTACATCACGAACGGCGGACGCCACAGGGCGTTGCGGAGCCGCATCACCGCGTCGAACCCGGCCGTCGCCCAGTACCCCCGCGAGCCGGGTGCGGGCGGTGCGACCACCGGGAAGGCGAACCGGCCGCCGGGGGCCAGGGCCCGGTGCACCCCGGCGAAGAGGGCGGGCCGCTGCCGGGGCAGGAAGTGGCCGAACGCCCCGAAGCTGACGACCAGGTCGAGGCTCCCGGCGAAGGGCAGGGCCAGCGCGTCGGCCCGGACCAGATGCTCCGCCGGACGGCCGGGGCGGACCGGTGGGGCCGGGCGGGCGGCCGTCAGCATCCCGGCGCTGAGGTCGGCCCCGACGATCCGGTCCCGGCACACCCGCCGCAGCACCCGGGTACCGGCACCCGTGCCGCAGCACAGGTCCAGCCCGCGGCCGAAGGGGCCGAGTCCTTCCAGCACACGCGCGGTGGCGTCGAGGATGGCGTCCGGGGTGCGGAAGGGCGTGCGGTCGAAGGTGGGGGCGAGCAGGTCGTAGCCGTGCTCGACGGAGGACAGCGCCTGCACGGTGAGTTCGCGGAACGTGGGTCCGCCGGGGCCGAACATCACGGCCGTCCCGGGCCGTGCGGGCCGCCGGGGGCGGTCATCGGTCGCCCTCGCGCCGCAGGTCGGCCGCGGTGAACGTGGCGGGGGTGGCGTGCCCGGACAGGGCGAGGGTCAGATCGAGTTCGGCGAGCAGACAGCGGATCACATGGTCGACGCCCGCCTGGCCGTCGAGGGCGAGCCCGTAGGCGTAGGGCCGCCCGATCAGCACGGCGCGGGCGCCGAGCGCGAGGACCTTGGCGATGTCGGCGCCGGAGCGGACACCGCTGTCGAACAGGATGTCGAGCCGGTCGCCGACGGCGTCGACCACGGCGGGCAGCGCGTCGGCGGCGCCGATGGCGCCCGCGACCTGGCGTCCGCCGTGGTTGGAGACGACGACACCGTCCATCCCCGCGTCGGCGGCGGCCCGGGCGTCGTCCGGGTGCAGCACCCCCTTGAGGACGATCGGACCGTCCCAGTTCTCCCGGAGGAACGCGAGATCCGGCCAGGTGTTCGAGGGATCGGAGAAGAGGCCGATGAAGTGCATGACGGCGGCGTCCGGGTCCTCGTGCACGGGCCGGGCGAGTCCCGCCTGGAACGCGGGGTCGGTGAAGTAGTTGGCGGTGCCCACCCCGCGCAGGAACGGCAGATACGCCTGGTCGAGGTCCCGGGGCCGCCACGCGAGCAGCGGGGTGTCGAGGGTGACGAACAGGACGGTGAACCCGGTGTCCCGGGCCCGGGTCAGGAAGCTGCGGGTGACCTCGCGGTCCTTGGACCAGTAGAGCTGGAACCAGCGTTCGGCGTCACCCAGGGCCTCGGCGACCTGCTCGATGGGGGTGCTGGCGGCGCTGGAGTGGATGTAGGGCACCCCGCGGACGGCGGCGGCCCGGGCGGCGGCGCCCTCGGCTTCGGGGTGCAGGATCGACAGCACACCGATCGGGGCGAGCGCCACGGGCGCGGGCAGGGTGCGGCCCAGCACGTGCACGGACAGGTCGCGCACGTGGACGTCCCGCAGCACACGGGGCACGATCCGCAGCCGGTCGAGTGCCGCACGGTTGGCGCGGTCGGTGCTGCCGTCGCCCGCGCCGCCCGCCACATAGCCGACCGGTCCGGAACCGAGCCGCTGTTCGGTGAGTTCCGCGAGGCGGGTCAGATCGGTGGGCAGTCTGGGCACCGCCCCGGTCATACCGTTCAGATAGATCTCGTACTGGAAGTCGGCCGCATGTCCGCTCATCGTCGTGCCCGTCTCTCGTCGGTGCGCTCGCCGCGTACGCCGGAGGTTACTGACGACGGCCACGGACCGCGGGGGAACGCCCGGGACAACCCGCCCCACACCGAGCTCCCCCGAAGCCGCCCGAACAACCACCGACGGAAAGCCGACCACCCACCGCCACCACAGCGGGGCGCCCCGATAGGGGCGCGGGGAACTGCGCGAAGACCGGCGACGGTCAGCCGATCGCCCCCGGCCACCACAGCGGGTGCCCCGATAGGGGCGCGGGGAACTGCGCAAACGACCACCGACGGAAAGCCGACCCCGCACCGCCACCACAGCGGGGTGCCCCAAAGGGGCGCGAGGAACTGCGCAAAGACCGGCGACGGTCAGCCGATCGCCCCCGGCCACCACAGCGGGTGCCCCGATAGGGGCGCGGGGAACTGCGCAAACGACCACCGACGGAAAGCCGACCCCGCACCGCCACCACAGCGGGGTGCCCCAAAGGGGCGCGGGGAACTGCGCGAAAGACCGCCGACGGTGGGCGAACCACCCACCGCCCCCACAGCGGGTGTCCCCGAAGGGGCAGCGAACCTCCGGGACGGAAGACGACGGCGAGCCGGACACCCACCGCCCTCGCGCCCCCGCGACCCCGCGACTCCGCCGAAACCGGCCGCAGGTCGTACGGAGCGTCACCGTCCCCCCGGCACCGCTCCGTACGACAGTGGACCCGGTATCGGTTCCGTGAGGCGGGCGGTGGCTGACGATGAGCGAGGAGAACCGTGCGTCGCCGGAAGCGGCGGCCGGACGGACGGCGCACGCGCCCCGGGCGGCCGGCGTCGTCCGGCGCTGGCGCGACCCCGTGGTGGTGCAGATCCTGCGGTCCACGGCGGCGGCCACCATCTCGTACGCCGTCGCGCTCCAGCTCAGCGACGTCGAGGCGCCGCTGACCGCGCCGCTGACCGCGCTCCTGGTGGTGCAGGTGACGCTCTACGCCACGATCACCACCGGCGTCCGCCGGGTGAACTCGGTGGTCATCGGCGTATTGATCGCCGTCGGCTTCAGCTCGCTGGTGGGGCTGAGCTGGTGGAGCCTCGCCCTGATCATCCTGGCGTCGCTGACGGTGGGCCAGTTCGTCCGGGTGGGCGAGTTCGTGCCCGAGGTGGCGATCAGCGCGATGCTCGTGCTCGGGGTGACCCAGGTGGGCGCGTCCGCCTGGGACCGGGTGCTGGAGACGCTGATCGGGGCGGTGGTCGGCCTGTCGTTCAACTTCCTGCTGGCGCCGCCCGTGTGGGTGGACACCGCCGGGGAGTCCATCGAGAACCTGGCGCGCCGGATGCGGCGGCTGCTGCTGCGGGGCGGTGAACAGCTCATCACCCCGACCGCGCCCGAGCAGGCCGAGCAGCGGCTGTTCGAGGCACGGCAGCTGGACGACGACGTGGCGGACGTGGACGCGGCGCTGCGGCAGGCGGAGGACAGCCTGCGGCTCAACCCCCGGGTCCGTGAGGGTCTGCTGAACCGGGTGGTGCTGCGGACCGGTCTCGACACCCTGGAGATCTGTGTGGTCGTCGTCCGGGTCCTCTCCCGGACGTTCACCGATCTGAGCAGGGAACGTCCGCACGAGCCGCTGCTGCCGCGCGGGACGGGCGCGGCGCTCCAGGAGACGCTGGACCATATCGCCGACGCCGTCGTCAGTTTCGCGGTCCTGGTGACCACTCAGGTCAGCACCAACGCGGACGCCGCCGAGGCACGGCTGGCGGAGGAGCTGAGTGCCGCGGTCGCGAGCCGGGACCGGGCGGCGCGGCTCCTGCTGGACGACGTACGGGAGGACCCGCGCGGCTGGCAGCTCCACGGGGCGCTGCTGACCGAGGTGGACCGGCTGCTGGACGAGCTGGACATGGAGCACCGCAGCAGGCGGCTGATGGAGGAACTGGACCGCAGCGCGCGTGAGCAGCGGCAGCGGTTCTCCTGGCTGGGACGGCTGAGGTCCCTGTTCCCGGGCGGGGGCGGGAGCCGGGGCAGCGAGCGGGGTTGAGGGGGGCGGCGCTGAGGCAAAAGGGCCGAGGCGGCGCTCGGCAGGCCGTGGCAGGCGCTTGGCGGAGCCAGGCGGGAGGGGCCCGGCGGCTCAGGTACGGCGCCGACACGGGGCCGACGATCACGGGTCCGGTAGGTTCCGTCCATCATCTGATGATCCGTTCGACCCCCTGTCGGAAGCCGTGCCGGAGGGCCGGGCGGACGAGGAGAGAGGCGGTCCGCGTGCCGGAACCGGAGCGGGAACCCGAGGGGCCACAGCTGATCGACGGGCGTTCGGGGCGGACGTATCCGCTGGACGCCCTGCGCTGGCGCGGGGACGACGGCGGTCCGCTGACCGTGTCGCCGCTGCCCGGCCTCGCGCCGGGGGACATCGACGGCTCGGTCCGTTCCCTGTGGCGCTACCGCGCCGCGCTGCCGCTGCCCGGCGGCCGTCCCCCGGTGAGCCTCGGGGAAGGGATGACGCCGCTGGTGGAGGGCGAGTGGGCGGGGGCCCGGGTCCGTTTCAAGCTGGAGTGGTTCAACCCGACGGGGAGCTTCAAGGACCGGGGCAGCAGTGTGATGGTCTCGGCGCTGGCCGCCCGGGGCGTACGGGAGGTCGTGGAGGACAGTTCCGGCAACGGCGGTTCGTCGGTCGCCGCCTACTGCGCGGCGGCCGGGATCGGCGCCACGGTCCTCGTCCCGGAGGGGACCTCGCCCGCCAAGGTGCTCCAGACGCGGGCGTACGGGGCGCGGATCACCCCGGTGCCGGGCGGCCGGGAGGCCACCGCGGCGGAGGCTCTGCGGCGCGCCGGGGAGGTGATGTACGCGGGGCACAACTGGCATCCGTACTTCCTCCAGGGGACGAAGACCCTCGCGTACGAGCTGTGGGAGGACCTCGGGTTCCGTGCCCCGGACGCGGTGGTGACCGTGGCGGGCGCGGGCAGCACGGTCCTCGGCTGCGATCTGGGGTTCTCGGAGCTGCTCGCCGCGGGGCGGATCGCGCGCCTTCCCCGGCTGCTGGTCGCCCAGCCCGCGGCGTGCGCCCCGCTGCACGCCGCGTTCCGGTCGGAGCCCGTACCGGAGTTCGGCCCGACGATCGCGGAGGGCACCGCGATCCGTGCACCGGTACGGCTGCCCGAGGTGGTGGCCGCGGTCCGCCGCTCCGGCGGGGACATGGCCGCGATCCCCGAGCGGGACATCGCGTCGGCGGTCCGCGCTCTCGCGAGCCGGGGGCTGTACGTGGAGCCGACCAGCGCGACGGCCGCCGCCGCGATCGACGTGTTCCGTGCCCGGGGCGCGATCCGGGACGGTGAGACGACGGTCGTGGTGCTGACCGGTTCGGGCCTCAAGGCGACGGGTGTCCTCGCCGGGCTGTTCCCGGCGGACACCGCGACCTGACCACCGCCGCCGGCGTCCCCGGGCGGTGACCGAGGACGCGGAACACCCCGGAGGGAACGGCGGTTGTCAGCCATCGGCGGCCGGGGCCGGGACACTCCGGCCAAGTACCCACCGACCGGTCGCCGTACGCCGGGCGCCCCGGTGCGCGTCCGGCGGGGGCGGTGCTACCGTCTCGGTCACTTTCGGTGCGGAGGAGCGGCACATGGCCAAGGTAACCGTCGGACTGGACGCGGAACTCGTGGTGGAGGTCATGGTGCTGTCCGGCGCCGGCTCACCGCAGGACGCGGTGGAGCTCGTCGTCCGGGACTACATCGCCCGTGGCCACCGTACCGAGGAACGGACGGAGAGCGGGGGCGGGTCCGCACGGATCTCCGCACCGCAGCCGCTCGAACCGCCGCAGGGCTGATCCGGCGCGGGCGCCTCGCGGCCCGGCCGCCCGCCTCGCCGACCGGGGCCCGCCCCCGGCGGCCTCACCGCTCCTCCCGGCCCCTGTCATATGCCCGTGACAGGGGCCGTCGGCTGTTCCCGGCCACCCGCCGTCCGGTGGGTCCCCGCCAGGCATTCGCCCGGCGCCAGTGATTCCACGGCCTTCCCCCTTCTTCCGGAACAGGACTTCCCGGGAAAGAACTCCATTCGACGTTTTGATTGTTCTGCCTTTTGGCATCGCACAGAACCGATGGACTTCCCTCTCATACACAGAGCGCCGGATGTGAACACAGGGGCGTTCCGGCACGTATCGCCGTATGGCCGCCGTACCCCGCGAGAGGCGCCGATTCACCACGTGCACCGCATACTTCCGCGCAGCTCCCAGGCGCGCGGCGGGCCGCTGCCGAATGCATCGACGAGTACCAACAGGTAACTTGCCGCATCGGATGAGAGCGCGTCTGGCGGTTCACATGACAGCGCAGGTGACTATCCACTCAACAACCCTTTACGAAAACCTTGTTACACGTGAGTTGACTGTGTCAGGGTATGCAGCGTTCCAGCACGGACCATGGCCGGTCGCCCAGAAGACGTGTTCGCCATCGGTGGTCGAGGACGTCCCCGCGTCCTTTACCTCCCCCGGCCAGAACTCCCCGCGTGCCCCAGTGCGCTCTGGAAGGAAATCCCTCTGTGCCCACCCCCCTCACACCCCATCCGAAGCAGGACCCCCACACCCCTACGGCGGATTCACGCCGTTCCGACGACGAACTCACGGTCGCGCTCCGCTCCCCCTCGGCCGAACAGGAGACCCGGGCCTTCGCGGTGCTGCTGAGCCGCCACTGGGAATCCGTCCAGGACTACGCGACCGTGTGCGCCGTGTCCGGACCCGCCGCCTCCCCCATGCTCGCCGCGGCGGCGTTCCGTGCGGTGCTCGACCCCACGCGCGACGGGGAGCCCTCGCTCGCGCTGCGCCCCCGGTTGCTGCTGACCGTGCGCGACCTGGCCCGGACCTGGGCTCTTTCCCCGGAGGCGACCCCACTCCCCCCGAGGAACACGATGGACACGATCAACCCGACGGACCCGATACGCGGTGAACCCTGGGCGTCCGGGGTCACCGTCGCGGATAACCGGCGGATCGCCGCACGTGCTTTCGGTGAGTTGCCGATATCCGCCCAGTACCTGCTCTGGCACACCGAGGTCGAGGGCGAGCCGATATCGGAACCGGCCGCTCTGCTGGCCCTGGAGAACGCCGCCGCCCAAGGTGAACTCGAAGAAGCACGGGAGGTATTCCGGACATCCTGCCTGCAAGCGCATATCGAACTTGCCACCCGTCCGGAATGCCGCTACTACAACCGTCTCCTCGACGTACCCGTCCGCCAGGGAGATCCCCTGCTGCCTGATGTGACGGAACACGTACAGGGTTGTGAGCACTGCCGGTTCACCGTCGAGCAACTGCGCTACTTCGACGGAAATGTGGGTGCGCTGCTGGCCGAGTCCGTACTCGTCCATGGAGCGGACGACTATCTCGCCATCCGTCAGCACCGCAGAATTCCCGAATTGCCCGGCCCTCCCCCGCGCTCCGTACGCCCGCCGGCACCGCCCCATCCGCTGTACTCGGCCCGGTCCGACGAGGACCGGGACCCCGTCGCCGACGCACCGCGGGCGACGGGCCGGCACCGGGTCCGCACCCCGCGTGTCCTGCGGTCGGGGCGGCAGATGCTCGCCGGGTTCGGGGCCGGGGCGGCCGTCCTGACGACGGCGGTCCTCGCCACGACCCTGTGGCCCAACGGCGGCGACGACGCCAGGGGTTCGGGGCTGCCCGGCACCTCCGTGACCCGCCCCGAGGCGTCGCTGCCGCCCGGCTACGTGCCCCCGGCGGAGGCCGCGGGGCTGCCGCGCGGACCGGTGGGCGGCAGACTCCGCAACGCCGACGCGGGACTCTGTCTCGACGTGGCGGGGCAGCGACCGCGCGCCGGCGCGTCGGCGACACTGATGGCCTGCTCGGAGGGGCCGAGCCAGCAGTGGACGTACGAGGACGACGGACTGCTGCGCAGCGCCGCGGACCCCGGCCTGTGCCTGGACTCGCACGCCGACGAGGGGGTGGCGGCCCTCGGTCCCTGCGCGCTGCGCGAGGAGTCCCACAGTGCCGATGTGCACTACGACCTCACGGTCCAGGGCCAGTTGATCCCCCGCTGGGCGGACGATCTGGCGCTCACCCCCACGGCGCTGGTGAAACGGGCGGACGTGGTGGTGAAACTCCGGGACAACTCGGCCCGCCAGCGCTGGCTGGTCGACCCGGCCCCGGCGTCCGCCAGGTCGGTCCCCGAGGACCCGGACGCCTGCGGCGCGGGCTGCGGGGCGCCCGCCGCCGAGGCCCATGACCGGACGCCCGTCCAGGCGCCTGGCCGGGCGTCGGAGGCCGACGACCGCGCGCCGAGCGGGCCGCAGCGCCCGGACCGGTCCCGGCGCGAGCTCTGAGTACACGGCCGCCCCCGCCCGGCGCGGAGGCGGCCGTACCCGGCAGGTCCGGACGGGTGAACGTACGGCAGCCGGGATGAACCTGCCGCCGGGCGGTGTTGAGGCACCCGGACGAC
Organism: Streptomyces uncialis; assembly: GCF_036250755.1. Taxonomy (NCBI): domain Bacteria; kingdom Bacillati; phylum Actinomycetota; class Actinomycetes; order Kitasatosporales; family Streptomycetaceae; genus Streptomyces; species Streptomyces uncialis. Next base: position 8,069,291 of record NZ_CP109583.1, on the reverse strand, counting down.
GACGTGTCCACCGACGAGAGGACGAGCCGCATGCCTTTGCAGGGCCAGTACGAACCGAGCCCGACCGCCTGGGTCCGTGAGCAGGTCGAACTGTACGAACGCTCCGGCGGCACCGAGGGCACGACCCTGCGGGACATGCCCGTGGTCGTGCTGACCACCCTGGGCGCGCGCAGCGGGAAGCTCCGCAAGTCACCGGTGATGCGGGTGGAGCACGAGGGCCGCTACGCGGCGGTCGCCTCCCTCGGCGGAGCACCGAACAACCCGGTCTGGTACCACAATCTGCTGGGCGATCCCCGGCTGGAGCTCCAGGACGGCCCGGTCCGGCAGGACATGACGGCCCGTGAGGTGACCGGCGCGGAGCGGGACGAGTGGTGGGAGCGCGCGGTGGCGGCGTACCCCGACTACGCGGCGTACGAGGAGAAGACGGAGCGGGTGATCCCGGTCTTCGTCCTGGAGCCCTCCGAAGCGCCGCACTGACCGCCCTCACCCCCGGCGGTCACGGTCCCGACCGGACCGCCGCCGGGGAAAAGCGTGTGACCGGGCCGTGCGGGAGCCCCTAGCCTCGCGGCCATGAGAGAGCGCCCCACCGGTGTCACCGAGTCCGAACTGATCCGCGCGCTGCGCGACTGGGAGGTCGGGCCGGTCTCGCTCGACTACGCCCCGGTCGGCTTCGGTGACTACCACTGGAGCGCGACCGGGGAGGACGGGCGGCGCTGGTTCCTGACCCTGGCCGATCTGCCGCACAAGCCGTACTGCGGCGAGGGCGCGGACGGCGCGTTCGACGGGCTGCGCCGCGCCCTGGACACCTCGGCCGCGCTGTACGCGGCCGGGCTGGACTCCGTGGTGGCGCCGCTGCCCGCCCGGGACGGTGCGACGGTACGCCGGGTCGGCGAGCGGTACGCGCTGAGTGTGCTGCCGTGGACCGACGCGCCGTCCGGGGAGTTCGGGCAGGAGCTCACCGCCCCGGAGCGCGCCCGGATCATGCGGATGCTCGCCGCCCTGCACCGCGCCGCGCCACCCGCCGCGGCCCGGGTGCTGCCACCGGACCTGCCCGCGCGCGCACGGCTGGAGTCGGCGCTCGCGGGGACGGACGGGCCGTGGGGTCCGGGCCCGTACGGCGGTCCGGCGCGGGAGTTGCTCCGTACCCGGGCGACGGGGCTGCGCACGAGGCTGGCGGAGTTCGACCGGCGGGCGCGGCGACTGCGCGACCGCGGGCCGGAGTTGGTCGTCACCCATGGCGAACCGCATCCGGGCAATGTGCTGTGGCGCTCCGGCGGAGAGCCGCTGCTCGTCGACTGGGACACCGCCGGACTCGCGGTCCCCGAACGCGATCTGTGGCACGCGGCCGGGCCCGGCGGGACCGACGAGGCGGCGCTGGAGACCTGGGCGCAGGCGAGCGGGCGGACGCCGGACCGGTCCGCGCTGGAGCTGTACCGGCTGCGCTGGGACCTGGACGACGTGTGCGCGTTCCTGGACATGTTCCGCGCGCCGCACGGGCGTTCGTCCGACACCGACGACGCGTGGCGGTGGATGGAGGACACGGTCACACGGCTGGTGGACGGCTCCCGATAGCGTTCCGGGTGTTCACGCGCATCGCGTGGCGAGCGGCCGGCGGGCCAGGGGCGGGCGGGCCGCGCCGCGCGCCGGAGCGCCGAGCAGGGCCGGGACGGGGCCGCTCCCCGGGCCGGGCCGTGACTCCCGCAGCACGGACACCGGGGCGGGCCACACCAGTGGCTGGCCCTCCGCGGTCTCCACCCGGCGGCAGAACCACACGACCTTGCCGCCGTCCGGTGTCCCGCAGCTCCCCCAGCCGTCGCTGAGGGCGGCCACCCTCGCCAGGCCGCCGCGCTCGGGTCCCAGCGGCCGGGGCGGCCGGTGGTCCTGGTCGGCGACAGAGGCGATCAAGTGCCGTCCCGTCCAGATGAGTTCGATGACGGCGGTGCCGTCGCCCGCGTGCTCGGCGACGTTCGCGAGCAGTTCGCGGACCCCCGCGCACACCGGGGTGATCTGGCGGTCCAGCGTCCAGCGGGCGAGGTGCGCCGCGAGGATGCGGTGGACCCGGTCGATCCGCTCCGGGTGCGCTTCCACTTCCACACAGCTGTAACAGGGCAGGGGGACGGTCATGATCTGGGCTCCTCACCCGCAAAGCTCGGTCACCACCGCTTCTCGCCCGTTCGGCCGAGCCACGAACACGAAGCGTGAGCGGCGGTCGCTGCTGAGTTGCCTCCAGCGTGCGGGGATTACTCCAGTCGTGCAACACGGGAGCGTTCCCGCAGGTCATCGAGGTGCGCGGCGGCCGGTACGGAGCCGGTCGGGTCATGGCCCGGCACTCGGCGCGATGGTGCGGCGGCCGATCTCCCGACAGGAGGACGGCGGGCGTTCGGGCGAGGATGGCCCCACCGCACGACTCCGGGCGGCGAGAATCACATCGGAGGTGAGCGGCGCCATGCTGCTGCCGGACAAACCCCAGGTCGCCTTTCTCCTGGAGCGGTATCGGGCGTGGGAACGCCTGATGCTCGCCAATCCGTCCAACGGCACCGTCCGGGGACGCTTCGAGGACACGGCGTACACCCTGTGCGTGCTGATGGGCCGGCGCAGCGCCAGGGAGGCGGCACTCGCCGCCGAGCACTACCTCGGAACGCGCAAGTCCCCCTGTACGGTCTCCGATCCGCTCGGGTAGTGTGCGGCTGTCCGCGTCGGCGTCCACCGGGGAGGTGAGACCCATTTCCGCCAGTTCAGGCAGGGTGTTCTCGTCCGCCGGTCGCACGGCGGACCGCTGCTAGCGGTTCCCGCATCCGGGAGAACGCCCTTTCGGCCCCGAAAGGCACCTTCTCCCCATGACGTTCCCGCAGCACCCGTCCGTCGCGCCCGCCACTCCCGCCGCGCCCGCGGCCGGGGCGGAAGCCGCGCCGACCGAACCCCCCGTACCGTGCGCGTCCCCCGGCGGCCCCGAAGGGTCCGGCGCGGAGCCGTCCGCCCTCGCCGCCCGGCTGCGCGCCGCCGGTTGCGTCTTCGCCGAGGACGAGGCGGCGCTGATCCTCGCCACCGCGCGCACCGCGCGCGAGGCCCTGGCGATGGCGGAGCTCCGGGCGTCCGGCCCGCCCCTCGAACACGTCCTCGGCTGGGCGGGGTTCCGGGGACTGCGGATCACCGTGACCCCCGGGGTGTTCGTGCCGCGCCGCCGCAGCGAGTTCCTGGCCGCCGAGGCCGTCGCGCTCGCCGCGCGGCGGGCGCCGCGTCCGCCGGTCGTGGTGGATCTGTGCTGCGGATCGGGGGCGATCGGCGCCGCGCTGCTCGCGGCGCTGCCCCGGGCCGAGCTGGTCGCGGCGGACATCGACCCGGTGGCGGTGCGGTGCGCGCGCCTCAATGTCGTCCCCCGGGGCGGCGGCGTGCACGAGGGCGATCTGTTCGACGCGCTGCCCGCCGCGTTGCGCGGCCGGGTGGACGTGCTGGTCGCCAACGTCCCGTACGTACCGAGCGGTGAGGTGGCGCTGCTGCCGACCGAGGCGCGCGACCATGAGCCGCTGGTGTCGCTGGACGGGGGCGGGGACGGGCTCGGGGTGCTGCGCCGGGTGACCGCCGGGGCGCTCGGCTGGCTGGCGCCGGGCGGTCATCTGCTGGTGGAGACCAGTGGACGGCAGGCGGAGCGGGCGGCGCGGGCGTTCCGGGACGGCGGGCTGACGACGGAGGTCGCGACCTGCGAGGAGCCGCCCGCGACGGTGGTGGTCGGCACCCGCCCGGACACCGGCGGCTGACCCGCGCGGCGCCGTGGCACCGGTCGGCGCACCGTACGGACGTACCGGCCCCGGAAAGTCGACCGGCCGGGCGGAGATGAATCCTCCACCCGGCCGGTCCCCCACTGGGACCCCCCACACGGGCCGTCGGATCTGCCCCCCACAGGCAGGCACCGACCGCTCCAGGTCCCGGTTCAGAAAGTGAAGACCGCCACCCCATGGGCGTTCTTCACGCAGTCGTTGCCGAAGGTGCGTTCACAGGCGATCCGCCGGCCGTCCCGTACGCCCGGCACCGTGACCACCACCGGGTCGTACCGCCGGGTGCGCCCGCCCGACCGAGTGGCGACCAGGTCCGCCGGATCGCCCTGGACACGGGCGGGTTCGGCGCAGGCCGGGCCCGCCGCGGGATGCGTCCCCGCGCTGGCCGGCGCACAGGACAGGGTGACCGCGCGTTGCGGTGCCGCGTTCGCCGTGTTCACGCCATGGCCCAGGGTGAGTACCAGGGCCGAGGCGGCGTGCGGTCCGGGAGAGGCGGCGGTCGCGCCCCCGGACGGAGCGCCGGCGGCGAGCGCCGCACCGGTGAGCGGTCCGCGGTCGGCCGCGGTCGGCGGCGCCCCCGTCATGGCCCGGCGGGTGATGTGCGACATGGTGCGCTCCTTCCGCTGTGAGCGGCGGTCTGTGGATCGGTTACCTGTTCGGCGTCGGTGAGTCTGCCTACTCCGGCGCCGGATTTCACGTCGACCCCCTGCATTTCGGTAACCTTGCGTATTGAATCAGTGGCGAGAAGTAACGGAAATGGCCACCGCGGAAGGTCCGGATATCGCGGAACCGGAGGGCTGTCCGTTTCGTCCTGGGGGGCATGGCTGAATAGGGACGCTTCAGCAATAGGCCGGAAACCCTCCGATCGGAGGGCGCGTACGCCGACGGTCGAATGCCCCGGCGCGACCATATACGGACATAACAAATACCCTTGCCGTCTCGGGGCGCGCGTCGGCCGCGAGGGTCGACCCAGGGGTGCGTGTGCCTGGTCAAGCGGCATATGCGGGCGGCGACGCGGGCCCCCGACCCGGCCCCGGCCCGCCCGTGACCGCGAGAGGCGAACAGGCCGCCGACGGCGGCGAACAGGCGTCCGAGCGGGTGATCAAAGCCGATCCCGCGCCACTCTTTCGGGCACACGCGGTAGCCCTTCCCCTCCAGGTCCGCTAAGTTAGGCAAGGCTTACCTAATACTGGAGGTACGGAGATGGGTGTCCGCCAGGCTTGCACGACCGCGCCCACCGCGGCGGAACGTGCCCGCTCGGTACTCGCAGCAGCATGGTCCTGCGCGGTGACCACGGACCATTGCCACGAGGAGTTGGTGGGGGCGCATTCCGTCACCACCGACGGCGTCGTACGACTGTGCGTCCCGGAGGACAGCGTGCTGGCCTCGGCCGCGCTCTGCTCCCCGCGCGGCGAGCCGACCGCCCTGATGGAGTTCTCCGACGCGGCGCCGGTGCCGGTACGGGACCGCATCCGGGCGCGGCTGTGGCTGTCGGGGCGGTTCACCCGGGAGGGTGAGCACCTGCTCTTCCAGCCCGCCTGCGCCGTGCTGCACGCCCCTTCCGGTCATATCGGCATCGACATCGACGACTTCGCGCGGGCCGCGCCCGACCCGCTCGCCACCGCCGAGTCCCGGCTGCTCACCCATCTGGCCGACGCCCACGCCGACGCCGTCGAATGGCTCACCCGGCTCGTCGAGCCGGAGAGCCTGAGCGAGGTGGTCCGGGTGCAGCCGTTCGCCCTCGACCGGCACGGACTGACCCTGCGCCTCGAACGGCTGCGCGGCCACGAGGACGTACGGCTGCCGTTCCACCGGCCCGCCGACGACCTCGCGCAGGTCACCGAGCGGATGCACATCCTGCTCGCGTCCGCGAGGAACGTCCGGCGGCCGACCCTGCGCCCGGTGTCGCCGGAGGAGTGAGCCACCCGCACGACCGGCCCCGCTCCGGTGACAGCCCCGGCCCGCCCGCGAACCCCCGCCCGGCACCCGGCGGTTGCCCGCGTCCGGGCCGGATCGGCGCCGTCGCACGAGGGGAAAGCAGCCGCGGCCGTCCGGCCATGAAACCGCGCGACCCTCACGGCAGTCCTAGGTTTCATGTCTGCCCTGCCCACGCAATCAACTCCCCCCGCCGTGGAACACATGGTCGTCTGCGGCGACGACGCCCTCGCGCGACGGCTCGCCGCCGAACTGCGGAGCGTCTACGGCGAACCGGTCACCCTGGTGGTGCCCCCCGCCGGGCGCACCCCCGGCCCGCCCGTCGTGGGCCGGGCCCGGGCCTCCGCGCTGCTCGGCCGGGTGTCCGCCGCGGTGAACCGGGCCACCGGGAACAACGGCGACCCGGAACCCGGCCTCCCCGACCGGCAGTTGGAGGCCGAGGAGCTGACCGACGAGGTACTCGCCGAGGCGGGGGTGGAGCGGGCCGCGGCACTCGCGCTGGTGCATGACGACGACGAGACCAACATCCGCGCGGCCCTCGCCGCCCGGCGCCTCAACCCCCGGCTGCGGCTGGTGATCCGGCTCTACAACCGACGGCTCGGCCAGTACCTGGAGGACGTCCTCGACCAGGCCGCCGCCCTCGCCGTCCCCGGCTCCGGCACCGGCGCGTTCGACGCGTCCACCACGATCCTGTCCGACGCGGACACCGCCGCGCCCGCGCTCACCGCGGCGGCCGTCGCGGGCAGCAGCAAGGTCGTCCAGGCGGAGGGCCTGCTGCTGCGGGCGGCGGAACGCCCCCCGGCCCGTACGGAGGACCCGGACGACGACGATCCGGCGCTGTGCACCCTGGCCCTGCTCACCGACACCGCCACCGACACCGAGGGACCCGGTACGGCCGTCCCCCAACTGCTGCCCGACGAGGAGAGCGTGGCGGCGGCGCGCGACCGGGGCCGGATCGTGCTGGAGACCGTGTCGTACTCCGGTCCAGCGCAGCCGGTGAGCCGCAGTGTGCCGCTCGGCTCGCTGCTGCCCGCCCGGCTGCGCTGGTCCTTCGTGGGCCTGGTGCTCGCCGTGGTCGCGCTGGCGGTCACGGCGGTCCTCACCACCGGTGAACATCCCCTGCGCGCGGTGTATCTGACCCTGCTCGACCTGTTCTCCATCAACGAGCCCGCGATCGGCGAACCGACGAGCCGTCAGGTGCTGCAACTGTTCTCCGGACTCGTCGGGTTGCTGCTGCTCCCGGTCCTGCTGGCGGCCGTCCTCGAAGTCCTCGGCACCTTCCGCAGCGGGTCCGTGACCCGGCGCCCGCCCCGCGGGGTGTCCGGACACGTGGTTCTGCTCGGTCTCGGCAAGATCGGCACCCGGGTCCTGGCCCGGCTGCGGGAACTCGACATCCCGGTCGTGTGCGTGGAGGCCGATCCCGACGCGCGGGGCATGGCACTGGCCCGCAGACTGCGGGTGCCCGTGGTCCTCGGTGATGTCACCGAGGAGGGCGTGCTGGAGGCGGCGAAGATCCACCGCGCGCACTCGCTGCTCGCCCTGACGAGCGTCGACACGACGAATCTGGAAGCCGCGCTGTACGCCCGCTCGGTCGACCCCCGGCTGCGGGTGGTGATGCGGCTGTACGACGACGACTTCGCGACCGCCGTCTACCGCACCCTGCGGGCCGCCCACCCCCGGGCGCTGACCCGCAGCCGCAGCGTCTCCTACCTCGCCGCGCCCGCGTTCGCCGGGGCGATGATGGGCCGGCAGATACTCGGGGCCGTCCCCGTCGAGCGCAAGGTGCTGCTGATCGCCGCCGTCGATGTGGCGGGCCATCTCCCGCTGGAGGGCCGTACCGTCGCCGAGGCGTTCCGCCCCGGGGCCTGGCGGGTGCTCGCCCTGGACACGGCGGCCCGGGAGCGGGACGGGGACGGCCCGCCGCCCGCCCGCGCGGACCGGGCGGCGGGCCTGGTGTGGGACCTGCACCCCGGGTACGTGCTGCGCGCCGAGGACCGGGTGGTGCTGGCGGCCACCGGCCGGGGTCTCGCGGAACTGCTGGGCCGCCGCCCCCGCCGGACGGTCCCGGCGCCCGGACAGGGCGGCTGATGTGACGGCCCGGCGGGAACCGCGCGGGGGCCGGTGCCGTCCTTCCTGACGGACCAGGCATCAAGAACGCGTAAAGATTGCCGGAATCCGGAAATGAATTCGGGCGGACACGCATGGAAACATGGGCCGCACCGGCGGGCATCGCCCGTGCCGGTGCCGTGCACAAGGGGGAGGTCGCGGTATGACCTGGTTTCTCGGTCTGGGGATCGCGGGGCTCGCGCTGCTCGTCCTCGCGCTGGTCTTCGACGGGATCCTCGAAGGGCTGTTCGGCGGGATCAGCGTGCTGGACGGCCTCTTCGACGGACTGCTGTCGCTGCCGGTGGTCGCCGGATTCGTGTCCATGCTCGGCTTCACCGGCGCGATCGTGCTGGGGTCCACGGGCCTCGGGGTCGTGCCCGCGACGGCCGCCGGTGCCGCGGCCGGGGTCACCGCGGCCTGGCTGACCGCGCGGTTCAGCCGGTCCCTGATGCGGGACGACGGCCCGCCGGTGCCCCGCGGGGAGGATCTGGTGGGCAGCGCGGGAAGCGTGGTCACCCCGATCCCCGCCGACGGCTACGGCGAGGTCATGCTCAGGCTCGCCGGTCAGCCGGCGAAGTACTCCGCCCGCAGCGCCGTCCCGATCGCCCGGGGTGCCGAGGTCTGGGTCGAGTCGGCGCCCACCGCCACCTCGGTGGTCGTCCGGCCGGTCCGTACCGGGGAGCGCTGACCCGCCGGAAGCGGTCCGCCGGTCCGTCCACCGTACGTCCGTCCATGTCAACCGTTCGAACTGCCGTCCCCGGAAGGGCAGTGGGGGGTCTCCATGAGTCCAGTCCTCATCTCCGTCATCGGAGTCGTCGTACTCCTCGTCGTACTCGCGCTGGCCGTCGTCACCCGCTACAAGGTGGCCGGACCCAGCCAGGCGTTCATCGTCACCGGCCGGCGTGGCAAGAAGTCCACCGACCCGGACACCGGCCGGATCTTCACCGACAACAGCGGCCAGAAGGTCGTGGTCGGTGGCGGTGTGTTCGTCGTGCCGTTCGTCCAGCAGAAGTTCGTGCTCGACCTGTCCAGCCGGCACATCCCCATCTCGGTGCGCGGCGCGGTGACCCTGCGCGGGGTCAAGGCCAACCTCGAAGGCGTCGCCATCGTCAAGGTCGGCGGCACCGAGGACTCGATCCGCGCCGCCGCGCAGCGGTTCCTCCAGCAGCAGGGCGGCATCGTCGGCTTCACCCAGGAGGTGCTGTCGGGCGCGCTGCGGTCCATCGTGGGCCGGATGTCCGTGGAGGACATCATCCGGGACCGGGCCGCCTTCGCGAGCCAGGTCGCCGAGGAGGCCGAGGCGAGCCTGTCGGGCCAGGGCCTGGTGCTGGACGCCTTCCAGATCCAGGACATCACCACCGAGGGCTCCTATCTGGAGGACCTCGGCCGCCCCGAGGCCGCCCGCGCCAAGCAGGAGGCCGACATCGCGGAGGCCGTGGCCAGGCGCGCGGCCGAACAGGCCCGGCTGAAGGCCGAGGAGGAGATCGCGGTAGCGCAGCGGACCCTGTACCTGAAGCAGGCCGAGATCAAGGCGCAGACCGACGAGGCCGCCGCCCAGGCGAACGCGGCCGGCCCGCTGGCCGAGGCGGCCCGCCGGCAGGAAGTCCTGATGGAGCAGGAGAAGGTGGCCACGCGCCAGGCCGCGCTCACCGACCGGGAGCTCGACACCAAGATCCGCAAGCCCGCCGACGCGGCCCGCTACCAGGCCGAACAGGAGGCGGAGGCCCGCCGGATCGGTCTCGTCAAGGAGGCGGAGGCCGCGGCCGAGCGGGCACGTCTCACCGGTGAGGGCGAGAAGGCCCAGCGCTCGGCGATCGCCGACGCGGTACGGATCGAGGGTGAGGCGGAGGCCGCCGCGATCGACGCGAAGGGCGCCGCGGAAGCGGCGGCCATGCGCAAGAAGGCGGACGCCTTCGCGCAGTACGGGGACGCCGCCGTGCTCCAGATGCTGGTGCAGGTGCTGCCGGAGGTCGTCGCCAAGGCGTCCGAGCCGCTCAGCGCGGTGGAGAAGATGACCATCATCTCGACGGACGGCGCGGGTCAGCTGTCCCGGACGGTCACGGACAATGTCGCGCAGGGCGTCGAACTGCTCAGCGCGACGACCGGGGTCGATCTGGCCGCGCTGCTGAAGAACGCCGCCCGCAAGGCGGAGGGCGCGCCCCCGGCGGAGGTGTCGGCCTCCGTCAACGGGAAGATCGAGGTGAGCGACTGATCCGCCGTCCGTTCCCGGTCCGGCCGCGGGCCGGGTGACCGGGGCGGCCGACGGGGGGTGGGACGGTCATCGGAGCGATCTGGTGGCCGTCCCGTCGTTCCCGCGGTGTCAGCGCCCCGGCGGGCGGTGGGTCACAGCCGCCAGCCGCGCTGGGTGTTCACCGTCTTGGTACCGCCCCAGCGGAACCTCAGCTGCTCCGCCGAGGCGCCGTCCGGAAGGTCGAAGACCACCCAGGCGGTGACCTGTTCACCGAGGAGCAGCTCTCCGCTCCCGTCCATCGTGTCGCCGACGGTGAGCTTCTCGACCTTGGTGACAGGGCGGTGGGAACGGCCCTCGGAGTCGAGGACCGACAGGGAGTTGCCGAGGATGCCCTCGTAGGTGTCCCAGCCGGTGTTGGCGAAGGCCACCCGTACGGCCTCCCAGTGGTGGCCGGTGGCCGGGCCCGCTCCCCCGCCGGGCGCCGGGAGCGCGCCGACGAGCACGGACTTGGGGGTCACCGTGAGCTGGTACTGGGGTCCGCCGTCCTCCTCGGAGTCCGAGCCGGGGGCGCTGAAGCGGCGGCCGTCCCCGAGGAACGCGGCGCCGTACGACCCGGCTTGTTCGCGGACCCCGGACGGCACGGCGGCGTCGGCTCCGGAGAGCGCGCCGGGGGCCCCGGCGGCGGGGCGGGGTGCGGTGTCGGCGCCCTTGCTGTCCTTCCCGCACCCCGTGCAGGTGAGAGCGATCAGGACAGCGGAGGCGCCGAACGCGGCGAGTGAGCGGTGCACGTGGGCATCATCGCCCGGCGCGGGCGCGGCGCGGCCGAGGCGCGGCTCACCCGTGCGGGTGATTCCTCCGATGGATCACACCGGGCTCACCGCTTCCAGGCGCCCCGGGCCGCGGCGTCGCGGGCGTAGTCGGCGAAGTCGCGCGGCGGCCGGCCGAGCGCTTCCTGGACGCCGTGCGCGAGGTGGGCGTTGCGTCCGTCGGTCAGCAGCCCGATCAGCTCGGTGAGGTCGAGGGGCAGTCCCTCCTCGATCAGGGCGGTCCGGAAGGCGTCCATGGTGGCGGGGACGTAGCGGATCTCCCGGCCCAGGGCGCGGGTCAGGTCCGCCGCGGCGTCCGCGAAGCTGAGCAGCCGGGGGCCGGACACCTCGTAGGTGCGGCCGATGTGCCGGTCCTCGGTGAGCGCGGCGACGGCCACGTCGGCGATGTCGTCGGCGTCCACGAACGGCTCCACCGCGTCCCCGGCGGGCAGGGCGATCTCACCGGAGTGCACGGCGTCGGCGAAGAGTCCCTCGTCGAAGTTCTGGGCGAACCAGCTCGCCCTGATCACCGTCAGTTCCACACCCGACTCCCTGACCTTGTCCTCACTGTGCCGGGCGCCTTCCTCACCACGCCCCGACAGCAGCACCACGCGTCGCACCCCGCGGGCGGCGGCCGTCCGGGCGAAGGCTCCGACGGCCTCGGCGGCACCGGGGATGCCGAGGTCGGGGTAGTAGGTGAGGTAGACGGCGCCGACACCGTCCAGCGCGGCGTCCCAGGTCCGCGGCGACTCCCAGACGAACGGCGGCCGCCCGGAGCGGGAGCCGATCCGGACCGGCAGGCCCCGGGCCGTCAGCCGCTCGGCGACCCGGCGGCCGGTCTTGCCGGTCCCCCCGACGACCAGGGTGACCCGGTCCGCGTCGGCGGGATTCCGGGTGGCGGCGTCGCCGGCGCTCTGAATGGTGCCGTCGCCGAGGTGCTGGGTGGCGGCGTGGTGGTGCGAGTTCCCCGTGTTCATGATGGTCCGTCCTGTCCGTGCGGCATGGCCGATCCGGGGGGCGATCCGCGCCGCCCCTTGGCCGTACGACCACTCAACCGCCCCGTGCTCCGCTCGCCCATGGCCATGGGGCTCACCCGCATACGCGAGCGTCCACCGGGCGGAGGACCGGCGCGGGCCGGGTGCCGGTCCGGGTCCGCGCCCTGCCCTGCCGGGCCGTGCCGACCACCGCATCGGCCCCGTGTCGACGGCGGGCGTACCCCCAGCCGGATCAAGCCGATCTGCGGGGCGCGCCGTCCGTTCCTACGGTGGCTGAATGGTCATCAGACACGTTTCGCGCGCCGTCATCGCCCGTTCCGTGGCGCTCGCGCTCGGTGCCGCGCTGCTGTTGCCCGTGCCTGGGGCGGCTGCCAGGTCCCGGGAGCCGGAGCCACCCCGCCCCCGGCCCCTGCCCGCCCGCAGCCAGCTCGACCGGCCGGGCACCCAGGCCAACCCGGGCGGCCCCGGGACCGCCGCGCCCCCGTCGGACCTGTCCGCGCTGTCGTGGATCGTCGCGGACGCCCGGTCCGGCGAGATCCTCGCGGCCCGTGACGCGCACCGCAAGCTGCCGCCCGCCTCCACCCTGAAGGCCCTGTTCGCCGTCACGGCCCTGCCGCATCTGCGGTCGGGAGGCACCCATACGGTCACCGACGGCGAACTGGAGGGCATCGGGTTCGGCAGCAGCATGGTGGGGGTGGAGGCGGGCTACCGGTACCGGGTGGACGATCTCTGGCGGGGCGTGTTCCTCAGTTCCGGCAACGACGCGGTACGGGTCCTCTCGGCGATGAACGGCGGCTTCGCCGCGACGGTCCGCCAGATGCAGGCCAAAGCCCGTTCGCTCGGCGCGCTGGACACCAAGGTCGTCTCCCCCGACGGGTACGACGCGGAGGGGCAGGTGTCGTCCGCGTACGACCTCGCGGTCTTCGGTCGGGAGGGGCTGACCGATCCGGAGTTCATCCGGTACGCGTCGACCAAGCTGGCGGACTTCCCCGGCGGCCGGGTCACCTATCCGATCCAGAACACCAACCGGCTGCTGACCGGGGCGGACGGGGTCGACGCGTACCGGGGGCTGATCGGGGTCAAGAACGGCTACACCACCAACGCGGGCAACACCCTGATCGCGGCGGCCGAGCGCGACGGCCGGACCGTGATCGCCACGGTGATGAATCCGCAGGACGGCGGACACGCCGTCTACGAGGAGGCGCGGGCGCTGCTCGACTGGGGCTTCACCGCAGTCGGCCGGGTCCGGCCGGTCGGCTCCCTGCTGCCGCCGCCCCCGCCGCCGCGACCCGCCCCGGGCGCGGTCAGCCCCTCGGCCGCGGCGCCCTCGCCCCGGCCGCTGGCCGTGTCGGTGGCGCAGCAGGGGGAGGTCGCGGAGGGGGACGGAGGGTGGTCCACGGGGTCCGTCGTGGGGACGGGGGCGGTGCTCGCGCTGGTCGGGGCGGCGGTGTTCCGCGCGCGTGCGCGGGGGCGGCGGGGTGCGAGGGGGGAGCACTGAGTCGCCCGGTGAGCCCTTGCGGTTGCTCGCGGTGCTGGGTTTCCTGTGCTGGGCGTACTTGTCCCTGTGCCGTCGCTCGTGGGGTGCGCAGTTCCCCGCGCCCCTTTGGTCTCCTGTGCTGGGCGTACTTGTGCCCGTGCGGGTCGTTCGTGGGTGCGCAGTTCCCCGCGCCCCTGGGTACTCGGGGCTGGATGTACTTGTTCCTGTGCCGTCGCCCGTGGGTTTTGCGCGGTTCCCCGCGCCCCTGGATGCTGCCCCATTGCGGTCGCCCTCCGGGTGCGGGTCGCCCTCGTGCTTTGCGCGGTTCCCCGTGCCCCTGAGGTGCTGCCCCGGTCCGTTGTTCGTCGGGTGCGGGTCCGCTCTCGTTCTTGGGCGGTTCCCCGCGCCTCTGGGGTCTGCGTCCGTGGGCGTACTTGTTCCTGTGCGGGGTGCTGTGCAACCTCCTTGGGGTGGTGGTCGTCTGAGGGAGGACACGGGGCGGGACGTGGGCGTACGGGGGATGTTCGTCGTCGGCCGGTCGGGTCCACCCCACGATCAGGAACAGGGGAACCAAGTGATGCGTGTACGTACCGTTCTCGCGGCGTCCGCCGCGGCCACCGCTCTCGCCCTCACCCTGCCCGCGAGCCTCGCGGTCGCCGCGCCGCAGGGAGCGCAGGCGGCGCCGGTGCCCCTCTGCCGGGAGGGCAAGGTGACGGTCGAGGCGAGCAGGACCGACCGCCCCCATGTCATCCATGTCCGGGTCAGGAACAACGGCGACCGCACCTGTGCGATCGACCGGATCCCGACCGTCACGTTCGGCGCGCTGGACGGTGCCGCGCAGCCGGTGCCACCCACCGAGAGCAGGCCGTACCGCGTCGGGGCGGGCAAGGCGGCGTACGCCACGGTCCGTACGATCGCCCGGACCGACGACCCGGCCGCGCGCGTCGTACGGTCCGTCACCGTCGCGGCGGACCCGTCGCACCGGGGCAAGGCGTTCAGCGCGCGGTCCCTCGGCGCCCCGCATGGCGTCAAGGTGTACGAGCCGGTGACCACCTGGTGGCACACGACGCAGGGCCGGGCCGACCGCGCGCTCGACCGGGCGACCTGATCCGGACGGGCGCCGGACTCGCGTCCGGCGCCCGGACGCGCCACTCTGGTCGCAGTTGTCCGCGAGGGAAGGAACACCGCAGATGAGCCGGCCGACCGAAGCCGTCACCGTGACCGACGTACCGGAGCAGCAGCGTTACGAGGCCCGGACCGGTGACACCCTCGCGGGCTTCGCCCAGTACATCCGCACGGCGGAACTGATCGCCTTCGTGCACACCGAGGTGGATCCGGCGTTCGAGGGCCGCGGGGTCGGTGGCGCGCTGGTGCGGGCGTCGCTCGACGCGGCGCGGGCCGCCGGGACCTCGGTCCTGGCCGTGTGCCCGTTCTACTCGGGATGGATCGCCCGGCACCCGGAGTACAAGGATCTGCTGTACTCCGGGCAGAGCAAGGTCAGCGACTGACGGCCGCGCCGGACCGGAGCGGACCGACGTGAGCGGGCACGGGAGCGGGGCCAAGGGCGGCGGGGACACCACCGGACCGGACGGCGGTCCCGGGGTCCGGCTGTCGTCGGCGCGCGGGCGCTGGGTGATGAGCTGTGTCGTCCTCGCCTCCGGGATGGCGATGCTGGACGGCACGGTCGTCAATGTCGCCCTGCCCCGGATGGGCCGGGACCTCGACGCGTCCCTGTCCGGGCTCCAGTGGGTCGTCAACGCGTACATGCTGACGCTGTCGGCGCTGCTCCTGCTGGGGGGCGCGCTGGGGGACCGGATCGGCCGCAAGCGGACGCTGGTCATCGGCGTGGTGTGGTTCGCGGTGGCGTCCGCGCTGTGCGGGATCGCCCCGGACGACGCGACGCTGATCGCCGCGCGGGCGCTCCAGGGGGTGGGCGGCGCGCTGCTGACCCCGGGTTCGCTGGCGCTGGTGCGGTCGACGTTCCATCCCGACGACCAGTCGAGGGCGGTCGGCGCGTGGTCGGGGCTGACCGGGGTGGCGGGCGCGCTGGGGCCGTTCCTCGGGGGCTGGCTGATCGACGGGCCCGGCTGGCGGTGGATCTTCCTGATCAATGTGCCGATCGCGGCGGTCGTCATCGCGATCGCGCTGCGGCACGTCCCGGAGAGCCGTGACCCGGCCGCCGCCGACCAGCGGTTCGACGTGCTGGGCGCGGTGCTCGGCGCGCTGTGCCTGGCCGGGATCAGTTACGCGCTGATCGGCGCCTCGGGCGACACCTCGGACACCGCCGTCGTGTTGTCCGCGCTGGGCGGTGTGGTGGCGGGTGCCGCGTTCGTGGTGGTGGAGCGGCGGGGGGCGGCCCCGATGCTGCCGCTGTCGTTGTTCCGTTCCCGGCTGTTCAGCGCGACCAACGCGATGACCCTGTGTCTGTACGCGGCGATCGGCGGCGTCCTGTTCCTGCTGCCGGTGCAGTTGCAGACGGGCCTCGGCTGGGACGCGCTGGAGGCGGGGACGGCGACCCTGCCGATCACGGTGCTGATGCTGCTGCTCTCGGCGCGCGCGGGTGATCTCGCCCGCCGGGTCGGGCCGACACTGCCGCTGGTGACCGGTCCGCTGATCGCGTCGGCGGGGGTGCTGCTGATGCTGCGGGTGCATCCCGGTTCGACGTACGTGGCGGACGTGCTGCCGGCGGTCGTGGTGCTCGGCGCGGGGATGAGTCTGTTCGTGGCGCCGCTGACGGCCACGGTGCTGGCGTCGGTCGAGCCGTCGCACGCGGGGCTGGCGAGCGGGGTGAACAACACGGCGGCGCGGATCGCGCAGTTCCTGGTGGTCGCCGCGCTGCCGTTGGCGGTGGGGCTGTCGGGTGACGCGTACACCTCGGCGGACGCGGTCAACGCGTCGTTCCACCGGGCGGCGATCGGCTGCGCCGCGCTCTTCGCGCTCGGTTCGCTGACCGCCGTGCTGCTGATCCGGCCGACCGCGGTACGCGGCCGGGTACGGGACGCCCCCGAGCCGCTGTGCCGGTCGAACATGGCTGCCAACTGTCCGCCCCTGGAGCCGGGGCCGCGCGAGGCGGGGCGGACGGGGTCCGGGGAAGGACAGCGCGGGACCGGCGGCTGAGGACACCGCCGCGCGGAAAACGCCGTGGGCCCCACCGCTGGAGAAGGATGCGGTGGGACCCACGGCCGGGCGAGGAGCGGACCAAGGAGGGGGAGTTCCGCCCGCCGCCCGAGGAGGATGGCTCAGTTGTCGCGCTGCTTGCGGAAGCGGCGGTGCAGCAGGGTGCCGCCGAGCAGCGCGAGGGCGGCGGGGGCGGCGAGGGCCAGCGGGTCGGCGCCGGTCTGGGCGAGCGTGGCCGAGTCGGCGGGCGCGGCCGGGGCGGCCTTCTCGTGGTCGTTGTCCGGGAGGACGGTGGCCGGGGTCTTCGACTCCTCCTCCGGCGCGACCTTCACGGGCTCCTTCACCGGCGGCTTGGGCACGACGGGCCGCTCCGGCGGGGTCACCGGCTTCTGCGGGGGCTTGGGTCCGGAGACGTTCTCCGAGTGGTTGCCGAACACCGGGTTGCCGATGCCGACGACGTTGACGGAGTTCCCGCTGACGTTGACCGGGAGGTCGATCGGGAGCTGCACACCGTTCCCGGAGATCACCCCGGGCGAGCCGACGGCCGCGCCCTCGGCGGTGGCGCCGCCGCCGTTCGCCGCGTTCGTGCCCGGCGTGGCCGACCCGCCGGGCTTCTCCTGCTCCCCGTATCCCTTCGCGGTGGTGCCGCCGCCGCGGTTCGCGCAGGTGTTGCCCGCCGCCGGGTTCAGGAGACCGACCACATTGACGGTGTTCCCGCACGCGTTGACGGGGACGTGCACCGGCAGCTGGACCGTGTTCCCGGAGACCGCGCCGGGCGAGCCCACCGCCGCGCCGTTCGCGGTGGAGTCCGCGTGGGCCGGGCCGGCGCCGACGACGGCACCTCCGGCGACGGCCACGGCGATCAATCCATTCCGGGCAACCCGCTTCATCCGTTCCCTGCCTTCCAGACGTCGTCGCGGGCACTCACCCGCACTGGAGAAAACGCCGGAGAACGGTTCGAGTTATGGCCAAACGGGCTTTCACCCCATCGAGTGGCGGTCCGGTCGAACTGACCCACGTCGCCACGGCGAGCGAACGACCCGCCGCCCGGGGCCCGGATCCCGCGCCGCTCCCGGTGCCCGCACGGCGATCGGCGCTCCGCGCGTCACCGCGTCATATGAGCGGCGACGTCTATAGGCTGCGGTCGGCCCGGCCGGTCGCGCACGCATTCGATGTCCTGGCGACCCGGTTCGGCGCCGGACACCGCGACCGCGCACCGACGGCGACAGGGAAGAGCGGCCATGAGCGACATCGTCGACCGGATCAACGACGTCCACCGCGAGGTCGGCGGCCGGACCGTCCCCGAGGGACGGGCCCGTACGGTGCTGCTGCGGCGCGCGTACGACTTCCCCGCCGGGGACGTCTGGGACGCCTGCGCCGACCCCGAACGGATCAGCCGCTGGTTCCTGCCGGTCAGCGGGGAGTTCTGGCTGGGCGGGGACTACCGGCTGGAGGGCAACGCGGGCGGGCGGATCCTGGCCTGCGAACCGCCCCGGCTGCTGCGGGTGAGCTGGCTGTCCGGCCCCGACCCCGGGTTCGGCGAGGTGGAACTGCGGCTCACCCCCGAGGGCACGGAACGGACCGTCCTCGCACTGGAGCACGCGGCGGTGGTCCCCGACGGGACATGGGACCGGTACGGGCCCGGCGCGACAGGCGTCGGCTGGGACCTCACCCTGCTCGGACTCGGACGGCATCTGCGGACCGGGGCGGGCGCCCTGGAGTCCGGGGAGTGGCAGGACTCCCCCGAGGCGGTGGAGTTCATGACCCGCTCCAGCGCCGCCTGGGGCGCGGCGCACCGGGCGTCCGGCGCGGAACCCGCCGCCGCCGGGGCCGCCGCGCAAGCGACCCTGGCGTTCTACGTACCCTCCGCCGGGGGCGAGGGGACCCCGGGCGCCTCCTGACCCCGGTGGGGCCTGCGCTCAGCCGCCGACGACCCGGGCGAGGGCCAGCGAGGCGTCCTCCTCGACCCCGGTACGGAACTCCCGGTCGTAACTCTCGTCGCCCAGTGCCTCGCGGGCCGCCCGCTCGCATTCCTCACGGATCGGGCCCAGCTCCGGGGTACCGCGCTGGGCGTGGCCGACCGCGCGCCAGTACGCGAGGCCGGTGCCCGCGAGCCGGGCGGCGGAGTTGTTCTCGCCGCCCGCGGCGAGCGCGGCGGCCAGCAGGTCGAGGCCCAGGGCGATACCGAAGGTGTCACCCAGCCTGCGCTTGCCGTCGAGCATGGCCCGCGCGTGCTCCGCGGCCTCCTCGGGCCGGTCCTGGAACAGCGCGATCAGCGACAGCTGGTAGTAGGTGTAGTTGCGGGCCCAGTACTCGCCGCGCGACACACAGCCGCGCCGCAGCTTCTCCGCCTCGGCCGTCGCCTGGTCCAGCTGCCCCGACCCGGTCAGCGCGAAGATCCGGACGAGATGGCAGCGCAGCACCGACGCCGACGCGAACGGCCCGTCGGGCGCGGTCGCCAGGGCCCGGTCCGCGACGTTCCCGGCGGCCAGCGGACGGCCCGACAGCAGATGGGTGATGCCGAGGAGGTACGCGGCGGATCTGCGGCCCTCCAGATCGTCATCGCGCTCCGCCTCCTGGGCGCAGAGCTCACCCAGCAGCCGTGCCTTGTCGTGCTCCCCCTGGAGCAGCGCCGCGCAGCCGAGCGCCCATTGCGCGCGGGTACGCGTCGGGCCGGGCACGCCGTACAGCGCGAGCGCGGACTCCAGATAGTCGCGTGCCTCGTGCAGATGGCCGCAGCACGCCCAGAAGAAGCCGACGCGGGACGCCATCTCGGTGGCCGCGTGCGGATCGGTCGTGAGCAGATGGTCGAGGGCCGCGCACACATCGGGATGCGCGGCGGCGAGCCTGCGGTACCAGCCCGCCTGGCCGGGGCCGAGCCAGCCGTCGTCGGCGCGGCGCACCAGATTGAGGAAGGCGCGGGCGTGCCGCCCCTCGGCGGCCTTCTCCTCGCCGAGTTCGGCGAGCCACATCCGGCCGTACTCCCGGACGGTGTCGAGCATCCGGAAGCCGTTGCCGCGCCGGGACACCACGGACTTGGCGACCAGTCCGGCCAGCGCGGGCGCCACCGCGTCGGCGCGCAGCGGGCCGCCCACGCAGACGGCCCGCGCGGCGGACTCGTCGAAGGTGCCGCGCAGCACCGAGAGCCGCGCCCACAGCAGCCGTTCGAGCGGGGCGCACAGCTCATGGCTCCAGCCGATGGCGGTACGCAGCGACTGGTGGCGGGCGGGGCTCACCGGTTCGACGGTGTCCAGCGCGGACAGCGCGGTACGCAGCCGCTTCTCGACCTCCTCGACGGTGCCCTCGCGCAGTTGGGCGCCCGCCAGCTCCAGGGCCAGCGGGATGCCGTCCAGGCGGCGGCAGATCGCGGCGACGGCCCTGGTCTGCTCGGGGCCGTCCAGCCGCAGGCCCGGGGCGGCGGCACGGGCCCGGTCCGTGAAGAGGGTCAGCGCGTCGCCGTCGAAGGGCAGCGGACCGACCTCGAACCGCATCTCACCCGGGATACCGACGGGCTGACGGCTCGTCGCGAGGATCGTCAGTCCGGGGCAGGCCGTGAGCAGATCGCCCGCGAGATCGCGGCAGGCGTCCACCAGATGCTCGCAGGAGTCGAGGACCAGCAGCATGCGTTTGTCCGCGAGCCACGCGCACAGCGCGTCCGCGGGCATCCGGGGGGTGTGATCGGCCAGGCCGGACGCGTCGGAGACCGTCGCCGCGAGCAGCCGCTCGTCCTGGAGCGGCGAGAGATCCGCCCAGGCCACCGTGTCGGGCGGCCCGAGGACCCCCGTCGTGACGGCGTGCAGGGCAAGCCTCGACTTGCCGACACCGCCGGGGCCCGTCAGGGTCACCATTCGGTGCCCGGCGAACGCCTCGGCCAGCCGTGACAGTTCGGACCTGCGTCCGACAAAGCTCGTGGACTCGTCAGGAGTACTTCGCACCACGAGGACAGTGTGGACCAGCTCACACCGCGGCGCACCGTCCGTCGTGGAATGCAGCCGGAAACGGTCACACGCCACGCTGAGTTGACCGATACCCGCCCTGACCAGTCAAGGGCTTGCCGATCGCCCGCAGCGGGAAGGGGTTCTGGTAACGGGTGGTGGGGGCGCCGTCAACTCCCCGTTCGGGTGGGATCTTCCACCGCCCACGGGCCATAGGTCATCCGGGCCAACCGGGCCCGTAGCGAGAGGAGTGGTCAGCATGCGCGCGCAGAAGCGTTGCGGTGGTCGCACGGCACGTGTCGAATTCGTGCTGCCGGGCGGCTCCGCGTCGGCGGGCCGGGCCAGGCAGCTCACCCGGGCGTTGCTCGCGGAGGGGTGCGGCCGGCCGTCGGACCGGCTGCACGATGCCCAGCTCGTCGTGTCCGAGCTGGTGTCCAACGCCACCCGGGCCGCGCGTGGGCCCTGCCGGCTCCGGCTGCGGCTGGACGCCCACGAGTTCACGGTGGAGGTGCACGACGACAGCCCCGAGCGGCCGTCGCTGCGTGCGCCGTCGGCGTCGGCGGAGTCGGGGCGGGGGCTGGCCCTCGTCCACGCGTTGTCCCGGCACTGGTGTGTCGTGGGCGACCGGCGGGGTGGGAAGACGGTACGGGCCGTACTCGCGCTGGACTGAGTTCCTCAGCGGGTCGCCTTCGCTTGCGCTTTCGAGGTCCGTCCGGGTGGGCGCACTTCGTTGCTGTGCCGTCGCTCGTGGGTTTTGCGCAGTTCCCCGCGCCCCTTTGGGGCGCCCCCGGCCGGTTCTTCGGGTCGGTGCCGGTCGGGATTCTCCGTCCTCGCTCCAACGCGCTCGGTCGGACATCCCTCATGCCCGACTGAAGAGCATCGGAGTCTGCGGGCAGAGATTCCCGCCCACCCCCTCCCGTAGCCATGCGACTGCACGAGGAGGATGGTTCAACCCCGTCCCCGCAGACAGAGAACAGCCTCAGGAGGCGCCCCCAAAGGGGCGCGGGGAACTGCGCGAAGACGAGGACCGGCCCGCACCCGAAGAACAAGCCCGAAGGGGCAGCATCCAGGGGCGCGGGGAACTGCGCGAGCAACCAGGAGCCACCCGCAGCCGAACGAGAACCGCAAGGGGCGCACCCTAGGGGCGCGGGGAACTGCGCACCCACGGGCAACCCGCACAGGGACAAGCGCGCCCAGCCGGACAGACCTCAGAAGCGCTAGCGAAGGCGGCCTGCGGGGAACTGCGCACCCAACGGACGACCCGGACAGGAACAAGTACGCCCAGCCGGACGGACCTCGGAAGCGCTGGCGAAGGCGGCCTGTCAGAGGGTGCCTGTGACTGTCACGGTGATCTCGATGGTCGGGGTGCCGTCGGGCTCCAGGAGGGTGCGGGCCGCCGTCCGCGCCACGTCCCGGACCGCGCGGCTGACGTCGACCGCGCGATGACCCCGCAGCGTCGTCAGCTTGACGTCGATCCGCCAGCCGCGCCCGTCCGGCGCGGGAACGGCGCGCACCCCGGCCGAACCGACCGGGCGGGCCACCGCGCCCCGCAGCAGATCGGTCAGCGCGGGTCGCAGATAGGCGACCCCGGGCAGCGGCCGGACCGCGTCCGCGACCGTCCCCTCCAGCGTCCGCCGGGTGTCCTGCGAGGTCATCGTCGGTCCCTCCCGTCGTCGGCGGCCAGCAGGTCCGTCACGGTGACGTCCACCCGGCCGACGGTGAGCCCGAGGCGCTCCGCGCCGGCCCGTACCGTCGCGGCGCGGACGGCCTCCGCGGCCTCCTGGAGGTTGCGGAGCGCGGACACCTCGACCTCCAGCCGCACCCGTACCGGTCCCCGGGGCACCCCGGAGCCGCTGTCGGCGGGGTCGGCCGGGTGGACCTGGCAGCTCCCGGCCCGGACCCCCGGCAGCGCGTCGACGGCCGCCCGGAAGGTCTTCGCGGCGGCCGATTCCACGATCCACAGGTCCTCGTCGAGATCGCCGAGCGGCAGCGTGCGGCCCGGACGCAGTTCGAGGCGGACGACGTCCATCACCCGCGCGGTGAACCGGGCCGCCTCGCGCGGATCGGCCGTACCCGCCTCGTCGGTGACGCGGGCCCGCTGGACGAGCCGGTCGAGGGTGGTCAGCTCGCGCAGGGCCGCGCCGCAGTGCGGGCAGGTCCGCAGATGGGTGTCCCGCTCGGCCTCCGGGGTGCCCTGGGCGTCCCAGACGGATTCCAGGGACCGCCCGCAGGGCAGCAGTTCACCGGCGGGGCCGTCGGGGGTGCCGGGACCGTCGCCGGACGGCAGCGGGTTCACGTTCAACGCCATGCTCCCATCGACTCCGTCAGTTGGCGCCGTGCGCGGAAGATCCGCCCGCGGACGGCCTGCCGGCTGATGCCCACCGCCTCGGCGATCTCCTCGTACGACAGATCGTGCAGCTCACGCAGGACCCAGCAGGCCCGCTGCTCGGGCGACAGGCCCGTGAGCGCGACCGCCAGGTCGCGCATCGCGGCGTGCGACTCCGCCGTCCGCGCCGGGGAGCCCTCGTGCTCGGGAGCCGGGGGTTCGGCGACGGCGTCCAGGGGCGCCGAGGGACGTCTCGCGCGCAGCACGTTCAGACAGCGGTTGGTGACGATGCGGTACATCCAGGTGCGGAATGCGGCGTCACCACGGTACTCCGGCAGCCGCCGCCAAGCGCTGACGAACGCGTCCTGGACGGCGTCCTCGGCCTCCGCCCGGTCACCGAGCATGCGGGTCGCCAGATTGAGCAGCAGCGGACCGTGGCGGTGCACCAATGTCTCGAACGCCTCCTCGTCGCCCTCCCGGGCCCGGACCGCCAGCAGGGCGTCGTCGGGCGCCCGGCCCGGGGGGTCGGGTCGGTCCGTACCGGCGATGCCGTTCCCGGGCAATCGTTCGCTCCTCTGCACCCGTACGCGGAGAACTCCGCGGACCCCTTGCGACACCGGTGGCCGTGATCCGTCACGCGGCGGCACGTGACGCGACCGCCGGGCTCCGCGTGACGTCCGGCTCCGTCCTGTGTCCAACGGATACGAGGCAGCACAGGCACGGGCCCGGCCGGGCGCGTGGCCCCGGCGCTCCGGCGCCGGGGCCCGCGGCTCCGGTGACCGGGCCCCGGACACGAGGAGCGAGCACCATGGCCACTCAGGAAGTCTCCGGTGGGAAGAAGGGCACCGCGACCGGGACCGGCCCGGCGCGCGGCGGCTCGGCCGAGCACACCACCACCCTCGGCGGCGGGGCGACCGGCCCCGGGGAACCGGCCGCCACCCGGGGCCGGACCTCGATCGCGGACGCCGTGGTCGTCAAGGTCGCGGGCACGGCCGCCCGTGAGGTGCCGGGTGTGCGTGACATGGGAGGCGGTCTCTCCCGTACGTTCGGCGCGGTACGCGACCGGGTGCCGGGCGGGCGGCCCGATGTGGGCCGGGGCGTCAAGGTCGAGGTGGGCGAGCGGCAGGCGGCCGTGGACCTGGGCCTGGTGGCCGAGTACGGGGTGCCGATCGCGGGCCTGGCGCGCGAGGTGCGGGAGAACGTCATCGACGCGGTCGAACGGATCACCGGTCTGGAGGTCGTCGAGGTGAACATCACCGTCCACGATGTCCGGCTGCCCGACGAGGAGGACGACGAGGACGAGGACGGACGCGGGGACGGCTTCGGCTCCCGGGTCGCATGACCGATGGTGTGGCGTGACAGGTGGCCTGACGGGTGGGTGTGGTCGCGTCCAGGGGGGCTGGCGCGTCGCCATGTGGGGCCCGGAGGGGCGTCGGCGGTGGCCGGAACGGGGTGGACCGTCGGGGCCGCCGGGGGCGGCGGTGTGACCGTCACACCGATGGGTCGTTGTTCCGGGTGTCAGGGATGCCGACGCGCTCTCGTACGGCGGGTAGCGGCACACCGTCACCGCCCGGAAGGCCCTCCCCATGTCCACGTACTCGCGGCCGCGTCCCCCGGCCGACCGCTCCCGGCACCATGTCGAACGCGCCGAAGCCGCGCTGATAGGCCACTACGCGCGGCTGGTGAGACTGGCGTATCTGACGCTGCCGCCCGCGCTGGGCCGGCACCGCCGGGTGCTCGCCGCGCACGGGACGGTGCAGCGGTCCCTGCGGGGCGTGCGGCGCGGCCGCCGGGAACCGGCGCTCCCCGCGCAGCGCGGGGAGTCCTCGTCCGACTACGCGTGGGTGCGGCTGCGGGTGCTGCGGGGCGCGCTGGCCGAGGGGACACGGACCGGCTGGTGGCCACCCAGGCTGTCTGCGCGGCACGCCCTGCCGCTGCGGCTGCCCGCGGTGCTCGGGCTGCGGCTCTTCCCCCGGGCCGGGGGCGCCGGGGAACTCGCGCTGGACCAGGCGCTGTCCGAGGTGCGCCCGGAGGTCCGGGCGGCGTTCGCGCTGCTGCTGCTCGACGGCTTGCCGTCCGAGGCGGTGCGCGCCGAGCTCGCGCAGGCCGACGGCCGTGACCCGGGCGGTGCGGTACGGGCGGCCGAGCGGCTGCGGTCGGCCCACGAGGACGCCGGGGCGCTGCTGCGGTCGGAGGAGTTCGATCCGTGCACGGTGCACACCCGGCCCACCGATCTCATCCGGCGCCGCCGCCGCGCCCGGTTCGCGGCGATGACCGGGGCGCTGGCGGTGCTCACCTGCACCGCGCTCGCCGTCACCTCCGGCCCGCCCGACCAGGGCCGGACCGCCGCCCCGGTGGCCGGGCCCGGTTCCGCCGTGGTCGATCCGGCGCGTCTCGTGCGTGCGGGCCACGGCGGCTGGGCGGACTCGGCCCGGGTCGATTTCACGGTGTGGCCTAGCCCGGGGTTCCCGGGCCGGGGACCGCGCGCTGCTCGGCCGGGCGCTGGGCGCCTGGGCGTCGCCCGCCGGGGACGTGACCGTGTCCGCGGCGTCCGGCACCACCGCCGTACCGCCGTCGGCGCCCGCGCGGCTCCTGTACGCGGGCGAGGCCGACGGCGACGCGGTGGTGCTGCTGCACGACGGGCAGCGGCTCGCCCGCTACACCGAGCCGGGGCCGGGCGGTGGCGGCCGGGCACTGGATCTCGCGCGGGCGGACGACGCCGATGTGACGTCGGCCGCGGCCGTGGCCCTCACCCGGGGCGGCGGGTCCGTCCGGTATCTGACGGCACCGTGGATCGCGACGGCCGCGACCCGTGATCTGCTGGATCCCGACGCCCCGGCCCAGGCACTGGAGGTCGCCGCCGACGGTGTGACACCGGCCGTGCCGCGGCCGATGGCGGGCGGGGGATGCGGGGAGTCGTGGCCCGCGCTCCAGTTGCGTTCCTCCCGGCGGATCGTGGAGCGTCATTCGTTCCTCGTCACGGACCTCGGCGACCTCTCCCCCGTGCACCTCACCTACACCCCGCCGCCCGGCCGCGGGGCGCCCGCGCGGCAGCCCCGGGAGGCGACGAGCGGTCCGGCGCTGGTGAGCTGGGCGCGGTCGGTGTGTCTGCTGCGGGGGATGCGGGGCACGGGCGTACGGGCCGTGAACGACTGGGCGTTCGCGGAGCAGGATCTGCCGGAGGAGGCGGGCCGGGCCGTGTGGACGTGCACCCGGGTCGACACCTGGCGCGGTCCTGGCGACATCCTGGTGCGGTTCCGGCCCCCGGCGCGTGCGCTGACCGCGCCCGGCACGGTGGTGGCCCGGCGCGCGGACACGGCGGCGTGCGGCCGGTTCGGTCAGCACATGGTGGCTCAGGCGCGCTGGCAAGCGCCGTCGGGGCGCTGGTACGTGCTGGCGGCGGGCAGCCGGGCGGTGACCCGGATCGAGACGGCCGGGTCGGTGCGGGAGACCTCGGCGGGCACGACCCTCGCGGTACCGGCGGGCCGGGAGGCCCCGGTCACGGCGTCGGGCCTGACCCGGGACGGCGACACCCTGCGGGCGCTGGGCACGGGTTGACGGCCGACGGGTCTCCTGGAAGGGGGACCCGTCGGCCGTCAGCGGCCGTCAGTGGCCCCGGCGGAGCCATTCGTCCAGTTGGGGGGCCTCGGCGGCGATCGTCGTGCTGTCGCCGTGGCCGGTGCGGACCACGGTCTCGCCGGGCAGGGTCAGCAGCTTGGCGCGGATCGACTCCACGATGGTCGGGAAGTCGCTGAAGGACCGGCCGGTCGCGCCGGGGCCGCCCGCGAACAGGGTGTCCCCGGTGAAGACCGTACCCAGCTCGGGGGCGTACAGGCTGACCGCTCCCCGGCAGTGGCCGGGGGTGTGCAGGACGCGCAGCACGGTGCCCGCGACGGTGATCTCCTGGCCGTCGGCCAGTTCGCCGTCGGGTGCCCGGTCGGGGTGGGTGAGCCGCCACAGTTCGGTGTCGGCGGGGTGCAGCAGGACGGGTGCGCCGGTGCGGTCCGCGAGGGCGGGGGCGGCGTCGACGTGGTCGTCGTGAGCGTGGGTGCACACGATCGCGACGAGCCGCCGGTCCCCGAGGGCCTCGGCGATCGCGTCGGCGTCGTGGGCGGCGTCGATGACGACCGCCTCGGAGTCGTCACCGACGATCCAGACGTTGTTGTCGACGTCCCAGGTGCCGCCGTCCAGCGAGAACGTGCCGGAGGTGACGAGGCGGTCGATGCGCGCGGCCATCAGAGGACCACCACCGAACGCAGGACGTCGCCCTGGTGCATCCGGGTGAACGCCGCCTCGACGTCGTCCAGCCCGATGGTCTCGGTGACGAACGCGTCGAGGTCGAGCCGCCCCTGGAGATAGAGGTCGATCAGCATCGGGAAGTCGCGGGACGGCAGGCAGTCGCCGTACCAGGACGACTTGAGGGAGCCGCCGCGTCCGAAGAAGTCGAGGAGCGGCAGATCGATCCGCATCTCGGGGGTGGGGACACCGACGAGGACGACCGTGCCCGCGAGATCGCGGGCGTAGAACGCCTGCTCGTACGTCTCGGGCCGGCCGACCGCCTCGATCACCACATCGGCGCCGAAGCCGCCGGTCAGTTCGCGGATCCCCTCGACGGCGTCGGTGGAGCGGGAGTTGACGGTGTGGGTGGCGCCGAGGCCGCGCGCGGTCTCCAGCTTGCGGTCGTCGATGTCGACGGCGACGATCCGTCCGGCTCCGGCGAGCCGGGCGCCGAGGACGGCCGCCGCGCCGACCCCGCCGCAGCCGATGACGGCCACCGAGTCGCCCCGGCCGACGCCCCCGGTGTTGATCGCGGCACCGATCCCGGCCATCACCCCGCAGCCGAGGAGTCCCGCGGCGGCCGGGGAGGCGGCCGGGTCGACCTTGGTGCACTGTCCGGCGGCGACCAGGGTCTTCTCCGCGAAGGCGCCGATACCGAGCGCCGGGGAGAGTTCGGTGCCGTCGGTGAGGGTCATCCGCTGACGGGCGTTGTGGGTGTCGAAGCAGTACTGGGGACGGCCGCGCCGGCAGGCGCGGCACTGACCGCAGACGGCCCGCCAGTTGAGGACGACGAAGTCGCCGGGGGCGACCTCGGTGACGCCCTCGCCGACGGACTCGACGATCCCGGCGGCCTCATGGCCGAGGAGGAAGGGGAAGTCGTCGTTGATGCCGCCCTCGCGGTAGTGGAGGTCGGTGTGGCAGACCCCGCACGTCTGGACCTTGACCACGGCCTCACCGGGTCCGGGGTCGGGCACGACGATCGTCTCGATGCGGACCGGTTCGCCCTTCGCCCGCGCGATGACGCCCCGCACCTGCTGCGCTCCCATGCCCGTCCTCATTCCTTCGGTCGTGTGGTGGCCGACGGTCGCGTCGGCCCGCCCGTGTGGAGCGTAACGTTTCCGCCGGAAGCGGGAACACCCGGACGTACCCGCCGGGCGTCGTCGGTCACCGGTGCGGGGGCAGCACCTAGGCTGGGCGGGTGCGCGGTCCTGCGATGCGTTCCCCCGGCCGGGACGAGGCCGTACTGGCGGCCGATGTGCTGCTGCCGGTCGACATGACCCTCGGGGTGGTCCTGGTCGCCCTTCTGCTGCTGGCCGCCACGACGGCCGCCGTGTTCCGGCTGGCGCCGGACGGGTCGCGCGGCCGGGCCCGGGACATCGCGTTCGCGGGCGGCCGGGCCGCGGCGCAGCTCGCGGCCGTGTCGCTGGCCATCGGCTGGGTGGTGCGGCACCTTCCCGCCACGTTCGCCTTCCTGCTGCTGATGTTCGCCGTCGCGGTCTGGACCGCCGGGCACCGGATCACCCCGGACCGGGGCTGGTGGTGGGCGGCGGTCCCCGTCGCCGGGCCGGTGGCGCCGCTGGTCGCCGTGCTGCTGGCGATCGGGCTGCTGCCCGCGCGGGGGATCGCGATGATCCCGGTGACGGGCATCCTCATCGGCGGCGCGCTCACCGCGACGGTGCTGGCCGGCCGCCGGGCGCTGGACGAGCTGACGGCCCGTGCCGGTGAGGTGGAGGCGTGTCTGGCGCTGGGGTTCCTGGAGCGGGACGCGCGGCTGGAGATCGTCCGCCCGGCCGCCTCGGACGCGCTGCTGCCGGGCCTGGACCAGACCCGTACGGTCGGTCTGGTGACCCTGCCGGGCGCGTTCGTCGGGATGCTGCTGGGCGGCGCGTCCCCGGTCATGGCGGGCGCGGTGCAGCTCTTCGTGCTGATCGCGCTGATGGCGGTGCAGACCATGGCGGTGGCGATCACCGTGGAGCTGGTCGCGCGGGGACGGCTGCGGCGGCCCGCGCCCGGTGCGGGAACCGGGGCGCGCGTGCGTTCGTGAATACTGCCGGGAGGCTCGTCGGAGAGCCGAGCGGAGTGCGACA
Organism: Streptomyces uncialis; assembly: GCF_036250755.1. Lineage (NCBI taxonomy): Bacteria > Bacillati > Actinomycetota > Actinomycetes > Kitasatosporales > Streptomycetaceae > Streptomyces > Streptomyces uncialis. The sequence continues at coordinate 8,040,265 of NZ_CP109583.1, read as the reverse complement.
GAGGGGAGTCCGCCATGGCAGTCGGTGCCGCCCGGATCGAGGGGAACACCGTGGTCCTGGGAGGGGTGCGGGTCCGGTTCATCCGTACCCTGCGCCTGCCGGAGACGGGAACGCATCCGCTGCCGCCGGGGCTGGGCGAGTTCCCGGTGCGGCGGGTCGAGGACCACCTGGACACCGTGCCGTCGGAGTGGCGGGCCAGGGGCGGGGTGATGCTTCCCGTGTTTCTGCGGGAGGCCATGTGGCTGAGCTTCGCGGGCACCGACGAGCCGTCGGCCCTCCAGGTCGGGGTGGGCAAGGTGTGCGCGGTGTCCGGCGAGCGGTGGACCGGTGCGCTGGCGCGGCGCCCGCAGAACTATCTGACGCTGCCCCGCCAGCCGTGGCTCGACGGCATCAACTCCGGCCGGGGCACGGTCCGTCAGTTCGTGGCCGTGCCGCTGGGGATGGGGGCGACGGTCGAGGGCCAGGTGACGGGCGAGGAGACCGTGGGCGGTGTGCAACTCCAGGCGTTCGGGCTCGGGGAGGCCGCGCACCGCGCGTGGCAGGCGGAGCGGGAACGGGCCCGGCTGATACGCCCGCGCATGGAGACGGCCATGTACGGGGCCCCGCCCGGGGCGCTCGCGGCGCCGGGTGCCGTCGGGGGCGGTGCCCCGCCGCCGCGCGCCGGGCGGGGCGCCGGAGGCCGCGCGGGGCGCGGCCGCGCCCCGGGCGCGGTCGGCGGCGATGGGGCTGGGCGCGGGCGGTTCGATGCGGCAGCAGGTGTTCGAGGACGACCGGCCGCTGTCGGACTGGGCCGCGGAGCCGTCGGCACGGACGTTCGTCCATCTGGTGACGGCCCCGGAGTGGCGCCGGATCACCGGCGAGGCCGCGCCGCCGTCGCCGGTGGACCGGGCCGCGTACACGGCCGCGGGGCTGCCGTGGTTCGACCACTACGACGAGAGCGCCACCGATCTGGCTCCCCCGCGAGCACTCGGTGACGTCAGGCCGGTCGGGGACTGGATCGGCGACGACCACACACCGTGGCAGGCGCCGGGCGCCCATCAGGTACGACCGCTGGGCGACCCCCGGCCGGGGCGGCCCGTGCGGGACGGGGACTGGTAGACCGCGTCCGGTCCGCATATATGGGGCGCGCCCCGTCCGCGTGGGTTGCGCGCCCCGGGGGCGGGCCGGAGGCTGGGGGGATGCTGTTCGAACGGCTGGCCCGGGTGTCGCGGGAGGTGGCCGCCACCTCGGCGCGCTCCCGCAAGACCGCGCTGCTCGCGGAACTGTTCCGCGGGAGCGCGCCGGACGACGTACCGGTGGTGATCGCGTACCTCGCCGGACGGCTCCCCCAGGGGCGGATCGGCGTCGGCTGGAGCGTGCTGCGTCACCCGGTGCCGCCCGCGTCCGTGCCGACCCTCACTGTCCGCGCGGTGGACACCACGATGACCGGTCTCGCCGCGGTGTCCGGGGCCGGGACGCGGGCCGAACGGACGCGGCTGTTCGGTGGGTTGATGGCCGCGGCGACCGAGGAGGAGCAGCGGTTCCTGCTCGGGCTGCTGACCGGTGAGGTACGCCAGGGCGCGCTCGACGCGCTCGCGGTGGAGGCGTTGGCGGCGGCTTCCGGAGCCCCGGCGGACGCGGTGCGGCGCGCGGTCATGCTCTCCGGTTCGCTCCCTGAGGTGGGGCGGGCGCTGCTCGCCGACGGGCCGGCCGCGCTGGCGTCGTTCCGGCTCACGGTGGGACGGCCGGTGCTGCCGATGCTCGCGCGGAGCGCGGTCTCGGCGACGGAGGCGGTGGACGCCCTCGCGGACGGCGGGCCGTGCGCGGTGGAGGAGAAGCTGGACGGTATCCGGGTACAGGTGCACCGGGACGGCGACGAGGTCCGGGTGTACACCCGCACCCTGGACGAGATCACCGCCCGGCTGCCCGAACTGGTCGCTCTGGTGAGGGAGTTCCCGGGTGACCGGTTCATCCTGGACGGTGAGGTGCTCGCGCTGGGCGCCGACGGGCGGCCCCGGTCGTTCCAGGAGACGGCCGGACGGGTCGGTGCCCGTCTCGATGTGCCGTCGGCGGCGCGTTCGGTGCCGCTGTCCCCCGTCTTCTTCGATCTGCTGGCCCTCGACGGCCGGGAGTTGCTGGATCTGCCGCTGGCCGAGCGGCACCCGGAGCTGGCGCGGCTGGTCCCCGCCGTGTCCCGGGTGCGGCGGACGGTGGTGGACGCGGCGGACGGCCCGGGGGCGCGGGAGACGGCGGAGGTGTTCCTCGCGCGGACGTTGGAACGCGGCCATGAGGGGGTGGTCGTCAAGGGGCTCGGCGCGCCGTACAGCGCGGGCCGCCGGGGCGCGTCCTGGCTGAAGGTGAAGCCGGTGCACACCCTGGACCTGGTGGTGCTGGCCGCCGAGTGGGGTCATGGACGGCGCACCGGCAAGCTGTCGAACCTGCATCTGGGCGCCCGCGGCCCGGACGGCTCCTTCGTGATGCTGGGGAAGACGTTCAAGGGGCTCACCGACGAAACGCTGGCCTGGCAGACCGAGCGGCTGCGGGAGATCGCCACCGGTGACGACGGGTTCGTGGTGACGGTCCGGCCGGAACTGGTGGTCGAGATCGCCTTCGACGGGCTCCAGCGCTCCACCCGTTACCCGGCGGGCGTCACCCTGCGGTTCGCGCGGGTGGTGCGCTACCGGGAGGACAAGAGCGCGGCGGGGGCCGACACGCTGGACGCGGTCCTCGCGGTCGGCGCGGCGCGACACGCTCGGAGCGGCGGCCCGGACTCCGGGGGCGCTCCCGGGGGCTGACCTCGTGATCGTCGCCCGGGGGGAGCGGGGGCACAGATGTACGTGAGGACGAACCGGGCCGGGGAGGGACAGACTTGGGCCCATGACGGTCAAACGCAGCGCGGGGCTGCTGCTGTTCCAGCGGCGCTCCGGTGGCCCGGAGGTCCTGCTGGGGCATATGGGCGGGCCCTACTGGGCGCGCAAGGACGTCGGCGCGTGGGGCGTGCCGAAGGGTGAGTACGTACCGCCGGAGTCGGCGTGGGACGCGGCCCGTCGGGAGTTCGAGGAGGAGTTGGGGATCGCGCCGCCGCAGGGCGCGGCGATCCCGCTCGGTGAACACACCCAGCCCGGTGGCAAGATCGTGACGGTGTGGGCCGTCGAGGCCGATCTGGACCCGGCGTCGATGGTCCCCGGCACGTTCACCATGGAGTGGCCGCCGCGGTCCGGCCGGATCGGTACCTTCCCCGAGCTGGACCGTGTCGCCTGGTTCGGACTCGGTGCCGCGCGCGAGGCGATCGTCCGGGGCCAGACCCCGTTCCTGGACCGGCTGGCCACGCGTCTCGGGGGCTGACATCGTGGTGCGCGAGCGATGCGATCGCGCCACCGCCCGAATGGCGGCATCACGCTAATTCACCGTCACCAGGTGTAACGACCATCACACCGGGTAACGGCAATTCCCGACGTACCACCGGTCCACACCACATCGCGTTGCGGCAGTCCCCGCAGAGGGTGATGGTCGTAGGGACCGCGCACCAGGAGGTCTCAGCCATGCCCATCGCGACGGTGAACCCGGCCACCGGCGAGAAGGTCGCCACCTACGACGCACTGGACGGCCCCGGTGTGGAGCGCAAACTCGCCGCCGCGGCGGCCGCGTTCGAGAGTTTCCGGCTGCTGCCTCTGTACGAGCGCGCCCGGCTGCTGCACAGCGCCGCCGACCTGCTGGACCACGACCGGCCGGAGATCGCCCGGGTGATGACCGTGGAGATGGGCAAACCCGTCACGCAGGCCCGCGCCGAGGCCGCCAAATGCGCCAAGGCGATGCGCTGGTACGCCGAGCGCGGGGACGCGCTGCTCTCGGACGAGATCCCGGACCCGGCCGATGTGGAGGACTCGGGGGGTGTGACGGCGCGGGTGGTGTTCCGGCCGCTCGGGGTGGTCCTCGCGGTGATGCCGTGGAACTTCCCGCTGTGGCAGGTCGTGCGGTTCGCCGCGCCCGCGCTGATGGCGGGCAACGTGGGACTGCTCAAGCACGCCTCGAACGTGCCGCAGACGGCGCTCTACCTGGAGGACCTGTTCCGCCGGGCGGGCTATCCGGAGGGCTGCTTCCAGACGCTGCTGATCGGTTCCGGGGCGGTGGAGGGCGTGCTGCGGGACCCCCGGGTGGCCGCCGCGACGCTCACCGGCAGTGAACCGGCGGGGCGGGCGGTCGCGGCCGTCGCGGGGGACGAGATCAAGAAGACCGTCCTGGAGCTGGGCGGCAGCGATCCGTTCGTGGTGATGCCGTCGTCCGACGTGGAGCGCGCCGCACGGGTCGCGGTGACGGCCCGGACGCAGAACAACGGCCAGTCGTGCATCGCGGCCAAACGGTTCATCGTCCACGAGGACGTGTACGACGAGTTCGCGGACCGGTTCACCCAGGGCATGAGAGCGCTGCGGGTGGGGGACCCGCTGGACGAGGACACGGAGGTGGGCCCGCTGGCGACCGAGCGGGGCCGGACCGATCTGGAGGAACTGGTCGACGAGGCCGTGGAGAGCGGGGCGACCGTGATGTGCGGCGGCCGGCGACCGGCGGACCTCCCCCACGGCTGGTACTACGAGCCGACGGTCCTCGCCGATGTGACCGAAGCCATGCGTATCCACCACGAGGAGGCGTTCGGTCCGGTGGCGACGCTGTACCGGGTCGCGGACCTCGACGAGGCGGTCGCCCTGGCCAACGACACGCCGTTCGGGCTCAGCTCCAACGTGTGGACCCTGGAGGAGGCGGAGATCACCCGGTTCACCCGTGATCTGGCGGCCGGTGGAGTGTTCTTCAACGGGATGACGGCGTCCCATCCGGCGTTCCCCTTCGGGGGCGTCAAGCGCTCCGGCCACGGGCGGGAGCTGTCCGCGCACGGCATGCACGAGTTCTGCAACATCACCACCGTGTGGCAGGGCGCCTGACCGGCCTAATCCCGGGATGACGGGGAGCCGCAGGGCCGGGTTCGCGGCCCGTGGACGGATACGATCCACAGCGTCGTCGTCCCCGGGAGGAATCTGTGGGTCGGGAAGTCGTGCCCCCTGTGATCATCGACAGCCACGGCAGTCTGCATGTGGCCGCCGAGGATGTGAGCAAGCTGCTGCGCGGGATCGGGGGCCACTGGCTCCATCTGGTGGAGCACGGGCGGCGCGGGCTCGACGAGGACACGGTGGCCACGCTGACCATCGAACTGGCGAAGCTCGCCGACCGGATCGACGTCGCCTGCATCGCGCACCAGACCGCGACGGCACCCTGACCATGACGGCGCCCTGACCGCGACGGCGCCGTGAGCACGACCGTCCCGTCGTGACGGTGCCGGGTCCGGTGCTGGTCCCGGCGGATCGGTTGAGCCGTTCGGGTGACACCGCCGACGGGCCGGAGCGGACACCGGTCGGCGGCGGCGCGCGGGCGGCGGGCCGTGCCAGGCCCGGCGGGGCGGGCCGGAGCGGCGGCGCGCCGAGGGGTCCGGGCGGTCCGGGCGCGGGGGCGGTGCCTCCCCGGTCTGGAGTAGTCCGGCGCGATATCCGGGCCGCCCCGGGTCATCGTGGGTGGACCACCTTCAGCCCGGGGGTCGAGAGAAGGCACCGTTCATGGCGACATTGTGCAGACCCGCTGTATCCGTTCCGGAGCACGTCATCACCATGGAGGACACGCTGGCGCTGGCGAGCAGCCGCCACGCCGACCATCCCCAGCTGCCGCTGGCCCTGCGCCTGATCAGGAACACGGGTGTCAGGACCCGGCACATCGTGCAGCCCATCGAGGAGACCCTGAAGCACCCGGGCTTCGCCGACCGCAACAAGCTGTACGAGTCGGAGGCCAAGGCCCGGGTGCCCGCGGTGGTGCGGCGCGCGCTGGACGACGCCGACCTCCGGGCCGCCGACATCGATGTCATCATCTACGTGTCGTGCACCGGCTTCATGATGCCGTCGCTGACCGCATGGCTGATCAACAAGATGGAGTTCTCCAGCGACACCCGGCAGATACCGATCGCCCAGCTCGGCTGCGCGGCGGGCGGCGCGGCCATCAACCGGGCCCATGACTTCTGCATGGCCTACCCGGACGCGAACGCCCTGATCGTGGCGTGCGAGTTCTGCTCGCTGTGCTACCAGCCCACGGACCTGGGGATCGGCTCGCTGCTGTCCAACGGGCTCTTCGGTGACGGGGTCGCCGCCGCCGTGGTGCGGGGCAAGGGCGGTACGGGGGTGGCGCTGGAGCGCAACGGCTCGTACCTGATCCCGAAGACCGAGGACTGGATCGCCTACGACGTACGGGCGACCGGGTTCCACTTCCTGCTCGACAAGCGGGTGCCCGCGACCATGGAGCCGCTGGCCCCGGCGCTCATTCAGCTCGCCGATGTCCATGGCTGGGACGCCACCGACCTGGACTTCTACATCATCCACGCGGGCGGACCGCGCATCCTGGACGACCTGAGCAAGTACCTCAAGGTCCCGCCGGAGGCGTTCCGCTTCAGCCGGGCGACGCTCACCGAGTACGGCAACATCGCGAGCGCGGTGGTGCTGGACGCGCTGCGCAGGCTCTTCGACGAGGGCGGCGCGGAGCACCGGGCGCGGGGGCTGCTCGCGGGCTTCGGGCCCGGGATCACCGCCGAGATGGCGCTCGGGCGCTGGGTCGCCGCGGACGAGCCGCTGGAACCCGCGCTGCGCGGGTCCCGGGACGCGGTCCCGCAGGCGCTCAACTGACGCCCGCGCGCCCCCCGTCCGGTCCGCGCGTCCGTCCGCGCCGCCCGTCCGCACACCGGCCCGGTACCCGGCGCCGGTCCGTCCCGTCCCGCAGGCCCGGCGTGCCGCACCGCGCGCCGGGCCCCGTACCGCCCCGGCCGGGCTCCCCCGGTCCCCGTCCGTGTCCCACCGTCCTACCGTCCCCGATGGCGAAGGCGTCACCATGACCGACGAGACGACCACGACCACCCTGCCGCCCGTGCGGTTCTGGCCCGCCCTCGATCTGACGGCGGTGGACTTCGACCCGGTGCTGGCGGAGCTGATGCGCGAGGGCCCGGTCACCCGTATCCAGCTGCCCAACGGGGAGGGCTGGGCCTGGCTGGTGACCCGCTACGACGATGTCCGCGCCGTGACCAACGACCCCCGGTTCAGCCGTGCGGCTGTGATGGAGAAACAGGTCACCCGGCTCGCCCCGCACTTCATCCCGGTGGCGGGCGCCGTGGGCTTCGCCGACCCGCCGGACCACACCCGGCTGCGGCGAGCGGTGACGGCGGCGTTCACCGCGCGCGGGGTGCAGCGCATCCGGCAGCACTCCCAGGAACTCCTCGACGAACTGGTGGACGAACTGCTGCGGGACGGACCGCCCGCGGACCTCACCGAGCGGGTGCTCGCGCCGTTCCCGATCGCCGTGATCTGCGAGCTTATGGGCGTACCGGCCGCGGATCGCAAGCGTATGCACACCTGGACCCAGCTGATCCTGTCGTCGTCGAACGGCGTCGAGGTCAGCGAACGGGCCAAGGACGAGATGGTGGCGTACTTCACGGAACTGGTGCGTTCCCGCCGCGACAGCACGACCGAGGACGTCGTCGGGCTGCTGGGGGCGGCGGTGGGGCGCGGCGAGCTGAGCGAGGAGGAGGCCGTCGGGCTCGCGGTGCTCGTCCAGATCGGCGGGGAGGCGGTCACCAACAACAGCGGGCAGCTGTTCTATCTGCTGCTGACCCGCCCCGCGCTGTGGGAGCGGCTGCGCGCCGAGCCGGAGATCCGTTCACAGGCCATCGACGAGCTGATCCGCTACATCCCGCACCGCAGCGCGGTCGGCCTGTCCCGGATCGCGCTGGAGGACATGGAGGTGCACGGCGTCCGGATCAGGGCGGGCGACGCGGTGTACGTGTCGTATCTCGCGGCCAACCGTGATCCGGACGTGTTCCCCGACCCGGACCGCGTCGACTTCGACCGCAGCCCCAACCCCCATGTGTCGTTCGGCCACGGCCCGCACTACTGCGTGGGCGGCATCCTCGCGAAGATGGAGGCCGAGCTGCTGGTGTCGACGCTGGCCGAGCGGCTGCCGGGGCTGGAGCTCGCGGTGGCGCCGGAGGAGGTCCCCTGGCGCAAGGGCGCGCTGATCCGGGGGCCGGAAGCCCTCCCGGTGCGCTGGTGAAGGGGCGGAGGGCGGCCCGATGACCGCACTGCTCCCGCCCGAGGGCCTGCGACCCGCGACCGAGGGTCTGCTGGTCCCCCCCGGACACGGCAAGCGGGTACGGACCCCGGCGCAGGACGTGACGTTCAAGGTGACCGGGGAGCACTCACGGGCCGCTTCGACCTTCGAGGTCCTGGTGCCGCCCGGTTTCGACGTGGGGGCGCATGTGCACACCCGCAGCGAGGAGTTGTTCTATGTGCTGGAGGGCGAGCTGGACGTGCTCGCCTTCGAGCCCCGGGTCCGTACCCCGGACCGCTGGCAGCGCTGGGAGTCGTCGTCGGGCAGCCGGGTGGTGCGGGCCACCCCCGGCACGCTGATCGTCGTCCCCCCGGGCTGTCCGCACGCGTTCGCGAACCCGACGGACTCCCCCGCCAAGATGTTCTTCCAGGCGTCGCCGCCGCCGGACCACGAACGCTACTTCGACGAACTGCTGGAGATCCTCTCGGCGGGCGGCACCCCGGACCACGCGGCGATCGAGGCCCTGCGCGGCCGTTACGACATCGAGCAGCTCACCCCGCTGCGCCACGGCCGGCAGGACCCGCCGGGACGGTGAACGGCGGGGAGCGCAGCCACACGGCGGGGCTGGTGGGGTGGACGGCGGAGTTGCGGGAACGTTTCCGCAGCTCCGCCGTCCGGCTGCCGGGGTCAGCGGATCGGGGTGCCGGAGAGGGTGCGGGCGATGACGAGGCGCTGGATCTCGCTGGTCCCCTCGAAGATGGTGTAGATGGCGGCGTCGCGGTGCATGCGTTCCACGGGGTACTCCCGGGTGTAGCCGTTGCCGCCGAGGATCTGGATCGCCTGGGCGGTGACGTTCCGCGCGGTCTCGCTGGCGAAGAGCTTGGACATGGAGCCCTCGGCGGAGGTGAACGGCCTGCCGTTCGCGGCCATCCAGGAGGCACGCCAGACCAGGAGACGGGCGGCGTCGATGCTGGTGCGCATATCGGCGAGCTGGAAGGCGACGCCCTGGTTGTCGATGATCGGGCGGCCGAACTGCTCGCGGGTCCGGGCGTAGTCCAGGGCGACTTCGTAGGCGGCGCGGGCCGTGCCGACGGCCATCGCGCCGACGGCGGGACGGGACGCCTCGAAGGTGGCCATGGCCGCGTTCTTGAGGCGTTCGCCGCCCGCCGCGGCCTTCTCCCGGGCGCGGGCCAGCCGTTCGTCCAGCCTCTCCTTGCCGCCGAGCAGACAGGAGCCGGGCAGCCGGACGTCCTCCAGGACGACCTCGGCGGTGTGGGAGGCGCGGATGCCGTGCTTCTTGAACTTCTGGCCCTGGGACAGTCCCGGGGTACCGGGCGGCACGATGAAGGACGCGTGCCCCTTGGAGCCGAGGGCGGGGTCGACCACCGCGACCACGACATGGACATCGGCGATACCGCCGTTGGTCGCCCAGGTCTTGGTGCCGTTCAGCACCCACTCGTCCTTGGCCGGGTCATGGACGGCGCGGGTGCGCATGGCGGAGACGTCCGAGCCCGCGTCCGGTTCGGAGGAGCAGAACGCCGCCACCTTCACATCGTCCGGGTCGCCGTACATCTGAGGTATCCAGGTGCCGATCTGCTCCTCGGTTCCGTTGGCGAGGACACCGACGGCCGCGAGACCTGTCCCGACGATCGACAGGGCGATGCCCGCGTCGCCCCAGAACAGTTCCTCCATCGCCATCGGTATGCCGAGGCCGGTCGGGTCGAAGTACTGCTGGGCGTAGAAGTCGAGGGAGTAGATCCCGATCTTCGCGGCCTCCTGGATCACCGGCCACGGTGTCTCCTCGCGTTCGTCCCACTCCGCGGCGGCGGGGCGGATGACATCGGCGGCGAAGCCGTGGAGCCAGTCCCGGACCTCCCGCTGCTCGTCGTTCAGCTCCATGGTGAATCCGGCCATGACTCCTCCAGCGACGTGCGCGAACGGCGGGTGTATCCGAACAGCAAGTGTTACTTGCGGTAACGAAAGTCTGTTACCGGGTGGTAGAAGCTGTCAACACCCGTCCGCCCCCGTATCACCGCGCGTAGCGTGCCCCGGGGACGCGGGGCCGGGGGTGTTACTTTTCGCTGGCGTCATCGGTTTCCAGCAGGGTGGGGAGAGGCAGACCATGGACACCACACAACGGGGCGATCAGCAGAAACCGGCCGACCGGCGTCGGCGTGAACTGCTCGAAGCCGCGGACCGGGTGGTCCTGAGGGACGGTCCGGGTGCCTCGATGAACGCGATCGCCGCCGAGGCGGGGATCACCAAACCGATCCTCTACCGCCACTTCGGTGACAAGGGCGGGCTGTACGCCGCGCTCGCCCAGCGGCACACCGACGCCCTGCTCGTCTCCCTGCGGGCGGCGCTCGACGCGCCCGCCGAGCGGCGTGAGCGGGTCGAGGCGACGCTCGACACCTATCTGTCGGCGATCGAGGCCCGGCCGCAGGTGTACCGGTTCCTGATGCACCCGGCGGAGGGCGGGGCGCCCGGGGACACGGAGTTCGACGTGGGCCGGCACTCCGCGCCGCTGCTGCGCCGGCTCGGGGAGGAGCTGGCCCGGGTCATCGAGGAGCGGCTGGACCTCGGACCCGACGGAGAGCGGGTGTCCCGGGTCTGGGGGCACGGGATCGTCGGGATGATGTACGCGGCGGGCGACTGGTGGCTGGGCGAACGGCCCTGCGACCGGGCGGAGCTGGTGCGTATCCTCGCGGATCTGCTCTGGGGCAGGCTGGCCGCCGCGGGCGACCGGGTGGGCGGACCGGGGTTCTGACCCCCGTCCTCGCTCGGGCCCCCTTCTCCGTCCGGCCCGCGCTCACCGCCAGGGTCCTGTTCCCGGCGCGGGCCCCGCTCACCGCGCGAGCCCATTTCCCCGCTAGGGCCCCGCTCACCGCCCGGTGGCCGACCACCCCGGTCGCGGTCAGGCAGGTCGGGGCACCTGGCGGTCGGAGGCCCGGACAGCCGGGAGCCGGGCGGTCCGAGGCCGGACAGCCGGAGGCCGGGCGGTCGGGGCCGGGCGCGGCGGTCGGTGGTGGTCAGGGGGTCCAGGGGGCGCGGGCGATGGCCCGCCGGAGTCTGCGGGCACGCAGACCGGTGACCCGGTCCGGGTACAGACAGCCGTCCAGATGGTCGCTCTCGTGCTGGAGGCAGCGGGCGAAGAACCCGGTGCCGTCGACCCGGACGGGCTCACCGCGCATGTCCACACCCTCCACCACCGCGTGGTCGAAGCGCTCCGTACCCGCCTCCAGACCCGGCAGCGACAGACAGCCCTCCGGACCGCGGATCACCACCCCGTCGGTGAGCACGAGCCGCGGATTGACGACATATCCGAGATGGCGCAGATCCTCGTCGTCGGGGCAGTCGTGGACGAACACCCGCAGCGCCTCGCCGACCTGGTGCGCCGCGAGGCCCACCCCCCGGGCGGCGTACATCGTGGCGAACATGTCCTCGATCAGCCGTTCCAGCGCGGGCCCGAACTCGGTGACCTCGGCGCCGGGGGTCCGCAAGCCCGGATCGCCGTGCAGGACAAGGGGCCGAACGCGCCCGGAGGCGCCCGGGATGGTGCTTTGTCGCATGCCGGTAAGGGTACGTTCACTGAACCCGCCCGTTCCGCGACGGTGCCGCGGTTCGGGCACCTGACCGGATCTCGATAGGCTGAGGGCTATCGATGCCGGGGCAGGCGCGGCGCCGTACCGCAAGGAGGACGCAGAACGATGGCAGCAAACCCGGACCCGCTGTCGCCACGAGCCAAGCTGGCCGTGACGGCGGGCAAGGCGGCCGCGGCGGTCTCCCGCGCGGCCGGCCGTGGCAGTGGATCGGTGATCGGCGGCCGGGTGGCGCTCAAACTCGACCCGGAGTTGCTGGGGCGGCTCGCGACCCATCTGGACGTGGTGCTGGTCTCGGCCACCAACGGCAAGACGACGACGACCCGGCTCATCGCGGAGGCGCTGCGGGCGGCCGGCCCGGTGGTGTCGAACGCGCTCGGCGCGAACATGCCCGCCGGGATCACCTCGGCGCTCGCGGGCGGCTCCGACGCCCGCTTCGGCGTGATCGAGGTCGACGAGAAGTATCTCGCCGGAGTGGCCCGTGACGTGGAGCCGAAGGCGATCGCGCTGCTCAACCTCTCGCGCGACCAGCTGGACCGCGCGGCGGAGACCCGGATGCTCGCCGAGCACTGGCGGGAGGGCCTCGCCGGGTCCAAGGCCGTGGTGATCGCGAACGCCGACGACCCGCTGGTCGTCTGGGCCGCGTCGTCGTCGCCGAACGTCATCTGGGTGGCGGCGGGACAGATGTGGAAGGACGACGCCTGGTCCTGCCCGTCGTGCGGCGGTGTGATGCAGCGCCCCGGCGACGACTGGTACTGCGGCGACTGCGGCTTCCGCCGTCCCGCGCCGAGCTGGGCGCTCCAGGGCGACTACGTCCTCGACCCGCACGGCTCGGCCTGGCCGATCCACCTCCAGCTCCCGGGCCGCGCGAACAAGGCGAACGCGGCGAGCTCCGCGGCCGTCGCCGCCGTGTTCGGGGTGCCGCCCCAGGTCGCGCTGGAGCGTATGTACCAGGTGCAGGCGGTCGCCGGCCGCTACGACGTGGTCCAGTTCATGGGCCGGGACCTGCGGCTGCTGCTGGCGAAGAACCCGGCCGGCTGGCTGGAGACGTTCTCGCTGATCGACCCGCCGCCGACCCCGGTGATCCTCTCCGTGAACGCGCGCGGCGCCGACGGCACCGACACCTCGTGGCTGTGGGACGTGGACTACACCCAGCTCGGCGGGCACCCGATCTTCGTGATCGGTGACCGCAAGCTGGACCTCGCGGTGCGGCTGGAGGTCGCGGGCCAGAACTTCCAGGTGTGCGACACGGTCGACCAGGCGGTGCAGCTCGCGCCGCCCGGCCGGATCGAGGCCATCGCGAACTACACCGCGTTCCAGGACCTGCGCCGCCGGATCGGCAACTGACGGGCCGCCCCGGCCCGCGCACCCGTACGCCCGCCCGGCACACGGGCCTTCGACCCTAGGACTTCAAGGATGAGCGACAGCAGTCTGCGTCTGGTGTGGATCTACCCGGACCTGCTCAGCACCTACGGCGACCAGGGCAACGCCCTGGTCGTGGAGCGCCGGGCCCGCCAGCGGCGGCTCGACGTCACCCGGATCGACGTCCGCAGCGACCAGCCGATCCCGACCTCGGGTGACATCTATCTGATCGGCGGCGGTGAGGACCGTCCGCAGCGGCTCGCGGCCGAGCGGCTGGGCCGGGACGGCGGACTGCCCCGGGCCGTGGAGAACGGCGCGATCGTCTTCGCGGTCTGCGCGGGGTACCAGATCCTCGGCCATGAGTTCATCAACGACCTCGGGCAGCGTCAGCCGGGGCTCGGGCTGCTCGATGTGAAGACGGTGCGCGGCGAGGGCGAGCGGTGCGTCGGCGATGTCCTCGGCGACATCGACCCGCGCCTCGGCCTGCCGCCGCTGACCGGTTTCGAGAACCACCAGGGTGTGACGTACCTCGGTCCGACGGCCCGTCCGCTGGCGCGGGTGCGGCTCGGCCGGGGCAACGGCTCGGGGGACGGTACGGAGGGCGCGTACAGCGACACCGTGTTCGGGACCTACATGCACGGCCCGGTGCTCGCCCGCAACCCGCTGATCGCGGATCTGCTGCTGAAGCTGGCGCTGGACGTGAACGCGCTGCCGCCGACGGACGACCGCTGGTACGAGGCCCTGCGCAACGAGCGGATCGGCGCGGCGCAGCAGCCCGCCTGATCCGCCGCCCGCTCCTGGTCCGGCCGTGGCCGGGCCGTCCGTGACACCTGAGCGCGGACCCCTTCTGAAGGGGTCCGCGCTCAGGTGTGCGGGCCTGTCCAGCAGTCGGACGTGCGGTTCGGCTGACGTGCGGTGCGCCGGTAGGGTGGCGGCGTCCCACCGGACGGCGTGGTCCGGTCGCACGTCCACGTTGCAAAGGTATTCCGAGCCATGCGTCTTGGTGTCCTCACCTCCGGCGGTGACTGCCCCGGTCTGAACGCGGTGATCCGGTCGGTCGTCCACCGCGCCGTCGTCGACCACGGTGACGAGGTCGTCGGCTTCAACGACGGCTGGCGGGGCCTGCTGGAGTGCGACTACCGCAAGCTCGACCTCGACGCGGTGGGCGGCATCCTCGCGCGGGGCGGCACCATCCTCGGCTCCTCCCGGGTCCAGCCCGCGCATCTGCGGGACGGGGTGGAGCGGGCCAAGGGCCATGTCGCCGATCTGGGTCTCGACGCGATCATCCCGATCGGCGGTGAGGGCACCCTGAAGGCGGCCAAGCTGCTGTCGGACAGCGGACTGCCGATCGTCGGTGTGCCGAAGACCATAGACAACGACATCGCCGCCACGGATGTGACGTTCGGCTTCGACACCGCGGTGGGCGTGGCGACCGAGGCCCTGGACCGGTTGAAGACGACCGCCGAGTCCCATCAGCGGGTGCTGATCGTGGAGGTCATGGGCCGTCACACGGGCTGGATCGCGCTGCACTCGGGGATGGCGGCCGGGGCCCACGCGGTCGTGGTGCCGGAGCGCCCGTTCGATGTGGCGGAGCTCGCGGCGCGGGTCGGGGAGCGGTTCGCGGCGGGCAAGAAGTTCGCGATCGTGGTCGCCGCGGAGGGCGCCAAGCCGCGCGAGGGCTCCATGGAGTTCGACGAGGGCGGCAAGGACATGTACGGGCACGAGCGGTTCGCGGGCATCGCCCGTCAGCTGTCGGTGGAGCTGGAGCACCGTCTCGGCAAGGAGGCCCGGCCGGTGATCCTCGGCCATGTGCAGCGCGGCGGTACCCCGACGGCGTACGACAGGGTGCTGGCGACCCGTTTCGGCTGGCACGCGGTGGAGGCGGCGCACCGGGGTGAGTTCGGGCAGATGACGGCGCTGCGGGGCACGGACATCGTGATGGTGCCGCTGGCGTCGGCCGTGGAGACGCTGAAGACGGTCCCCGAGGAGCGCTACACCGAGGCCGGGGTCGTCCTGTGACCGGTCGCCGCGTCGGCGGGTGACACTTTCGCCGTCCGGGCCGCCCCCGCTCGCAGCCGCGGGCGGGGGCGGTTCTAGTCTGGTGCGGACAGACGCAGCGAACCAGTACGAAACAGGAGCCGGCGGATGGATCACAACGGCCACGGCATGTCCATGGACCTGCCGCCGTTCACGCTGGGGCGGGGGCTCGAATGGTCGCCCGACCTGTTCTTCCTGACCGGCTCGCTGCTCGCGCTCGCCCTGTACGGCTGGGGGGTGACCCGGCTGGTGCGGCGCGGCGACAAGTGGCCGGTGGGCCGGACCGTGTCGTTCGTGCTGGGTGTGCTGTCGGTGGTGCTGGTGATGTGCACCAAGCTCAACGACTACGGCATGGTCATGTTCAGCGTGCACATGGTGCAGCACATGGTGATCAGCATGCTGTCCCCGATCATGCTGCTGCTGGGCGCGCCGATCACGCTCGCGCTGCGGGCCCTGCCGGTGGCGGCCCGTGGCAGCAAGGGGCCGCGTGAGCTGCTGCTGATGCTGCTGCACAGCCGCTATCTGAAGGTGATCACCCACCCGGGGTTCACCATCCCGCTGTTCATCGCGAGCCTGTACGGGCTGTACTTCACCCCCCTGTTCGAGTTCCTGATGGAGTCGAAGCCGGGGCATCTCGCGATGATGGTGCACTTCCTCGCGACGGGTCTGGTGTTCTTCTGGCCGATCATGGGGGTGGACCCGGGTCCGCACCGGCCGGGGTACGTGATGCGGATGCTGGAGCTGTTCGCGGGGATGCCGTTCCACGCGTTCTTCGGCATCGCGCTGATGATGGCGAGCACCCCGATGATCGGCCCGTACCAGAATCCGCCGGAGTCGCTGGGGATCGACGCCCTCGCCGACCAGACGGCGGCCGGGGGTATCGCCTGGGCGTTCAGCGAGGTGCCCTCGGTGCTGGTGCTGATCGCGCTGGTGTTCCAGTGGTACGCCTCCGACCAGCGCCAGGCCCGCCGCCAGGACCGGGCCGCCGACCGGGACGGCGACAAGGAGCTGGCGGCCTACAACGCCTATCTCGCCTCGCTGAACTCCCGGGGCCGCTGACCGCTCCCGGGGCGGCCGGGAAACGGGGGGCGGTACATACGGTGTGCGTACCGCCTGGCGCCGGGCAGGCCCTCCGGGTGACTATGGACCCATGGCCATGGCCTTGGGCAGCGTTGTCCGGGCGGCCGCGAGGAGGGTGCCATGATGCCCGGATCGACTCCCGGATCGACCAGAACCATGGGAATGCTCACCGTCGGGACGCTGGTGGCCGTGTCGGCGTACTCGGTGGCGCTCGGCAGCAACGGCTGGCTGTGGTTCGGCTGGGTGCTGGTGGGGCTGATCACCGTCGGTATGGTCGTGGCCCGCGACAGTTGATCACCGAACGCCTGACCCGTACGGCCAGGGCGTCTACCGTCTTCGTATGGAACTTGATCTCGACGCGTACTTCGACCGGATCGGCTGGACAGGCGGCCGGGCGCCGACCGCCGACACCCTGCGGGCACTGAACCGGGCACATGTGCGCGGCATCCCCTTCGAGAACCTGGAACCGGTGCTGGTCTCGGCGCCGTCCATCGATCTCGCCGACATACAGACGAAGCTGGTCCGCTCACGGCGCGGCGGCTACTGCTACGAACAGAACACCCTCTTCGCCGCGGTGCTGCGGGCACTCGGCTTCTCGGTGACGGGTCTCGCCGCGCGGGTCGTCCAGGGGGCGCGGCCCGGCGCGATCCGGCCCCGGACGCATATGACGCTGCTCGTGGAGGTGCCCGACGAGCCCGGGCGGTATCTCGCGGACGTGGGCTTCGGGTCCGAGGGCGGGCTGCTGGAGGCCGTGCCGCTGGTCGTCGGCACCGTCACCGTCGGGGCGGACGGGCGGCGGCACCGGCTGGTCCAGCCGGAGCGGACCGGGCCGCTGGCCACCTGGCTGCTCCAGGCGCGGGAGGTGGGCGCGCCGGAGACGGCCGACTGGGACGGGCAGTACAGCTTCACGGAGGAGCCGTTCGAGCAGACGGACTTCGACGTGGCCAACTGGCATGTCGCGACGAACCCCCGGTCGCCGTTCAGCCGGGCGGTGCATGTCCAGCGGACGTTTGACGACCGGCATCTGCGGCTCGCCGGGAGGGAGCTGACCGAGAAGTTCGCGGACGGCCGGGAGCGGAGGGTCGTCCAGGTGGCGGACGAGGAACTGCTGAAGGTCCTGGCGGACGATTTCGGGATCGAGCTGCCCGAGGGGACGAAGCTGCCCTGACCGCGCGGGGGCGGGGTGGCCCGGAGGGGCGCGGGGAACCGTGCGGACCACAGGGCCTGTGCCGGAGCACGGTCGGCCACGCGTGGGACCCCGGGCGCCCGTCACCGCGAGACGGGCCGTCTCGATGGCGTTATGCTCGCCGAGGGGCCCAGCGGGCCGCGACGGCCCACGCCGGAGGCGGTGCGTATGACGGCAGGGTCGGGCGACCGGACGCACGGCGGATGGGCGATCGGCGCCACCGTGCTCGCGTTCCTCGTCACCATGATGGGAACCACCCTGCCCACCCCCCTGTACGCGATCTACGCCACCGAGCTCGGTTTCGACGATCTCACCGTCACGGTGCTGTTCGCCCTCTACGCGTTCGGTGTCGTCGTCACCCTGCTGCTGTTCGGACGGCTGTCGGACGATCTGGGGCGCCGTCCCGTACTGCTGCTCGCCGTGGGACTCGCCCTGGCCAGCGCCCTGTTGTTCCTGCTGCCGCCGACACTGCCCGGGCTCGTCGTGGCCCGGGTCCTGTCGGGGCTGGGGGCCGGGCTGATGAGCGGCGCCGGTACGGCCGCGGTCATCGATCTGTTCCCGGCCGACCGCAAGGTCACCGCCGGGACCGTGGCGATCGCCGCGAACACCGGCGGCCTCGCGCTCGGCACGCTGCTCAGCGGGGTGATCGCCGACACCGCGCCCGCGCCCCTGGTCGTCCCCTACGCGGCGCAGACCGTCCTCGCGGTGCTCGCCCTCGCCGGGCTGTGGGCCTTCACCCCGGCGCCCGGCCCGCACGGCCGGCCGCGGGTACGGCCGCACCGGCTCCATGTGCCCGCGGCCGTGCGCGGGGCGTTCACCCTGGCGGTGCTCTCCGCCGGTACCGCGTTCGCCGTCACCGGGGTGCTCACCGCCGTGAGCGCGCTGTTCCTCGAACACTCGCTGGGGCTGCGCAGCCACACCCTCGCCGGACTCGTCGTCTGCCTCGCCTTCGCGGGCATGGCGGTGGGCCAGCTGCTCGCCCGGCGGCTGCGCCCGGCGACGGCCCTCCCGATCGGCTGCGCGGGCCTGGTGCTCGCCGCGGGCGTCCTCGCGCTGGCGCTGGCGGCCACCTCGCTCGGCGCGCTGCTGACGGCGCCGGTGGTGCTGGGGGTCGCCGGCGGGCTGTGTCTGAACGCCGGGATCGCGACCACGGTCGGGCAGGTCGAACCGGCGCGCCGGGGCGAGGTCTCCTCGTCCTTCTTCGCCGGGCTGTACTGCATGCTCGCCGTACCGGCCGTCGGTGTCGGAGTGCTCTCCGAACTCACCGATCTGCGCACGGCGGGACTGGTCTTCGCGGCGGCCGTCGCCGTCCTGGCCGCGACCGTCGGAGCGGTCGCGGCCACCGGGGCGCACCGCGCCGCGACCGCCCACCCGTCCGGCGCGCCGACCGACCGGGGACGCTGACCCGACGGTACCGGGGACGCTGACCCGACGCGGCCCGGGCCGCGTGGAGTTGCGGGGAGTTGCGGGGAGCGCCGGGCGCTGAGGCGTGCGCAGGTGGGCGGAGTCGGGCGGAGCAGCGGGTCCCGAGCGTTCCGGAGTCGTTCCGGGGTCCGGGGTCCGGGGAGGGCAGGGTCTCCACCCCGGGACGGCTCGTCGTCACCACCATGGACCCCGTCCACCATCACGGTTCCGCCTTCGTGCCCGGCGCGACACAGCCGCTCTACGGGCTGCCGCGCCGGACCGGCACGGGGTCCGGCCGCGGGGAGCGGTGACCGGAACACCACGACACCTGCGGACGCCCCTCCCGACCACCCCCTGAACTGCGAGAATGCGAGGCACTAGGTCCTCTGGTACAGGCGGGATGCACCCCATGTTCTATTACGTCCTCAAGCACGTGCTGCTGGGACCGCTGCTGCGGCTCCTCTTCCGCCCCCGGATCGAGGGGCTGGAGCGGGTGCCGGAGACGGGCGCCGCGATCATCGCGGGAAACCATCTGTCCTTCGCGGACCACTTCCTGATGCCGGCCATCCTGCGGCGGCGCATCACCTTCCTGGCCAAGGCGGAGTACTTCACCGGGCCGGGACTGAGAGGACGGCTCACCGCGGCGTTCTTCCGCAGCGCGGGCCAGATCCCGGTGGACCGCTCCGGCAAGGAGGCCGGGCAGGCGGCGATCCGGGAAGGGCTCGGGGTGCTCTCCCAGGGGGAGTTGCTCGGTATCTACCCCGAGGGGACGCGCTCGCACGACGGCAGGCTCTACAAGGGCAAGGTCGGGGTCGCCGCGATGGCCCTGAAGGCGGGCGTGCCCGTGATCCCGTGCGCGATGATCGGCACGTTCGAGGCACAGCCCCCCGGCCAGGTGCTGCCCCGGCTGCATCCGGTGCGCATCCGGTTCGGCGCGCCGCTGGAGTTCTCCCGCTACGAGGGACTGGAGAACGAGAAGGCGATCCTGCGGGCCGTCACCGACGAGATCATGTACGCCATCCTGGAACTCTCCGGCCAGGAGTACGTGGACCGTTACGCGGCGGAGGTCAAGGCGGAGGAGACCTCCCGCTGAGCGGACGGCCGGGCGGACGCCGGGAGGCGGCGGGACACCTCGGCGGGCGCGCTGTCGCACCGCAGGCTGCCGTCCGGCGGTGATCGGCACATGGTCACGCGGAAGGGGGTCCGGGCAGTTGCCCGGACCCCCTTCGTGCTCCCTCAGCGCTGTCCGGCCCCCGCGCGGGGGCCGGTACCGCGGGTCAGGGCTTGGGAGTGGCGCGCGGCGCGCACGTCACGTTCTTGCTGTCGACCTTGCCGGTCAGGAGGTACGTGTCGACACGGTCGTTCACACACGGGTTGACCGCCCCGGTGACACCGTGCGACCCGGCGCCCTTCTCGACGATCAGCCGGGAGCCCTTGAACCGCTTGTGCAGTTCGAGCGCGCCCGCGTACGGCGTGGCCGCGTCCCGGTCGGCCTGGACGATCAGCACCGGCGGCAGACCCTTGCGCGTCTTCACCTCGACAGGGGTGTGCTGCTTCGACTTCCAGGTGGAGCAGGGGAGGTTCATCCACGCGTTGGACCAGGTGAGGAACGGGTAGTCCCGGTGGAGCCGGGTGTTGTCCCGGTCCCAGGTCCGCCAGTCGCGGGGCCACTTGGCGTCGGCGCACTCCACCGCGGTGTAGACGGCGTTGCCGTTCTCGGAGGAGGCATTGCCCGCGATGTCCGTCATATCGGGACCGGCGGCGTCCACCAGCGCCTGGGTGTTCCCGGCGGCGTACTGGCTCCACACCCGGGCGACCGGCACCCAGCGGGAGTCGTAGTACGGGGCGCCCTGGAAGAAGCCGATCAGCTCGGCCGGGCCGACGACCCCGCCGATGGGGTTCTTCTTCGCGGCGGCGCGGAGCTCGCGCCACCGCTCCTCGACCGCGGCACGGGTGGTGCCGAGGTGGAAGGCGGCGTCGTTCTTGGCGACCCAGGACGTCCAGTCGTCCCAGCGCATCTGGAAGGCCACGTCCTGGTCGAGGTTGGCCTGGTACCAGATCTTCTCGCGGGACGGGTTGACGACGCTGTCGGCGACCAGGCGCCGGACATGGTCCGGGAAGAGCGTGCCGTACACGGCGCCGAGGTAGGTGCCGTAGGAGACCCCGAGGAAGTTCAGCTTCTCCTCGCCGAGCGCGGCGCGGATGACGTCCAGGTCGCGGGCCGTGTTCGGGGTGGTCATGTGCGGCAGCATCTCGCCGCTGCGTTCGGCGCAGCCGTCCGCGTACTCGGCGGCGAGCTTGCGCTGGGCGCGCTTGTCGGCCTCGCTGTCGGGGACCGGGTCCAGCTTGGGCGCCTTGACGAACTCCTGCGGGTCGATGCAGGAGATGGGCGCGGAGTGACCGACACCGCGCGGGTCGAAGCCGACGAAGTCGTAGGCCTTCGAGGTCTTCACCCACAGCGGGTTCTTGCTGGTGACCCGGGCGGGGAAGCGCAGACCCGAGCCGCCGGGGCCGCCGGGGTTGTAGACGAGGGCGCCCTGGCGCTCCTCGGGGGTGCCGGTGTGGCCGATCCGGTCGACGGCGAGCTCGATCGTCTTGCCGAACGGCTTGGCGTAGTCCAGCGGTACGGTCACCCAGCCGCACTGGATGGGCTTGGCGAGCCCCCAGTCGGCGGGACAGTCCTTCCAGTCGATCCCGGCCTTCTTGGCGCGGGCCGCGGCGATGGACGCGCCTATCTGCTCCCGTTCCTGACCACGGACCTGGTCACGGCCCAGGTCACGGTCGCCGTGCGCGCTGGCCGCGGGCGCGGCCAGCGCGCCTGCTATGAGGGTCGCCGCGATCATGGTGCCCGCGGAGCCGAGCGCGGTCACCCGCCTCACCCGTGTCCGTCTCAAGTGGGACCTCCCGTACGCCGATTCGAATGAGTCAGCGTGATCCTGTCGTCTGTGGGGTCCCTGACAACAGGCAGGGTCGGGGTTCTTTACCAATCCGATAACCGGCAACCCGCGTTCCGTGAGCGGTACGCGGGTGTGGGCGAGTCGGCAGGGGGTGGCATCCGCCGGACGGGGGGCGTGCGGGGCGGGCCGCTCGGGGCAGCGGGAGCGGCCGGAAGCGGCCGGGGCCGACGGGCGGCGGGCGGCGGGCGGCGGGCGGCGGGCGGCGGGCGGCGGGCGGCGGGCGGCGGGCGGCGGGCGGCGGGCGGCGGGCGGCGGGCGGCGGGCGGCGGGCGGCGGGCGGCGGGCGGATTCTCCGGGCGGAGGTCATTCGGAGGCACCGGATTCGCGGGTATTCAGCATCGGTCGACGTCCGCGTGGCACGCAATTCCCCGGCGGCACCGGAATTGGCCGGTATCCGGTACCGGGGGTGTGCGGTGCGCATATGCCTGGAGTTCGTCAACCGAACGGTGTCCGACAGAACTCGGCGACTGCCGGGCAGAATTCGGCGCCGTACGGTTGCAAGGGGCACCGATGGTGAAATCAGCCGCGATGTCGCGCGCCCCGCTCCCGGATCAGGGCGCGGCGGCTGTTTCCTTTCCCCGCCGATCGGCCGGTCCCGGCAGGGCGGGGCCAGGAGGGGCTGCCGAAGGGCGGCGCGGCGCCGGGGACCGCGTACGGGTCAGTCCGCGCGGCCGGTCGCGGCGACGGTGACCCCAAGGCCGATCATCGTGAGGCCACCGACCCCGCCGACGGCGGCGTACCGCTTCGGCGACCGGGCGAACCAGTTCCGCGCGGTGGCCGCGGCGAGTCCCCACACGCTGTCGCAGACGACGGCGATGGCGTTGAACACCAGCCCGAGCAACAGCATCTGGGCGACCACCTGTCCCCTCCCGTGGTCGACGAACTGAGGGAGCACGGCGGCGAAGAACACGATCGTCTTGGGGTTGGCGACCCCGACCGCGAATCCCTCCCAGAGGGTGCGCGACCCGCTGGCCGGTGGCGCGCCACCGTCCGCCGCCAGGGGCATCACCCCTCGCCGGCGCACCGCCTTGATCCCGAGGTGGATGAGGTAGGCCGCGCCCACCAGCTTGATGACGGTGAAGACGAGGACGGAGCGTTCGACGATCGCCCCGACTCCCAGCGCCACGGCCACGACGAGGACATAGGCGCCGAGCGTGTTCCCCACGACCGTCGTCAGCGCGGCGCGGCGGCCCTGCGAGAGGGCCCGGCCGACGACGAACAGGACGCTGGGGCCCGGGACGACGATGAGGAGGAAGGACATGGCCGCGAAGGCGAGCAATCGGTCCAGAGACACCATGGGCGCATTCCAGCACTCCCGGGTCCCGACTCTCCAGCCCTTTACGCCTGGTGGTTCACGCGGCGGCTCAGGCGTCGGTCCGCACAGCGGCTCACGCGGCGTACGTCCGGCGGCGCACGCGGCGGTCCGTACGACAGTCGGTACGGCGGTCCGTCGGCGGTCCGTACGGCGGTCACCGGGAAGCGGGGCGCGGGACTTCGGCCGGGTACGGGTGCCCGGGGCGGCCCTCCGAGCGGGGGCCGCCGCGCCGGTCGCAGTGCCCGCCCGAGGTGGCGACCGCGGCGCCGTGCGGAGCGGAAACCGACCGCACGGTCTGCTTTCGACGACCGGAAGGTTCGAACGCGGTGCGCTCCCGCTGCTCCCGGGGCGTGACCGATCCGGTATGCGCCGCCCGCACGCCGGGGCGTGCAGGGGGTTGCGCGGGGGCGCTCGGACGCGCTAGCGGGCGTCCGGGCCCCGGTGCTCCGCCGTGATCCCGAACCGCTGACGTTCGCGGGGAGCGGACGCCAAGGGCACGAGCGAGGACACGGAACTGACGGTGTGTTCGTCCGGTGATTCCTGGAGCGCTTCGAGTTTTTGCAGGTCACCGGCGGACACCAGGGCGACGAGCGGCTTGCCGTGCCGGGTCAGGACGACCGTCTCACCGCCGTACACCACGCGGTTGATCAGATCGGCGAGCTCGGCTCGTGCTTGCGTCACCGGAATCTCATGGGCCATGCTCCCCATCTTAACGGCACGTACGTCCTGTACATTTTTTACAGAGGAGGCGCCCACTCATGCCCGTGCAGCCGACGGCCCGCCATGTCCTGCCGCAGTTCACCGAACGCACCTCGACCGGCCCCCGCACCCTGGACCCGTACGCGAAGCTGCTGGCGGAACGGATCGTCTTCCTCGGCACACCCGTCGACGACACCTCGGCGAACGATGTGGCGGCGCAGTTCATGTATCTGGAGCACGCGGCCCCCGACCGGGACATCTCGCTCTACATCAACTCGCCCGGCGGCTCGTTCGCCGCCATGACCGCGATCTACGACACGATGCGGTTCGTCACCTGCGACGTGGAGACGATCTGCCTCGGCCAGGCGGCCTCCGCCGCGGCCGTCCTGCTCGCCGCCGGCACCCCCGGCAAACGGCTGGCCCTGCCCGGCGCCCGGGTGATGATCCATCAGCCGGCGTTCCCGGAGCCGCTCCAGGGCCAGGCCGACGATCTCGCGATCCAGGCGCGTGAGCTCCAGCGGACCCGTGACCTGCTGGAGGAGCTGCTCGTCCGGCACACCGGGCAGAGCCGGGAGCGGGTCGCGGCGGACATCGAGCGCGACCACTTCCTCGACGCGCCCCAGGCGCTGGCGTACGGGCTGGTCGACCGGATCGTGCCGAGCCGCAAGGCCACGCGCACGGCACCGGGCATCCGGTAGCCCCCGATGCTGCCGGATCTGCCGCCGCTGCCCGCGCTCACCCGGGCCGAGGGCGAGCTGATCGACCGCTATCTGGAGGCCGCCGTACTGCTGGGGCGGATCAACCCGGCGCGCGCCGGTGACACCTACAGCGCTCTGCGCGCCGCCCAGGCGCTCGCCGCGACGGCCGCCGCGCTCCGGGACGCGCTGGCGCTGATGCACCGGCGCGGCGAGAGCGAGCTGCACACCGACACGCTGGCCCGCGCGCTGCGCACCCTGGACGGCGTACGACGGTCGGCGCGCGTCGGGGTCCCTCCGGACGGCACCTGACCCGACGTCCGGGGCCGCTCCGAAACGGCCCGAACGGGGTACCACCGAACAGCGTAGCCAGGGGTAGACATTTGAGTGGTCCAACTTGCGCGAATCGTCTGTCCGGCAGCCAGAATTATGCGTTCCGCCGCTGGTACAGACGTCGTCGGCCGTCTGCCGAGGTGTTCGACCTGGGGGCTGTCCACCCGAACGGGTCCGTGGTGAGGAGACTCACAAACCAGCGGTAACGTTCGGTTTTTCCGACATCCATGCGTGAAGATCCCTTCCGACGACAAGCCCCCGCCACAACGGCGGGGCGGTCCGGGCGGACGCCGAGTCCTGCCGCTGCCCGGACGCCAGGTCGACAGAAGTGCATCGGCAGGAGTGGAGGACCCAGGTACGACGGGCCGCCGGAGAGATCCGGACGGCCCTTGGGGTGAAGCCGCGCGAGCGGCCGGGCATCTTCGCCTGCCCGAACCCGACAGGTCATCCTTCACAGGCGGCTGACGAAGGGTTTCGCATGACCGCGCTGAATCGTGTTCCGTCGCTGCTGACGAGGGCCACCACGGCCTCGGCTCTCACGCTCGTCGCCGTCGGCGGCGGTATCGTCGCCCCCGGCGCCGCCTCCGAGGCGTCCGCCGCGGCACCGGGGGCCAAGGCGCTCAAGGTGGCCGCCTCCAAGAAGGGCGCCCCCTACCAGTACGGAGCCACCGGCCCGAGCCGC
This sequence comes from Streptomyces uncialis, assembly GCF_036250755.1. Classification (NCBI taxonomy): domain Bacteria; kingdom Bacillati; phylum Actinomycetota; class Actinomycetes; order Kitasatosporales; family Streptomycetaceae; genus Streptomyces; species Streptomyces uncialis. The sequence goes on along the minus strand of NZ_CP109583.1, from coordinate 8,014,813 downwards.
TTCGACTGCTCAGGGCTCACGCTGTACTCGTTCAAGAAGGCCGGCAAGACGCTGCCCCGCACGGCCGCCGGCCAGTACAACAAGACCAAGCGTGTGAAGGCGGGCAACCGCAGCAAGGGCGACCTGGTCTTCTTCTACTCGGGCCGGAACGTCTACCACGTCGGCATCTACGCGGGTGGCGGCAAGATGTGGCACTCCCCGAAGACCGGTGACGTGGTCCGGCTCTCGAAGATCTGGACCAAGAGCGTCAAGTACGGCCGGGTGCGGTGACCCATGGACCTCTGACGGCGGCGCGGACGACGACCGCCGCGCGGGCCCACTGAGGCGGGCGGGGAACGGACCGCGGCCGTTCCCCGCCGCCCTCGGGCCCGTACCGCCCGTACGGCCTCCGGTCGGCCGTCCCCGCACCACGAGCGGTCCCCTGGGGCCCCAGGGGACCGGCACGGGCCCGCACCACCGTGCCGACGGGACCCGCCGCGCCGAAGGGCTCACGCCCGCACGGCTGTGCGGGCGGTCGGCCAGGCGTAGGAAACGCGGCGCGGGATACCCATGTCCCATGCCTGCTGACCCGACACGCCCCGGCCGGACCGGTGATCCTCGGACGGAGACCCCGGTCCAGCGGGCCGACCGGAACTTCGGCGAACTCCTCCAGGAGCTGAGGGTCACCCAGACCGGGGTGCAGATCCTCTTCGCCTTCCTGCTGACCCTCGCCTTCACCCCCCGCTTCCCCGACCTCGACCGCGTGCAGCGGGTCACCTACGTGGTGGCCCTGTGTCTGTCGGTGCTGGCCGCGGCGCTGTTCACGGCGCCCGCCGCGATCCACCGGTATCTGTTCCATCAGGGCGTGAAGAGCGACATCGTCCGGGTGTCCTCCCGGCTCACGGAACTGGGCCTCGGCGTGCTGTGCCTCGCCCTGTCCGGTTCGGTGCTGCTCGCCGTGGATGTCGCGGTGGGGCGGACCGGCGGGCTCGTCGCGGGCGGCGCCACCCTGCTGGTGTGCGCGGCCCTGTGGGTCGTCCTGCCCTGGCATGTCCAGCGGGTCGTGGCCACCAGGGAGGCCACGGACCGGACCGGACCTCCGGCCGGAACCGATGACGGCGGCGAGCCGTCCTGACCGGCCCGCCGACCCGTCGACCACCCGCCCGGCCGGAGCGAGGACACCACGGGCGCCGCGCGCCGGGCCGTCAGCGCTGGGCCGGCCGGTCCGCGCTCGACAGACATCGCCCGCGCTGGAAGGGCAGGGCGATCCAGACCGTCTTGCCGCCCTCGGCGGTGGGGCTGACGGAGAGCCGGCCGCCGTACTCGACGGCGAGCGAGCGGATGATGACCATCCCCCGGCCGTTGTCCTGCTGCACGGCTGCGGGCAGCCGCTTGGGATAGCGCGGATGGCTGTCGGTGACACCCACCCGCAGCTGCTCGTCCCGCACCAGCTCCACGTCCACGGTGAACGTCGGTGACTGGCCGAGCGTGTGCTGGACCGCGTTGGTGGCGAGCTCCGACACGATGAGCCGCACCGTGTCGGTCATGTCCGTGTCGGCGGGCAGCCCCCATTCCGCGAGGACGTCCGTCACATACGCGCGGGCCACGGAGACCGAGGCGGGTTCGCTCGGCAGGGTCACGGATGCTTCCTGGTGGTCGGCCATGGCGACGTCGTCCCTTTCCCACCGGGACCGGACTCCGGCGTGAGGCGGATGGTTCGCGGGCGGTCCCGGATTGGTGCTGCGGCAAAGCCTGCCATCTGAGCGGCGCCCGCGCGTACCGATCCACGAGGATGTGCATATATCTGTCGCTCGAAGCGGTGAACTCTGCCACGGCCGCACGTATTTGGCACACAGCGCCCCCACACCACCTGCGTGCGCCTCGTGCGCCCCCCGAAAGCGCCACTTGCTCTACCGTCTGGCGGTGAACCAGCCACCGGCCGGGAGGAGTCGGCCCATGCACCGAGGTCCCGCGGTACGCCGCCGAAAGCTGGGCGGTGAGCTGCGCCGACTGCGTCTCGCCGCCGCGCTCACCAGCGGCCAGGCCGCGCGTCGGGCGGGTTGGAACCAGTCGAAGGTGAGCCGCATCGAGACCGCGCGCAGCGCCGTGAAGTCCGACGACGTGCGGCTGCTGCTGGACATCTACGAGGTCGCGGACCCGGCGCTGCGCGACCTGCTCGTCGCCCTCGCGGACCTGGGCCCGGCGGCGGTCGACCGCTGGTGGCACGCGTACCGGGGGCTGCTGCCGCCCACGTACCGGGACTTCATCAGCCTGGAGGCACAGGCGTGCCGGATGCGGACCCTGGAGAACTCCGTGGTCCCGGGGCTGCTCCAGACCCCGGAGTACGCGCGGGCCGTGACCCGGGCCTCGCTGGAGGGCCTGTCGGAGACGGAGATCGGGGAGCTGGTCGAGGTACGGCTGACCCGGCAGGACGTGCTGCGCCGCGATCCGCCGCCCCGGTTCGAGGCGGTCGTGGACGAGGCGGTGCTGCGCCGGCCGGTCGGCGGCGCGGCGGTGATGGACGGCCAGCTGGACCATCTCGTCCGGTCGGCGCGGCCGGACGGGGTGGACCTGCGGGTGCTCCCTTTCGCGGCGGGGGAACACATCGGACTGACCGGTCCTTTCGTCATGTTCTCCTTTCCGGGCAACTCCGATCTGGATGTGGTCGTCGTCGACAATCTGACGAGTAGCCTTTATCTGGAAGGGAAAGAAGACGTAAAGGCGTATCTTGACGCCTTCAGTTCGCTCCAAAGGCACGCCCTTTCCCCCGAGGACTCCCTGGACTTCATCGCGGGGGTCCGTCACGGCGCGTAGGAGTATCGATGTCCGAATGGTCGAGGCATTTCCCCCACGTCACCTCACTGAGCGACAGCACTTCGCTCGGCGCCCTTCGCTGGCGCCGTAGCAGCCGCAGTACGGGAATGAACAATTGTGTCGAGACGGCGCGGCCCGGGGCGGGTACCGCGGCCGGTCTGCTCGCCGTCCGGGACTCGAAGGACCCGCAGGGCCCGGCCCTGCTCTTCGCCCCCGGCGCCTGGGACACATTCTTAGGCTCGCTGACCGGGCGCTGACCGGTCCGGCCCTCCCGACGCCGACCGGTTCCGCTCAGCGGGCACCGACCGGTCCCTGACGGGTCGTTCCCCGGGACGCCGAGCCGGTCGGCGTCCCGGGGGCGCGACGCATACCGGGCGCACACCGCGTACGGGGCCGGGGTGCGGGGGAACGCGGGGCGCGCGGGGCTGCCCGTACCACCGGTCCCGGCGCCGTCCCCGCCGCGCGGCGGTCCGGGGTCAGCTCCGGGCGTCCCGGGGGGCGTGGTCCACGATGACGCGTACCGCTTCCTCGACGCGGGCGTCGGTGAGGTCCGCGCGGGCCGTGAGCCGCAGCCGGGACACCCCGTCGGGGACGGAGGGCGGGCGGAAGCAGCCGACGAGGAGCCCCGCCGAGCGGCAGTCGGCCGCCCACCGCACCGCGTCACCCGGCGACGGCGCGCGGACCGACACCACGGCGGCGTCCGGGCGGACGGCCGCCAGTCCCGCGCCGGACAGCAGGGTGTGCAGCCGCGTGGCGACCGCGCGGGCGCGCGCGGCGCGCTCCGGTTCCCTGCGCAGCAGCCGCAGCGCGCCGAGCGCGGCGCCCGTGGCGGCGGGAGCGAGTCCGGTGTCGAAGATGAAGGTGCGGGCGGCGTTGACGAGATGGTCGACGACCCGGGCCGGACCGAGGACGGCGCCGCCCTGGCTGCCGAGCGACTTGGACAGGGTCACGGTGGCGACGACGTCGTCGGCGCCCGCGAGACCCGCCGCGTACGGGGCGCCCCGGCCGCCCTCGCCGAGGACACCGAGGCCGTGCGCGTCGTCCACCACCAGCGCGGCCCCGGCGTCGCGGCAGACGGCGGCGAGCGCGGACAGCGGGGCCGCGTCGCCGTCGACGGAGAACACCGAGTCGGTGACCAGCAGCGCGGGGTCCGTGGGCGCGGCGCGGGTGGCGAACGCCTTGCGTACGGCGTCCGGTGAGCTGTGCGGGACGACCTGGGTGGTGGCACGGGAGAGGCGGCAGCCGTCGATGAGGGAGGCGTGGTTGGCCGCGTCGGAGACGATCAGGGAGCCGTGCGGCGCGAGGGTGGTGAGGGCCGCGAGGTTGGCCGCGTAGCCGGTGGCGAACAGCAGCGCGGACTCGAAGCCGCAGAACCTGGCCAGCTCCGACTCCAGTTCGGTGTGCAGTTCGGTGGTGCCGGTGACGAGCCGGGAGCCGGTGGCGCCGCCGCCCCAGCGGCGGGCCGCCGCGGCGGCGGCGTCGGTGACCTCCGGATGGCGGGTGAGGCCGAGGTAGTCGTTGCCCGCGAGGTCCAGCAGCGGGGAGTCGGCGGGGCGGGGCCGCAGGGTGCGGACCAGTCCTGCGGCGCGGCGGCGCTCGGCCTGCCCGTCGATCCAGTCGAACGGCGATACGGCCATGCGCGCCTCCAGATGCGGCGGGGACGGTGCCGGGGAACGGGCCCGCGGGGCCGGGAACGGTGCCGTGGCCGCGCTGCCCGGCGGCGCGGGGCACCCGGGCGGTTTTGTAGGCAGTCCACAGACCTTAACGGTCGCTCCCCCGTGGTTCCCATGTGGCGATACCCACATGTCGCCGGCCGAGAGTTGTGCGAAGTCTCCTTGGCCTGCCGGGTCGGCGTAGGCCAGGATCGGCGCCATGGACCTGCTGAACACGCTGGTGGACAAGGGGCTTCGGCGCGAGCCGCCGACCCGTGACGAGGCGCTCGCGGTACTGGCGACCTCCGACGACGACGTGCTCGACGTGGTGGCCGCGGCCGGGAGGGTGCGGCGCCACTGGTTCGGGCGGCGGGTGAAACTCAACTATCTGGTCAACCTCAAGTCCGGGCTCTGCCCCGAGGACTGCTCGTACTGCTCGCAGCGGCTCGGTTCCACCGCCGGGATCCTCAAGTACACCTGGCTGAAGCCGGAGCAGGCGTCGCAGGCGGCGGCGGCCGGACTCGCGGGCGGGGCCAAGCGGGTCTGTCTGGTGGCGAGCGGCCGGGGGCCGACGGACCGGGACGTGGCCCGGGTGTCGGACACCATCAAGGCGATCAAGGAGCAGAACGAGGGCGTCGAGGTGTGCGCCTGTCTCGGGCTGCTGTCGGACGGCCAGGCGGAGCGGCTGCGGGACGCGGGCGCCGACGCGTACAACCACAACCTCAACACGTCCGAGGGGACGTACGAGCAGATCACGACCACGCACACGTACGCGGACCGGGTCGACACCGTCCGCAAGGCGCACGGGGCGGGGCTCTCGGCGTGCTCGGGGCTGATCGCCGGGATGGGCGAGAGCGACGCGGATCTGGTGGACGTGGTGTTCGCGCTGCGGGAACTGGACCCGGACTCGGTGCCGGTGAACTTCCTCATCCCGTTCGAGGGCACCCCGCTGGCGAAGGAGTGGAACCTCACCCCGCAGCGGTGCCTGCGCATCCTCGCCATGGTCCGCTTCGTGTGCCCGGACGCGGAGGTCCGGATCGCGGGCGGGCGCGAGGTGCATCTGCGTACCCTCCAGCCGCTCGCGCTGCATCTGGCCAACTCCCTTTTCCTGGGCGACTACCTGACCAGTGAGGGCCAGGCGGGCAAGGCGGACCTGGAGATGATCGCGGACGCCGGGTTCGAGGTGGAGGGCACCGGCGAGGTGACGCTGCCCCCGCACCGGGTGACGGCCGGGGGCTGCGGTACGTCCCCCGCCGCCGCGTCCTCCGCGGACCGTGCGTCGTCCTCGTCCGCGGAGCCGGTCTGCGGCCCCGGTGTTCCGGCGGCGGGCGAGGGAGCGTCGGCCGGACCCGGCTGCGGGCCGTGCGGCGGGCACGGCGGTACGACCGGGCAGGACGCCCCGGCCGTACCGGCGGCGCGGACCGCGCCGCCCGCCGCGGACGAGACGGGGTCCACGGGTGCGCCGAAGGCGCGTACGGACCTGGTCGCGGTGCGGCGCCGGGGGGCCGGGACGGATGTCGCGCCCAATGCCTGAGGCCGGGGCGGGCGGCGAGGCGGCCGAGGCCGGCGTCCAGGCCCTGCTCGACCTGGACCGCCGTCATGTGTGGCATCCGTACGGGCCGATGCCGGGGCGGCAAGAACCGCTGGTCGTGGAGTCGGCGAGCGGGGTGCGGCTGCGGCTCGCCGAGGGCTGCGGACAGCGGCTGGGCGGGCCCGACGAGCTGATCGACGCGATGTCGTCCTGGTGGTCGGCCATCCACGGCTACCAGCACCCGGTGCTGGACGCGGCGGTGCGCGACCAGCTCGGCCGGATGAGTCATGTGATGTTCGGCGGGCTCACCCACGAGCCCGCGGTACGGCTGGCCGAGCGGCTCGTCGACATCACTCCGGAGGGTCTGGAGCATGTCTTCCTCTCCGACTCGGGTTCGGTGTCGGTCGAGGTCGCGGTCAAGATGTGCCTCCAGTACTGGCGTTCGCTGGGCCGCCCCGCGAAACGGCGGCTGCTGACCTGGCGCGGCGGCTACCACGGCGACACCTGGCAGCCCATGGCGGTGTGCGACCCCGACGGCGGGATGCACAGCCTGTGGTCCGGCGCGCTGCCCCGCCAGGTCTTCGCGGACGCTCCCCCGGCCGGGTACGAGGAGCGGTACGCGGAGCATCTGCGGGAGCTGATCGGGCGGCACGCGGACGAGCTGGCGGCCGTGATCGTGGAGCCGGTGGTGCAGGGCGCGGGCGGGATGCGGTTCCACGCGCCGGAGTATCTGCGGGTGCTGCGGGAGGCGTGCGACGCCCATGGGGTGCTGCTGATCCTGGACGAGATCGCCACCGGGTTCGGCCGTACGGGTGAGCTGTTCGCCGCGGACCACGCGGGGGTCGTCCCCGATGTGATGTGTCTGGGCAAGGCCCTGACCGGCGGCTATCTGTCGATGGCGGCGACCTTGTGCACCGCGCGGGTCGCCGAGGGGATCTCCCGGGGCGAGGTGCCGGTGCTCGCGCACGGGCCGACGTTCATGGGCAATCCGCTGGCGTCGGCGGTCGCGCTGGCCTCCGTCGACCTGCTGCTGTCGCAGGACTGGCGGACGGAGGTGAAGCGGATCGGGGCCGGGCTGCTGGAGTCCCTGGCCCCGGCCCGGGAGCTGCCCGGGGTCCGTGACGTACGGGTGCTCGGGGCGATCGGGGTGGTCCAGCTGGACCACCCGGTGGACATGGCCGCGGCGACCCGGGCGGCGGTCCGTGAAGGGGTGTGGCTGCGGCCGTTCCGCGATCTGCTGTACACGATGCCGCCGTTCGTGTGCGATGACGAGGACGTGGCCCGGATCGGCCGCGCGGTGTGCGCGGCGGCGGCGGTCGGCTGACCCCGGCGGACACGGCGCGATGCGCGCACACGACGGGGGACGGCAGCGGGACGGCAGCGGGGCGCCGGCATCGGGCGGCGGGAACGGAAGCGGTGGGGGCGATGGCGATTCTGGTCGTGACGGGTACCGGTACGGAGGTCGGCAAGACGGTCACCACCGCGGCGATCGCGGCGGCGGCGATCGCGGCCGGGCGTTCGGTGGCGGTGCTCAAACCGGCGCAGACCGGGGTGACGGCCGGGGAGCACGGCGACGCCGACGAGGTCGCGCGGCTGGCCGGCGCGGTGACGGCCGTGGAACTCGCCCGCTACCCGGAGCCGCTGGCCCCGGCGACGGCGGCCCGGCGCACCCGGCGTCCGGGCGTGGGTGCCCGGGAGGCCGCCGGGGCGGCCCGGCGGCTGGCGTCCGCGCACGATCTGGTGCTGGTGGAGGGCGCGGGCGGGCTGCTCGTACGGTTCGACGCGAGCGGCGGCACGCTGGCGGACACGGCCCGGCTGCTGGCCGCGCCGGTCGTGCTGGTGGCGTCCGCCGGGCTCGGCACGCTGAACACGACGGCGCTGACCGCGGAGGCGCTGCGCAATCGCGGGCTCGCCCCGTTGGGGGTCGTCGTGGGGAGCTGGCCGGACGATCCGGACCTGGCGTCCCGCTGCAATCTCGCGGATCTGCCGCAGGCCGCCGACGCGCCCCTCCTGGGCGCTCTGCCCGGCGGCGCGGGGGCGTACGACCCGGCCCTGTTCCGGGCGGCGGCCCCGGGCTGGCTGGCCCCGGAGCTGGGCGGCGACTGGGACGGCCCGGGGTTCGCGGCGGCCTGGGCGCCGCACCCGTGGACCGGCCGGGACGTCACCGCGCCGGTGCCCGGGCCGGGGAACCGGGGACCGCGCTCCGGCGCGGGACACGGCCGGTGACGGACGGGACCGCGCCGTACCGCGGCGCCTAGGCTCACGATCATGCGAGTACAGGTGAGCGAGTTGGTGTTCGACTGTTCCGATCCGGCCGGGACGGTGCGGTTCTGGGCCGCGCTGCTGGGCGGTGCGCCGGTGGACCGGAACCCCTCCTGGTCGTACGTGGACGTCCCCGGGTGGACACGGCTGGCGTTCCAGCGGGTCCCGGAGGGGAAGTCCGGCAAGAACCGGCTGCATCTGGACCTGCGCGCGGACGACATGGACGCGGCGTGCGCCCGGGCGGAGGAACTCGGCGCGGTGCGGGTGGGTGGGCGGGTGAGCGACCCGCAGGGGGCCTTCCAGGTGCTGCGAGACGTCGAGGGCAACGAGTTCTGCTTCGTCGACGGGTGACTTCGCCCGATGGCGGGGACAATGGCCGTGTCCTCGGCCGTGTCCGCCGACGCCGCTGTCCGCAGGAGGTCCCATGAGCGTACGGAGCCGTTCCCCGCGGGCGCCGTCGGACGCGGTGCGTCATCCGGTGTTCTCCCGGGTGTACGCGAAGGTGAGTACGGCGACGGAGGGGGATGTCGGCCCGTACCGCTCGGAACTCCTCGCCGGGCTGAGCGGGCGGGTCATCGAGATCGGCGCGGGCAACGGGCTGAACTTCGCGCACTACCCGCCGGAGGTCTCCGAGGTGGTGGCGATCGAACCGGAACGGCTGCTGCGCGGGCTGGCGCTGACCGCCGCGCGCCGGTCGCGGACCCCGGTCGACGTGGTGCCCGGGGTCGCCGAGGCGCTGCCGGTCAAGAGCGAGGCGTTCGACGCGGCGGTGCTGTGCCTGGTGCTGTGCAGTGTGCGGGACACCGGGCGGGCCCTGCGGGAGGTGCACCGGGTGCTGCGGCCGGACGGGGTGCTGCGCTTCTTCGAGCACGGGGTGGCGCCCGGCCGGGGCATGGCCGCGGTCCAGCGGGGCCTCGACCGTACGGTGTGGCCGTTCCTGTTCGGTGGCTGTCATGTGGCCCGCGATCCGGTCGCGTCGCTCACGGACCGCGGTTTCACGGTGGAGGCGGAGCGCGCGGTGACGATCCCCGCGAAGGGCCCCCGGCTGCCCACGTCGTACCTGGTGCTGGGCTCGGCCCGGCGGCCACGCGAGGCGCCGGGGCCCGGCGCGGGCGGGTGACGGGGGCGGGCGGCTGACGGGGGCGCTCGGGTGACCGGGGGCGGGCGGGTGACCGGGCCCGGAGGGGTGACGCGGGCGCTCGGACGGCCGGAGCGGGCTGGACGGCCTCAGGCGGCCGGGGGCGCTCGGGTGACCCGGCACGGGCGGTGTCCGGGCCGCGTCGGTCTAGAGCGTCCAGGCGCGCAGGACCTCGGCGATCTGCCGGACCGTCGCGTTGCCCGACTTGACCAGCCGGGCCAGGTCGCGGACCTGTTCCGGTGAGGTGGCGACCTTCAGGCCGCTGGCGATCAGATAGGCGTACGCCACCGCCGCAGCGAACATCGCGTTGGAGCGTTCCAGGGCGGGGACGTGCAGCAGGAGTTGGAGGAGGGCCGCCGCACGGACGTGCGGGTCCTCGTAGACGGGGACGCCGAATATCTCGGCCTCATGTCTGCTGACGGCGGCGACCAGCGCTCCCCAGTCGGTGACCTCGGGGTCCCCGGGGGTCTTCTGTTCGGCGACCATCAACAGCCAGGCAAGATCGATTCTGATGTTCAACGCCTCAACGACGACCTTCACGGTCCGCGCCGAACTCCTCGACGAAGACGGACTCGTACTGCTTCATGAAGTCGGCCGCGGCGTCGACGAAGGTGTGCCCCATCTCGCCGGTGTCCCGTCTGACCAGTTCCTCGATGTAGCGATTGACGCTCATGCCCTGCGCGAGGGCGCGTTCCCGTGCGGCGCGGGCGGTGTGCTCGTCCACCCTGACGTTCAGCTGGGTTTTGGCCATACGCCGACGCTAGCGTTGATGTGCTAGCGCCCGCAAGGGGTGTCCGGAGCGTACGGGCGCGCGCGGCGCCGGCCGTCCGCCGGGGGCGGGCCCCTCGGCCGCCGGTCAAGGCGTCCGTATCGCGGGAAGAGCCCGAACACAGATGCGGAGCGGCTCCCAGATGAGGTGGGATACAGGGATGAACGATCTTCGGATACGGCCCGCCGGGCCCGCTGACCTGGACCCCGTCCTCACCTTCTGGCGGACCGCCGCCGAGGGGACGAGCATTTCGGACGACCGGGCGGGCGTGGCGCGGCTGCTCACCCGTGACGCCGGGTCGCTGCTGCTCGCGGAGCGTGCGGACGAGCTGGTGGGCACCGTGATCGCCGGGTTCGACGGCTGGCGCTGCCATCTGTACCGGCTCGCCGTGCACCCCGCGCACCGGCGCCAGGGCATCGGCTCGGCCCTGCTGGCGGCGGCCGAGGAGCGGTTCGTGGCGCTGGGCGGGCGCCGGGGCGACGCGATGGTGCTCCAGCGCAACGAACGCGCGCAGCACGCGTGGCGTGCGGCGGGGTACGCGCCCCAGGACCAGTGGCTCCGCTGGGTGAAGCCGCTGTCCGGCTGAGGCGGGCGGGTGGACGGGAATGGACGGGACGGCATGGGGACCGGGTCCGGGTGGTGGCCTGAGAACGACGGGCTTGGGAACGGCGGACGCGGGAACAGGTCCGGTGGGCGGGCGAGAGGCTTTTGCCCACCCTTTACGATGTGTGGGACCGCCCGTATCAGAATGTGGTCCCCCCGTCCCTTCTCCGCGAAAGGTGTGAGCGTCCGTCCATGGGCGAGCCCCCTAGTAGTAGACATCGCGCGTTCCCCCCGCTCCTGCCCGATCATGGGACGGAGGTGACCCGATGACCGAAGTGCTTCTGCTCGCCGTGGCGGTCCTGCTCTCGCTGGCCTGTGGTGCCTTCGTCGCGGCGGAGTTCTCGCTCACGACCGTCGAGCGCGGCGATCTCGAACGCGCCGTGGAGCGCGGCGACCGCGGGGCCGCCAGCGCCCTGAAGGCGGTCAAGAACCTCACGTTCCAGCTCTCCGGAGCCCAGCTCGGCATCACGGTCACCAACCTGATCGTGGGCATGCTCTCCGAGCCGTCCATCTCCAAACTCATCTCGGGACCCCTGCGTGACCTCGGGGTCTCCGCGTCCGCCGCCTCCACCCTGGCCCTGATCCTCGGCACCGCGCTGTCGACGGTGTTCCTGATGGTGGTCGGCGAGCTGGTCCCCAAGAACTGGGCGATCTCGTCCCCGCTGGTCATCGCCAAGTGGGTGGCCACCCCGCAGCGCTTCTTCAGCGCCGCGTTCCGGCCGCTGATCACCCATCTCAACAACACCGCCAACCACGCCGTGCGCCGCCTCGGCATGGAACCCACCGAGGAGCTGGCCTCCGCGCGCGGCCCCAAGGAGCTGGTGGCCCTGGCCCGGCACTCGGCGAAGGAGGGCAGGCTGGAGGCGGACACGGCCGAGTTGTTCGTCCGGACGCTGAACCTGGCCGACCTCACCGCCGAGAACGTGATGACGCCCCGTGTCCAGGTCATGGCGCTGGAGGCACGGGCCACCTGCGAGGACGTCGCCAACGCGACCCGCGCCACCGGCCTGTCCCGCTTCCCCGTGTACCGGGGCAACCTCGACACGGTCGTCGGGGTCGTCCACATCAAGGACGTGCTCGCGGTCCCCGCCGAACGGCGCCCCCGCAAGCCGGTCGCGGAGCTGATGCGCGAGCCGCTGCTCGTACCGGAGTCGCTGACCGTGGACCGGCTGATGGACCGCCTGTCCGGGAAGCGCACCATGGCCGTCGTCATCGACGAGTACGGCGGCACGGCCGGGGTGGCCACCCTGGAGGACATCGTCGAGGAGGTCGTCGGCGAGGTACGCGACGAGCACGACCCGCACGAGGCACCCGATCTGGCGCCCGCCGGACAGGACGACGAGGGCCGCGCGCTCTTCGCCGCCGACGGCTCCGCGCGCACGGATCAGCTGGCCCGCGTCGGTCTGCGCGCCCCGGACGGCCCGTACGAGACCCTGGCCGGGCTCGTCGCCACCGAGCTGGGACGTATCCCGGCCGCCGGTGACCGGGTGGACGTCGCCGGGTGGCGGCTCGACGTGGTGGACGCCACGGGACGCCGCGCGGCCCGGGTGATGATGCACGCGCCGCCCGCGCGTCCCGACGAGGAGGAGGAAGAGCGATGACCGCCGTCCAATTGCTGATCGGGCTGGCGACCCTCGTCGCGAACGCCTTCTTCGTCGGTGCCGAGTTCGCCATGATCTCGGTACGGCGCAGCCAGATCGAGCCGCACGCCGAGGAGGGCGACCGCAGGGCCCGCAGCGTGCTGTGGGGGCTGCGGCACGTGTCGGCGCTGCTCGCCACTGCGCAGCTCGGCATCACCCTGTGCACCCTGGTGCTCGGTATCGTCGCCGAGCCCGCGATCGCGCATCTGCTGGAGCCGGTGTTCGACTCGCTCGGCGTGCCGCACGGACTGGTCCACCCGATCTCGTTCGTGATCGCGCTGACCCTGGCGACGTATCTGCACATGCTGCTGGGCGAGATGATCCCCAAAAACATCGCGCTCGCGGAGCCGGTGCGCACCTCGCTGATCCTCGGGCCGCCGCTGGTCGCGGTGGCGCGGGCGCTGCGGCCGGTGATCTTCACGATCAACGCGTTCGCCAACACCCTGCTCAGGCTGATGCGGGTCGAGGTCAAGGACGAGGTCACCGCGTCCTTCTCGGACGACGAGCTGGCCCGGCTGGTGAAGGACTCCGGGGACGCGGGGCTGATCGACGACCGCGCCCAGGAGCGGCTCCATGACGCGCTGGAGCTGGGCCGCCGCCCGGTGAACGACGTGGTCCTGCCGCTGGAGCAGGTGGTCTACGCCCATGTCGGGGTCACCCCGGAGGAGCTGGAGCGCCTTTCCACGGAGTCGGGCTTCTCGCGGTTCCCCGTGGTGGACGACGCCCGTCGCATCGTGGGCTACCTCCATGTGAAGGACGCCCTGGACGTGACCCCGCGCGACCTTCCGTTCCAGGTCAAGGACATGCGGTCGATCGCCCGGGTCCGGGCGAGCACCCCGCTGGACGATGTGCTGACCGCGATGCGGCGCAGCCGTACGCATCTGGCGGCCGTCCTCGGCGCGGACGGCAAGATGTCGGGCCTGGTGACGATGGAGGACGTCCTGCGGGAGCTCTTCGGCCAGCCCGCGTGACCTGTGGGCCCGCCCCGGTGCTCCCGATCCGTCGGAGGCGCCGGGGCGGTGCCGTGCGCCGGGGGCGCCCGGCGCACGGGAGGGCGGCGCGCACCGGGTGGGGAGTCCGTACGCGGGCCGGGGCGGGCACGGGACCTGTGCATGAGCCCGTGCCGGGTGCGCGCCCACGCGGCTCTCCGCCGAGGGGCCCGTCGCGTCCCTCATGGCCCGGTCCCCGCCGCCGACCGGTCATCCCTGTCATCTTGGAGCTTCCTCCGAAGGTGCCCGGCGCACCGGGCTGAAGGTTCCGCCCAGTAGACTCCCTCCACGTGACTGCTGCGTCTTCGAAGCCCCGTATCCCCAATGTCCTCGCCGGCCGCTATGCGTCGGCCGAGCTGGCCGACCTCTGGTCCCCCGAGCGGAAGGTGCGGCTGGAGCGGCAGCTCTGGCTGGCCGTGCTGCGGGCCCAGAAGGACCTCGGGATCGAGGTCCCGGACAGCGCGATCACCGACTACGAGCGCGTGCTCGACCAGGTCGACCTCGCCTCGATCGCCGAGCGTGAGCGGATCACCCGGCACGATGTGAAGGCCCGGATCGAGGAGTTCAACGCGCTCGCCGGGCACGAGCACGTCCACAAGGGCATGACCTCGCGTGATCTGACCGAGAACGTCGAGCAGCTCCAGATCCGGCTCTCCCTGGAGCTGGTCCGTGACCGTACGGTGGCGGTGCTGTCCCGGCTCGGGAAGCTCGCGGGCGAGTACGCCGAGCTGGTGCTGGCGGGCCGCTCCCACAACGTCGCCGCGCAGGCGACGACCCTCGGCAAGCGCTTCGCGACCGCCGCGGACGAGCAGCTGGTCGCGTTCGGCCGGGTCGAGGAGCTGCTGGCCCGTTACCCGCTGCGCGGGGTGAAGGGCCCGGTCGGCACCGCCCAGGACATGCTGGACCTGCTCGGCGGGGACGCGGCGAAGCTGGACGAGCTGGAGCGCCGGGTCGCCGGTCACCTCGGCTTCGCGCACGCCTTCACCTCGGTCGGCCAGGTGTATCCGCGGTCCCTGGACTACGAGGTCGTCACCGCGCTGGTGCAGCTGGCGGCGGCGCCGTCGTCGCTGGCGAAGACGATCCGGCTGATGGCCGGGCACGAGCTGGTCACGGAGGGCTTCAAGCCGGGGCAGGTCGGCTCCTCCGCGATGCCGCACAAGATGAACACCCGCTCCTGCGAGCGGGTGAACGGTCTGATGGTGATCCTGCGGGGCTACGCGTCGATGACGGGTGAGCTGGCGGGCGACCAGTGGAACGAGGGCGACGTGTCGTGCTCGGTGGTGCGCCGGGTAGCGCTGCCGGACGCGTTCTTCGCGCTGGACGGGCTGCTGGAGACGTTCCTGACCGTCCTGGACGAGTTCGGCGCGTTCCCCGCCGTGGTCGCCCGGGAGCTGGACCGCTATCTGCCGTTCCTCGCGACCACGAAGGTCCTCATGGGCGCGGTGCGCGCCGGGGTGGGCCGGGAGGTCGCGCACGAGGCGATCAAGGAGAACGCGGTGGCGTCGGCGCTGGCGATGCGCGAGCAGGGCGCCGAGCGCAACGAGCTGCTCGACAAGCTCGCGGCGGACAACCGTATCCCGCTGGACCGGTCGCAGCTCGACGCGCTGATGGCCGACAAGCTGTCGTTCACGGGTGCGGCGGGCGCGCAGGTCGCCGCGGTGGTCTCCCGGGTGGAGGACATCGCCAAGCGCTATCCGACGGCCTCCGGATACACCCCCGGGGCGATCCTCTGACCCGCTTCACCCCCGCCGAGCTGGAGGCCGCCCGTGACCGCCTCGTCGACGACGTGGTCGCGGACGGCCTGCGGGTGCTGTTCTGCGGTATCAACCCGGGTCTGATGACGGCCGCGACGGGCCATCACTTCGCCCGGCCCGGCAACCGCTTCTGGCCGGTGCTGCACCGGTCCGGCTTCACCCCCCGGCAGCTGCGTCCGGACGAGCAGGACGAGCTCCTCGTCCACGGGCTCGGCATCACCAATGTGGTGGCGCGGGCGACCGCACGGGCCGACGAGCTGTCCGCCGAGGAGTACCGCGAGGGCGGCAGGCTCCTCGCGGCGAAGGTCGCGCGGCTGCGTCCGGTGTGGCTGGCGGTGGTCGGTGTCACCGCCTACCGTGCCGCGTTCGGTGAGCGGCGGGCCGTGATCGGGCCGCAGGAGACCCTGATCGGCGGCAGCCGGGTCTGGGTGCTGCCCAATCCGAGCGGGCTGAACGCGCACTGGACGGTGGCGGCGATGGCCGAGGAGTACGGGCGGCTGCGCGAAGCGGCGTCCGGGCCGGCCGTGTAGGGCGTGTCCGGCGGTTCCCGCCGGGGCGTCGTCGCTACGGGGGGTCGACGTCGGTGGCCGCCGCGAGGAGCCGGGCTGCGCCGCCGTGGCCGTCGCGGGTGACGGCGAGGACCAGCCAGCGGCCGGGCGCGCGCCACACCAGGGCGTCCCCGGCGCGGGAACTGATCGAGCGCCAGGGCTCGGGTATCCCCTCCCCCGGCTCCGCCGCGCGCAGGAACACGCCCTGGAGCCCGAGGTGGTCCGGCTCGCCGAACCGGGCGGTCAGCGGGACGGCCAGCGCGTCCCGGTCGGCGTACAGCTGCTCCTCGTGGTCCGCGTCGGGCCCCCGCCCGTCGTGCGGCGCGTCCGCCGGGCCCGGGGCATGCGTCAGGTCGACGAGGAGGGGTACCGTACCGGCGCCGGACGGCGCGGACCCGCCGGGCCCCGCGGGGAGTTCCCGGGAGCACAGCAGGTCGATCGCTGCGAGTCGCCGTGCGGTGGTCATGCGGTCCAGTAAACCCCGCGCCACTGACAATTGGCGGTCGGTCATGTCCGGGCGCAGCGTGGGTCAGGCGTCGCGACGGCGAACCGTCCACCATCCGGCGAGCAGCGCCGCCAGCGACCACAGGGCGGCCACGGCGAGACCGGACCACGCGCCGAGGTCGCCCACGGGGTCGGCGAAGAGGACTTGAGCTCCCGCGCGGTCCGGCAGGTACTCCGCCACGCCGCCGGTGGTGTCCCCGATCACGAAGGACACGATGAGGAAGAACGGGATGAGGATGCTCAACGCGGCCACACCGCTGCGGAGCACGGCGGTCAGCCCGGCCGCGAGCAGGGCCGTCAGCGCGAGCCCGAGGCCCGTGCCGAAGCAGGCGCGCAGGGCGCCCGGGGCGCCGAGCCCCAGGCCGTCGTCCCCGAGTGCGGCCTGTCCGGTCAGGAACATCCCGAATCCGGTGACGAGGCCGACCGCGAGCGCGGCGGCGCCGATCACGGCGGTCTTGGCCGCGTAGAAGAGGGTGCGGTCCGGTACGGCGGTGAGCGAGACACGCAGCGCGTGGTTCACGTACTCGCAGGACATGGCCGTGGTCCCGAAGGCGATCGCGGCGACATGGGCGAAGTTGACACCGTAGAAGGCGGCGAACAGCCGGTCGCCGCCGAACTCCTCACCGATCGCGCCGGCCGGGTCCTCGATCGACGCCTGGACGAGGGCGGTGATGGTGACGCCCACGGCGAACACCGCGGCGAGCGAGACCAGAGCGGCCCGCAGTGAGCGGAGCTTGATCCATTCGGCGTGCAGGACGGCGGTGGGGGACACGGTCAGACCTCCTGGGCGGTGGTGGACGCGGCGAACTCGGCGCTCGTCGCGGTGAGGGCGAGGTAGGCCTGTTCCAAGGTCGCCTCCTCGGTGACGAGTTCGAGCAGGGGGATGCCCTCGCCCGCGGCGATCGCCCCGACCTCGGCGGCGGTGAGCCCGGCGACAACCCATGCCCCTTCCCCGGCCGGGGCGAGCCGGTGCCCGGCGGAGGTGAGCAGCGCGTCCAGCCGCGTCGCGTCGGGGGTGCGTACCCGGGTGCGGGACGTGCCGTGGGCGGCGATGAAGTCCCCCATGGGGAGGTCGGCGAGGAGTCTGCCCCGGCCGAGGACGACCAACTGGTCGGCGAAGGTGGCGGTCTCGTTCATCAGATGGCTGGACACCAGCACCGTGCGTCCCTCACGGGCGAGGCGGCGCAGGGTGTCCCGTATCCACACGATCCCCTCGGGGTCGAGGCCGTTGGACGGCTCGTCGAGGATCACCACGGCCGGGTCCCCGAGGAGGGCCGCGGCGATGCCGAGGCGCTGGCGCATCCCGAGGGAGAAGGTCCGCACCCGGCGGCGCCCGACCGGGCCGAGGCCGGTCTCCTCCAGGACCTCCTCGACCCGGCGCGCGGGGAGGCGGTTGCCGACCGCGAGCGCGAGGAGGTGCTGACGGGCGGTGCGTCCGCCGTGGACGCTCTGGGGGTCGAGGAGGGCCCCCACGTGCCGCAGCGGTTCGTCGATCGCCGTGTAGTGGCGTCCGCCCACGGTGGCGGTGCCGGTGGTGGGCCGGTCCAGGCCGAGGACGAGTCGCAGGGTGGTCGACTTTCCCGCGCCGTTGGGGCCGAGGAAGCCGGTGACCCGTCCTGGGGCGACGGAGAACGTCAGCCCGTCCACGGCCCGTGTCTTCCCGTACTCCTTGGTGAGTTCCCGTACGTCGATGCTGGTCATGGCTCCAGCCTGGTCGGACGCGGGGGTGCGGGGCCTCCCCCGCGCGTGGAGAGCGTCTCCCCCGCAGGGGGGAGCCGTGCCCGCGGGTCCGGCTGGCACGATGGCCTCCATGCCCCCATTCCTGGGCCGGGTGCTCCGGTCGGCGCGCCCGCTGGCCCGTGCCGTGACGTACACGCGCTGGCTGCATCTGATGCTGGCGTGGTTCTTCGCGCTGGCGTCGGCGATGGTGTATCCCGGGC
This sequence comes from Streptomyces uncialis, assembly GCF_036250755.1. Lineage (NCBI taxonomy): Bacteria > Bacillati > Actinomycetota > Actinomycetes > Kitasatosporales > Streptomycetaceae > Streptomyces > Streptomyces uncialis. The sequence goes on along the minus strand of NZ_CP109583.1, from coordinate 7,996,690 downwards.
TGACCGACATGACGCCCGTCAGGTGGCTGCTGGTCGTGCTGGTCCCGACGGTGCCGGTCGCCGCCCTCGGGCTGGTCCCGGTGGTCCGCCGCGCGGAGGGGCTCCAGGCGCAGCTGATGCTGTTCCCCGGGCAGCACGCGCGCGTGCGTGACGGTGACGCCGCGTCGGGGATCAGCGCCGCGCCGTCGGCGTCGTGGCGGGACCGGGTGCGGACCTCGGTGTGGCTGGTGGTGCGGCTGGAACTCGGGTGTCTGACCGGGCTGGCCATGCTTCCGCTGCTGGGACAGTTCATGGCGCTGCTGGTCAGGGCCATGGGTGGCTCCGTCGACGACATCGACGCCCCGTTGGCGCCGCCGACGCGGTGGTGGGCGGCGGCGCTGCTGGTGCCGGTGCCGGTGCTGCTGCTGATGGCGGTCGTGGTGACGCTCGGGGTGGCGCTGACGGCGGCGGCCCGCCGGCTGCTGGGTCCCTCCCCCGCGCAGCGGCTGGCGGCCCTGGAGGAGCGGACGGAGCAGTTGCTGGAGCGCAACCGCATCGCCCATGAGCTGCACGACTCGATCGGGCACGCGCTGTCCGTCGCGGTGGTGCAGGCGGGCGCGGCACGGGCGGCGGGTGACGGCGCGTTCACGGAACGGGCGCTCGGCGCGATCGAGGAGACCGGGCGGGCCGCCCTGGAGGACCTGGAGCGGGTCCTGGTGGTCCTCAGGGAGTCCCAACGGCCCGCGAGCGCGCGGCCGGCGCTCGGGGAGGCCGAGCGGCTTCTGAAGTCGGCTCGGGCGTCCGGCGCGGTCGTGGACGCCGAGGTGTCCGGTCCGGTCGACCGGCTCCCGGGGGCGGTGTCCCGTGAGTGCTACCGCATGCTTCAGGAGTCCCTGACCAATGTGCTGCGGCACGCGGGCCCGGTGCCCGTGCGGGTGAGGGTGTCGGTGCTTCCCACGCGCGTGGACATCGACGTGGTCAATCCGCTGCCGCCGGCGCCGATCGTCCCCACGGGACGGGGCGGGACGGGGCTGCGGGGGATACGGGAGCGGGCCGCGCTGCTGGGCGGGCACGCCGAGATAGGGCCCCTCGGGGGCGAGTGGCGCGTACGGGTCGAACTGCCGCTCGGCTGAGGCGGGTCGTACGAGCGGGTTGCCGGGACCCGCCGCCGGTGCCCACCCCTGGACGTAGCCGTTCCGGTACGGGTCCCACGCACCCCGCACGCGCGCGGGAACGGCCACCGCGTTGCCCCGAGGGGTGGGCGGGCAGGGGCCCGGGGGACCACGAGTACGCTGATCCGATGCCCTTGACGGTCCTTCTGGTCGACGACGAACCCCTCGTACGCGCGGGCCTGCGCGCCGTGCTGGAGGCGCAGCCCGACATCGAGGTGACCGGTGAGGCGGCCGACGGCGCCGCGGTGATCCCGCTGGTGCGGCGACTACGGCCGGATGTCGTCGCCATGGATGTCCGTATGCCCCTGATGGACGGCATCGAGGCCACCCGCGCGCTGCTGCGGACGGTCCCGGACCCGCCGAAGATCCTCATGATCACCACGTTCGAGAACGACGAGTACGTGTACGGCGCGCTCCGCGCGGGCGCGGACGGCTTCCTGCTCAAGCGGGCGAGGCCCGCGGAGATCGTCAACGCGGTCCGGCTCGTCGCGGACGGCGAGTCGCTGCTCTTCCCCGCGGCCGTACGGCAGCTCGCCGCCCGGTACGGCACGGGGTACGGTACGGCGGCGGCGCGGGAGGAGCTGCGCCGGGCCGCGCTGACCGGCCGGGAGGCCGACGTGCTGCGGCTGATGGCGCGGGGGCTGTCGAACGCCGAGATCGCCGTCCGGCTCGTCGTCGGCACGGAGACCGTCAAGTCCCATGTGAGCGCGGTGCTCGCCAAGCTGGGGGCCCGGGACCGTACACAGGCGGTGATCGCGGCGTACGAGTCCGGATTCGTGTCGCCGGGGTGAGGGCGCGGCGAAGGGCCCGTTCGGCGCGCGGTTGGCGGAGGCTCACGTTCCGCCCGGTGCTCGCGTCCAGGGGCCGCTGCGACGCGATTTGGTATCGGCAGGTTGCGGGAGTGCATCGATGCTCGCCGTGGTCGCACGGTGACGAGTACGATCCCGGCCATAAGAGCACGAGCGGAGAGGACACACGTTGGGGCGGCTGACCGGCGGAGACCCCTCTCTTCTGCGGCGGATAAATTCCGCCGTGGTGCTGCACGCGCTGCGTGCGGCGGACTCCGCGACGCTGACCGAGGTGACCCGGGTGACGGGTCTGTCCCGGCCGACCGTCGAAGGGGTCGTCGAGGGGCTGATCGAGACGGGCCTCGCGGTCGAGTCGGCCGCCGAGGAGGGCGCGGCACGCAGACAGGGCCGTCCGGCCCGGAGGTTCCGCTTCCGGGCGGAGGCGGGGCATCTGCTGGGGCTGGAGATCGGCCCGCACCGGGTCGCCGCGATCCTCGCCGACCTGGACGGCCGGGTGCTGGGCACGGGCTTCAAGGAGATCACCGCCGAGGCCCCGGCGGACGAGCGGCTGGAGCGGCTGCGGATGACCGTGGCCGACACCCTGCGGCGCAGCGGGGTGGCCCGCAGCTCGCTGTGGGCGGTCGGTGTGGGCACCCCGGGGATCGTGGAGGCGGACGGCACGGTGCGCCTGGGCACGGCGCTGCCGGGCTGGACCGGGCTCCAGCTCGGTGAGCGGCTGCGCCGGTCGTTCAAATGTCCGGTTCTCGTCGAGAACGACGCCAACACCGCTGCGGTGGCCGAACACTGGAAGGGTGCCGCGACCGAGTCGGACGATGTGGTCTTCGTCCTGGCGGGCCTCAGCCCGGGTGCCGGTTCACTGATCGGCGGACGGCTGCACCGGGGCTTCGGGGGCGCGGCCGGGGAGATCGGGGCGCTGCATCTGCTGGGGCGTGAGGCCACGCCGGAGGTGTTGCTGTCCACCACCGGCGAGCCGCTGCACCCGCTCGACGAGCAGGCCGTCGCGGAGGTCTTCGCCCACGCGCGCGGGGGCGACGAGAACGCCCGCGCGGCGGTGGATCGTTTCATCAGGCGGCTGGTGCACGACGTGATGGCGCTGGTGCTGGCCCTGGACCCGGAGGTGGTCGTCGTGGGGGGCTGGGCGGCGGGGCTGGACGGTGTGCTGGTGCCGTTGCGCCAGGAGCTGGAGCGGTACTGTCTGCGGCCGCCGCGGGTGGCGCTGTCGATGCTCGGTGAGGCCGCGGTCGCCACGGGTGCGCTGCGGCTCGCCCTGGATCATGTGGAGGAGCAGTTGTTCGCCGTGGAGAGCACGGTGACCGCGCGGCGGTAGACCGGGCGCCGGCGGACCGCGTGGCTGCGGACCGCGTGGCCGCGGACCGGGCGGCGGTGGACCGGTGGCGGTGCACCGGGCGGCGGCCGAGGTCCGCCCGGGCGGTCCGGCGTGGTGCGGACAAACAGCGCGGGGCCCCACGCGGGTGTGGTGTGAACCACCCGCGTGGGGCCCCGCGTCGGTCGGTCAGGAGGCGCGTCGCTCCGGTCCGTGGTGTATCTCGACGCCGCCGGAGTCACCGAAGGTGAGCCGGCAGGTGTCGGCACGGTACGTCGCGACGGACACCGCCGCCGTGCGTCCCCCGGCGAAGAACCGGGTGGTGACGACGAGGACGGGCGATCCGGGCAGCCGGTCGAGTTCCTTGGCGTCGGCCGCGCGCGCCGATCCCAGCTCGACGGCACGGTCCTGGCCTTCGAGTCCGAGCCGCTGGAGCTCCCGCAGCACACCACGCGCGCGTGCCGTGCCCGAGGGGTTCTCGATCCCTGAGAGGTCGGGCACCGAGGCGCCCGGGATGTAGAGCAGTTCCGCGGCGACGGGCTGTCCGTTCGACACCCGGCTGCGCCGCACGATGTGCACCGTCTCGTCCGTACCGGACTCCAGCATCCGGGCCACCGCGGGCGGCGGCACATCGGACTCGCTGCCGACGGTCTGCCAGGCGTCGCCGAGCACGCCGGGCCAGTCCTGGTCGTCGGAGCCGACGGCCACCCCCACGCGCGGAGGCGCGACGGTGGTGCCGACCCCGCGGCGGCGCTGGAGCCGCCCTTCGAGTTCGAGCTGTTCGAGGGCCTGCCGGAGCGTCGCGCGGGCGACGCCGAAGCGGGCCGCGAGATCGCGTTCGTTGGGCAGGATCTCGCCCACCGTGAACTCCGAGTCGAGTGCCTCGGTGAGCACGGTCTTCAGGTGCCAGTACTTGGGCTCCGGCACCGTCTCCAGTTGCGTGGTCCCCACCCTGTCCTCCGCAATCGCCGTGTCCCAGAAGCGTTTTAGCGCCCTTGTTTATTAAAGGTTCCTGCACTATCACTGCGACGATAGGGCGCCGCCCACCCTTGGTCAAGACCAATACTGAAACCGTGCGGGCGCGCGTTCGGCCCGCGCAGGACAACATTCATGAGTCGTTAGCGATGCTCACACGCCTGTAAGGCGCTTGTCACATCGCGTACAGGCTCGGTCACATGGCGAAACCTTTACCTTTCGCACGAGGTCAGGGGCCCGTCGTACGGCGGAGCAGGGTGTCGCGTGATGCCGGATTCAGCCCAGGGAGACGAGCTTGTCCGGATTGCGGATGACGTAGACGCGCTGAACGCGGCCGTCGGCGACGTCCAGTTGGAACACGGCGTCGGGCTTGCCGTCGTACCGTGCGAGGATCGCGACCGCCCCGTTGAGTTCGAGCGTCTCGAAGGTCGTGTGCTCGTCGACGCCCTTGCGCGCGGCGCCCGCCAGGAAGCGGGCCACCTTCGCGGCGGTCTCGATGATCCGCAGGGGCGCCTTGCTCTTGCCCCCGCTGTCGCCCACCAGGCTCGCGTCGGGAGCCAGCAGCGACAGCAGCCGCCCGATGTCGCCGTCGGCGGCCGCGGCCAGGAAGCGTTCGGTGAGGTCGCGCTGTTCGGCGGGGTCCACGTCGAAGCGCGGCCTGCCCTCCCCGACGTGTTTGCGCGCCCGGCCCGCGAGCTGCCGGACGGCGGATTCGGAGCGGTCGAGGGTGACGGCGATATCGGCGTACGGGTACCCGAACGCCTCCCGCAGGACGAACACCGCCCGCTCCAGGGGGGACAGCGACTCCAGGACCACGAGGACGGCGATCGAGACGGAGTCGGCGAGCACCACACGGTCGGCGCCGTCGGGGACGGCCGCCGTGTGGTCCGTCACCAGTGGTTCGGGCAGCCAGGGGCCGACGTACGCCTCCCGGCGCGACTGGACGTGCCGCAGCCGGTCGATCGCGAGACGGGTGGTGACCCGGACCAGGAAGCCGCGCGGCTCGCGTACGTCACCGCGGTCGGCGGCCGCCCAGCGCAGCCACGCGTCCTGGACGACGTCCTCGGCGTCGGCCACCCGGCCGAGCATGCGGTAGGCCACTCCCAGCAGCACGGAGCGGTGTTCCTCGAAGACGTCGGTCGCGGTGTCGGCAGCCACCTCCCCATCCCATCCCGAGGCGCACCCCCCTGTCCACCTCGCATTTCGGCCTCCGGACCGCGCGGGGTGGGATTTCCGGCCCTGCCGGTCCTGCGGGCTACCCATCGGTAGGTGACAGCGGCACATCTCCACCGCGAACCCGCTCGGGTGGCGGGCGGCAGGGGGGCCGCGAGCGGCGAGGGGCGGCGAGGGGGTCAGTGCCCGCCGTCGCCGCCCGGCCGCCCGCCGCGCGGGAGGGACCCGAGCCGGGCGCGTGTGCCGTCCCGGCCGCCGGTCGGCGCACCGCGGCCGGCCGGCCGCCGGGCCCCGCGACCGCCGAACGCCCCGGCGCCCAGGGCCACCCCCGCCGCCACGAGGGCGCTTCCGGCGGCCTGGGCGGCCCCGTAGCCGCCTGCGCCGACCAGGGGGGCCGTGCAGGCGGCGGCGACCGGGATGAGGCCGGAGAACAGCGTCGCGCGCTCCGCGCCGATGCGCTGCACACCCAGGTACCAGCAGATGAAGCCGACCACGGTGACGACCACCGCCTGCCACAGGAGCACCAGCGTCTCCGTGGTGTCCGGGACCCGCAGCCAGTCACCCCCGTCGGCGAGCAGCCCGACGAGCGCCGACTCGGCGGCGGCCACCGCGCAGACCACCGCGGTCAGCAGCCGGGGTCCCAGCGGGCGCAGCAGCGGGACGGCGATCACCGCGAACCCGACCTCCCCGAGCAGCGCGCAGACGGAGAACGCGATCCCGGCCGTGTCGGTGCGCCCCCAGCCCTGCACGGTGAACGCGCCCGCCGCGACGAGCAGCGCGCCGTACAGCACGATCCGGCGCGGGCGGCGGCCGTCGAGGAGGGGGACGAGGACGGCGACGACGACCGGCGCGCAGCCCACGAGGACGCCGGGCACGGCCGGTTCGGCGGTGCGCTCCGCCGCGAGCACCGCGAGGTTGAAGCCGACCATGCCGACGGCCGCGAGCAGGCACAGGCGTGCCCACTGGCGGGGTCCCAGACGCCGGACGGCGGCCATGGCGCCCCGGCCCACCAGCGGGATCAGCAGCAGGAAGGCGAGTCCGTACCGGAGGAACTGTCCGCCCGCGTAGGGGTACTCGCCCAGCAGGCTGTTGGCGGTGAAGGAGCCGCCGACCAGGACACAGGCGAAGGCGGCGGACAGCGACCCGCGTGCGGAGTTCACATTCATGCCGCTGACGCTAGGTACGCGCGTGGACCCGTTTAAGGTCCACTTCCATGACGGTATCGGGGACCACTTCCAGCGACGGCCCGGCGGGGCCCGGCACGTCCGGCGTCCACGCGCGGGACGCGCCCGGGAGCGCCGGGCCCGGCGCTCCCGTGTGGGAGCTGTTGCGGCCCGCGGTGGCGGCGCCCGCGCGCGGGCGGGGCCGGGCGCTCGGGTCGGCCCTGCGTGAGGCGGTGCGCGAAGGGCTGCTGGCCCCGGGGACCAGGCTCCCGTCGACCCGGGACCTGGCCGCCGACCTCGGGGTCTCACGCGGGCTGGTCACGGAGGCGTACGAGCAGCTGACCGCGGAGGGCTATCTCCGCAGCGGCCGGGGCGCGGGTACCTGGGTGGGCGGCGCGGCGCGGGCGGGGCGGCCCCGCGCGCGTGACAGGGCGCCCCGGCGGCGCGGGGCCACCGTCGACTTCTCGCCCGGTTCGCCTGATCTGTCGATGTTCCCGCGCGCGGGATGGGCGTCCGCGTACCGGGGCGCGCTGGCGGACCTGCCGCACGACACGCTCGGCTACCCGGACCCCCGGGGCACGCCCCGGCTGCGCACGGCTCTCGCGGAGTTGCTGACACGGCGGCGCGGGGTGGTGGCCGACCCGGAGCGGCTGCTGGTGTGCTCCGGGGTGACGCAGGCGGTGACCCTGCTGGGGTTCGTGCTGCACGCGCGCGGGGAGCGCGCGGTGGGCGTCGAGGACCCGGGCAGCCCGGAGCAGGGGGCGTTGTTCGCGTCGGCGGGGGTGCGGAGCGTACCGCTGCCCCTGGACGAGGAGGGGCTGGCGCCGGGGCCGCTGACGGACTCGGGGGTGCGGTGCGCGGTGACAACGCCCGCCCACCAGTTCCCGCTGGGCATCGCGTACTCGGCGCGGCGCCGGGCGCGGCTGCTGGACTGGGCGCGGGCCGTGGACGGTCTGCTGGTGGAGGACGACTACGACGGTGACTTCCGCTACGACCGCTCCCCCGTGGGCGCGCTCCAGGGGCTCGACCCGGAGCGTGTCGCGTACACCGGGTCGGTGAGCAAGTCCCTGGCGCCCGGGCTGCGCATCGGCTGGCTGCTGCCTCCCGCGCGGCTGGCGGACGAACTCGTCGAGCGCAAGAGGACCATGGACCTGGGCAATCCGTCGCTGGACCAGGAGGCCCTGGCGCGGTTCGTGGAGAGCGGCGCGTACGAGCGCCAGTTGCGGCGCTGCGGGCGGGCCTACCGGGAGCGCCGGGACACCCTCGTCGCGGCGCTGACGGAGTGCTTCCCGGGCGCGCGGGTGACCGGGATCTCCGCCGGTCTGCATGTGATCGCCGCGCTGCCCCGCCGCTACGGCCCCGAGGCGCGGCTGCTGGCCCGGGCGGGGGAGGCGGGCATCGTGGTGCGACCGCTGTCGGTGTACGGGTCCGCCGGGACGCGGGCGGCGGCCGGGGACGGCGGGCCGGTGCGGCTGGTGTTCGGTTACGCGCATCTGACGCCGGCGCGGATCGTGACGGGGGTGCGGGGGCTGGCCGCGGCTGTCACGCGGGACGGTTGAGGGTGCGCGGCGTCCAGGCGGGACGGGCGAGGACGGGGCCGGGGCGAACGGGGCGGGACGAAGGCGGGGCGGCCGAGGGCGGGACTGCGGCGAGCGGGACGGGCGAAAGCGGGGGCGGGGCGGCGGCGGGCGGAAGGGGACGAAGGCGGGCGGGGTGAAGCACCCTCGTCCCCGCCGAACTTGCCCGGCCCGCCTCGGATTCGTGGGTTCTCGCAGCTCAACGGCCTTGTCAGTGGTGGAGTCTACGGTTTTCCCATGACGCGATCACTGCATGCCCTGGCCTACGCACGCCCTTCCTCGCTGGAGTCGGCGGCCGACGGCCGGCGCCTCGGCCTGGAGACCTCCCAGGGCAGCACACCCCATGGCCGTGAGGACCATCCCCGCTTCTTCGCCGGGTTCCTGACCTCGCCCCGGATCGCCTCCGCGGGGCTGCTCGCGGTGGCCGACGTGGCGGCGGCCCGGTACTACCAGCCGCAGCTGAGGGCGTCGCTGGACCCGGTGGTGACGGGCAACGGCGACCGGCTCAGATTCGAGTCGTTCTCGGGCTGCGGCGGGGTGTACGCGCGGCTGGACGTCCTGGCGGCCGGGCTGGACGGGGACCGGATCGGCCACGGCACGACGAACGTCGATGTGAACAACCCGCTGCGGGAGGCGCTGTCGCGGATCGGGTCGGACGATCCGCTGCATCTGCGGGTCGGTCCCGACGAGATGGCGGTGACGACCCTCGGCGGACCGGTGGTGGAGAAGAAGGTGCCGCTGCCGGACCGCTGGCTGCGCGGGTTCGCGGAGGCCCAGGTGGTGGCCGCCGGCTTCGATCTGCGGGCCGAGCTGCCCGCGGCGGAGGCCGTCCGGTTCCTGCGGGCGCTGCCCAGGAGCGGCGGGCGCGGGCCGTCCCAGGGCGCGCTGTGGGTGGTGCCCGCGGGCCGGGGGCTGCGGCAGACGACCCGCCCGGTGCCGGGCGCGGTGTGCCTGCCCGGCCCCGAGCGCCTGGCCGCCCTCCAGCGGGTGCTGCGGTACGCCACGGCCCTGCGGGTCTACGGTCCCCCGGCGGGCACGGAGGCCTCGGCCGCCGCCGCGTGGGAGGTCGTGCTGCCCGGGATGCGGCTCACCCTCACGCTGTCGCCGATGGCGTCGCGCGGATTCTCCGGCGAGGGCGGGGTCCTGGAGGCGCTGGCCACGGACGAGGCCGCCGAGGACGCCGAGCTGGTCTCGGTCCTGCTCGCCTGGGAGCCCACGATCGACATCGCCGATCTGGCGGCCTCCTCCGGGCTGTCCCGGGAGCGGGTGAAGGCGGCCCTGGTCCGTCTCGGCACCTCGGGCCGGGTGGGGTACGACACGGCGGAGGCCGCGTACTTCCACCGCGAACTGCCCTACGACGCGGCGCGGGTCGAGCGGCACAACCCGCGGCTGCGCTCCGCGCTGGCGCTGCTGGACGCCGGAGCGGTCACCCTGGCGGGCGCGCTGGGCACGGTCACCGCGGAGGACGGCCATGTGCACCGGGTGCGGGAGGACGCGGGCCGGCTGAGCTGCACCTGCCGGTGGTGGGCGGAGTACCGCGGCGGCCGGGGCCCGTGCAAACACGCGCTGGCGGTACGGATGGCCCGCAGGGGCGCGACCGGCGGCGCGGCGGAGGGCGGCGTTCCGAACGGCGCTTCGAACGGCGTTCCGGGCGGGGCGGGCGAGGCGGACGCGGGCCGTCCCGGCGCGCGGCAGGGCGAGGGCACGACGGCACGGATCGACGGGGGCGCACGATGACGACGACCGACACACTCATGGCCGCGGTCCGCGAGGGCAAGGTCTCGGCGGTGATCGAGCTGGTCACGGACATGACGACCGAGGAGCGCCGCGCGGCGGTGCCGGAGCTGAAGGCGCTGCGCATCGAGCTGCGCAAGGAGCTCTGGTCCAACAGGGCGCGGCAGATCCGTCCGGCCCTGCACGCCGCGGGCGCCGCCTGTCACTCCGGCGCGGCGGCGGCCGCGGCGTGGATCTCCGGGTCCGAGATGGCCTGGGCCCCCGCCGTGCCCCCGGTGCTGCTGAACCTGCTGGCGTACCGTGACCGGCAGTGGCAGGCGGATGTCGCGGCCCGGCTGGCGGACCGGCCGGAGTCGGCCGGCGTCCCCTTCGCGCTGATGTCCGGACTGGTGCGGCTGTCCGGATGCGCGGTGCCCACCACCGACAGCTATGTCCGCGGCTGGCTCAACTCGTCCACCACCACCTGGCAGCTCTCGGGCCCCCTGCTCGCGGAGCGGCTGGGCCGGGACGCCCATCTGGTGCCACTGGTGAACGCCCTGTTCGAGCTGGACGACATCGGCTGGCGGCTGGAGTGGACCTACGGTCAGGACGACGCCCAGGGCTGGATACCGGCCCTGGCGCAGCTCACCGAGCAGGGCCTCCTCGATCGCAGGACGATGATCGACGGCTGTGTGGCGCGGCTGCTGCGCGGCGGTTCCACCGTCGACCAGCGGGCGTTCCTGACGCTGTTCAAGGCACTCTCCCCCACCCGGGAGGAGGAGCGGGAGCGCACGGGCGACTGGATGGCGCTGGCCACCGACGCGGCCGTCGCGATCGCCTTTCACGCCCAGTCGGTCCTGACCGCGCTCGCCCTGGACGGCGAGCTGACGGCACGGCAGCTCGCGGAGATGTCCCGGGGCGTGCTGTTCCGGCCGGAGAAGAAGCTGGTCCGCGCGCAGCTCGTCCTGCTCGGCAAGGTCCTGCGGGCGAGCCCTTCGGAGGCGTCGGCCCTGCTGCCCGCCGTCGCCGAGGGGTTCGGCCATCCGGACACCGATCTCCAGGAGCGCGCCGTCAAGCTGGTGGAGCGGTGGGCGGGCCGGGCGGACCAGGGGGCACGCGACGAGATGCTGGCGTCGGCCGAGCTGCTGAGCGGGGCTCTGCGGCCCCGTGCGGCGGCGGCCCTGGGAGTCGTACCGGAGGCACTCGAAGCGGGCACACCCGAGGTGTACGAGGAGATCCTGCCGCCGGTACCGCTCGCGCGGCGGGTGGACCCGGCGCCGGAGACCGTGGAGGAGCTGGCGGAGGAGGTCGGCGCGCTGCTGGCGGCCCGGACGGAGGACGTCGCGGTCTTCGAGCGGGTCCTCGACGGCCTGGTGCGTCACACGTACCGGGACCACGAGGCGCTGGTCGAGGCGCTGCGGCCGGTGGTGGCCGGGCGTTGGTGGTACCCCGAGGACGGTCCCCGCGCATCGGCGGACACCAACTTCCGCGCCCGGCCGTACGGCGTCGAGGTCGTGCTCGCCTCGCTGTTCGACGGGGTGAAGCCGTCCACGCTGCACAAGGCGCTCCGCAAGGACGGCTCCACGCGTTCGGACTGTGTGCACGCCAAGCTGGAGCGGCCCTGGCGGGCCCGGCTGTACGAGACCGCCTACCGGCTGCGGACCGAGCCGTTGCCGTTCCTGCTGTCGACCCCGACCTGGGCGTCCGGGCTGCTGGAGGCCGGGGAACTGGTGGCGCGGCTCGGCGAGTACCGGCGGCTGGGCGCGCCGGTGGCGGAGGCGGACTTCGCACAGGCGCTGCGCAGGGTGCGGCACGACGTGCCGGCGGACCCGGACGCCTCGGTCGGTGTCGCCGCGGCGGCCACCGCGCTGGGCACGCCGGAGGGCGACCGGCTGGCGGCCCTGCTGACCGCGCCCGCTCCGGCGGCACCGGCGGCCGAGATCGTCGGGACGGAGTCCCGGCTGCTCGTGCGGACCGGCGGGGTACCGGAGCTCCGGAGCAGGGAACTGCCGCCGTTCTTCCGCCCGTTGGGCGCGCCGGTGGACCCCACCGAGCGAGGGCAGCAGTGCTACCACTGGGGCTTTCCCGCGTACCCGCACTGGCTGGCGATCCTGCCCGGGGAGCGGGAGACGGTCGCGGCCCGGCTGCTGGCGGTGGTCTCGGCGGGCGCGGTGGACGACATCCCCCTTGAGGTGGGGTATCTGCCGCTGCTCGCCGAGTCGCCCGGCCCGGTGGGGGACGCGTTGCTGCTGTCCGTCGCGTACGGGGCGGGAGCCCGGCGCGCCGAGGAGCGGGTCGCGGCGGTCGACGCGCTGCTGGTGCTCGCGGCGTCGGGGCAGCTCGACACGGACCGGCTGGGGGAGCTGCTGGGGCGGCTGATGGCCATGGGGGCGGTCAAGCCGGTGCGGGTGGTCGAGTGTGTGCGCACGGCGGCGGCGACGGGTGCCTGCGGCACGGTGTGGGGGCTGCTGCGGGCGGCGCTGCCCGCGCTGCTGGCGGGCCCGGCGGCCGGGACGGCGGCGGCGCGCGGGGTCGGGGACCTGCTCGCGGTGGCGGCGGAGTGCGTGGAGCGCGCCGGGGGGCGCGGGGAGCTCCCGCACCTCGGGGAGCTGGCGGCGCGCCGGGGCGGCTCACGGCTGCTGACCCAGGCCCGTCGCCTGCACACCCTGCTCACCGAGGAGGACGCTTCGGCAGCCACCACCTGAGGCATTCCGGACAGAAGCAGCTTTTACCCATCGGACACAAAGCGTTGGCGATCACGCAACACCGCCCGCCGAGAGTGACCGCATGAGTCGAGAGATGTCCGATGCCCTCCCCGCCGTGCAGAGCCGCCCCGTCCGCCCTCGCTGGCGCCGCGACGTGGTGGAGCTGGCGGCCCTGTTCACCGCCGTGGCCGCCGCGGACACGGTGGCCCATCTGATCGGCCATGGGCCGGACGGTCCCGAGCTGCTGCTCGTCTCGGCGGCCGTCCTGCTGGCCACGGCGGGCTTCCATGTCTGGTGGGCGCGGCGTCACGGTCACGCGCCACCCGCCGCGGATACCGGCGCCCGGCCGCCCGCCGCACGCGAGCGGTCCGGGCCCGCCGGGGACAACGGGAACCCCGGGGACTCCTCCGTACGTTCCGCGCCGTCGGCGGAGGAATCCGGCCCCGGGTCACGTCCCGGGAACGGCCCCGGCACGCCGTCCGGGGCGACCGCGCTGTGGCGGATGCGGGCGACCGTCCAGGACGCCCCGGGCTCCCTGGCCGCCCTGTGCGCGGCGCTCGCCCACCGCGAGGTGGACATCCTGAGCCTCCAGACCCACCCGCTGACGAGAAGCACGGTGGACGAGTTCCTGCTGCGCGCACCGCGCGGGACCACCGCAGCCGAGGTCGCGGCGGCCGTGGCGGGGGCGGGCGGCACGGACATCTGGATCGAACGGGCGGACCCCCATGACCTGGTGGACGCGCCGACCCGGGTGCTGTCGTTGGCGACCCGCACGGCGCTGGACGCGGGGGAACTGCCCTCGGCGCTGCGCGCTCTCCTGGGCCGCTGCACGGTCCGTACCCGGTCCGCGCCCGCCGACGGGGCTCCCGGCCCGGTGGACGGCGGCACCGCGCTGCCGGTCGAGGGCGCCCTGGAGGGCACGGTGATCCGGCTGCACGCGCCGGGAGGCGGCACCCTCGTCGTGGAGCGCCCGTATCCGCCGTTCACCCCGACCGAGTTCGCGCGCGCCCGCGCGCTGGTGGAACTGGACACCCGGCTCGGCCCCCGTGTCCCGCGCGGCCAGGACATCCTGCCCCTGCCGCACGGCGAGGCCGTGACCGTGCGCCGCGCCGATCTGTCGGACGTGGACGCGGCGACGGCCATGCACGGCCGATGCTCGTCCGGCACCCTGCGGACGCGCTATCACGGCCCCGTCCAGGACGCGGACCGCTATCTGCGCCATCTGCTGAACCCGCACTTCGGCCGCACCCTCGTCGCCCGGACGGCCACCGGACGGACCGTCGCCCTCGGGCATCTGCTCTGGGACGGCGACGAGACGGAGGTCGCGCTGCTGGTGGAGGACGAGTGGCAGCGCCGCGGCATCGGCGGTGAACTGCTGCGCAGGCTCGCGGACATGGCGGCGGAGGCGGGCTGCGCGCGGCTGTACGCGCTGACCCAGCCGTCCAACGCGGGGATGATCGCGGCGATGCGCGGGCTCGGTCTGCCGCTGGAGCACCAGTGGGACGAGGGCGCCCTCGTCATCACGGCCCGACTGGACACCGGCCCCGTCGGCCCCGCCAGTCCCGCCGACCCCGCGAGCCGCCAAGAGTCACGGCTCGGGACGGCACCGCCCGGTCCGACGGCCCACGGCACGGCACCGCCCGGTCCGACGGCCCACGGCACGGCATCTCATGGCGCGGCACCTCATGGCGCGGCGTACGTGTCGTAACTCCCCGCCGCCGTACCCCCGCCCGTACGACCACCCGGCCCCGCGTCCAGCGCCTGGTCCAGGTCCCGCCACAGGTCGTCCACGTCCTCCAGTCCCACCGACATCCTCAGCAGCTGTTCGGAGACCCCGGACGAACGGCGGTCGCCCTCCGCGACGATCCGGTGGCTGATCGACGCGGGATGCTGGATCAGGGTGTCGACGCTGCCGAGGCTGACCGCCGGGGTGATCAGCCGCACCGCGGCGATCACCTCGTGCGGATCACCGGCCACCTCGAAGGCGACCATCGCACCGCCCAGCCGCGGGTAACGCACCTGGCGGACCCGGGGATCGGCGGTGAGCCGCCGGGCCAGCTCCGCCGCGGTCGCGGACGCGGCCCGCACCCGGACCGGCAGGGTCGCGAGGCCGCGCAGCAGCAGATATCCGGCCAGCGGATGCAGGACCCCGCCGGTGGCGAAGCGGACCCGGCGCAGATCGCGTGCGGTGGCCTCGTCGCAGGCGACGACACCGCCGAGCACGTCCCCGTGCCCGCCGAGGTACTTGGTGGCGCTGTGCAGCACGATCCGGGCACCGCTCTCCACGGGCCGCTGGAGGACGGGCGTGGCGAAGGTGTTGTCGGCGAGCAGCGGCACCTCTCCGCACTCGCGGGCGACGGCGCGCAGGTCCAGTTCCGCGAGGGTCGGGTTGGCCGGGGACTCCACGACGACGAGACCGGTGTCCGGGCGGATGGCGTCCGCGATGCCTGCGGGGTCGACCCAGGTCACCTCGGTACCGAGCAGCCCGGCGCCGAGCAGATGATCGCTGCACCCGTACAGCGGCCGGACGGCGACGACATGCCGGAGTCCGGCCGCGCTCCGTACCAGCAGCACCGCGGTGAGGGCCGCCATGCCGCTGGCGAACGCGACCGCGCTGCCGGTGCCCTCCAGCCGGGCGAGTGCCGTCTCGAAGCGGGCCACCGTGGGGTTGCCGAGCCGGGCGTAGACCGGGGGGCCGTCCGGTTCGGCGCCGTCGGCGGCGAACGCGTCGATGCGGGCGGCCTCGCCCCGGCTGTCGTACGAGGGGTAGGTGGTGGACAGGTCGAGGGGCGGCGCGTGCAGTCCGAGCCCGGGGAGGTCTTCGCGCCCCGCGTGCACGGCCTCCGTCTCCAGGGCGCGCGCGGTGGCCCGTACCGTCTCGTGCCTCGGGGCCTGGGCGGACGGGGCGGCGGGGGTCGCCCGCGTACCGTCCGGGCGGGGTCCGTCGGCGGACTCCGGGCCGGGGTGTGTGCCGGGATATGTGTCGAGGTCCATGGACACCAGGCTGAACACCGCCCGGCCGATCGGCGCCGAACCCCGTGCTACGTTCGGCGGATGGCCGAAAGCGTCGCTCTCGATCCGGTGGACCTGCACATTCTGCGCGTCCTTCAGAACGACGCCCGGAGCACGTACCGCGATCTCGCCGCGCAGGTCGGGGTCGCGCCGTCGACATGTCTGGACCGGGTGGCCAGGCTCCGCCGCAGCGGGGTGATCCTCGGGCACCGGCTGCGGCTCGATCCGGCCAAGCTGGGACGCGGGCTCCAGGCGCTGCTCAGTGTGCAGGTGCGTCCGCACCGGCGGGAGCTGGTGGGGCCGTTCGTGGAACGTGTCCGCGCGCTGCCCGAGGCCCGTTCGGTGTTCCATCTGACGGGGCCCGACGACTATCTCGTGCATGTGGCGGTGGCCGACGCCGCGGATCTCCAGCGGCTGGTGCTGGACGAGTTCACCTCACGGCGGGAGGTGGCGCGGGTCGAGACCCGGCTGATCTTCCAGCAGTGGGAGTGCGGTCCGCTGCTGCCACCGGGCACGCCGGCGCCGCCGGGAACGACGGCGCCGGGTGGCACCGCCCCGGCGTGACGCGACCCGACCGAACGTCACGTCACGTCAGCGCGGATCAGCAGGGCACCCGCTCGCCCTCGTCCAGCGCCGACTCCGTGCCGACCCAGAACTCCCCCTGGTCGAAGGTGAGGCGCAACAGCACCGGCCACCCCTCCATGTCCTTCTCGAAGCAGAGATCGGCCTGTTCACCGGGCGGCAGCCCGGCGGGGTCCTGGGCCGTCGCGACCCGCGACCAGCCGTCGCCCTCCGCGAGTTCCCGGTAGTGGTCGCGGACCGCCCGGTGGTCGCCGCCGAAGTCGTAGCCGCGGGTGGCGGACAGCAGTTCGTCGCCGCTGTCGTCCAGGCAGCCCACCTCCGGGGTGTGCCAGCCCTTCGACGCCCGCGCGCCCTCGGGCGGTGTCGCGAGGATGCCCACGGCGGACATCTCCTCGGCGCGCCCCTCGGTCCCCAGACAGTCGTCGTCCTCCAGAAGCAGACCGCCGAGCAGCCGGTCGAGCGCCAGCAGCAGTGCCGAGCCGAGGACCAGCGCCCCCACCACGCTCACCGCGACGAGCTGCGAGAACGTCAGCCCCTTGGATCGTGCGAAACCCATCCCGCCCCCAGGTGCGTCCAGGACGCCCCTGCGATTCCGGTTTGTGGCGCCCGGGGCAGAAGGTACACCCCGGCGCGCCCGAGTGGGACGGCTCGGCGTCCGCCCCGGGACACCGGACGGCCGGAACCCGGGGGTCGTCCACGCGGGGCACCGCCGGCCGAAGCCGAGAGCGGAATCCCCGTGACTGCGCCGGGGTCCTCATATGAGGATGGCCGCATGTCAGAGATCCAGAACCCGCTGCCCCGCGAGGTCGCCGACGCCTATGTCGACGAGCTCATCGCCCTCGACCCGGTCACCGGAACCTATCTCGGTGTGCGTGCCAGTTCGTCCGCGCTGCCGGACTACTCCCCCGCAGGTCAGGAGGGGCTCGCCGAGCTGGCCCGCCGTACGCTCGCCGGTCTGGAGGCCGCCGAGGCCCGGCCGGGCGCCGACGCGGACATCGAGCGGCGCTGCGCCCGGCTGCTGCGTGAGCGG
Source organism: Streptomyces uncialis (assembly GCF_036250755.1). Lineage (NCBI taxonomy): Bacteria > Bacillati > Actinomycetota > Actinomycetes > Kitasatosporales > Streptomycetaceae > Streptomyces > Streptomyces uncialis. The sequence goes on along the minus strand of NZ_CP109583.1, from coordinate 7,979,476 downwards.
CTGACGGCGGAACTGGCCGTCCATGACGCCCACGAGGGACTGCGCGCCGTCGGGAACATGCACTCCCCCGCCCACTCCGTCCGTGAGGTGTTCACGCTCACCCCGGCCGACACCGACGAGGACTGGGCGGCGATCGCCGCCCGGCTGCGCGCGGTGCCCGGGGCCCTCGCGGGCTACCGGGAGTCGCTGGGCCTCGGTCTGGAGCGCGAGCTGTACGCGGGCCCGCGCCCCACCGCCACGTTCGTCGAGCAGCTCGCCGAGTGGACGGGACCCGACGCGGACGGGCTCACCTGGTTCGAGCAGTTCGTCGCGCCGGGCCCCGAGTCGCTGCGCGCGGAGCTGACCGCCGCGGCGCGTACCGCCACCCAGGCGTTCGCGGAGCTGCGCGACTGGATGGCCGAGGTCTACGCGCCGACGGTGGAGGGGGCGCCGGACCCGGTGGGCCGGGAGCGCTACGCGCGCTGGTCGCGCTACTTCAACGGCACGGACCTCGATCTGGACGAGGCGTACGCGTACGGCTGGGCGGAGTACCACCGGCTGCTGGCGGAGATGCGGACCGAGGCGGAGAAGGTCCTGCCCGGCGCGGCCACGCCGTGGGTGGCGCTCGCCCATCTGGATGTGCACGGGCGGCACATCGAGGGTGTTGAGGAGGTGCGGGTCTGGCTCCAGGAGCTGATGGACAAGGCCATCGAGGCGCTGGACGGCACCCACTTCGACCTCGCGGACCGGGTGCGGGTGGTCGAGTCCCGGATCGCCCCGCCGGGCAGCGCGGCGGCCCCGTACTACACCTCCCCGTCGGAGGACTTCTCCCGCCCCGGGCGGACCTGGCTGCCGACGATGGGCCTGGACCGCTTCCCCGTGTACGACCTGGTGTCGACCTGGTACCACGAGGGGGTGCCCGGTCACCATCTCCAGCTCGCGCAGTGGGCGCATGTGCGGGAGGACCTGTCGCGCTACCAGGCGGGCATCGGCGGTGTCAGCGCCAACTGCGAGGGCTGGGCCCTGTACGCCGAGCGGCTGATGGACGAGCTGGGCTTCCTCGCGGACCCCGAGGAGCGGCTGGGCTATCTCGACGCGCAGATGATGCGCGCGGCACGGGTGATCGTCGACATCGGGATGCATCTGGAGCTGGAGATCCCGGCCGATTCGCCGTTCCACCCGGGTGAGCGGTGGACGCCGGAGCTGGCGCAGGAGTTCTTCGGCGCGCACAGCAGCCGTCCGGCGGACTTCGTGGAGAGCGAGCTGACCCGCTATCTGTCGATCCCGGGCCAGGCCATCGGCTACAAGCTCGGCGAGCGGGCCTGGCTGCTGGGCCGTGAGCGGGCGCAGCGGCGGCACGGGGACGCGTTCGACGCGAAGGCGTGGCACATGGCGGCCCTGTCGCAGGGCTCGCTCGGGCTGGACGACCTGGTGGACGAGCTGTCCCGGTTGTAGGTCCACCGGTCGGGCCCCCGGTCCGGACCGCCGATCCCCGTGGAGGACCGCGTATGCGTCCCGGATTCCTGTTCTGTCACGACCCGTTGCGGCCCGCCCGGCCCGATCCGGAGTTCGCCGCCGAGGTCACGGCGGTCCGCGCGGCCGGGGCGCCGCTCGCGCTGATCGGCCATGACGCGCTGGCGGCGGGTGACCCGCGCGGGGCGGTGGCCCGGGTACCGCGGGACTCGGGGCCGTACTGGTACCGCGGCTGGATGCTGCCGGCGGTGGAGTACGGGGAGCTGGCGCGGGCACTCCGGGAGCGGGGCTGTGCGCTGATGACCCCGCCCGGGGCGTATGTCCGCGCCCATGAGCTGCCCGGCTGGTACGCGGTGTTCGCGGAACTGACCCCGCGCAGCGCGTGGTGCCCGGCGAGCCCGGGTACGCCACCGGGTACGGCCGCGCTGACGGAACTGGCCGGGCAGCTGGCGCCGGGTGCCGGGATCGTCAAGGACCATGTGAAGTCCCGCAAGCACGAGTGGGACGAGGCGTGCTTCGTCCCCGATCTCCGTGATCCGGTGCGGCTGTCGGCGGTGGTACGGAGGTTCTTCGCCCTTCAGGACGAGGCACTGGCCGGTGGGCTGGTGGTGCGGGAGTTCGAGCCGTTCGTCCCGGGCGGCGAGGCCCGCGTGTGGTGGCTGGACGGGGAACCGGTCCTGGTCACCGCCCACCCGGACACCCCCGCCGACCGTCCCCGGCCGGAGCTGACGGCGGTACGGGCGGCGGTCGCGGCACTGGGCTGCCGCTTCGTGACGACCGACCTCGCGCTGCGGTCGGACGGCCGCGGCTGGCGGGTGGTGGAGGTAGGCGACGGCCAGGTGAGCGGACTGCCCCGGGGCTCCGGCGGGGCGGCCCAGGCCCCTTCCCCCGGTGTTCCCGCGGGGGACGACGGGTCCGGCCACGATCCGGCCGACGTGCTGGTACGGGCCCTGCACGGAGCGCCGGCCGCGGTTCGGTGGGGTCGGTGACGGCGGGGCGGCGGGACGCGGACCGGACGGCTGTTCGCTGATGAACACGGCCGCCCGTACGCCACCCCCACTCGGGCCGCCGGCGGACGGGGCCTGGGCCGTGATCGAGGCGAACGCGGCCTGGGCGAGCGGTCATTACGCCTGTGACGGCGACGCGGCCCTTGAGGTGCTGCTGCGGTCGTCCCGTCCGCGTGCGGAGGTCCCGGCGGCGGACGTGCCGTTCCTGCGCGCGCTGAGGACGGGACCGGGCCGCTTGTCCTGAGGGTGGTGGTGGTTCGTCAGCAGCCGCAGTCGCCCGACACACGGGGCGCGGTCAGCAGGTCGGCCTCGCGGCGCTCCGGGCCCTGGTGGGTCTCGTACGCGAAGCCCTCCCGGACCCAGTACTCGAAGCCGCCGATCATCTCCTTGACCTGGAAGCCCTGTTCGGCGAGCGCGAGGGCGGCCCGCGCGCCGCCGTCGCAGCCGGGTCCCCAGCAGTAGGTGACGACCGGGACGGACCGGTCAAGCAGCGCGGCGGCCGTGGCCGGGATCAGGGCGGTCGGCAGATGCACGGCGCCGGGCACATGTCCCTGGTCCCACGACTCGGTGGAACGCGAGTCGACGAGGACGAACCCGGGGTCGCCGCCGGTGGCCAGCGCGGCGGCCACGTCCGACACATCGGTGTGGAAGGCGAGCCGGGCGGCGAAGTACGCGGCGGCCCGCTCGGGGGCGGCGGGCGGGGTTCCCAGCACCCGGTGGGCGGGCGACGGGGTGGCCGTGGTCATGGCGAGGTCTCCTGTAGGTGCGTCTTGTCGGTGCGTCTTGTCGGTGCGTCATGGAGGTGTGGCGCGGCGGTCGGCGGGCCCGGGAGGGCCTGCGGTCCGGGTGCCGGTAACGGAGAATCTACGGAGGGAAAGGCCGTTGTTGAACCGGTGATCCACGGACCCCGCCCCGGCCCACCGTGGAATCGACTGGTAGAACTCGGGGATGACCGACCATTCCCCGGACGCCACCGACTGGCTCATCCTCGACGTACTCCAGCGTGAGGGCCGCGCCAGTTACGCGGAGCTGGCGCGGGCCGTGTCCATGTCCCCCAGCGCGGTGACCGAACGGGTCCGGCGGCTGGAGGAGTCGGGCGTGATCCGGGGCTACGCGGCCGTGGTGGACCCGGAGCGGCTGGGGCTGCCGATCCTCGCGTTCGTCCGGCTGCGGTATCCGACCGGCAACTACAAGCCGTTCCACGATCTGGTGGCGGTCACCCCGGAGATCCTGGAGGCGCACCACGTCACGGGCGACGACTGCTTCGTGATCAAGGTCGCCGCGCGGTCGATGAGCCATCTGGAACAGGTGTCCGGCCGGATCGGCGCCCTGGGTTCGGTCACCACGAGCGTGGTGTACTCGTCGCCGTTGCCGGGCCGTCCCGTCGGGCGCTGACCCGGACTTCGGCCCTCAGGCGTCGGGCCTGGCAGGACCCACGCGTCGACCCGGATGTCACCCCCGGGCACCACCGGAGCGGCCAGGGATCAGCCAGGGAACGGACCTCGGGGCCGGCCCGGGAATCATCCCGCCGCACCCCGCTGCCGCACCACGGACCCGTCCCGGCCCTTCACGACCTCCAGCCGGGCGTGGACGCGCCTTCGCAGATCCGCGACATGGCTGACGATGCCCACACAGCGGTCCCGCTCGCGCAGGGAGTCCAGTACGTCGAGCACCTCGTCCAGGGTCTCCTCGTCCAGGCTGCCGAACCCCTCGTCGATGAAGAGGGTGTCGAGCCGCACTCCCCCGGCCTCGTCGGTGACCACGTCCGCGAGGCCCAGGGCGAGGGCCAGCGACACGAAGAAGGTCTCACCGCCGGACAGTGTCGCCGTGTCCCGTTCCCGTCCGGTCCAGGCGTCGACGACATGGAGGCCGAGGCCCGAACGCCCGCGTCCGGTGCGGTCGTCGGAGTGCACCAGGGTGTAGCGGCCCTGGGACATCCGGGTGAGCCGGAGGGTCGCGGCGGCGGCGACCTGTTCGAGCCGGGCCGCGAGGACGTACGACTCCAGCCGCATCCGGTGCTCGTTGGCGGTGGACGTACCGGCGGTGAGCGCGGCGAGCCGGGCGATCCGGTCGTGCTCCTCGCGCCGGGGGGCCAGCGCACGGGCGGCGGCGGTGGCCCGGGCGGAGAGCCGTTCCAGGTCGTCGCGGTCGCGGATCGCGGCGGCGAGCCGGGAGGCCGCCTCCCGGGACACCCGCTCGGTGTCCCGCGCGATCCGCTCGGCGGCCACCGGATCGGCCGGGGGCCGGGCCGCGGCGGCGGCCGTGTCCACCTCGGTGAGCGCCACCCGGACCTCGGTCTCCTCCTGGCTCCGGAGGTCCACCCGGTGCTGGAGCTCGCGGTGCGCCGCGCCGTCCAGCCGGGCGGCCGCGGCGGCCCCGGGGGTGTCGAACCCGGCGCGGAACGCGGCGTCGGCCGCGCGCGCGTCGGCCTCCTTCAGCCGGTGCGCGGTGTCGGCGGCCGTGCGCACGGCGTCGGCGGCGTCGGTCAGCAGCGTGACGCGGAGTTCGAGTTCGGCGGCGCGGGCGGCGACGCTGGTCGCGGTCCCGCGCGCGTGCGTCAGCTCCGCTTCGAGGCCGGCCGTCTCGCGCTCCAGCGCCTCGCGCCGGGACGCGCGGGCGGCGGCACGCCGGGCCGCCTCCTGCTGGGCGGCGACCCGGCGCGCGTGCTCGTCCTCGGCGCGGTCCAACGCCTCCTGGGCGGCGTGCAGACCGGAGGCGGTGCGATGGGCCCCGGCGAGTTCGTCGCGCAGCGTGCCGACGGCCGCGGCGAGCGCCTCGGCCGGTTCGTCGCCCGCTCCGGCGGTGGCGGCGGCGAGTTCCTCGCGCAGCCGGGCGTGCTCGCGGGTGGCCTCGTCGCGCGCGGCGTCCGCCCGCTGGTAGGCGGTGTGCGCGCGGTCCTCGGTGGCACGGTCCACATGGCCGGGTGACCGGCGCGCGGGGTGCGGGTGCTCGACGGAGCCGCACACCCCGCAGGGCGCGCCGTCGGTGAGGGCGGCGGCGAGTTCGGCGGCGATGCCGCTCAGCCGCTGTTCCTTGAGGTCGAGCCAGTGCTGACGGGCGTCGTCGGCGCGGGTGCGGGCGTCCCGGACGGCCTGCCCGGCCTCGTCGGCGTGGTCGGTGAGCCGGTCACGCAGCCGGGCGGAGTCGAGCCGCCGCCGGGCCGGTTCCAGCTGTCCGGCGAGGTGTTCGGCGCGGGCGACGGCTTCCTGGGCGCGGTCGATGTCGTGGCGCAGCGCGGTCCGGGTGGACTCCCAGTCACCGAGCCAGCCCGTGGCGTCCTGGATGATGTCCTGGTCAGCGCGGTCCTCGCGTCGCGCCCCGGCGCGTTCGTCGGCGAGGGCGGCGAGTCGCCGTTCGGCGCGCCGCGCGGATTCCAGGCCGCCGAGTTCCTCGGTGGCCGTGCGGGCGGCGGCCGTCAGTCCGGCGGCGTCCAGGTCGGTGAGGCCCAGGTCGGTGACGTCCGGTTCGGTGACGTCCGGTTCGGCGGTGGTCCCGTCGGTGGCTTCCGTACGCGGCTCCGAGCCGGTGGGCGCTACCGCGTGGCGCTCCGGCCCGGTGAGGGTGTCCGTGAGGGCCGCCCGGGCGTGGGTCTCGGCGGTGACGGCGTCCCGGTGGCGGGCCTCGGCGTCGGCGCGCAGTTCCAGCGCGGGTGCCACGGTGTCGGCCTTGCGTCCGCGCTCCAGCCGCAACCGGTCCGTCTCGTCGGCCGCCGCCCGTTCGGCCAGCGAGGCGGCGCGTTCGCGGGCCCGGGCGAAACGTGTCTGGAGCCGGTGCAGTTCCCCCGCCTCGCGCGCGGTGTCCCGGGCCGTGCGGTGCCGTGCCTCGGCGGCTTCCAGGGCGCATTCGGCCCGGGTGACGCGTTCCCGGGCGCCGACGCGGACGGTGGCGGCCCAGGCGAGGACCGCGTCGCTCAGTCCGGGTTCGCCGGGTGCCGGGTCGGGCAGTGGCGCGTCGGCGCTGTCCCCGGCGGCCGTCACCATCTGGTTGGCCAGGGCGAGGAGTTCGGTGTCGGCGTCGCGTACGGCGGCCTCGCCCTGGCGGCGCCGCTGCGCGAGGTGCTGTTCCACGTCCGCGAAGCGGTGGGTGTCGAAGAGGCGGCCGAGGAGTCTGCCCCGGACCTCCGCGTCGGCGCGCAGGAACTTCGCGAAGTCGCCCTGCGGGAGCAGGACGACCTGGCAGAACTGTTCCTTGCTCATACCCAGGAGCTGTTTGATCTCCTCGCCGATCTCCTGGTGGGAGCGGCTGAGGTCCTTCCAGGCGCCACGTGCGGTGTCGTACTCGCGCAGCGCGCTGTACGCCTTCTCCTTGGTGGTGCCGTCGCCGCGCTTCTTGGGGCGCGTCCAGGGCGGCCGGCGGGTCACCTCGACCCGGCGGCCGGCGGCGGTGAGGTCGAGGGTGACCTCGGTGACGGTGTCCGGGGCGGCGTGGTCGCTGCGCAGTCCGGTGCCCTGGCCGCTGTTGCGGGAGCCGGGCACCGTTCCGTAGAGCGCGTAGCAGACGGCGTCCAGGACGGAGGTCTTGCCCGCTCCGGTGGGGCCGTGCAGCAGGAAGAGTCCGGCGCGCGAGAGGTCGGCGAAGTCGACCTCCTGGACGCCGCCGAAGGGTCCGAACGCCTGGACGCGGAGCCGGTGCAGCCTCATCGGGGCACCTCCCGCACGATGTCGTCGGCGCGGACCGTGTCGAGCGCGTCGCGCAGGACGGTCCGCTCCCGCGCATCGGGTCCGGCCCCCCGGACATGGGCCACGAAGTCCTCCGCGATCTCCTGGTCGGTGCGTCCGGACAGCCGCCGCGCGTACGAGACGTCCCGTTCGCGCGGGGGGCGGTCGGGGGCGAAGACGAGGGCGAGGGTGTGCGGGAAGCGGGTGGTCAGCCTCGCCATGGCGTCGTCGGGGCGGACGGGGTCGGTGAGGGTGGCCTCGACCCAGGCGTCCTCGTGCGCGGTGAGGAGGGGGTCGTCCAGGAGGTCGGCGAGGCGGCCCCGGAGCCGGGCGAGCGCGCGCGGTACGGGGCAGTCGACGCGTTCGGCCGCTATCGCGCCGTCCGGGCCGAGGTCCACGAGCCACATGCTCTTGCGGTGGTCGGCCTCGGAGAACGAGTAGGGCAGCGGCGAGCCGGAGTAGCGGACGCGTTCACCGAGCCGCTGGCTGCCGTGGAGATGGCCGAGGGCGGTGTAGTCGACACCGTCGAACACCTGCGCGGGGACCGAGGCCACTCCCCCGACCGTGATGTCGCGTTCGCTGTCGCTGGTGCGTCCCCCGGTGACGAAGGCGTGCGCCAGGACGACGGAGCGGGTGCCCGCGGGGCGCCGCGCGAGATCCGCGCGCACCCGGTCCATCGCCGCGCCGAGCACCGTCTCGTGGCGGGCCCGCTCGACGCCGAACACGTCGCCGACCAGCGCGGGCTCCAGGTACGGCAGTCCGTAGAACGCGACGTCGCCGTGATCGTCGGACAGCAGGACGGGGGTGCCGACGGAGGCGGGGTCGGTGCGCAGATGGACGCCCGCGAGCCCGAGGAGTCCGGAGCCGACACCGAGCCGGCGGGCGGAGTCGTGGTTCCCGGAGATCATCACGGTGGGCACGCCGAGGTCCGCGAGGCGGTGCAGGGCGTCGTCGTAGAGCTCCACGGCGGCCAGCGGCGGGACCGCGCGGTCGTAGATGTCGCCGGACACCACCACGGCCTCCACCTCGCGGGCGCGGACCGTCTCCACGAGATGGGTGATGAACGCGGCCTGGGCGTCGAGCATGTTCACCCGGTGGAACGTCCGGCCGAGGTGCCAGTCGGACGTGTGCAGAATCCTCATGACACCTCTCCGGCCCGCATGCGCGCACTCCCCCTCGCAGGCGGCGACCGTACGGGTTCAGCACGGGCACCGCTGTCAGCACCGACCACACCGGGCGCCGACCGGCACCGGGTCCTCACCGGCCTCAGTCTGCCATCCGTGCCGGGGGCGGATGACCGTGACGGCGTACGCGGCCCGGATCGCCGGATCGCCCGGCGCGCAGGTCCGCACGCCCCGACCCCGCAGGCCCGCACACCCCGGCCCCGCAGGCCCGCACGCCCGGCGCCGTGACACCCCGTGACGGCGCCCACCGTTCGGCCGCCCGCGGCCCGGGATTCGCGCCGAGGGCGACCCGTGCCGCCCCACCCGGGCGCCCGCCCGCTCCCCGACCGCCGGACGGCCCGCACCCGGGCCGCTCTCCCGGCGCCCGGTCCGGCCTTTCCGACCGGCGGCCCGTCGCCCGGAATGCTATGACGTTATTGGTCGCTTTCTGACCTTTCGCCCCTCTCCAGGGAGGCACCCTCATGACCGGGACGACCACCAGCGGCACCGACACGGGCACGGGCACGGACACCGATGTCGTGCACATCCTCTGGATCAACGCGGGCCTGAGCTGCGACGGGGACTCGGTGGCGCTGACCGCGGCCATGCAGCCGAGCATCGAGGAGATCGTGACCGGTGCGCTGCCGGGTCTGCCGAAGATCGCCGTGCACTGGCCGCTCATCGACTTCGAGTGCGGCCCCGTGCAGGGCGCGGACAACTTCGTCGAGTGGTTCTTCAAGGCGGACCGCGGCGAGCTCGATCCGTTCGTACTGGTGGTCGAGGGCTCGATCCCCAATGAGCAGATCAAGGAGGAGGGCTACTGGTGCGGCTTCGGTGACGATCCCGAGACCGGGCAGCCCATCACCACGAGCGAGTGGCTGGACCGGCTGGCGGCCAAGTCGACCGCGATCGTCGCCATCGGCACCTGCGCCACCTACGGCGGCATCCACGCCATGGCGGGCAACCCGACCGGCGCCATGGGGGTGCCCGACTACCTGGGCTGGGACTGGACGTCCAAGGCCGGACTGCCGATCGTCTGTGTGCCGGGCTGCCCCATCCAACCGGACAACCTCGCCGAGACGCTGACCTATCTGCTCTACCAGCTCGCCGGGTCCGCGCCGATGATCCCGCTGGACGACAAGCTGCGTCCCGCCTGGCTCTTCGGGGCGACCGTGCACGAGGGCTGCGACCGCGGCGGCTACTACGAACAGGGACAGTTCGCCTCGGAGTACGGCACCCCGGAGTGTCTGGTGCGGCTCGGCTGCTGGGGGCCGGTGGTCAAGTGCAACGTCACCAAGCGCGGCTGGATCAACGGCATCGGCGGCTGTCCCAACGTCGGCGGTATCTGCATCGGGTGCACCATGCCCGGCTTCCCCGACAAGTTCATGCCCTTCATGGACGCCCCGCCCGGATCGCATGTCTCCAGCAACGCCAGCTCCGCGTACGGCGCGGTGATCCGGCGGCTGCGCACGATCACCACCCGGACCCTCGACAAGGAACCCAAGTGGCGGCACACCGGCCGCCGGCTGACCACCGGGTACCGCCGCTCCCCCTGACCCGCGTCCGGCATCGCGCAAGGCCGCCGCCGTCCACCTCCCGCTCGCAGAAGGGCACGAAAAGACACCATGGCCTCAACGACCACAAAAGCCGGTGACGGCAGCGGCCTGACGGAGATGTCCTGGGACCCGATCACCCGGATCGTGGGAAGCCTGGGCATCCATACGAAGATCGACTTCAAGCAGAAGCGGGTCGCGGAGTGCTACAGCACCTCGTCCGTCTTCCGCGGGTACAGCGTGTTCATGCGCGGCAAGGACCCGCGCGACGCCCATTTCATCACCAGCCGGATCTGCGGCATCTGCGGCGACAACCACGCCACGTGCTCGGTGTACGCGCAGAACATGGCGTACGGGGTGAAGCCGCCGCACCTGGCCGAGTGGATCATCAACCTCGGTGAGGCCGCCGAGTACATGTTCGACCACAACATCTTCCAGGAGAACCTGGTCGGGGTCGACTACTGCGAGCGGATGGTCCGCGAGACCAACCCCGGGGTGCTGGAGCTCGCCGAACGCACCGAGGCACCGCACGCCGGCGACCACGGCTACCGGACGATCGCCGACATCATGCGCTCCCTCAACCCCATCGAGGGCGAGTTCTACCGGGAGGCGCTCCAGGTCAGCCGGTACACCCGGGAGATGTTCTGTCTGATGGAAGGGCGCCATGTGCACCCCTCCACGCTCTACCCCGGCGGGGTCGGCACGGTGGCGACGGTGCAGCTGTTCACCGACTACCTGACCCGGCTGATGCGCTACGTCGAGTTCATGAAGAAGGTCGTACCGCTCCACGACGACCTGTTCGACTTCTTCTACGAGGCGCTGCCCGGGTACGAGGAGGTGGGGCGCCGCCGGGTCCTGCTGGGCTGCTGGGGCAGCCTCAACGACCCCGCGCACTGCGACTTCACGTACCGCAACATGACGGACTGGGGCCGCAGGATGTTCGTCACCCCGGGTGTCGTCGTGGACGGCAAGCTGGTCACCAACGACCTCACCGAGATCAATCTGGGCATCCGTATCCTGCTCGGCAGCTCGTACTACGAGGACTGGCAGGGCAAGGACCTCTTCGTCACCCATGACCCGCTGGGCAATCCGGTGGACCCCCGCCACCCGTGGAACCAGCACACCATCCCCGCCCCGCAGAAACGGGACTTCGACGACAAGTACAGCTGGGTGATGTCCCCCCGCTGGTTCGACGGCAAGGAGCATCTGGCGCTGGACACCGGCGGCGGCCCGATCGCCCGGCTGTGGTCGACCGCGCTGTCCGGGCTGGTCGACATCGGCTACGTCAAGGCGACCGGCCACAGTGTGCTGATCAACCTGCCCCGGTCGATGACCAAGCCGGAGACCACCTTCGAGTGGAAGATCCCCCGGTGGAGCAACGCCATCGAACGCAACCGCGCCCGCACCTACTTCCAGGCGTACGCCGCCGCGGCGGCACTGCACTTCGCGGAGAAGGCGCTGGAGGAGGTCCGTGCCGGACGCACCCAGACCTGGGAGAAGTTCGAGGTGCCGGACGAGGGCCTCGGCTGCGGCTTCACCGAGGCGGTGCGCGGTGTCCTCTCGCACCACATGGTGATCCGCGACGGCAAGATCGCCAACTACCATCCGTACCCGCCGACCCCGTGGAACGCCAGCGTCCGGGACAGCTACGGCACCCCCGGCCCGTACGAGGACGCGGTGCAGAACACCCCGATCTTCGAGGAGAACCCGCCGGAGACCTTCAAGGGCATCGACATCATGCGCGCGGTCCGCAGCTTCGACCCGTGTCTGCCGTGCGGGGTGCACATGTACGTGGGCGGCGGCCGCACCCTTCAGCAGATGCACGTCCCCACCGGGCTGAGCGGACTGAGCGGATGACGGCGGAGGCCACCGGCGTACGGGTGCAGGAGGCGCTGGACCGGCTGACCGGCAGCGGCGCCCTGGAGGCGGGCGAGGAACTCGTCCGCGAACTGCTGTCGTTCTACGGCGAGGGCCTGACCGCGCTCGTCGGCGCGCTGCCGCCGGGCGCGCTGGACCCGGCCCTGGAGCATCCGGCCGCGGCCGGGCTGCTCGTCCTGCACGAGCTGCACCCGGAGGGCGTCGACCAGCGGATCGCCCGCGCCCTGGCCGGACTGCCGGACGCCCCGGCCGCACTCGTCGGCTACGAGCCCGGCAGCGGCACCCTGACCCTGCGGCGCGCGGAGTCCGGGGGCGGCTGCGGTTGCGGCGGGGGCGGCGGCGAGCAGGAGATCGAGGACGTGATCGCCTGCCATGCCCCGGAGGTGACCGCGGTGGTCTGGGAGCGGGCCCCCGCGCTGCTCCAGATCGGCAGCCGCCCACCGGTGCCGACGGAGGTCCGGTGACCATCCGCCAGCTCCCCCGTACCGGCTCCGCACTGCTGCGCAGGATGCGGGAACCCGCCCCGCCCCGGCCGGAGCGCTGCACCTTCTGCGGCGCGGGTCTGCCACCGGGGCACCGGCACCTCGCGGACACCGCGGAACGCGCCCTCGTCTGCGCCTGCACGGCCTGTGTGCTGCTGTTCCAGCAGCCGGGCGCGGCGGACGGCCGCTACCGCGCGGTCCCCGACCGGTGTCTGAGCGATCCCGGCCGGGAGCCCGGCGAGGACACCTGGCGGACGCTCGGCATCCCGGTCAGCACCGCGTTCCTGATGCTGGGCACCGCCCCGGCCCGGCCGGTGCTCTGCTACCCCGGCCCGGCCGGGGCCACCGAGAGCGATCTGGAACCGGAGACCTGGCGGACCGCGTTCGCCGGGAACCGGCTGGCGGCGCTGCTGGAGCCCGATGTGGAGGCGCTGCTGCTGCGCCGGACCCATGGCCGCGTCCGGTGCTTCCTGGTGCCGGTCGACCGTGCCTACGAGCTGGTGGGCCGGATGCGGCTGCACTGGCGCGGCTTCGACGGCGGTTCCGAGGCCCATGCCGAACTCGACGCCTTCTTCGCCGCCGTCCAGGAGCGGGCCGTGGCCCTGCCCGAGGAGACGACCCCATGAGCGAACTGCGCTTCCACTGCGTGGGCGTGCGCGCCGACCCGTACGCCGCCGGGCCCACCCTGGTCCTCCGGCTGCGGATCACCGCCGAGCCGGACGTCCCGGTGCACGCGGTCGCGCTGCGCTGCCAGTTGCGGATCGAACCGGCGCGCCGGAAGTACGCCGAGGGTGAGGGCGAGCGGCTGACGGACCTGTTCGGCGAGCGTTCCCGCTGGGGCAGCACGCTGCACCCGATCCAGTTCGCGCAGGTCGCCCTGATGGTGCCGGGGTTCACCGGTGAGACCGAGGTGGACGTCGTCGTGCCGTGCACCTACGACCTGGACATCGCCGCGACCCGCTACTTCCGGGCCCTGGACGAGGGCGAGGTACCGCTGTTGCTGCTGTTCTCCGGCACGGTCTTCAGCGGTCCCGCCGGTTTCCGGGTCACCCCGGTGGCCTGGGACCGCGAGGCCGCCGTCCGGCTGCCGGTACGGGTGTGGCGGGAGATGATCGAGCAGCACTTCCCCGGCTGCGGCTGGCTGCGGCTCCCCGGTGACCTCATGGACGCCCTGCTCGCCTTCCGCACCCGCCGCGGGCTGCCGTCCTGGGAGGACACCGTACGCGCGCTGCTGGCCGCGGCGGAGCCCGCCGCCGGGGAACCCGTCGGTATCGCGGAACCCGCCGGTATCGGGGAGCCCGCCGGTATCGGGGAGGGCGTATGACCACGGACGCGACCGGAGCGCCCGGTGCGGCGGACGTGACCATTGCGACAGGTGCGACCGGCTGTACGGACGCGGCCGGCGACACAGGTACGACCGGCCGGCCGGCGCGCGGTCCCGAGGACACGGTGCGCTTCTCCGACGAACCCGTGCGCTTTCCCGAGGACGTGGAGCGGCGCCTCGCGTCGGTGCGGCAGATCGCCGACGCCGTGCTGTTCGAGGGCTATGTGCTCTACCCCTACCGGGCGTCGGCGGCCAAGAACCAGCTCCGCTGGCAGTTCGGCGTACTCGTCCCGCCCGGCTGGGCCGCGGTCTCCGGGGAACCCGCGCACCAGCGGACCGAGCTGCTGATGGAGCCCCGCCCCGGCGCCCGGCTCGCGGTGGAGCTGCGGTTCCTGCGGGCCCGGCGCAGAACCGTCCAGCGCGCGACGGAGGACGGCCGCTGGACGGACGTCCCGGAACTGGACCTGGGCGAAAGGGTGCTCGTCCCCTGGGACGAGGGCGTGGAGGAGCACGTCCGGCTGCTGGTGCCGGTGGAGGACCTGGCGCGCGACGACGGAGTCACCCACGCCTTCCGGCTGCCCGCGTGCGAGGAGGAGGAGCAGGTCGACGAGGCGGGTGTCCGGGTGGGACGGCTGCTGCGGGCGCGCGAGAGCGCCGAAGCGGTGATCCGGCTGCGGACCCAGGAGGTCCCCGGGCCGTACGGCGCCCTTCGGCTGACGGCCGTCGTGGAGAACACCAGCGGCTGGACGGCCACCGGCGCGGACCGCCGGGACGCCGCGCTGCCCCACTCGCTGGTCTCCGCGCATCTGCTGCTCGCCCTCGACCGGGGCACCTTCCTCTCGGTGACCGATCCGCCCCGCTGGGCCGCGCCGGCGGTGGCCGGCTGCCGCAACGAGCACACCTGGCCGGTACTGGCCGGGGAACCGGGCCGTGACCAGGTGGTGCTGTCCTCGCCGATCATCCTGGAGGACCATCCGCGGATCGCCCCGGAAAGTCCGGGCGCGCTCTACGACGCCACCGAGATCGACGAGATCCTCGCGCTGCGCACCGCCGCGCTGACCGACCGGGAGAAGCGCGAGGCCCGGGGCACCGACGACCGGGCGGGCGCCGTGATCGACCTGGCCGACTCGATGCCCCCCGAGGTGCTGGAACGGCTCCACGGCGCGATCCGCGCCCTGGACGCGGTGTCCCCTCCCCCGGACCCAGCGGATCCCCTGGACCGGTTCAGCGCCTCGCCCCTCACCGGAGTCCCGGACGACGGCGTGCCGACCTACGGTGTCCCGGCCGACCCGGCGCGGCCCTGGTGGGACCCGGGGGCCGACCGGGACGTGGACCCCGCCCGGGACCGGGTGCTGATCGACGGCCGGCAGATCGGTGCGGGGAGCCGGGTGGTGCTGGGCGCCGGGGGCCGGCGCACCGACGCGCAGGACGCGTTCCTGCACGGGCGCACCGCGCTGGTGGAGGCGGTCCTGCACGATGTCGACGGCTCGGTGCATCTGGCGGTCACCGTGGAGGGTGACCCCGGGGCGGACATCTGGCGGGCCCAGGGCAGGTTCCGCTACTTCCAGCCCGACGAGGTCACCCCGCTGGAGGAGTCATGACCGGCCGACGGACGCTGGTCGCGGGCGTCGGCAACATCTTCCTCGGTGACGACGGCTTCGGCGTCGAGACCGTCCGGCGGCTGGTCCTCGCGGGAGTGCCGGACGGGGTCGACGTGGTCGATGTCGGGGTGCGCGGCGTCCATCTGGCGTACCAACTGCTCGACGGCTACGGGACGGTGGTCCTGGTGGACGCCGCGTCCCGTGGCGGGGCGCCGGGCACCGTCTATCTGATCGAGGCGCAGGCGGGGCCGGTGGAACCGTCGGGTCCGGCCGCGCTGGACGGCCACCGGATGGGTCCGGACGCCGTGCTCGCGCTTCTCGCGACGCTCAGCGCGAGCACCGGGGGCGTCCCGCCGGAACGCGTGCTGGTGGTGGGATGCGAGCCCGCCTCGCTGGAGGAGGGCATCGGGCTGAGCGCCCCGGTGACGGCGGGGGTCGAGCAGGCCGTCCGGCTGATCCGACGGGTCGTCAGCGGAGAGACCGTCGGCGACGAGGCCGTCAGCGAGGGGGCCGTCGAAGAGGGTGGGCAGGCGGCGGGGGTCGAACCGTCCGGCAGAAAGGCACCATCATGCTGAAAGCCCTGCTCGCCACGGCCGCGGGGGCCGCCGCCGTGGTGGTGATCCGGCTGACCCTGCCCGACCTGAGGCGGTATCTGCGGATCTCCCGGATGTGAACCGTGCTCGTTCCCGGGCACGGCGGTGCGGCGCGGCCGTCCGGGGACGGCGCTGCTGCGAACGGGGCGGGCCGCACCGGCGGGCGGCGTGGCACCCGGCCCCTCCCGCGACCGCGCCGTGCAATGGAGCCGCGGTCACGCCGGACGACGGAGCCGCCGTCGACCGTCCGGCACGCGCCGTGGAACGAGGCGTACCGATGCATGAGATGTCGATCGCCGCGGCCGTCGTCGACCAGGTGACCTCGGCCGCCGCCGACCGGGGCGCGACAGCGGTGACCACGGTCCGGCTCGATGTCGGTGAGCTCGCCGGGGTGGTACCGGCGGCCCTGGACTTCTGCTTCGCGCTGGTCTGCGAGGGGACGCCCCTGGAGGGCGCCCGTCTGGTGACCCGGAGCGTCCCGGCGCGGGCGCGGTGCGGTCCCTGCGACACCGAGTGGTCCCCGGGCGTCCCGCCCGATCTGGTGTGTCCCCGCTGCGGGGGCGCGCGGGCCGAGCTGCTGACGGGCCGTGAACTACAGATCCGCGACGTCGAGTGGGCCGACGGCCCGCTGCACGCGCACAGCTGACGAGGAGGACGGTGTCCCATGTGCCGTACGACCGATCTCCGGCAGGCGGTACTCGCCCACAACGACGACAGCGCGCGGGCGCTGCGGGCCGAGCTGGCGGCCAGGGGGACCGTCGCCGTCAGCCTGCTGTCCAGCCCCGGCAGCGGCAAGACGGCGCTGCTGGAGACGGAACTCGCGCTGGCCCGCGAGCGCGGTGTCCCCGTGGCCGCGCTGACCGCCGACCTCGCGACCGAGAACGACGCCCGGCGGCTGGCCCGCACCGGGGTACCGGTCCAGCAGGTGCTCACCGACGGTCTGTGCCATCTGGAGGCCGTGATGCTGCGCGGGTACCTCGCGGGCTGGCTGCCGTCGGACACCCGGGTGCTGTTCGTGGAGAACGTGGGCAATCTGGTCTGTCCGGCCTCCTACGACCTCGGTGAGTCGCTGCGGGTGACGCTGGCGTCGGTCACCGAGGGCGAGGACAAGCCGCTCAAGTACCCGGGCGCGTTCGGGCTGGCCCAGCTCGTTCTGGTCACCAAGACGGACATCGCCGCGGCCGCCGGCTTCGACCGGGACACGTTCCTGGCGAACGTCGCCCGGGTGAACCCCGGTGTGGAGGTGGTGTTCACCTCGGCGCGCGACGGGCAGGGTCAGGGGGTCCTGCTGGAGCGGGCCCTGGCCGTGCGGGACGGCGCCGAGGCGCACCGCCCGGTGATGACCCGTACCGCCGGGGACCGGGACACCCCGCCCGTCGTCCTGCCGCAGCCCCCGGGCGGCACCCACGCTCACCCGCACGAGCACGCGCATCCCCACCCGCACCCGCATCCGGTCGCGGACCAGTTGTGACCTCGACCGGGGGGTCCGTGGCGGCGGCGCGCCGGAGGGTCGCCGTCCAGGGGGTGGTCCAGGGCGTCGGCTTCCGGCCGTTCGTCTACTCACTGGCCACCGAACTCGGGCTATCCGGACATGTCGTCAACACCGGCGAGGGTGTCCTCGCGGAGATCGAGGGCCCGCCGGACGCGGTCGACGTGTTCTGCCGCCGGGTGGCGACGGACGCGCCGAGCCCGGCGGCCGTCGACTCGGTCCGGCACGAGGTCATCGCGCTCACCGGGACGAAGGGCTTCGTGATCACCCCGTCCCGCGCGGTCGGGTCGAGGGGCGCGAGCCTCATCCCGCCCGACACCGCGACCTGTCCGAAGTGCGTCGCCGAACTGCGCGACCCCGCCGACCGCCGCCACCGGCATCCGTTCATCACCTGCACGGGCTGCGGCCCCCGCTTCACCATCGCCACGGCACTGCCGTACGACCGGGCCCGGACGACGATGGCGGGCTTCCCGCTGTGCGAGCGGTGCGAGCGGGAGTACGGCGACCCGGCCGACCGGCGGTTCCACGCCCAGCCCGTCTCATGCCACGACTGCGGGCCCCGGCTCTCGCTGATCGTGCCGGGCGCCGGGCCGCTCGGCGGCGGGCCGGCCCTCGTCCGGGCCCGGGAACTCCTCGCGGGCGGCGCGATCCTGGCGGTCAAGGGCATCGGCGGCTACCACCTGGCGTGCGACGCGGGCGACCCGGCGGCCGTCGCCCTGCTGCGCCGCCGCAAGCGGCGCGGCGACAAGCCGTTCGCCGTGATGGCACGGGATCTCGCGGACATCGAGCCGCTGGTGGAGCTCGACCCGTTGGAACGGGAGCTGCTGACCGGGCCGGTGCGGCCGGTGGTCCTGCTGCGGCGCCGGACGGACACCCGCGCGGCGGACCGGGAGCGGGCCGCCCCGGTGGCCCTGGAGGCCGTCGCCCCGCGCTGCCCGGACCTCGGGGTGCTGCTGCCGTACACCCCGCTGCACCATCTGCTGCTCGGCCTGCCGGGTGACCCGCCCGGGCCCCGGGTGCTGGTGATGACCAGCGCCAATCTCGGCGGCGAGCCTCTCGTCACCGACGACGGCGAGGCGCTGGAACGGCTCGCGCCGCTGGTGGACGGCTGGCTGACGCACGACCGCCCGATCCATGTCCCCTGCGACGACTCGGTGGTGCGGGTGGTCGACGGTGTGCCGTTCCCGCTGCGCCGGGCGCGCGGCTACGTACCCGCCCCGATCCCCCTCCCGCTGCCGGTGGGCCCGTCGCTCGCGGCGGGCGGCGACCTCAAGAACGTGCTCGCCGTGGCCGAGGGCCGCCGGGCGTGGCTGTCGGGGCACATCGGCGACATGGACGACCTGGCCACCCTGACCGCCTTCGACCGGGCCGCCGAACACCTCGCCGCGCTGACCGGGGTGACCCCCGCGACGGTCGCCGTGGACCGGCACCCGGGCTACCGCTCGGCCGCGCGGGCCCGCCGGGGCCACGACCGGCCGGTGGTACGGGTGCAGCACCATCACGCGCATGTCGCGTCGGTGATGGCGGAGCACGGGCTGGACGGCGGACGCCAGGTCATCGGTGTCGCGTTCGACGGCACCGGGTACGGCGACGACGGCGCGGTGTGGGGCGGCGAGGTGCTGCTCGCGGACTACGCCGGGTTCCGCCGTTTCGCCCAGCTCGCGTATGTGCCGCTGCCGGGCGGTGACGCGGCGGTGGAGCGCCCGTACCGGATGGCGCTGGCCCATCTGCGGGCCGCAGGTATCCCCTGGGCCCGGGACCTGCCACCGGTCGCTGTGTGTCCCGACGACGAACTCCTAGCGCTGGCGCAGCAGTTGGGGACCGGCCTGGCCTGCGTCCCCACGTCCAGCATGGGCCGCCTCTTCGACGCGGTGTCGTCGCTCGCCGGTGTCCGCCACCGGGCCGGGTACGAGGCGCAGGCGGCGATCGAGCTGGAGGGCGCGGCACACGCGTACGGTCCGGCACACGCGCAAGGACCGGGGCACCCTCACGGTCCCGCGCGCCCCCACGGCCCGGTGCCCGGCGGTGACCCCTCGCCCCGCCGTGGTCCGTCGTCCGGCGGTGGCCCCGGGGACGGTGTCGGCCCCGGGCACGGCGTCGGCCCCGCGCCCGCCTACCGCTTCGCGCTGCGTCCGCACGAGGAGCGCTGGCTGGCCGATCCGGCTCCCGTCCTCGCCGCGGTGGTGGCCGATGTCCGGGCCGGGGCGGGGGCCGGCCTGATCGCGGCGCGTTTCCACCAGGCGGTGGTGGACCTGGTGCGCGCGCTCTGCGCGCTCGCGCGCCGCGCCGGCGAGCCGGGGACCGTGGCGCTGACCGGCGGGGTGTTCGGCAACGCCCTGCTGCTGTCGGGCTGCGCGCGGGCGCTGGAGGCGGACGGCTTCACGGTGCTGCGGCACAGGAACGTGCCCCCCGGTGACGGGGGACTGGCCCTCGGCCAGCTCATGGTGGCCGCACGGGCCGTGACCTGAGAGAAGGAGAGCCGTATGTGTCTGGCGGTGCCGGGCAGAGTGGTGGAGATCGCGGAGCGGGACGGTGCCCGGATGGCCGTCGTGGACTTCAGCGGTGTGGTCAAGGACGTGTGCCTGGAGTATCTGCCGGACCTGAAGGTGGGCGAGTACGCCATCGTGCACGTCGGGTTCGCGCTCCAGCGGCTGGACGAGGAGTCGGCGCGCAAGACGCTCGCCCTCTTCGAGGAACTCGGGCTGCTCCAGGAGGAGTTCGGTGACCCATGGGAGGTCGAACGATGAAGTACCTGGCGGAGTTCCAGAACCCTGAGCTGGCCCGGGGCCTGCTCGACGACATCCGGGCGGCCGTGACCCGTCCCTGGGCGCTCATGGAGGTGTGCGGCGGGCAGACGCACACCATCATCCGCCAGGGCATCGACCAGTTGCTGCCCGACGGGGTGGAGCTGATCCACGGACCGGGGTGCCCGGTGTGCGTGACCCCGCTGGAGGTCATCGACAAGGCCCTGGCGATCGCGGCCAGGCCCGGGGTGATCTTCTGCTCGTTCGGGGACATGCTCCGGGTGCCCGGCACCGACCGCGATCTGTTCCGGGTGCGCAGCGAGGGCGGTGACGTCCGGGTGGTGTACTCGCCGCTGGACGCCCTGCGGATCGCGACCGAGAACCCCGACCGTGAGGTGGTGTTCTTCGGCATCGGCTTCGAGACCACCGCCCCGCCCAACGCGATGGCGGTGCACCAGGCCCGCAAACGCGGCATCCGCAACTTCAGCATGCTGGTCTCCCATGTCCGGGTACCGCCCGCCATCGACGCGGTGATGGGCTCGCCGGACTGCCGGGTGCAGGGCTTCCTCGCGGCCGGTCATGTGTGCAGCGTGATGGGCACGTCCGAGTACCCGGAGCTGGCGGCACGCCACCGGGTGCCGATCGTGGTCACCGGTTTCGAGCCGCTGGACATCCTGGAGGGCATCCGGCGGGTGGTGCGGCAGTTGGAGCGCGGTGAGCACACCGTCGACAACGCCTATCCGCGGGCGGTACGGCCGGAGGGCAATCCGGCGGCCCGCGCGATGCTGGCGGACGTCTTCGAGGTCACGGACCGCGCGTGGCGCGGTATCGGCACGATCCCGCTCAGCGGCTGGCGGCTCTCGCCGCGCTACCGCGAGCACGACGCGGAGCACCGGTTCGACGTCGTGGACATCGCCACGCGTGAGCCCGCCGCGTGCCGCAGCGGCGAGGTGCTGCAAGGCCTGCTGAAGCCCAACCAGTGCGAGGCGTTCGGCACGGACTGCACACCGCGCAGCCCGCTCGGCGCGACGATGGTGTCCAGCGAGGGCGCGTGCGCCGCGTACTACCTCTACCGCCGTCTCGGCACCCCCACCACCCCTCTGGAGGCGAGCTCCGTTGTCTGACACGCTCTCCGGCGCACCGGCGCCGGCCGCCGCGCCGGACTTCGGCGGCTGGACCTGCCCGCTGCCGCTGCGCGACCACCCCCGGGTGGTGATGGGGCACGGCGGAGGCGGCGCCCTGTCCGCGGAACTGGTCGAGCATCTCTTCCTCCCGGCCTTCGGCGGCGGGACGCTCGCCGCCCTCGGTGACTGCGCGGTGCTCCCCGTCGGCGGGTCACGGCTCGCCTTCTCGACGGACTCGTTCGTGGTGCGTCCGCTGTTCTTCCCCGGCGGCAGCATCGGCGACCTCGCCGTCAACGGCACTGTGAACGATCTGGCCATGAGCGGCGCGCGGGCGGCGTACCTGTCCTGCGGGTTCATCCTGGAGGAGGGGGTGGAGACGGAGGTGGTCGGCCGGATCGCCCGGGCGCTGGGCGACGCGGCCCGCGCGGCGGGCACCGAGGTGGTCACCGGCGACACCAAGGTCGTGGAGGCCGGTCACGGGGACGGCGTGTACATCAACACCGCGGGCATCGGGGTGGTGCCGCCCGGTGTCGACATCCGTCCGCAGCGCGCCGAGCCGGGCGATGTGGTGATCGTCAGCGGGGAGATCGGTCTCCACGGTGTGGCGATCATGAGTGTGCGGGAGGGTCTGGAGTTCGGGGTGGAGATCGAGAGCGACTGCGCGGCGCTCGGCACCCTGGTCGAGGCGATGCTGGCCGTCACCCCGGATCTGCACGTCCTGCGGGACCCCACCCGGGGCGGGCTGGCGACCGCCCTCAACGAGATCGCGGGGGCGGCCGGTGTCGGTGTGGTGATCCGGGAACGCGCCGTCCCGGTGCCCCCGCAGGTCGCCAACGCCTGCGCGATCCTCGGCCTCGACCCGATGTACGTGGCGAACGAGGGGAAGCTCGTCGCGTTCGTCCCCCGTGCCCACGCGGACGCGGTGCTCGCCGCGATGCGCGCCCATCCGCTGGGCGCGGCCGCCGCGGTGATCGGGGAGTGCGTACCGGAGCATCCGGGGATGGTGGTCGCGCGGACCGCGTTCGGCGGGACCCGGGTGGTCGATCTGCCACTCGGTGAGCAACTGCCGCGCATCTGCTGAGACCGGCGGTCGGGGCGTGCCCGTTCCGCGCGGGCCGACACCATCGGAATCGGGGGTCTC
This sequence comes from Streptomyces uncialis, assembly GCF_036250755.1. Classification (NCBI taxonomy): domain Bacteria; kingdom Bacillati; phylum Actinomycetota; class Actinomycetes; order Kitasatosporales; family Streptomycetaceae; genus Streptomyces; species Streptomyces uncialis. The sequence continues at coordinate 7,957,267 of NZ_CP109583.1, read as the reverse complement.
AGGCCGTCCCGTACGCCTCGCCGCCGAGTTCGAGGACGGCGGTGCCCGCGGTCGCGTCGGCGAGCCAGGCGCGGAACGCGGCCACGTCGGCGTCCGGCAGCCCGATCCCGATGGTGACCGCCTCGCCGTAACGCACGTCGCGCACCTCGCGGCCGGTGGCGCGCAGCTCGTTCTGGAGTTTGCCCGCGCGCTGGTGGTCGACGGTGACGGTGGCCAGCCGGAAGCGCCGCCGGGTCAGCGTCCCGAGGGTGTCGAGGGCCTCGCCGACCGATCCGCCGTACGCCCGGATCAGCCCGCCCGCACCCAGTTTGACCCCGCCGTAGTAGCGGGTGACGACGGCGACGACGTACCGCATGTCCCGGCGCAGCAGCATCTGGAGCATGGGGACGCCCGCGGTGCCGCCCGGTTCGCCGTCGTCGTTCGCCTTCTGGACGGAGGCGTCGGCGCCGATGACGTAGGCGTAGCAGTTGTGCGTGGCGTCGGCGTGCTCCTTGCGGACCCGCGCGATGAACCGCTGGGCCTCCTCCTCGGTGGCCGCGGGTGCGAGCGCGCACAGGAAACGCGAGCGGTTGATCTCGGTCTCGTGCACGCCCTCCTGGGCGACGGTGCGGTACTCGTCCTGCATCGGCCCAGCGTATGCGGTGTGTCCGCGGCGGGACGCCAGGGGGCGGGGCGGGAATCCCCGGGCACGGTGGTTCGTTGCCGTGGTGGCAGCAGCAGTGATCCGAGGAGGCGTGCCATGTACGGCGACCAGGCGGCAGTGGAGAAGATCCTTACGGAGTCGGGGGACACCTGGGCCGTGGTGGGCCTGTCGAACAACGAGTCGCGGGCCGCGTACGGGGTGGCGCGGATCCTTCAGCGGTTCGGGAAGCGGATCGTCCCGGTCCATCCGAAGGCGGAGACGGTCCATGGCGAGCGGGGGTACACCACGCTGGCGGACATCCCGTTCGAGGTCGACGTGGTGGATGTGTTCGTGAACGCGGACCTGGCGGGCGCGGTGGCCGACGAGGCCGTGGCGAAGGGGGCGAAGGCGGTGTGGTTCCAGCTGGGTGTGGTGGACGAGGCGGCGTACGCCCGCACCCGGGCGGCGGGCGTGGCGATGGTGATGGACCGCTGCCCGGCGATCGAGATCCCCCGCATGGGCTGACGCATGTCCGTGGTTCGTCCACCTGGGCCGACGTAGTCCGGTGCGGGCCGCCTTCGCTTGCGCCCCGGGGTTCGTCCACCTGGGCCCACATAGTCCGGTGCGGGCCGTTCATGGGTGCGCAGTTCCCCGCGCCCCTTGGATGCTGCCCCGGTCCGTCGCACTTCGGGTGCGGGGCCGCCCTCGCGTTTCGCGCAGTTCCCCGCGCCCCTGGATGCTGCCCCGCTCGGTCGCTGATCGCGTGCGGGTTCGCCCTCGTCTTCGCGCAGTTCCCCGCGCCCCTGGATGCTGCCCCGCTCGGTCGCTGATCGCGTGCGGGTTCGCCCTCGTCTTCGCGCAGTTCCCCGCGCCCCTTCGGGGCGCCTCCGTCGACCTTGAACGTGCAGGGAGGCGCCCCTTCAGGGGCGCGGGGAACTGCGCACCCACGTTCGAGCCGCACAGGAGCAAGGGACGCCCACCCGAGGTGACCTCAGGGGCGCGGGGAACTGCGCGGCCACGGACGGCCCGCACCGGAGCGAGTGGGCTCAGGTGGACGGACCCGGCGGCGCAAGCGAAGGCGTCCCGCGAGACCGTTCACCGCGCGGGCGGGACCGCGACGGCCATGGTCATCTCGACCACCTCGGTACCGTCGTTGCGGTAGATGTGCGGCACGTTGGCCTCGAAGGTGGCGGAGGTCCCGGCGGGCATCGGGTAGGGGACGCCGTCCACGACGAGGGTCAGCTCCCCGGCTGTCACATGCAGCAGTTCCATGGTTCCGCCCGGGTGCGGGTCGGACGCGCTGCCGTCGCCGGGCATCAGCCGCCATGCCCACAGCTCCAGCGGGCCGCGCCGGTCGGTGCCCACGAGCAGGGAGGTGTGGCTGCCCGCCTCGGTGGACCACATCCGCACCGCGCGCTCGGCGGGCACGAGCTGCACCAGCGGCCCCTGGTCCTGGTCGAGGAGGGTGCTGATGCTGACGCCCAGCGCGTCCGCGAGTTTCACGGTGGTCCCGACGCTGGGGTTCGTCCGGGCCTGCTCGATCTGGATGATCATCCCCCGGCTGACACCGGAGCGGGTGGCGAGGACGTCCAGGGTGAAGCCACGTTCGCCGCGCAAGCGCTTGAGATTGCGCGCGAGGGACTGTGTGAGCTGGTCGAGATCCGACACATTCCGTCCAATATCTTTAATGGCAGGGTGCAACACATAGAACTACCGTGAGGTGGTCACCTGGTCCACCGCACTGTACTTCGAGGCCGGCGAGGACAGCCCGCGGCGGCGCCCCGGGTCCGGGCAGGCGGACGGGTCACGTCCCGCCGGTGTCCGACTCCAGCTCCGCGAGGGCCATCAACTGCTGCGGTGTCATGCCCTCCGGGATGGGTACCGGCGCGGGTGTCCGCAGGGGCGGCTGCCAGCCCTCCCCGGGGGTCCAGCGCCGGACCACGCGCGCGGGCGCGCCCGCCACCACCGAGTGGTCGGGCACCTCGCCGCGGACCACCGCTCCCGCCGCGACGACCACGTTCCGTCCGATCCGGGTACCCGGCAGGATCACCGCGCCGGTGCCGATCCAGCAGCCGGGCCCGATCTCCACCGGCTCCATCCGCGGCCACTGCTTGCCGATCGGCTCCGCCGGGTCGTCGTAGGAGTGATTGGTCGACGTCACATAGACATAGGGACCGACGTAGCACTGCGCGCCGATGGTGACCGCCGTGTCGGCGACGACATGGCTGCCCCGGCCCAGTACGACACCGTCACCGATCCGCAGGATCGGCTCGGGGCCGAGGTCGAGACCGGGCATCAGACCGGCCGTCAGGGTGACCTGTTCCCCGATGACACAGTGGGCGCCGAGCTGGATCCACGGCTCCCCGAAGACGGTGCCCTGCGGGAACGCCAGCCGGGTGCCCGTACCGATGGCGCCGAACCGCAGCCGCCCGGGATGCTCGTCGGTGATCGCGCCGAACCGCTGCGCCCAGGCCCAGCCGCCCCGCACCACCCGCTGCGCGAGCCGGTGCGGCCAGCGGCCCGGACGCCGGCCGGGGAGGGGACGCGTATCGCGGTTGTTCGGCACCCGCACACCGTACTCACGGGACCGGGGGGCCGGAGCGCGGCCCGCTGTGATCTTCACCCCACCCGCCGGGCCCGGCGCCCGGCGGGTCGCCTACCGTGCCGGTGAGCGCATGCGCGCAGCGACGACGAGGAGGCAGTCATGGCCGGACGGGCACTGATCGTGGCGGTGGGCGGCAAGAGCCCCGAGGTGGACCCGGGCGCGTTCGTCGCGCCCACGGCGGTCGTGGTCGGCGAGGTGACCGTGCGCGCGGGGGCGAGCGTCTGGTACGGCGCGGTGCTGCGCGGCGACTGCGGGCCGATCGTCCTGGGGGCGGGCAGCAACGTCCAGGACAACTGCACGGTCCATGTCGACCCGGGCTTCCCGGTGGTCATCGGCGAGCGGGTCACCATCGGCCACAACGCGGTCGTCCACGGGTGCGCGATCGAGGACGACGCCCTGATCGGGATGGGCGCGACCGTCCTCAACGGCGCCGTGATCGGGGCCGGTTCGCTGGTGGCCGCGCAGGCCCTCGTCCCGCAGGGGATGGTGGTACCGCCCGGTTCGCTGGTGGCCGGGGTGCCGGCCAAGGTGCGCCGCCCCCTCACGGACGAGGAGCGGGCGGGCATCACCCTGAACGGCACGCTCTACATGGAGCTGGCGCGCGCGCACGAGGAGGCGCACACGGAACGGACCGCCGACCGGGACGGCACCGGGGACGGCGACGACGACCGTGACGGCCATGACGGCGGAGGCACCCGAGGCGCCGGTCAGGCGTAGCGCGGCCGAGTTCCGGCGGGTCAGGCGTGGGGGCGCAGGGTCCAGACGACGGTCATCTCCCCGGTGACCGCGCCGTCCTCGCGCCGGATCTCGACGGTGACGGGGAACTCGGGGCGGCCCCCGGCTTCCAGTTCGGCGATCACGTCGGCGGCGGGGCGGCCCAGGGTCGCGGTGGCCGTCACCGGCCCCATGGCCAGCTTCCGGTAGGCGATCTCCGCGCGCACCGCGAGCGGCACGGCCCGGGAGAGCTGCGCGCCGAACGCGGCGAGCACGATGGCGCCGCTGGCCGACTCCCCCAGGGTGAACATCGCCCCGGCGTGCGGGCCGCCGACGTGGTTGTGGAAGTCGCCCTGGTCGGGCAGCGCGACCACCGCCTTGTCCGCACCGGTCTCCAGAAACTCCAGGTTGAGGGTGCGGGCCATCGGGACGGTGGCGGCGAGCATCTCGCCGATGGACATCTGGTCAGCGCTCATGACCGAATGTTACCCACCGGTAAGAAGAGTTGGCCAGACCTCGCGGGCCGGACCGTTCGGCACGTACCCGTCAAGTGCCGGTGACAAGGTCGTTGCCCGGCGCCACTATGGTTACTGCCCATGTGGCCAGGACAGCAGCCGCCCGGGGGCGAGCAGAACCCGCAACAGCCGAATCCCAACCCGTACCAGCAGCCGGGATATCAGCAGCCCAATCCGTACCAGCAGCCCGGCTATCAGCAGCAGCCGGGCCCTTACGCGGGGCCGCCGGACAAGCAGCCGCCCTGGGGGGCGCCGACGGTCCCGGCGGGACCGGCCGTTCCGGGCCCTCCCCCGCCGGGTGACGACGGCAGGAGGACGAAGCTCGTCGCCCTGGTGGCGGCGGTGGCCGTCGTGGTCGCCGCCGGGGTCACCGGGTTCCTGGTGCTGGGCGGCGACGAGGACGGCAAGGAGACGGCCCAGAAGGGCGGCGACAAGAAGCCGTCCGAGCGGCCCGTCTCCTCCGCCCCGGAGGTGGCGCCGGAGGAGTCCGCCGAGGACAACCCGCGCGGGGGCGACGACATCAAGCCGACCGTCGCGGGCTGGAAGGTCGTCTACAACCCCAAGCGGGGGGTGGCCTTCGACGTGCCGGCCGACTGGGAGGTCGACTCGCCCGGGATGTCGGTGGGGTTCGAGGAGAAGGACTCCAAGGAGATCAAGCCGCTGATCGTGATGTCGGCGCCCGCGTACCTCAAGTCCAAATGGTGCGAGTCGGACGACGACAAGGACGGCAACAAGGACAGCACCTCGCTCGCCACCGTCGGCACCAAGGGCGCGAACGGTGCCAAGGACGCCGAGGAGGCCGCGGTCAACCAGGTGCCGTGGTGGGTCTACGGCGGCTACACGCAGCCGGACAAGAAGAGCATGCGCACCGACAAGAAGGGCAAGCCCTTCACCACCACGTCCGGGATCAAGGGCAGCATCGCGCGCGCGGAGTCCACGAACACTCCCCGGAAGGGCAAGTGCGCGAGCGACGGCAAGGCCGTCTCCTTCGGTTTCAAGAACTCCAAGGGTGACTTCGTCGCCTGGAACCTCTACGGCGCCAAGGGCGTCAAGGACGAGGTCCCGGACAGCCTGATCACCGAGATCCTCAAGACGGTCCGGCTGCACGGCGAACCGACGGACTGACCCCTCGGGCCGTTCCGGTCGGACGGCTCGTCGCCGCTCCTCCGGGACGGTCCGCCGGACGGCCGCCCGGGCGGCGGTCCCCGCAGCGAACGGCTGCCCGGACGGCCTCCGGTGGGCGGGTGACCGCTCCCGGAGCCCGTCCGTCCGCGAGTGCCGCGAGGCCTCCGCCGCGGGCGCCGGGCGCGATCACGCCACGTCCGCCCGCGACACGGCAATTCGGTTGAATCCGGGTCGGCCCGCCGCGATAGTCCCTGGGTGAACTCACCGCCGCCACGTCAGCGCCGGCCGCCCTGGGCCGGTCGCAACTACATCCTGCTCACCGTCGCCACCGTCTTCACCAACCTCGGCAGCCACGGCGCCCTGATCGCCTCGGCGTTCGCCGTGATCGAGTCGGGCGGCGGCAGCGGTGACGTGGGACTCGTGGCCGCGGCGCGCACCGTGCCGCTGGTGCTCTTCCTGCTGATCGGCGGCGCCGTCGCCGACCGGCTGCCCCGACACCGGGTGATGGTCGCGGCGAACGCCGTGAACTGTGTGTCGCAGGCGGTGTTCGCGGCCCTCGTCATCACCGGCCGCGCCGAACTCTGGCAGATGATGCTGCTGTCCGCCCTCGGCGGCGCCGGGCACGCGTTCTTCTCGCCCGCCTCCGAGGGCATGCTGATGTCCTCCGTCTCGGGCGAACAGGCCGGCCGCGCCTTCGCCCTGTACCGGATGGCCATGCACGGCGCGGGCATCGGCGGAGCCGCGCTCGGCGGGGCGATGGTCGCCGCGATGGGTCCCGGCTGGGTCCTCGCGGTGGACGCCGCCGCCTTCGCCCTCGCCGGGGCGCTGCGCGCGTTCCTGGACGTCCGGCACATCCCGCCGCGGGAACCGGGCAACGGGCTGGCCGCCGATCTGCGGGACGGCTGGCACGAGGTGATCGGACGGCCGTGGCTGTGGTCGATCGTGGCGCAGTTCTCCGTCGTGGTCGCGGTGATCACGGTCTCCGAGGCCGTCTACGGCCCGCTGGTGGCCCGGGAGGAGCTGGGCGGCGCGGCGCCCTGGGGCTTCGCGCTCGGCGCCTTCGGTGTCGGGACGCTCGTCGGGGCCCTGGTGATGATGCGCTGGAAGCCGCGGCGGCTGCTGTTCGTGGGCAGCCTGGCCGTGTTCACGCTGGCGCTGCCGTCCGCCGCGCTGGCGGTGCCCCTGCCGATCGCCGGGCTGGTCGCGGTGATGTTCGTGAGCGGCGTGGCGATCGAGGTGTTCGGCGTCGCCTGGATCACCACGCTGCACCAGGAGATCCCGGAGGAGAAGTTCTCCCGGGTGTCCGCGTACGACTGGTTCGGTTCGGTCGGCATGGTTCCCGTCTTCACCGCCCTGGCGGGCCCGGCGGAGAGCGCGTTCGGCCGCTCCGAGGCACTGTGGGGCTGCGCCGTGCTGGTGGTGCTGGTGACGGCGGCGGTGCTGCTCGTCCCGGACGTCCGGCGGTTGTCCCACCGGCCGGCGGCCGACGCCCCGAAGGCGGCGGCGCTGCCCCGGGAACCGCTCACGGCCGGCACGGGCCCGGGGGTCCCCCGCGATCCCGCCGCCGCCACCGCCGGTGAGGCACCGGCGGACGGGGCGTCGGACGCGGGCGGACGCGGCTGACCGGGACGCCGGTCAGCCGACCCGGAAGGTCCCGCCCGGCGGCTCGGGCGAGCCGACGGCGTCCGCGTCCCGCACCACGGCCGCGTCCCCGGTCCGCCGCCGCAGGGCCGTACCGTGCTCCACACGCGCGGGGAACCCGTCGGCGGCCGTACGCCGGGCCAGTTCCGCGACGGGCAGCGGGGCGTGCGAGGCGAGCAGGACGACATTGCCGAACCGGCGTCCGCGCAGCACGGACGGCTCGGCGATGAGTGCGAGCTCCCCGAACACCGCCGCGAAGTTCGCCAGCTGGGAGCGGAGGAAGGTGAAGGGCGCCCCGTCGGCGAGGTTCGCCGCGTACCGCCCGTTCTCGCGCAGAACGCGTTCCGCCGCCCGCGCGTACTCGACGGAGGTGAGGTGCGCGGGTACCCGGGAACCGCCGAACACATCGGCGACCAGCAGATCGGCGGAGCGCCCGGGCGCCGCCTCCAGCCAGCCGCGCGCGTCGGCGGTGTGCGTCCGGACCCCGTCCGGGTCGCTCTGCGGCAGATGCTCCGCGACCAGGGCGACGAGGGCGCCGTCGAACTCCACGACCCGCTGACGGGAACCGGGCCGGGTGGCGGCGGTGTAGCGGGGCAGGGTGAGGGCCCCGCCGCCCAGATGGATCACGTCGAGCGGACGGCCGGGCGGGGCGGCGGTGTCGACGACGTGTCCGAGGCGGCGGACGTACTCGAATTCCAGATGGGTGGGGTCGTCGAGGTCGACGTACGACTGGGGTGAGCCGTCGACGGTCAGCAGCCAGGCCCGCTCCCGGTCGATATCGGGCAGCAGCCGCGCGGTGCCGTGGTCGACGGCTCGGATGACGGGTACGGGTACGGGGTCGGGGTCGGGGTCGGGGTCGGGGTCGGGGTCGGGGTCGGGGTCGGGGTCGTCCACCCGTCCATTGTGCGGCCCCGCGCCGCGTCCGGGCGCGGGGGCGGCCCGTTCCGGTCCGGGGCAGGACGGCCCGCCGACGGTTCCCCGAAGGGCCGTCGGCGGGCCGTCCGCGCCGGTGGGTCAGCCGACCCGGGTCACCGTCCCCGCGCCGACCGTCCGGCCGCCCTCCCGGATCGCGAAGCCGAGCCCCGGCTCCAGCGGCACCTCCCGGCCGAGCTCGACCGTCACCGTGACGGTGTCGCCGGGCCGGGCCACGGCCGCCTCGCCGAGGTCGATGTCCCCGACGACATCCGCGGTGCGGATGTAGAACTGCGGCCGGTACCCGGTGGTGACCGGGGTGGTCCGGCCGCCCTCGGCGGCCGACAGCACGTACACCTGGGCGGTGAAACGGCTGCTGGGGGCCAGACTGCCGGGCGCCGCGACGAGGTGCCCGCGGCGCACCGCGTCCCTCGCCACCCCGCGCAGCAGCAGCGCGACATTGTCCCCGGCCTGCGCCTCGTCCATCGGCTTGCCGAAGGTCTCCACCCCGGTGACCACCGATTCGAGACCGGCGCCCAGCACCTCGACGCGGTCCCCGACCCGTACCGTGCCGCGCTCCACCGCACCGGTCACGACGGTGCCGCGGCCGGTGATGGTGAGCACGTTCTCGACGGGGAGCAGGAACGGCGCGTCGATGTACCGCTCGGGCAGCGGCACATACGTGTCCACGGCGTCGAGCAGCGCGCCGATCGACTCCGTCCACCGGGGGTCGCCCTCCAGCGCGCGCAGCCCGGAGACCCGGACGACGGGCACGGTGTCCCCGCCGTACCCGTGCGCGGAGAGCAGTTCCCGTACCTCCAGCTCCACGAGGTCGGTCAGCTCCTCGTCGCCCGCGTCCGCCTTGTTGACGGCGACGACGATGTGGTCGACGCCGACCTGACGGGCCAGCAGGACGTGCTCGGCGGTCTGCGGCATGATCCCGTCGAGCGCGGAGACGACCAGGATCGCGCCGTCGAGCTGCGCGGCACCCGTGACCATGTTCTTGATGTAGTCGGCGTGGCCGGGCATGTCGACATGGGCGTAGTGGCGGGTGTCGGTCTCGTACTCGACGTGCGCGATGTTGATGGTGATGCCGCGCGCGGCCTCCTCCGGCGCCCGGTCGATCCGGTCGAAGGGGACGTAGGTGCCGCTGCCGCGCTCGGCGAGCACCTTGGTGATCGCGGCGGTCAGGGTGGTCTTGCCGTGGTCGACATGGCCCATGGTGCCGATGTTGAGATGCGGCTTGGTGCGCACGTATGCCGTCTTGGACATGGGGATTCCTCGCGTCTCGCGTCAGGAGGTAAAGCGTGTGAGGTCCGGGAGCACGGCTGCCGGACCTTCGGACCCCTCAGCCCTTCCGACCCTCCCCCTGAGGGGTCCGCCGGACGATCCGGGGAGGGTCAGCTTCGAGCGCCGTCGACGCTTGCGAGCAGGACGTGGACGGCAGCCTTCCGGGCATCCGCTGCTGCGGATGCTGCGAGGAGGAAGGCGTGCCGGAACATGGCTAGATACTCGCCGAACGGGCCGCGGGCGTCGAATGATTTACCTTCACCCGCCGCCGTGCCGGACCGGGAGGACGACCAGGAAGGGGGCGGGGCGGAGGGCGGCGAAGGCGGCGAAGGGCGGTCCGGCGGCGGTGTCGGCAACCTCACTCGGCGGATTCCCGCAGCTCACGCCCGGTGCGAGGACCGCGATCGCATGCACCCTACGGCGATCATATGCGGGTGTCGGTTAATCTCCCCGGATGCTCGACACCACGGTTCTCCCTCCCGCGCCGGTCGGCGGCGCAGCGCCGAAGAGTGCCGCCGCGCGGTGGTCGGGCGTCCTGTTGTCACCCTGGTCGCGGCTCTCCCTGCTGGTGGTCCTGCTGGCGGGCGCGGCGACGGCGATGCTGCTGTTCGAGCCGCAGAAGGTGCTCGCCGACGGCTGGCCACCACAACTCGGCGGTGTCGCCGCGGCGACGGCCTTCGCGGTGGCGTACGGGCTGTGCACGGTGGCGTTCGTGCCGCGTCCGCTGCTGAACCTCGCGGCCGGCGCGCTGCTGGGCTCGCAGTTCGGGCTGGCCGCCGCGGTGGCGGGCACGGTGCTGGGCGCGGGGATGTCGTTCGGGCTGGGCCGGGTGCTGGGGCAGGACGCGTTGCGCCCGCTGCTCCGGGGCCGTTGGCTGACGGCGGCCGACGGACAGCTCAGCAGACACGGCTTCCGTTCGATGCTGGCGGTGCGGCTGTTCCCGGGAGTGCCGTTCGTCGCGGCGAACTACTGCGCTTCGGTGTCCCGGATGGGGTGGACGCCGTTCCTGCTCGCGACGGCGCTGGGAACGGTCCCGAACACGGCCGCGTATGTGATCGCGGGTGACCGCGCGCAGACCCCGACCTCGCCGGGATTCCTGATCGCGATGGGGTTCATCGCGCTGTCCGGGCTGGCGGGCGCGGTGGTCGCCTGGCGCAAGCGGCATCAGCTGCGGGACTGCTGACCCGCGCTCAGCACGGTCCCCGACCCACTCTCGGCGCACCTCCCGGTTCACGCTCGCGCGGTCCCCGACTCACTCTCGGCGCACTTCTCCGGTTCACGCCCAGCACGGTTCCCCGGCTCGCACCCAGCACGCTTCTGCGGCTCACGCTCGCGCGGTTCCCCGGCTTCTGATCGGCAGGCTCTCTTCGCGCGCGGGGGAGCCGTTCGGCCACACCTGCCTACTGCTACTCTGCGTTGCCCATCATTCACCTTGTGTCACTCATGGGAGCGCGTGTGAAGGTCGCCTGCGTCGGCGGCGGGCCCGCCGGACTGTACTTCTCGATCCTGATGAAGCGGCAGGACCCGTCGCATGACATCACCGTCCACGAACGCAACCCGGCCGGATCGACGTACGGCTGGGGCGTCACCTACTGGAGCGCGCTGCTGGAGCGGCTGCGGGCCGGGGACCCCGAGTCCGCGCGGGCCATCGCCGAACACTCCGTCAGCTGGCACCAGGGGGTGGCGCGTGTCGGGGACTTCACGACCGTCCAGCCCGGTGACGAGGGGTTCGGGATCGGCCGCCGGACCGTGCTCGGTCTGCTGACCGAACGCGCGCGTGCGCTGGGGGTGCGGGTGGTGTTCGAGGACGAGGTCGGCGAGCCGCCCCCGGCCGATCTCGTGGTGGCCGGGGACGGGGTGAACAGCGTCCTGCGCGACCGCCACCGGGACCACTTCGGTACCGAGGTCACCGCCGGACGCAACGTCTACGCCTGGCTCGGCACGACGAAGGTCTTCCCGTCGTTCACCTTCGCGTTCGTGCCGACGGAGCACGGCTGGATCTGGGCGTACGGCTACCCCTTCGACGCCGGCCGGAGCACCTGTGTCGTCGAGTGCTCCCCCGCGACCTGGCGCGGCCTCGGTCTGGACCGCGCCGACGAGGCGGAGGGGCTCAACACCCTGGAGAAGCTGTTCGCGGACGTGCTGGACGGGCACGGGCTGATCGGCCGGGAGCAGCGGGACGGCACCGCCCAGTGGCTGACGTTCCGCACGGTCACCAACCGGGCCTGGTACCGGGACAACCTCGTGCTGCTGGGGGACGCCGCCCACACCACGCACTACTCCATCGGCGCGGGCACGACCCTGGCGCTGGAGGACGCGATGGCGCTGGCCGCCGCGCTGCGGGGCTCGCCCGAGCTGCGGCCCGCGCTGGCGCGCTACGAGCGGGAGCGGCGGTCCGCCCTGCTGTCCGCGCAGAGCGCGGCGCGCTACAGCGCCGAGTGGTACGAGAACCTGCCGCGCTACATGCGGCTGCCGCCCGAGCGGATGTTCGCGCTGCTCGGCCAGCGGCACTCGCCGCTGCTTCCGCATGTACCGCCGGGGCTGTACTACCGGCTCGACCGCGCGGCGGGGCGGCTGGAGTCAGCACGCCGGTTCAAGCGGTGGCTGGGACCCCGGGTCGCCCGGACCCTGCACGCGCGGTCCCGGCCACGCTGAGGCCCCGGGCCGGACCCGGGGCGGCGCCGGACCCGGGTGGGAGCGGCCCGGTCGGAAACGGACCTGGTCGGGAACCGGGCGGCGATGGACCTGGGCGGGGCGTACGGGGGTGACGCGTGCGGGCCGTACGCGGGCGGACCGGCCGACGGTCCTCCTCGACGGCGGTCGGGCCCAGGCGGCAGGCGGCAGGCGGCAGGCGGCAGGCGGCAGGCGGCAGGCGGCAGGCGGCCAGGGTGGTCCCGCGAGGGTACGGACACCGGTACGCGCGCGCTCGTGTCCCGTACGGCCCCGCGTCAGCCTCCGGAGGGCCGCCGTTCACCCGGGGACCCTAGCGTTCCCACGTCGTCACCCAGTCACCCAGTCGCCCGGATGAGCCCGCGCACACGCGGGCCACCGCTCCCGCCCCGCCACTCCCCGGACCGTCCGGCTCCGGCTCCGGCTCCCGCTCCGGTCCACCATCGTCCGTCTCCGTCTCCGGTTCGCGCGTCCCGCGACCAGGCACCGATCAGCACGGGATTCCGTTACTTCATGTCTTGGTTCGAAGCCTTCGTCCTCGGACTCGTCCAGGGGCTGACCGAGTTCCTCCCCATCTCCTCCAGCGCGCATCTGCGGCTGACCGCCGCGTTCGCCGGCTGGGAGGACCCGGGGGCCGCGTTCACCGCGATCACCCAGATCGGTACGGAGACCGCGGTGCTGATCTACTTCCGGGAGGACATCACCCGGATCGTACGGGCGTGGTTCAGGTCGCTGACGGACAAGTCGATGCGCGGCGACCATGATGCCCAGATGGGCTGGCTGGTCATCATCGGCTCGCTGCCCATCGGGGTGCTGGGGGTCACCCTCAAGGACCAGATCGAGGGGCCGTTCCGCGATCTGCGGCTGATCGCGACCACCCTGATCGTCATGGGTGTGATCCTCGGTGTCGCGGACCGGCTGGCGGCACGGGACGAGAGCGGCGGCAAACACCGGGCGGCCCGGCCCCGCAAGACGCTCCGGGAACTCGGCGTCAGGGACGGTCTGATCTTCGGCTTCTGCCAGGCCCTGGCACTGATCCCCGGGGTGTCCCGGTCCGGCGCGACGATCAGCGGCGGACTGCTGATGGGCTACACCCGTGAGTCGGCGGCGCGTTACTCGTTCCTGCTGGCCATCCCGGCGGTCCTCGCCTCGGGGGCCTACGAGCTGAAGGACGCGGGCGAGGGTCATGTGTCCTGGGGGCCACTGGTGTTCGCGACCCTTATCGCCTTCTTTGTCGGATATGCGGTCATCGCGTGGTTCATGCGTTTCATCACTACCCAGAGCTTCATGCCGTTCGTCTACTACCGGATCGCCCTGGGCATCGTGCTGTTCATCCTGGTGGGAGCCGGTGTGCTCAGCCCGCACGCGGGCGAGTCGGGGCACTGAGCGGGCGGCCCCGGCCGGGACGCGCGGAGGCGCGGTGGCGGGAATGCCGGTCCCGTCCCGGAGGCGCTGTCCAGCCGGGACGGGACCTCTCAGCTCACGCAGCCAGCATGGACTGATGTTGCCTACAGCCTAGGGGCGACCACTGACATCGGCGGTGGTCGCCACCTGTGTGGGACCTGTCAGCCTCGTGTCCGACTCCTGTCAGGGCACGCGGGGCCGGACAACCGATGACGGCACGTCGGCATCTCCTCGGTGCGGGGGGTGCCCCTGGGATTCCTGGGGCACCGAAGCACGACGAGAACGAGGAGACACCACCGTGAGACAGGTCTCACGCGCGCTGACAGCCGCCTTGGCGGTCCTGGCGCTCGCGGCGGGTACGCCGCCGGGGCAGGCGCACGCGCAGCCGCCCGCCGAGTCCATACCCGGCGCTCCTCCGGGAGCCTCCGCCGAGCGGCTGCCGGAAGGGTGGCGATTCCAGGGCGGGGAACTGGTCTGGAGCTCGCCGGAACCGGTGGGCACGGGCGGTGCCCGGGTCGAGTTCCGGTCGGGTGGGCGGACCCTCGGTGTCCCGATGCCCTCCCCCGACCACCGCACCTTCCGGCTCCGCCTCGACGGGGTGCGGACCGGACCGGTGAGCGAACTCCAGGCGGTCGCCGGTTCACGGCGGCTGGACGCCGCGGGCGCCGACCGGCCGTCCGCGCAACGGCGTTCGCCCGCCCCGGCGAAGCCCCCGGCGCCGTTCCCCGCGAACGCGGTCGACCCCGGTACCGCGGGGAAGTACCGCACCACCAGCGGTGAGTACGAGCTGAAGGCCGTGCGGCTGCCGGGCTACGCCGAGCCGGTGGAGATGCGTGCCACGGTCGTCGGTCCGACGGACGCGCCGGGCAAGCGACCGCTCGCACTCTTCCTCCACGGCCGCACCGCCACCTGCTACAAGCCGGGCGAGAGCAGCGCCGCCTTCGGCTGGCCGTGCAAGCCGGGTCACCAGGAGGTCCCGAGCTACCGCGGCCATCTGCACGACCAGCGGCGGCTGGCGTCCCAGGGGTATGTGACGGTCTCCGTCTCCGCGAACGGCGTCAACGCGCAGGACTACCGCGCGGCCGACCTCGGGGCGCAGGCCCGCTCCTCCCTGGTGCGTCAGCATCTCGCCCGCTGGGCGGAGTGGGGCGCGAACCCCGCCGAGGCCCCCGCGGCCGTACGCGCGACGAAGCCCGCCGACCTCTCCAAGGTCCTGCTCGTCGGCCACTCCCGGGGCGGCGAGGGCGTCAACCGGGCGGCCCTCGACAGCGTCTCCCCGCCGCCGCCCGCCGAGGACGGCTACCAGGGGCCGGTGAACTGGCGCATCCGCGGCACCGTACTGATCGGCCCCACCAACTTCGGCCAGAACCCCACGCCGGACGTGCCCTCCATGACCGTCCTGCCGGGCTGCGACGGTGATGTGAGCGATCTCCAGGGACAGCTCTACGTCGACGGCACCCGGGGTATCGGCCGGGGTACGGCACTGCACAGCGCGGTGTACATGGTCGGCGCCAACCACAACTACTTCAACACGGAGTGGGCGCCCGGCCGGTCCGAGGTCCCGGCCTTCGACGATGTCTGGGACGACACCGATCCGGTCTGCTCGACGGGGGCCCCGACCCGGCTGAGCGCCGAACGGCAGCAGGCCGCGGGCACCACGTACATCGCCGCCGCGGCGCGGCTCTTCCTCGCGGGCGACGACCGGGTCCGCCCGCTGCTCGACGGCTCCGGCCGGAGCGCGCCCTCGGCCGGACCCGTCCAGGTGCTGACCCACGCGGTCGGCGGGAACCGCACCCCGGCGATCACGCCCGACGCCCCGCTCCCGGTGACGAACGGGCGGGTGTGCCGGCAGATCACGACGGACACCGCCCAAGCCTGTTTGACGGGTTCCGGGTCCGGCGGGTCGCCGCATTTCGCGTCCTGGTCGGTCTTCGGTGACGAACCGGGCCGAGGCGCGGTCACGGCCCGCTGGACCCGGCCGGGCACCCCGGTCCGGCTGACACCGGAGCGCGCCTTCTCACTGGCGGGCTCCGAGTCTCTCGCCCTGCGGGTGATCGTGCCGCCGAACACCCGGGGCACCCGGCTCGACGTCGCCCTCACCGACACCTCCGGCCGGCGGGTGAGGCTCGGTCAGGTCACCGTCAACGGCGTTCCCGGCGCCGGTCTGACACCCGGACACTGGGCGCGAGAGGTCCGGGTGCCGCTGAAGGCGGCCGTAGGCGCCGGGATCGACCTCAAGCGGACACGGTCGCTGGAGCTCACCCCGCGCGGCGGCTCCGGCGAGTTCTGGCTGATGGACGCCTGGGGCTGGCGTCCCGGCACCCCGGCGGTGGCCCCCGTCCCCCTTCCGCGTGTCGACATCGGCCGGCTGACGGTCAAGGAGGGCGACTCCGGCAGCCTCACCTACCGTGTGCCCGTCCGGGTCACCGGGAAGGGCACCGGCGTGATCAAGCTCGCCGTTCTCGATCCGAGGACCGGCGGGTCCACGATCCGCACCGTGACGGTGAAGGCCGCCGACTCCCCGGAGACATCGATCACGGTGGCGGGCAACCCCCGCTACGCCCTCGACGTCAACCATGAGATCGCGGCCAAGGCCGTACACGGCGCGGTGGTCGGCAGCGCCTCCGGGGGACTGCTCGTCGAGAACGACGATCCGATGCCCACGGTCACTGTGACCCCGGTCGCCGGCTCGGTCACCGAGGGACAGAAGCTCACCTGGAGGGTGGAGCTGTCCCAGCCCGCCGACACGGTCATCGACAGCCGGTTCGACCTCCTGCCGGTGGACGAGGGTACGGAACTGTCCACGACGGACGTCGACACGGAATGGCTCTCCGGCCTCGGCCTGACCGCCGACCCGGAACGGCCCCTGTCCACGGACAGCCCCTCCCTCTGGCTCGGCCTCCCGGCGGGCGTGACGAGCACCGAGGTGTCCGTACCCACGATCGCCGACACACCGGCCGAACCGGAGGAGTCGCTGCGGATGCGGATGTCCTGTCTGAAGGGGTACGAGTGGCTGGAGGGCCCGCACCTCACGGGCAAGGTCACGGACGCGCCCCTGCGCTGACGCCCTGGGCCCGCGTTCCCCGTTCCCCGTCCCCCGCTCGGCGTGCCCACGCTCGGCGTGCCCGATGGCGTCGCCGTGCCGTTGACCTTGACACGGTGACAAGGTCTTCACTGTGTCGAGGAGGTGGTTCCGATGACCGTGCCGCAACAGGACGCGGAGACGATCCGAGTTCTTCGGGGACTGGAGGACAGCCGCCCGTCGGTGCGGCTGAGGGTGACGCTGGCGGTCGGTACGAGCCCTGACCCGCGGTTCGTCGGCACGCTCGTCGCACGGTGCGCGGTCGAACCCGATTTCCAGGTACGCGAGGCACTGACGTGGGCACTCACCCGCCATCCCGCGTCCACGACGGTCCCGGCGCTGCTCGAAGAGGTCCGTTCGGAGCGCGCGCAGGCACGGAGCCAGGCGCTGCACACGCTGTCCAAGATCGGGGACCGGTCGGCGTGGCCGGCGATCACACCGGCGCTGCTGTCCGACGCCGACGACGAGGTGGCCCGGAGCGCCTGGCGGGCGGCGGTCGCGCTCGTACCCGAGGGCGAGGAAGCGGGGCTCGCGACGGCGCTGACGGCGCGGCTCGGGCGCGGCGGACGTGACATGCGGCTGAGCCTCAGCCGGGCGCTGACCGCGCTCGGTGAGGTGATCGTGCCGCTCCTGCGCGCCGCGGCGACGGCTCCCGACCCCGGGGTGCGCGCGCACGCGGTCGCCACGGAACGGCTGTTGCGCGATCCGGACGCCGGGTTCGAGTCCGCGGTCGAAGAGGCGAAGCGCGTCGTGGCCCTGGGCGCGGCCGGTCAGGAAGGCTGAGAGCCGGTGCTGATCGGTGAGGTGGCCCGGCGGTCAGGGGTCAGCGCCCGCATGCTCAGGCACTACGACTCGCTCGGGCTGGTGCGGCCGACGGGTCGTAGCGGCGCCGGGTACCGCGAGTACTCCGGCGAGGACATCCGGCGGATCTTCCACGTCGAGAGCCTGCGGTCCCTGGGGCTGTCGCTGCGCGAGGTCGGGCAGGCGCTCGACGATCCCGGCTTCGCGCCCTCCGCGCTCGTGGACGATCTCGTCCACCGGACCCGGGACCGTATCGCCCGTGAGACGGAACTGCTGACCCGGCTGCGCCGGATCGGGGCCGCGGAGCCCGGTGGCTGGCAGGACGTCCTCCAGGTCGTCGCGCTTCTCCAGGCGCTGGGTTCGGAGAGCCCCGGCACCCGTCAGAGGGCGGCCCTGTCCTCCTCCGACGAGGTCCCGGTGCCGGTGGAGGCACTGGTCGAGGCGGTGCTGACCGAGTCGGACCCGAACGTCGCCGGAGCCCTCCGATGGGCTCTGGCACGATCGGACGGCGGCGGGGCGCTGCTGGCGGAGGGCCTCGGCTCACCGGTGGCCGAGGTGCGGCTGCGTGCCGTCCGGTCCCTCACCGAGATCCCGGACGACGAGGCGACCGCGCTGCTGCGGGACGCCCTCGCCCATCCCGACATGGCGGTCCGCGGATACGCGGCTCTGGCACTCGGGGCCCGGGGGGCGACCGACGCGGTCCCGACGCTCATCGCCATGGTCGCCGAGGGGACCAACGACGTCGAGGCGGCCGACGCGCTGGGCGCGCTGGCGAGCCGTCCCGGGTCGGCGGACCGGATCGCCGCCGGGCTCGTCGACCGCCTCGCGCACGAGGGCGCCGGACCGTCCACGCGTCGGCGGCTGGCGCAGGCGCTCGCGAACATCCCGGGAGCCACGGCGTCCCGTGCCCTGGTGGAACTGTCGCACGACGAGGACCGCGCGGTCTCGCTCACCGCCGCGTACGTCCTGCGGAAGCGCGACGCTTGAGGACGGATCTCTCCCGGGTACGGCGTGCGGGGTGCCTCGACCGCGCCGACGGGGCAACGGGGGACGGGCAACGGCCGCGCGCCGGACGGCGTCCGGCGGGGCGCGGCGGGCGCCGGACGGTGTCCGGCGGGGCGCGGCGGGCGCCGGACGGTGTCCGCGGGCGGCGGCAAGACCCTTCGCCTACCTCGTGCGGGCGCGCACAAAACCCCCTCG
Organism: Streptomyces uncialis; assembly: GCF_036250755.1. NCBI lineage: Bacteria > Bacillati > Actinomycetota > Actinomycetes > Kitasatosporales > Streptomycetaceae > Streptomyces > Streptomyces uncialis. The sequence goes on along the minus strand of NZ_CP109583.1, from coordinate 7,938,686 downwards.
GACCTCACGAATTGGCCTCGAAAGAGAGAGTTCCCTCACAGCCTTCGTCGGGACCTGACGCCCCGCCAACCGGCGGTAACCCCTGCTGACCAGCAGGTTCACCCCCGAAAGCGCTCCGCAGCACCTCGCGTACAGTGATGATCTGTAGGCAAGGCGTAGCGGATCGTCAGAACGAGCGCCTAAGCTTCGTGTCATGTCCCGCATCCAAGAGCACTCCGGTTGCGTGCGTTCCGCCGAGTCGCTGAACGAACAGATCCGCGACCTTTGGCTTCGGACCGGTGGTCGTCTGACGGTCGAGGAGCGGCGCACCTACGAGGCCCTCGTCACCGAATGGGCCGCCGCTGTCCGGGGTGAGATCAGAAGCTGGTAGCCGAGGGGCTCTTGCCCCTTGGCGCGGAGGCCCGGTTCACCAACACTGATCCAATGACGCAGCGCGTAGAACTCGCTACCGTGATGGACCGCCTCGCCATCGACGCCCTCATCACCGAATACGCCCATGCCGTCGACGACGCCGACTGGGCGCTCTACCAGGAACTCTTCACCCCTGACGGCCGGATCGACCACCGCTCGGCCGGAGGCATCGAGGGCAGCGCCGCGCAGACCGCCACGTGGCTCGCCGACACCCTGGCACGGTTCGCCGTACGCCAGCACCTCATCGTCAACCGCAGACTGCGTTTCGGCGTCCTTGAGCACGACGACGGCGACACCGCGCGGGTGGAGGCCGACTACGTGAACCCGATGCGGCTGGCCGGGGGCGACGCGGCGGCCACCGCCCCGGACTTCGTGTGCGGCGGCCGCTACAGCTTCGCCCTGAGCCGCACCCGCGACGGCTGGCGGCTGCACGCGGTGGTCGTCCAGGAGAAGTGGCGGCGTGTCCGCGAGCCGGAGGACCCCACGGACGGACCGTGACCCCCACGGATCTGTCGTGACCCCGTAGAGCTGTCATGCACGCCCGCGCACGGGTCGTGAACCCCGGGCACGTGGTAGCGCACCCCCGCGCGCGCGGCGGTGCGCCTGCCGGGTGCGGGCCGAGCGCACACACTGGACGCACAGGACCGACGACGGCACCGGCGACCCCGGAAAGGCGCCCTCATGGACGGATTCTTCGGCCAGGAGCGGTGGCGCGCCCCGCGTGAGCGCGCGGGGCGCCTGCTCGACGGCCCGTGGTCGCGCTCCGCCCTGGCGGCACTCGCGGGCGCCCTGCCCGCGCTGGCCTTCCCGGCGCCGTCCCTGTGGTGGCTCGCCCCGGTGGCCCTCGTACCGTGGATGCTGCTGGCGCGCGGCGCGCCCACGGCCCGCCGCGCCGGGTGGGACGGCTGGTGCGGGGGGCTCGGTTTCATGCTGGCGGTGCATCACTGGCTGCTGCCGAGCCTTCATGTGTTCACCGTGATGATCGCGGGCCTGCTCGGTCTGCTGTGGGTGCCGTGGGGAGTGCTGGTACGGCGGCTGCTGGGCGGACGCCCCGGCGGGGCGCGTGCCCTGGCGGCGCTGCTCGTCCTGCCGTCGGCGTGGCTCGTGGTCGAACTGGTGCGGTCCTGGCAGGCGCTCGGCGGGCCGTGGGGGCTGCTGGGCTCCAGCCAGTGGCAGGTGCCGCCCGCGCTGCGGCTGGCCTCGCTGGGCGGGGTGTGGCTGGTGAGCCTGTGCGTGGTCGCCGTGAACACCGCCGTCGCCCTGCTGTGGTCCGCGCGGGACGCCCGTACCCCGGCCGTGGCCGGTCTGGTGGGGGTCGTCGCGCTCACCTCGGGCGCCTGGGTCTGGGCGCCGCGCGCGCAGAGCTCCGGCGAAGCGCGGGTGGCCGTGGTGCAGCCGGGGGTGATCAGCGGGGCGGACGCCCGGTTCGCCCGCGCGGAACAGCTCACCGGGACCCTGGCCGGACAGGGCGTCGACCTGGTCGTCTGGGGCGAGAGCAGTGTGGGCCACGATCTGACCGGCCGTCCGGACCTCGCGGACCGGATTGCCGCGCTGTCCCGCCGGGTGGGGGCGGACGTCCTGGTGAACGTCGACGCCCGCGGCAGCGCCGACACCGGCGGTACGGAGGCGGGCATCCGCAAGAGTTCCGTGCTGGTCGGCCCGGACGGCCCCACGGGTGAGCGCTACGACAAGATGCGGCTGGTGCCGTTCGGTGAGTACGTACCGGCGCGTTCCCTGCTGGGCTGGGCGACCTCCGTGGGCAAGGCGGCCGGGGAGGACCGGGTCCGGGGCACCCGGCAGGTGGTGATGGAGGTCCGCGGCGGGCTCCGGATCGGTCCGCTGGTCTGCTTCGAGTCGGCGTTCCCCGACATGGGCCGCCGACTCACCCGTAGCGGCGCCGGGCTGCTCGTGGCCCAGTCGGCGACCTCGTCGTTCCAGGGGAGCTGGGCGCCGCCGCAGCACGCGTCCCTGGCGGCGCTGCGCGCGGCGGAGAGCGGCCGTCCCGTGGTGCACGCGACGCTGACGGGTGTCTCGGCGGTGTACGGGCCGGACGGTGCGCGGGCCGGGCCATGGCTCGGTACGGACGCCGGCGCGGCCCGGGTGTACGACGTCCCGCTGGCGACGGGCACCACCCCGTACGCGCGGTTCGGTGACTGGCCCGTCGTCGCGGCGCTGCTGGTGCTCGGCGGCCACGGCGCGGGCGCCGCGGCCCACCGGGTCAGCCGGCGATCTGCTCCTCGACCGCCAGGACCACCCGCTCGCACAGTTCATGGGTCGCCAGCGCGTCCCGCGCGCTGATGGTCCGTCCGGCGCGGACGTCGTCGAGGAACGCCGTCACCACCTGCTCGATGCCGCGCTGGCGGGCCACCGGCACCCAGTCCCCGCGCCGTCGCACACTGGGCTGGCCCTGGTGGTCGACCACATCGGCGAGGTTGAGGACCTGACGCTTGGTGTCCTGGCCCGCGACCTCCAGGATCTCCTCGGTGGAGCCGCTGAGCCGGTTCATCACCCCGAGGGCGGTGAAGCCGTCGCCCGCGAGCTGGAGCACCACATGGTGGAGCAGCCCGCCCTCGGTCCTGGCCCGTACGCCGAAGTGGTCGATGGTGCCGGGGGCGAGGAAGCGCAGGGTGTCGACGACATGGATGAAGTCGTCCAGGACGAACGTCCTCGGGTCCTCCGGCTGGCCGACCCGGTTCTTCTGCATGACGATCAGGTCGCGCGGACGCTCCAGGCACTGCGCGTAGCCCGGCGCGTGACGGCGGTTGAAACCGACGGCGAGAGCGACCCCGTGCTCCTCCGCGAGACGCACCAGCCGCTCGGACTCGGCGTACGCGTAGGCGAGCGGCTTGTCGACATAGGTCGGGACACCGGCCTCGATCAGCCTGCTGACGATCGCCGGGTGGGCGGGGGTGGCGGCGTGGACGAAGGCCGCGTCGATGCCCTGGGCGAGCAGCCCGTCGAGGTCGGTGTGGCAGTGGGCCGCGGGGATGTGGTGGATCGCCGCGAGCCGCTGGAGGGTCTCGGGGTTGCGGGTCTGAAGGTGCAGTTCCACATCCGGCTGGACGGTGAGAACCGGCAGATACGCCTTCTGTGCGATGTCACCGAGTCCGATGCAGCCGACCTTCACATGTGTCTCCTGTGCTGGGGGTTGTCCTGTGCCCCGGCAGCATACGTGTGCCGTGGTGGACGCCAGTCGGCGATCCCGTCGAAGCCGCGCAGCACCGCGCCCGGCATCAGCCGCGCGGTCACGCTCATCAGGCCGGTGCGCAGGGCGACGGCGGCCCGGCCGTCGAGGGAGACCAGTGCGGCGACCCGGGCGGCCCTGCGGACGACGGCGGTGGTGCGGGGGAGCCGGTCGGCGGTGTAGGCGGCGAGCGCGGCGCCCGGATCGGCGTCCGGCGCGGCGTGGAAGGCGAGCACCACCCCGTCCTCGACCGCCTGGTTGCCGCCCTGGGCGAGGGTGGGCGCCATCGCGTGCGCCGCGTCGCCGAGCAGGACGGTCCGGCCCCGGTGGAACGCGGGCAGCGGGGTCGTCATGTGGTGGACGTCGTGGCGCAGGACGGGAAGACCGGCCGCCGCGTCGAGCAGCGCGGGGACAGGGTGGTGCCAGTCACCGAAGCGGCGCAGCAACTCCGCGTGCTCGTCCGGCGCGTGTGCCCCTTCGGGGGCCCGGGCCGCCGCGTAGGCGTAGACACGGCCGTCCTTCATCGGATGGGAGCCCCACAGGGTGCCGCGTCCCCAGGTCTCGTGCGGTGCGAAGGGCAGTTCGGGGGCGGGGGCGACGAACCGCCAGGCGGTGAGGCCCGCGTACCGGGGTCCCGGGTGGCGGGGGAAGAGGACGCGCCGGACGGCGGAGTGGATGCCGTCCGCCCCGACGACCAGGTCGGCCCGCAGTTCCCCGGCGGGGGTGCCGACCACGGCCGGCGCCCCGCCCGGGACACCGGGGTCGACGAGTTCGGCGGGCGTGGCGGTACGGATCGTTCCGGTGGGCAGCCGGGAGGCGATGCGGTCCACGAGGGTGGCGCGGTGGAGGAGGACGAGCGGACCGCCGAAGCGTTCGGCGGCGGCAGCGGCGTCCAGCCTGGCCACCCAGCGGCCGGAGGGGGTCCGCATCCCGCCCGCGCCCTGCCAGGCGGCGAGCGCGCGGATGTCGTCGCCGAGCCCGATGGTGTCCAGGGCCCGTTGGGCGTTGGGCGCCAGGCCGATCCCCGCGCCGACGGGGTCGACGGACGGGGCGCGTTCCAGCACGGTGACCCGCCAGCCGCGCCGGTGCAGGGCGACCGCGGCGGTCAGTCCGCCGATACCGCTTCCGATGACGACGGCGTGCCGACCGGTCATGACCCCTCCAGGGACTACAGGTGTAGTGAGCGCTTCGATGACCGTACTACAGCTGTAGTTGGGGCGGTAGATTGTCGGCCATGCCCGACCCCAGCACCCCCACCGGCACCCCGCCGGCTCCGCCGCCCCCGGCGAATCCCGCCGTCGCCCCGTCCGCCACCTCCACCGGCACCCCGTCCGCTCCCCCGCCCACCACGAGGCCCGCCGACACCGGACCCGCCCCCGGCAAGCCCGTCCGCGCGGAACCTGTCACCACGAATCCCGCCGACGCCGAACCCGTACCCGGCAAGCCCGTATCTGCGGAACCCGTCGCCGCGCGTCCCGCCGACACCGGACCCGTAGCCACGAGGCCCGGCACCGCGCCCGGCCCGCCGACGGGTTCCGGCCGTGCCGTCCTCATCGCCGACACCGCGCTCGCGCTGCTCGCGGAGCGGGGTATGCGCGGGCTCACCCATCGCGCGGTGGACGAGGCGGCGGGGCTGCCGCCCGGCTCCACGTCCAACCACGCGCGGACCCGGCTGGCGCTGCTGGAAGCGGCGAACGAACGGCTCGCGACCCGTGAGGCCCGGGCGCTGGCCGTCACCGAACTGCCGGACCCGGCCGGCGGCCCGGACGCGGTCGCCGACGCGCTGGCCCCCGTACTGCACCGCTATCTGACCGGCCACCGGGAACTGCTGGTCTGCCGCTACGAGCTGGCGCTGGAGGCCACCCGGCGCCCCGAACTGCGCCACCGCTACGACGAGGCGGGACGCCGGTTCCGCGAACCGCTGCTCGCCCTGGTCACCGTCCTGGGCTCACCGGACCCCCCGCGCCACACCCTTTCCCTGATCGCCTGGAGCGACGGGATGATGTTCGCGTGCGTGGCCGGTTCCCATCACGCGGAGGTCCCCACCCTGGACCAGCTGCGCGACGGACTCCGGGAGTTGCTGACCGGCATGGTCGGAGCGGGGCCACCGGACGACCGACGGTGATCCGCCGGACGGCGACCGGGCCTGGGGCGCGGCACCCGGAATTCGCTGGAGAACGGGGAGGTCGCTGGGGATGATGACCCTCATGCCCACCTCTTCACATCCCACGCCCGAACCCGCCCCGGCCACCGGGGAGGACCGCTCGGCGCCCGCGAACGCCCCCGCCACACCCGGCGCCACCGCCTTCACCGAACCGGCCCGCACCTCCCCCGGCACCACCGCGGGCGAACGCGAGATGCTGGAGTCCTGGCTGGAGTTCCACCGGCTGACGCTGGTCGGCAAATGCGCGGGGCTGGACGACGTCCAGTTGCGCACGGCGTCCGCCCCGCCGTCCGGGATGACCCTCCTGGGTCTGGTCCGCCATATGTCCGAGGTCGAACGCCACTGGTTCGCACGCACCCTCGACGGCGCCGACGCTCCCCCGCTGTACTACGACGACGCCGACCCCGACGGTGACTTCCACCCCGGTGACACGGACACCTGGGAAGAGGCGTACGCCACCTGGCGGGCGGAGACCGGTCAGGCGCGTGAGCGCGCGGCCCTCCACGGCCTGGACGACCTCTCGGCCCTCAAGAGCCGCGCCGGGGAACCGTTCAGCCTCCGCTGGATCTACGTCCATATGATCGAGGAGTACGCCCGCCACAACGGTCACGCGGACCTGGTGCGGGAACGGATCGACGGCGCCACCGGCGACTGACCCACCGCGGGACCGCTCCGACGCACGGCACATCGACGCGGCACATCGGCGCGCCGTGGCCGCCGGACGCACGCGGGGCGCGCACGACACATACGTCACCCGTGCGGGCCATCGGACCCGCCCCGGGCGCCACGGGCCGGGCAGGCCCGCCATCGTGGCGCGGGTGCATCGAACGAAGACGACGGCGGCGCTGCTGGCGACGGTGGCCGTCACGACCCTGTCCGGCTGCGTCAGCGTGGGCGACGGCCCGCAGCCGGCCGCCACGCCGCGTGTCTCGTCCGCCGCGCCCCGCGCACCGCACGCGGACAGCGCCCGGCCGCCGCGACTGGTCCAGCCCCCGGCGCGGGAGGCACTGCGACTCGTCGGCCCGGCTCCCCGCCCCACGGCACCCCCGTACCGTCCTCCGGCCCCCGCACCGCCGACGACGAGATCCGCCCCGGCACCGTCCCTCGACCCGCCCCCGGTTCACTCTCCCTCGGCGCGGCGGAGGACCGCGACGCCGCCCAGGCCCGTACCGCCCCCACCCTCCTCACCACCGCGCCCGGTGGCGACCCCTACCACCACGGATGTGTGCGCCCTCGGGCGCGCGTACGGGGGCTGGGAGCCCGGTGACCGGATGGCCCGGCTCTGCGCGCGGGCGTACCCGGGTGGTTGACGTGTGGTCGACCGGGTGGTCGGGACGGCCGGTCGGACAGACGGGAACCCCGATACGGGGGCGCCGCGGCTACTGCTCCCGGCGGGGCGGCCCCAGCGGTCCGTCGCTCCTCGGGCGGAGCGGGCCCGGTCCGGGGTCGTCGGGCGGGTCGCCGTCCAGCCGGTGTCCCAGCCGGGCGATGGCGGCCCGGAGGGCGTCGCCGTATCCGTCGTCGGCGAGCTGGTCCAGGGCCCCGCGTGACAGCCGCAGATGGCTGCGGGCGGCATCGGTGCGGCCGAGTTTCACATAGTCGGCGGCCAGATTGAGATGGAGCGAGGGGTAGAAGGCGCGGGCGGCGGGCGCCAGATGGTACGGCGGCACCCGGCCGTCGGCCAGTTCCTCGGCGGCGGACAGGGCCCGCAGGTCCCAGGCCAGCTCGGCCTCCGGGTCGTCCTGGGTGTCGGCCATGTAGTGGGCGAGGGTGCACCGGTGCAACGGGTCCCCGCTGTCCGCGATCTCCGCCCACAGGGCCAGGAAACGGTCGCGGGCCTCCTCACGGTCGCCGCCGTGGTGCAGCATGACGGCCTGCCCGATACGGGTCATCGTGGTGTCGTCCCCCGCTGTCCCCTCCTGCCGCTCCGCCACCGCGTCCTCCCGCCGGTCCGCCGATCGCGCCGGTACGGCGATCGTTCCCGAGAGGACGACGCTAACGGTCACCGGGGACATTCCGGGGCAGGCGCGGGCCCCGTACCCGCCGATGCACCCCGCGAGGGGCCGGACAGTGCCACCCGGACAGTGCCGCACCGGCCGGGTACGGCACCACCGGCGCAGCGGCCGGACCCGCCCCCGCGCGAGCACCGGGCGCCGCCCCTGCGCGCTGGGGCGCGGGGTCACCGAAGTCGCCGCCGGTGCCGTCCCCCCGCGACCGGGTCAGCCCAGGTTCGGGATGCGCCAGTCGATCGCGGTGTGGCCCTGCTTGGCCACGGCCTCGTCGATCTGGGTGAACGGCCGGGAGCCGAAGAACTTCTTCGCGGAGAGCGGCGACGGGTGCGCCCCCTTCACCACGACGTGCCGGTCCTGGTCGATCAGCGGCAGCTTCTTCTGCGCGTAGTTCCCCCACAGGACGAAGACGGCCGGGTCGGGCCGGTCCGCGACGGCGTGGATGACGGCGTCGGTGAACCGCTCCCAGCCCTTGCCCTTGTGGGAGTTGGCCTCGCCGGAGCGGACCGTCAGCACCGCGTTGAGCAGCAGGACCCCCTGCTGGGCCCACGGCATCAGATAGCCGTTGTCCGGAACGGGATGCCCTAGCTCGGCGTGCATCTCCTTGTAGATGTTCCGGAGCGACGGCGGGGTTTTCACACCGGGCCGGACCGAGAAGCACAGCCCGTGCCCCTGGCCCTCGCCGTGGTACGGGTCCTGGCCCAGGACCAGCACCTTGACCTGGTCGTACGGGGTGGCCTCCAGGGCGGCGAACACCTCGTCGCGAGGCGGGTAGACCGGGCCCTTCCCCCGCTCCTCCTCGACGAACCCGGTGAGTTCCTCGAAGTAGGGCTTCGCCAGTTCCTCGCCGAGGACGCCACGCCAGGACTCGGGCAGCAGGGCGGTATCGGTCACGTCAACATCCTCCGGAAAAAGGTCGTTCGGCGGCCCTGGACCCCCACGGCCGCCCCCACACCCAAGAACCTACCGGCGCCCACTGACAACGCCCGCCGCTTCGGCCCGGGCAGCACCGGACCGGGCCGCCTGTCAAGGCTGCGACCTGCGGATCTACCAACTTGTCTTGCGTTCCAGCTCCCACATCATCATGATCGTGGACGGGTCGAGCGCGCGCTCGCCGCCGGAGATCTCCTCGCTCGTGGCGACGTACTGGCGCCCCTGCCACAGCGGCAGCAGCCGCGCGTCGTCGACGAGGATCTTCTGTGCGCGCTCGAAGTCCCCGACCACCGCGCCGCGGTCGGTCTCCCGGCGGGACTGCGGCAGCAGTACGGAGGTGATCTCCCGCACGATGTAGGGCGTTCCGAGCGCGTTCCGCTCGCCGACGAACGGCGCGATGAAGTTCTCCGGGTCGGGGAAGTCGGGGAACCAGCCGCGGCCGAAGACGGGGTACTCGCCGCTGCGGTACCCGGCCTCGTAGGTCTTCCAGGGGCGGCTCCTGAGGGTCACGTCGAAGAGCCTCGACCGCTCCAGCTGCCGTTCGATCTCCGCGAACGCGGGGGCGGTCAGGGAGCCGTAACGGTCGCTCGTGAACCACAGTTCCAGGGGGACCGGTTCGGTGATCCCGTCCTGGAGGAGCAGGTCGCGGGCCTTGTCGACGCTCGGCTTGCCGTAGTCGTCGAAGAAGCCCGTCGTATGTCCGGGCAGCCCCGTCGGGATCATGGAGTACAGCGGGTCCACGGTGTCCTTGTAGACCTTGTGGGCGATGGCGCTGCGGTCGATGAGCTGGGCGATCGCCTTGCGGACGGCGGGCCTCCCGGCCCAGGGGTCCTTGGGGTTGAACACGAGGTAGCTGATCTCGGTGCCCGCGCCCTCGACCAGCTGGAGGCCGCCCCCGGCGTCGTCGCTCTGGAGGTCGATGATGTCGGGGGCGGACAGCCCCCGGAAGGTGGCGTCGATCTGCTTGTCGCGCAGGGCTTTGACCATGGAGGCCGAGTCCGGGTAGTAGCGGATCGTCACCGCGTCGTTCTTGCGCTCCGCGTAGCCCTTGTAGCGGCTGTTGCGGACGAGCTGCGCCTGCTTGCCCTCCTGGTACGACTTGAGGACGTACGGGCCGGAGCCGGTGACGCCGCCGCCCTCGCGCAGCGAGTCGGCGGGGTACTCACGCGGGTCGACGAGCGACATGGCGGGCGTCGCGAGGACGAAGGGGAACGTGGCGTCGGGCTGGTTCAGCTGGAAGACCACCGTGTCGTCGCCCCGGGTCTCGACGCGTTCCAGGCTGCCGAGCAGTCCCTTGGGGCCGCCGTCCACACCGATGCGCATGATCCGGTCGAAGGTGTGCTTGACCGCCGTCGCGTCCAGCGGGTCACCGTCGGAGAAGGTGAGGTCGTCGCGCAGGGTGCAGGAGTAGGAGCGGTTGGAGTCGTCCGCGAACGCGCAGCGGGCGGCGTCCGGTTCGGGCTCGGAAGCGCCCCTCGGGTAGCTGAGCAGCGTCTGGTGGACGTTGCGGAACAGCTCCCAGGAGCCGTCCCACGAGGCCGCGGGATCGAGGGTGCTGGGGGCGCTCGTGGTGCCGACGGTGACCTTCTGCTCGCCGCCTGAACCGCCGGGCGGCACCAGCCCGCATCCGGCGAGCACGGATATCGACGCCACCGCCGCCATGTACCGCGCACATCGGAACCGGACGAACACGCGCACGCTCCTCGATCGGCCGAACCTCGGGGTTGGCGCACCCTACCGCAGCACTCCGCCGCCGGAACCGCCCATGACGACGGGGTGCGGGATATCCGGCAAGGTCGCGTACGAGCGCAAATGCCCGGGTGATGACGGTCCGTCAGGTCACCCCCGGCCGTCACTCGCACCCGGGATCGCACGTCCCCGGGTCCGCCGGATCCGTCAGGTCACCCCCGCGTTCAGGAAGAGCCCTCCGTCGACCGTCAGCGTCTGTCCGGTGATCCAGTCGGCCTGGTCCGAGGTGAGGAACGCGGCGGCGCCCCCGATGTCCTCCGGGACCCCCAGCCTGCCGAGCGGATACGCCGCGGTGACCTCCTCCTCGCGCCCCTCGTACAGGGCGCTGGCGAAGCCGGTGCGCACCACCGCGGGCGCGATCGCGTTCACCCGGACCCCGGGCGCGAACTCATGGGCGAGCTGGAGCGTCAGATTGACCATCGCGGCCTTGCTCATGCCGTACGCGCCGATGAAGGGCGAGGCCGAGACCCCGGCGACCGAGGCGATGTTGACGATCGCGCCGCCGTTGTCCTTCTGCCACGCCTTCCAGGTGCGCTGCGCGAACCCGAGCGCGGAGATGACGTTGGTCTCGTAGACCTTGCGGGCCGCCCCGAGATCCAGATCGGCCATCGGCCCGAACACCGGATTGGTGCCCGCGTTGTTGATGAGGAAGTCGATCCGGCCGAACGCCTCCATGGCGCGCTCGACGGCGACCGCCTGATGCTCCTCGTCGTGCGCCCTGCCGGGGACCGCGACGGCCCGGTCGGCGCCGAGCTTCGCGACGGCCTCCCGCAGGTCCTCCTCACCGCGTCCCGTGACGCACACCTTGTCGCCCCGGGCGACGAGCGCCGCGGCGATGCCGTACCCGATGCCCCGGCTCGCGCCGGTGATCAGCGCGACCCGTCCGCTGTCCCGCACAGTCATCCGTACCGTCCTCCGGTTCAGTTGAGCGGGCCGCCGGCCACGTACAGGACCTGGCCCGAGACGAAGCCCGCGTCGTCGCCGGTGAAGAAGGCGATGGCGCCCGCGATGTCGTCGGGGTGGCCGACGCGCTGGACGGGGATCTGGGTCGCGGCGGCGGCCTGGAAGTCCTCGAAGCCCATACCGACCCGGGCGGCGGTGGCCTTGGTCATCTCGGTGACGATGAACCCGGGGGCGACGGCGTTCGCGGTGACACCGAACTTGCCCAGTTCGATCGCGAGGGTCTTGGTGAAGCCCTGGAGGCCGGACTTGGCCGCCGCGTAGTTGGCCTGGCCCCGGTTGCCGAGGGCGGACGAGGAGGAGAGGTTGACGATCCGGCCGAAGCCGGCGTCCACCATGTGCTTCTGGCACGCCTTGGCCATCAGGAACGCGCCGCGCAGATGCACGTTCATGACGGTGTCCCAGTCGGTGGCGCTCATCTTGAAGAGCAGATTGTCCCGGAGCACGCCCGCGTTGTTCACCAGCACGGTCGGCGGGCCGAGTTCCGCGGCGATCCGGGCGACGGCCGCCTCGACCCGCGCCTCGTCGGTGACATCGCAGCCCACCGCGATCGCCGTGCCGCCCGCGGCGGTGATCCGCCCGACGGTGTCCGCGCAGGCCGCCTCGTCGAGGTCGATGACGGCCACGGCCCGGCCCTCGGCGGCCAGCCGCACGGCGGTCGCCGCGCCGATACCCCGCGCGGCTCCCGTCACTACGGCCACACGCTGCTCAGTGGTGGACATGCTGCTCCTCGCCCTCGGAAAAGCTCTGTTCCGCTTCGTACGAACGCCGTGGCGCGCCCCTCACCGTACGCTCTTCGGGTGAGCGGCCGCTTAGTACCCACGGCAGACGTGACGCTAGAAGCCCTGGCACCCGGTGTCAACGGCATCCATCGTCCGGCTCGGTCCGGTGCGGTCCGCGACGGGTCCCGCGCGCGGGGACGCAGGCCGGGGGCGGGGGTCCCGCGCGTGGGGGCGGGTCCCGGCCGTCGCGTCCAAGGTGAGGCCGGGTCGGGCTCGGGCCCGGCGCGCGAGGCGCGTCCCGCCGGCCGTCGGACAGCGCGATCGGACCGCGGCGGTCCCCCGCGCGGGAGCGCGTCAGCGTACGAGCAGGTCCAGCAGCCGTTCCGTCTCGGCGCCGGGGTCGACGGTGAGTCCGGTGTGGACGGGACCCGGCTGGACCACGGTGGACCGGGGGGCGACCAGCCAGCGGAACCGCCGTCCGGCGTCGTCCCGCGCGGCCTGGCCCGCCGGGTCACCGCCCAGGCACACGTCCTCGACGGCGCGCAGCGCGGCCCGGACGCCCGCCAGGTCCACCGCCGGATCCAGGGCCAGCAGCCGCGCCTCGTCCAGCGCGGTGCGCGCGGCGACGAACGACCGGGCGCGGCAGTAGACGATCACACCCGCGTTGATCCGCTCGCCCCGTTCGATCCGGGGCACCACGCGCAGCAGCGCGTACTCGAAGACGTCCCGTGCGGTCATCGGACGGCCTCCCGGGCCGGGCCGGTGTCCGTCGGCCAGCCGGTGGGACGGGCGCGCAGTCGCTGGTCCGGTGGTCCGAGGGTGACGCGCTGGTGGATGTCCCGCGCGCGGGGCAGCAGCGCGGCCACATACGCGTCGCGTACGGCGTCGGGGCTGTCGAAGCCCGGTTCGCCGGTGAGCCAGGTGTCCGGTACCTCGGCGGCCACCTCGGTGAGCAGGCTCGCGGTCACCTGGGGCGCCAGTTCCCGGGCGGCGGCGGCCACATCGGGGGCGAAGGGCGCGAGCGCGTGGTCGGAGGCGTCGTAGGGCCGGGCCGCGGAGGCGGCGGCGGTGGGCCAGTTGTGGTGCCAGATGAGAGTGGCTCCGTGGTCGATGAGCCAGAGGTCGCCCTGCCAGACGAGCATATTGGGGTTGCGCCACGAACGGTCGACGTTGTTGACGAGCGCGTCGAACCAGACGACGCGTCCGGCCTCGCGGGCGTCGACCGTATAGGCCAGCGCGTCGAAGCCGAGGGCTCCCGACAGGAACTCCACCCCGAGGTTGAGCCCGCCGCTGGACCTCAGGAGTTCCTGCACCTCGGGGTCTGGCTCCCCCAGGCCGAGGACGGGGTCGAGCACGAGCCCGGCGAGTTCCGGCACCCGCAGCCCCAGACGCCGCGCCAGCCCCGCGCACAGCACCTCGGCGACCAGGGTCTTGCGGCCCTGTCCGGCGCCGGTGAACTTCATGGCGTACGTACCGAGATCGTCGGCCTCGACCACACCGGGCAGCGATCCCCCCTCACGAAGGGGCGTGACATAGCGCGTCGCCGCGACCTCTCTCAGCATTTCCCCAGGCTATACGGCGCGACTCCCTGTGAATCAGCAGACCGAGTCGGACCGTGCGACCAGGCGCGTCCCACCCCCACCAGCCCCGGGGAGGATCTGGGGAGTTTCCACGGGCACGTCACTCTCTCCGGCTCCCCAGGACTCCGTCGATGACGGTGCGCCCTTTGGCTCCCGCTTCCGGCATGAAGTGAGCGTAGTAGCTCAGCGTGACGGTCGGCGAAGGAAGGCCCGAGCCCTCGCGCCAGGGTCACCAGGGACTCCCCCGCCTCCAGCATGACCGAGGCACAGGTGTGCCGCAGTACATGGAAGCCGTCCCTTCGCGCCGCCTCCCACTGCCACGCCTTCGCCCCTTCATGACGCGGCTCGATGCAGGGGGGACGAGGAGGTCGGCTCCCCGGTGACCGGGCCGTCGGTGTCGCCGGGGTGCACGTCGCCGTCGAGCTGGGTGACCAGGGTCTCGTCCGCGTACACCTCCCCCAGTCAGGTGCAGGCGCCTTCGGTGCCGGGCGCCGTGGGAGTCCGGACGGTCCCCTGGGGTCCGTCGCCGTGGCGGAAGAACGCAGGGACGAACACCTCGCGGGGTACCGCCGAGACGGCCGATCGCCGGACGTCCGATCGCGGCAGCCCCGCGTCCTCCAACCGGTCGGCCAGTTGCTCGCGCAGCCGGGCCGCGAGCGCTTCGGGGCCTGGGTGGCGGGGTCGGTCAGGCGGGAACGCCCTTCTCCAGTACGTCGGCGAGTGCGCCGACGATGGCGGTGCAGGTCGGCGGGTCCACGAATGCGAACTGCCCGTTCGGGTTGATCTCGTACATCCACCAGCGGCCGTCGTGGCCGAGCCCGAAGTCGAATGCGCCGAAGACCAGGCCCAGCCGGTGCATGAGTCGCTCAATGCCGGCCTGCACGTCTGCGGGCACGGCGATGGGGTCGAACGCGATCCGGTCGTAGTCCCAGCGCCAGTCGAGGTGGTCGCCGTCCACGGTGATACGGCTGGCGAACAGCCGGCCGCCGACGGCCGCGACCCGGATGTCGGCCACCTTGGCCACGGCCTGCTGGAAGAGGTGCGGACAGGCCGCCACTCCATCGCCGATCTCCGCCGGGTCGACCTGCCGTACCCAGATGGTCCGGTGCTCGCCGTCCTCGACGTAGGCGGTGGACCGAAGCGGTTTGTAGACGACCGGCCCGAACTCCGCAGCGAATGCGGCGGCCTCGGCGGGATCGTTCGTGATCAGGGTCGGAGGGACGGACAGGCCGGCACGCGCGGCCTCCGCGATCTGGTGCGGCTTGTATCCGGCGGCCAGGTTGCGGTGGGGATGGTTCACGTAGAGACAGTCGAGCGCTCCCAGGACGCCGCCCAGTCCGTGCCGCGCGTGCGCGGTGACGAAGGCCCGCTCCTGGGCATCAAGGTGCTCCGGCGCGGTGTACGGGGACGGTCTCCGGTAGTAGACCGAGCGCACGCTGCCGAGATCGAGGACGCGGCCGCGGCCGGTCGTCAGGGACCCCGTCCACGACCGCCCCGTCGGCACGAACGCCGAGAACGTCACCGCGTCCGTCCCCGGATCGAGCCGAACGACGGGAACCCGACGGCTGTTCAGTTCGGTGATCACCAGGTCGGCTGTCGGGTCGGCCGGCTCCGTGAGCACCACGACAGCAGGATCAGTACTCACGGTCATCGTCCTCCTCCGTCCGCTGATCGTGATCCTCGTCCCGCACGTCGGGGCCCGCGCCGTCACCCGGGTTGGTGGAGGTCCCGGTCCCGACGCCGCGGTGCGTCGAGTACCTGCCCATCTCCAACCGCTCCCCCGCCGGGTCCGCGTAGACCGCCGTCTGGGAATCCGGGTCCAGACCCACGAGGGTCGCGGTCCGCCTGCTCAGGGTCGGGTAGGGCTCCATACGCGTCAGACCCCACGGCACGCCGGTGTGTCGCTTCATTCTTCTCCTCCGACCGATGCTTGCCAGGATCGCCGCATTGTCCATGCGGCCTATAACAACGGGTAGGCCGGGAAGAAATTCTCAGTCACTTCTCAGCCGGGTCGGCTTCGCGTTGATTTCATCGGCGTGGGTACCGTCGGTGGGGTAGCCGGGTCAGGGTGAGTCGGCCACCGTGCTCCGAGGAGAGTGCGTTGCGAGATGGCAAGTGATGTCGGCGGGGCGGGAGCGGGGCTCACGTCCGCGACCGCCGTACGGCTGCTGAAGCTGGCATGCGAGGCCGTCGGTCTGGACGACCGGGGCGCGGTCCTCATCCGTGTCGGTGAGAACGCGCTGTTCCGGTTGGCCAGTGCGCCGGTGGTGGTGCGGATCGCGAGGTCTGCGGAGTACTTGCCCGAGGGTGGTCAACGAGGTGGCCGTCTCCCGCCGGCGCATCGGGGAGGGCATTGCCGCGGCACGAGTTCTTGAGGACGTCGACCAGCCCGTGGTGGTCGGCGGCCACCCGGTCACCTTCTGGCATCTGATTACCGCAGAGAACCGGAAGGCGACCTACGGAGAGCTGGGTAGTGCCCTCGCGACCTTGCACTCTCCGAAACCGCCGAGTGAGCTCCGGCTGCCTCGTTTCGATGTCTTCGGCCGGGCGGACCTGCGGATAGAGCGCGCGGATGTTCCCTAGGAGGATCGGATGTTCCTGCGCCACCAGCTCCGACACCTGCGTGATGCATTCGCGGCCATTCGCTTCGGGTCCGCGTTGGCGGCCGTCGACCTCACCCTGGCCGATGCCGGTGGGAACGAACTGGGCCTGGGCACACGGATGAACCGTGCCGGGCGGTGAGCAGACGTTCCAGTACGGCGCGCTGCTCGGCGGAGAACTCGAACCCCTGCTGGGCCTCGATGGTGGAAACGGTCTTCGCCACCGTGTCCGGGCCCACGACCGCGGTCCGCATCGGCCTGCCAACAGTCGCGCAGTACCGTCGTCCGCGACGCTTGCGGCTTCTCCGTTCTTCGCGGCCTTGGATGCCGTGGAGCCGGTGGTCCGCTCGCGGGTGGTGGCGCTGTCGTAGTCGATGCCGAGCCTTGTCAGCAGGTCGCGAACCTGGTTGTCGCGCTGGCTGAAGAGGCGGATGCTGGCCTCGGGGATCGCCGCGACCTCCCAAGCGCCTGTTCGTTCGTCGCGGCGGATCGAAGACCGGGGTCAGGTGAACCGGTTCCGCTTCCGTGGCCAGGTCCTTGCCCAAGGCGGGGTCAACGCGGATGCGTTCCAGGTCGGCCTCACCACTGTTCTGGTGGCGGCTGACGCCTGCACATCGGTCAGACGGCGGCAGGGGGGCCGAGCAGCGCGGAAGCCTGCTGGGACGGGGTGAGGGCGGGGAGGGGCGCGGTGGTGCGGCGAAGGGTGGGGCAGGTGAAGCCGAGCCGGGTCATGGCCCGGAGGATTTCACCGGCGCTGAAATCGCGGCGGTCCTGGCGTGTGATGACCTGCCCGACCTGCTTGACGGGGTAGGTACGGCGGCCGATGATGACGGACTCGCCGATGACCTGTTCGGGCTTGATGCCTTTCATGGATTCCAGGACGCCGCTCCTGGTGAGGTCGAACGGGAACCGGGCGATGATGCAGCGCATGATGCCTCACAGGGAGAAGAATTGGGGATGGTTCTGCCAGGTGAGGCGGTTCAGCGGGCAAGGGCGAGGGCGCCCGGAGCGATGCCTTGTTCGTCCACGACGGGCAGGGCATCGAGCGAGCGGTAGCGCATCGCGTGCTCGGCTTCGGCCATCGTGGCCACCGGCGAGGTGAACGGCCTGCGGTCGCCGAGGATGCCGCCCGGCCGAACCCGGTCCGTGCGGTCGGAGCTGTCACGGACTGCGGCGAGCTGAGCCCGGGTGACCAGTCCGGTGCACGGGTCGCCGTTGTCGCGGACGGGCAGGTGTCCGGCGCGGGCACCGGCCATGACGGACAGGGCCGCCTCGAAGGTCATGTCGTTGAGGACCGGCGGTCCGGCCGCGTCCCTCGCGTCGGCCACCGTTCTGCGCACCGGCGTGGCACTCGTCGATCGGAGCTTCATCTGAACAAGCGTCAAAACGTGCCTCCGGCAGAGATGTGTCAGTTTCCTGATCACGGCGGTTCTAGGCCGCCGCGTTGAAGGAGGTCTGCCGCACGATCACGCGCCGGGCAGCGGAAGCGGAGCTGCGGCGACCGCGTGAGGCAGCGCTGCGCTTGCGCGGCTCGACCACCGGCGCGGTGATCGTCACGGGGATGCCGGAAGGGTTCCGTGCGCCGGTGATCCGGCTGAGTGTCTCCTCGCCGGAGCGGACCTGGGCGGTCTGGGGCACGATGCCGGCGGCCGACATGAGGCGGGTCATGTCGCGGCGCTGGTTGGGGGTGACCAGGGTGACGACGCTGCCGGACTCGCCTGCTCGCGCGGTACGGCCGCCGCGGTGGAGGTAGTCCTTGTGGTCGGTCGGCGGGTCGACGTTGACGACGAGGTCGAGATTGTCGACGTGGATGCCGCGCGCCGCGACGTTCGTCGCGACGAGCACGGTGACATGCCCTGTCTTGAACTGGGCCAGGGTCCGGGTGCGCTGCGGCTGGGACTTCCCGCCGTGCAGGGCGGCGGCGCGGACACCGCTGTTCAGCAGGTCCTGCGTCAGCCGGTCGACGGCGTGCTTGGTGTCCAGAAACATGATCACCCGGCCCTCGCGCGCCGCGATCTGGGTCGTCGTCCGGTGCTTGTCGGCGCCGTGGACGTGCAGTACGTGGTGCTCCATGGTGGTGACCGCACCTGCGGACGGGTCGACGGAGTGGACGACCGGGTCGGTGAGATAGCGACGGACCAGGAGGTCGACGTTGCGGTCGAGGGTGGCGGAGAACAGCATCCGCTGACCTTCGGGGCGGACCTGGTCCAGGAGCGCGGTCACCTGGGGCATGAAGCCCATGTCGGCCATCTGGTCGGCCTCGTCCAGGACGGTGATCGCGACCTGGTTCAGCCGGCAGTCACCGCGGTCGATGAGGTCCTTGAGGCGGCCCGGCGTCGCGACGACGATCTCCGCGCCACCGCGCAGGGCACTGGCCTGCCTGCCGACCGGCATTCCGCCGACGACGGTGGCCAGGCGCAGCTTCACCGAGCGGGCGTAGGGGGTGAGCGCGTCGGTCACCTGCTGGGCCAGCTCACGCGTCGGCACCAGGACCAGGGCCAGCGGCTGGCGGGGCTCAGCGCGCTGTCCCGCGGTGCGGGCCAGCACGGCCAGGCCGAAGGCGAGGGTCTTGCCGGAGCCGGTGCGCCCACGGCCCAGGACGTCGCGGCCCGCGAGGGTGTTGGGCAGGGTCGCGCCCTGGATCGGGAACGGGACGCTCACGCCCTGCGCGGTCAGCGCGGCCAACAGCCCGCTGGGCATGTCGAGGTCGGCGAACGCCTCGACGGCGGGCAAAGCCGGAGTGATCGTCTTGGGCAGGGCGAACTCTCCCTGAACCGCCGCCGGCCGCCGGCCGTGGCCGCCCGGGCGGCCCGGCCCCCCGGAGCGGCTCGGGGCGGGCGAGCCGAAGCGGCTGCCCCGGCCCGAACCGGAGCCGGAGCCGAAGCCGGAGCCGAAAGCGGGGCCGCCTGTACGGCTGCGGGTGCGGGAGGAGCGGGCATTCGTACGTGTGGGGTTCATTCAGAACCTTCCTTGATACGGCACGTATCAAGGAATTCCCGCAGCGGAAGAGCAGCGCGGGGAATCACAAGAACGGGCCGGATGGAATGCGAAAGAAAATCTGACCTGCCGCGAATCCGATGCGGGTCCAGGAAAGAGAATGGGTGACGTCATACGGACGTGAAATCCAGGACGCCGACGGATGCGGCTTCGAAGGGGCCGCATCGCTGGAGAGAGGTCTGCCGTGCGCTGGTTGCCCTACAGGGTGCAACCTCTGTGGGACATGCCCGTAGCTGGGGCCCGCACCCCGAGGGATGCGGGCCCCAGCTACGAAGTGCGCGTCAGCGTCAGGCGGGAACGATGTTCTCGGCCGTCGGGCCCTTCTGGCCCGGCGCGATGTCGAAGGTGACCTTCTGGCCTTCGAGCAGCTCACGGAAGCCCTCGGCGGCGATGTTCGAGAAGTGGGCGAACACGTCAGCGCCGCCATCGTCCTGCTCGATGAAGCCGAAACCCTTGGCCGCGTTGAACCACTTCACGGTGCCAGACGCCATGTCATATCTCCCTGGGGCAGAGTGCCGGGCCCGCAATGCACGGGTACCGGGTCGCCGCGATGATGCCCCGACCGGAAAATGACCGGAAATACAAAAACGCATCCAACGGCTGAAGACACCGAAAGAAAACGCTTCAAATTTTGGGAACCAAGACTGCAACTGAAAACGACAGTAGCACGCGGTAGCGACCTGTGCGTGCCGAATGATTCGACTCTGTCAGCTGCGGTAAAACCTCTCCCCGCACGACGCGCTAAACCCTCACCCCGCGGTCATAGATATTGCCCCGCCCGCCGCACAGCATTTCAGGAAGAGCGTTCGCTGTTCACGACTCGTAGGACACGACTGCTCCCCTGACGCCATCCCGCCCAGACCTTCGGTCACCAGGAATCCGCCTGAGAAGCACGCATCACCCCAGGGGCCCCGGCCCACCAGGTCGCCATCGGCTCAGCGGCTACCGGACGCGCCCATCACCACGGCCCACAACGGGATGAACCTCCCCCGCTGCACGGCCGACTCCCTGCGCCCGGCTCTCGATGCCGCACGCCACCAGGACGCCGACAGCATTGGCGGCGGGTCCCGACCGAGCACCGTGACCAGTTCCGCTGCCACGACAGGCATCCGCCTGCCGGCACCGGCCCGCACTATCGGACTCGGCTTCTCCCATCCACTGGCGCCACACACCCTCTTCTTTTCTGCTCTCAGCCCCGGGGCAAAGGTGTCCATCGGACCTGTCAGGTCCCTCTTTTCAGTGCCCGCGTGTTCACCGAGTCGATCGCGCATCGCGACCAGTCCAGCTCACCGCGGGAACCGGGTTCGTCGAGGACCAGGCGGTGAAGCCTGGCCCACACCCTGGCCTTCGACCACTCCGAGAACCGCCGGTGGGCGGTCGCTTGTATGCGGGACGGGACAAGTGATCGTTCTCGGACTCCGCTCGGTTCCAACACCCCCGCTTCGCCCGACCGTCACCCGAAAGCGGCACGCCCTCACCACGGCGCCCGTGAGGACGGCCGGATAGCCGCCCTCACTCGCCGTCGGGGGCGTTCTCGTCACGTAGCGGGCGCAGGCCCCCGGGGAACTCGGGGAGCTTTAAGGAACACCGGCCGAGCATGTTGACGTGCTGCCGGACGAACGGGGAGGCGCGCGACCTCTTCGTCCCGGACCGCGAAGCCGTCGGCGCGGAGCTGGGTGACGACGGCGTCCATGTAGCGGGTGTTGAAGAGGACCAGAGCGTTGAGGACGAGGCCGAGGGCGCCGGTCTGGTCCTGTCCGAACCAGCTCAGCCTGACGAGATGATCTGGCCGAGCCACGATTCGTCACGGTGAGTGGGCGGGGTGAACTTGTAACAGTTGACTCGCCTTGGGCGTCTCGGGCGAAGCAGCGGAGGCAGCCCCACCTTCGGGGCTGCCTCCGCTGCTTCGCCCGAGACCGGTCTTCGATGGACTGCTGGGCTCAGTTGTCTCGCTCGTCCTTCAGAACTTCGCCGGTCTTGGCATCGACGTCGACGGCCCACTCGACGTTCTGCTGGTCGCGGAGCTCGACCTTGTAGATGTAGCGGCCGTACTCGTCTGCGAGCTCGCTGTCAGTCACGGTGGCACCGGGGTGCTTCGCGACGGCGGCTGCCTTCAGCTCGTCGAGGGACTTGATGGTCTTCGCGTTCACTAGCTTGACGACCTCGTCGGGCTGAACGTCTGTAGCCATGATGGCTTCCTTCGTGCCGGGGCTGCGGTGAGGGCAAGCTCGGGGTGTCCGCCTCGCGACATCACCGGTCATCGTATGGAGAGAGACCGTATCGCTTTGTGATCAGCCATCATTCGGTGAGGCCAACCGACAGAATCCACGGAGCTGTGGTGATGATGTGCTGCTGCAGGGCGGCTTCCCCCGCCCGCCAAGATCGCTTCCCGTGACCGGGCCCGCACCCTTGTCGGCGGCCACGCGAAAGGGGCGGCGGTCGTCCGGCCAGGGCCTGGACGACCGCCGCGCGGAGCGGTGCGTCGAACGTCAGGACTGCAACAGGCGTACCCTCTCCGCCTGCGGACCCTTCTGGCCCTGCGACACCTCGAACTCCACCCGCTGGTTCTCCTCCAGGCTCCGGTACCCGGTGGCCTCGATCGCCGCGAAGTGCACGAACACGTCCGCGCCGCCGTCGTCCTGGGAGAGGAAGCCGTACCCCTTCTCCGCGTTGAACCACTTCACCGTGCCTGTAGCCACAAGCTCCACCCTTCACCGCCGTCGGCGGCGCGACACCCGCGCCGGGCCCGCACGCGCGGACCTCATGGCGATCATCACCCTCACTCGGACCGCGCCCCCGTGATACCCCACACCACCCACCCGAATGAGCGACCCGGCGGGGCTCTGCAAGGTGTTCCGTGCGGTGGGTCAGCTGGGGATGAGGCCGTCGTCACTGAGCCTCCCGCGGACTTCGTCGAGGGAGGCGTCGGGTGCGGGGATGACGAGTTCGGAGGGCGCCAGGGCGTCGTTGGGCAGGGGCTCGCCCAGGCGTCGGACCGCGTCCAGCAGCGCGCCGAGGGTCCGCCTGGAGCCTTCCTCGTCGCCGTCCTCCATGTAGGCCAGAAGTTCTTCGTCGAGCCGGTTCAGCTGGGAGAGGTGCGAGTCGGCCGGTTTGACCTGGCTTTCGCCCATGATGCGAACGATCACGATGGTCTTCCGCCCCTGGGAGGTTCCCCGGCTCTCGCCGGCCGGAGTGCTGTCCTCATCCCACCGCCGCCCCGGCCGGTGGCGACGCCGTGCCGGGGCGGGTCGGACGGCCACCACCCTTTCGCATGAGACCGGGGCCCTGCCCAGGCTCGCCCGGAGGAGAAGAGGAGAGTCGCCCCCCGGGGGAGAGCGGCACCGCCGCCAGACAGCAGCCGGGCAGGCAGCGCGGGAGCACCGGACGGCCGCCCGGCCGGACAGCCCCGGTGAGGAGCAACGGCACGCCAGGCGGGTACGGCCGGCGGATTCCAGATCAACGGGGCGGGGCCCGGGCCATGGCCCGGCGAGGGCCGGAAGCAGGGGAGACCACCGTGTTCTCCTGCGATGCGGGCCGCGCACCCGGCCGGCCCGGCCCGACAACCGAGGGAGACGACATGCCCGAGCAGGAGACGAGCAGCACGGTGGCGCAGGCGGCGGACGACGGACGGCGGCTGGTCCTCCGGTCGCTGACCCTGGAGAGCGAGGGCGGCACCCCGACCACCTGGCAGCTGGACGACCCGCAGGCGCTCGCCGAACTGAAGGAGAAGGGGTTCACCCTCACCGAGGGCAGCCACTACAAGCTCCGCTACGCCTTCCAGGTGCGGCACGACATCATCTCGGGCCTCACGTACGTCTCGGCCACCTCCCGCCAGCGCATCAAGGTGGGCAAGGAGCAGGCGCTGTTGGGCGCGTTCGGCCCGCAGGCGGCACTGCACAAGTACACGGTTCCCCGCTCCGACCGGTGCAAGACGCCGAGCGGCCCCCTGCTCGAGCGCAGCGAAGCGGAGTTGAGAGCTTGGGGGCGGGGCAGCCTCGGGTCGCTGTTGTACCGGCGGGCGCTGGGCGAGGCTGTCGCCACGGTGCCGGCGGTACGCGAGGGCGCGCCGTCGACCGGCCCCGCACCCACGTACGCGCAGGTGCAGGTCCTCGTCGACGGTCCCGGCGTCACGGGCCGGTGAGCTTGTCGAGGTCGGGGGCGTAGACGGTCGTCCAGTGCGGGTTCAGCCGGTAGTAGACGACCTCGCGGTTCCAGTCGAAGGCGTCGTCGTTGTAGAAGTCCTTCAAGTAGGCGCGGAGTTCCTGCCAGTCGGCCGTGGTCCCGGCGTCCTCGGGGTTCATCTCCTCCACCGTGCCGTGGGTGAACACGCCGAGGTCCTCGCCGCGCATGTGCGCGACGCTGGCGGCCGGACGGGCCGCGAGATGACGCGCCTTGGCGGCGTTGCGCGCCGTGCCGAAGTGCCACCGGCCGTGCAGGAAGTGCCCGTCGGCGCCGCTGATCCGCGGTTCGCCCTTCGCGGTCACCGTGGAGAGGGCGAGCGTGCACATGCCGGTGAGGACCCCGGTGAGCTGCGCCGCCGTGATGGTGCGGCCCTCGACGATCGAGCGGAGGTGTGCGGTCGAGCCGGAGAGGGAGGAGTCGAGGAGGGACTGGAGCTTGTCGAGTTCTTCCGGGGTTTCGCGCATACGTCCATCGTCGGCCGTAAACCCGACACCCTCTGTCGTCATTGATGAAGCAGCGGTGAGGTTGCTCCGCGCGGGTCGCGCTCGGTGCTGCGTGGATGGCAACAGGTGGGGGACGCACGCCGGGACATGTTCATGTATGCGCGGTTGATCGACGAGCTGTGATGCCGTTGGTCCTGCTGTCAGGCCGCACGAAGCGGTTTTCCCTTGAACTGATTGAGCAGCCATGATGTGCCGCCGTGACGGATTTCGTGGTTGCGCTGGAACGGGGAGAGCTTCTCACCCGCGGTTCCCTGAACGCGATGTTCACCCCGCGTGCCGTCCCACGTATCCGGTTTCCGTCGCCGCTGGCCGTCTCGGGGTACGGCTACGACGTGTTCATCGAAACCCTGGCCGGGCACCCGGCCCGTTTCCACCACGGCGACAATCCCGGCCACCGCTCCTTTCTGGTCCGCCTCCCAGAACAGGACACCGCGATCGCCGTCCTCACCCGCGACGAACACACCGGCCCGTACACAACCCTGTCCGCACTGACCGCCGGATACCTCACGGTGCGACTCGGCACTCCGCAACCGGCAGGGATGCAGCGGGACCCGGAACGCCCGGGGCCGGAGGGGAAGATCGGCGTACCCCGTTCTTCGGCCACGAGCTCTCACATCTGAACCCCGAGGCGACAATTCCAGCCGGTGGCCCACGGCAGTCCCGGGTCAAGAGCACGTACTCGGCCGGCGCCGAACTCATGGGCATGGCCGCCGCGCCACTCCCCCCACTGCGGGTCGTCCGGGACGGCCTCGGGTCCGGCGACGCCGGCACCCGCAAGGAACACGACCAGGTCGTGGCCGCTGTAGGCGGTTCCGAGGATCTCGCCCCGGCCGCTGCCGCGCACGGTGACTCTCCGGCCGCCCGAGAGGGAGGCTCGGTGCACGACGAACGCAGGGGTACCGGGAACATTCGTGATGCCTCCCGCAGCGTCGCGGTTCCGGGCATCACGGGCGCGGCGTGATCGCTGCGGGCCAACGGCGACCAGGTCGGCCTCTCAACGTCGGCAGCCCGATCCCGGGGCCGGATCCTTCGGCGAGGTGAGGAGCTGAGCGGTCCTGATGAGGAGCATCCGGCATTTCAGGTCTGCGAAGACGGGCCAGGGGTGGGTTCCTGCTGGAGGTTGAGGCGGGTGAGGACGCGGTGGGTGATGGCGGTGAGGTCGGCGGCGTTGGTGAGTTCGACGGGTGGGAGTTCGCAGGCGAAGGTGTTGCGTATGGCGGTGCTGAGTTCGGTGGCCATGAGGGAGTCGACGCCCATCTGGTCGAGGCGGCGGTTGGTGCGGATGTGGTCGGGGGTGGTTCTGAGGGTCGCGGCGAGGAGCTCACGCAGGGCGTTCTCGACGAGGTCGGCTGCTTCTTCCGGGTCGGCGTGGGTGAGTTGTTCACGGAGGAGGGGAGTGGCCGTGTCGTCCTGCGGGGGCAGGAGTCCGGCGGTCCGGGGGGCGGTGAGGGTGCTGACGAAGCCGGCGGCGGTGGCCCAGTCCATGTGGGTGAGGGCGATGGCGGGGCTGGGCAGATATACGGGAGGTTGGGCGAGGAGCCGGTCCAGGTTCTGGAGGGCTTCGCGGGCGGTGGTGCCGGTCATTCCCCGGGCGGCCAGGGTCCCGCCGGTCTGGTCGCGGTGGACGAACCCGGCGTCGGAGATGACCCCGAACTGGATGGCGAGTACGGGTGCGCCCTCGCGCCTGCGTCTGCGGGCGAGGCTTTCCATAGCCAGGTTCGCGGCACTGTAGGCGGCCTGCGTGGTGTTGCCGGTGAGCGCGGTGACGGAGCTGTAGAGGGCCAGGAAGTCCAGATCGAGTCCGCTGGTGAGCCGGTCCAGGATGAGGGCGCCGGTGAGTTTGGGCGCGAGGACCTTCGTGAGGCGCTCGTCGGTCAACTCGGTGAACGGGGCGTCGTCGAGGACCATCGCGGCGTGCACCACTCCGGCCAGACGTCTGCCCGCGGCGGTGATACCGGTGACGATGGTGTCCATCGCCTCGTAGTCACCGGCGTCGGCGGCGTGGGCGGTGACGCTGACGCCGCCGTGCCGCAGATCGGCGAGGAGTGCTTCCGCTTCGGGGGCGTCGGGGCCTCTGCGGCTGACGAGGGTGAGATGGCGGGCTCCCCG